>NZ_JBKECZ010000066.1:0-6173 GCF_047975165.1 Mycobacterium sp.
GGAATCTCGCCCCGGAGCGATTCACCACCACCGCGCGAACCAACCCGCCCAGTACCCCAAACAGGCCACCCGACCAAGCAAACCTACAGGTCCAAGACCTAACGAAGCAGAATCTCGGAGATCGTGTCCGGAGTCATGCCTAGGGGCCGGCGTTGTCGTTCCGTCTCGCCTGGACCGAATTGCGGTACCCGTATCCCGCATAAATCGCGATTCCGACCAGCAGCCAGATCCCGAACCGGATCCAGGTCAGGGCGGTGAGATTGACCATCAGCCACAGGCACGCGCACACCGCCGCGATCGGCAGCGCGGGCACCAGCGGCGTACGGAACGCACGCGGCAGATCCGGTCTGGTCCTGCGCAGGACGATGAACCCGGCGGAGACCAGGATGAACGCGAACAGCGTCCCGACGGTGACCATCTCCTCGAGCTTGGTGATCGGGAAAATCCCCGCGGTGGTGGCGACGACCACCGCGACCAGCACGGTTATCCGCACCGGCGTGCCACGCGAACCGGTCTTGGCCAGCCCCCGCGGCAACAGCCCGTCGCGTGCCATCGCGAACAGGACCCGGCACTGGCCCAGCATGAGCACCATCACCACGGTGGTCAGTCCGGCCAGCGCTCCGACGGAGATGATGCCACTCACCCAATAGATCTCGTTGGCCTGAAACGCCGTCGCCAGGTTCGCCTGGCTGCCGTCCGGGCGGGTGCGCAGTTCGGTGTAGGGCACCATCCCCGACAGCACGATCGACACCGCGAGGTAGAGCAGGGTGACCACGGCCAGCGACGCCACGATGCCGCGCGGCAGGTCGCGTTGCGGGTTCTTGGTCTCCTCGGCCATGGTGGCCACGATGTCGAACCCGACGAACGCGAAGAAGACGATCGAGGCCCCCGCCAGCACGCCGTACCAGCCGTAGTGGCTGCCACCGGCGCCGGTCAGCAGGGATAGCACGGACTGATCGACACCCCGGCCCTGATGGTCGGCTTCGGGTTCGGGCACGAACGGTGTGTAGTTGGCGGCCTTGACATAGAAGGCGCCGACGATGACCACCAGGATCACCACCGACACCTTGATGGCGGTCACCACTGCGGAGAAACGCGAGGACAATTTGGTGCCCAGGGCGCACAGGACCGCCACCAGGGTGACGATCAGCAGACTTCCCCAGTCGAGGTTGACCGGCCCCACCGCGGCGGTGGCGCTGGCGAACCCCAGCACCGTGCCGAGGTAGCTCGACCAGCCCTTGGCCACCACGGCCGCACCGATGGCCAGCTCCAACACCAGATTCCAGCCGAGCACCCACGCCACGAATTCGCCGAAGGTGGCATAGGAGAAGGTGTAGGCGCTACCGGCCACCGGCAGGGTCGAGGCGAATTCGGCGTAACACAATGCCGCCAGTGCGCAGGTGGCCGCGGCGATCAGGAAGGAGATCCCGATGGCCGGCCCGGTGATGTCCCCGGCCGTCGACGCGGTGACGGTGAAGATCCCGGCCCCGATCACCACCGACACACCGAAGACCACCAGGTCCACCCAGGTGAGTTCCTTGCGAAGCCGGGTCGACGGCTCGTCGGTGTCGGCGATCGATTGCTCGACCGACTTGGTGCGCAAGCGACCCCTGCCGCCCCTGCCGCCCCCGCCGCCCCTGCCGGCCACTCCGCCGACCGTCACAGGCCGACCGTCGCCCGGAATACCGTGGCCCGCCGCTGCGCCGACAGCCGGACCGGGCCGTCATCGGCACCCACCCAGGCGGCTGCGCCACGGTGGAGAGTGCGTGAACCGGACTTGCCGTGCACAGCCAGCTCGCCCTCGGTGCACAGCAGGATCTGCGGACCGTCCACCCCCGGGTGCGGCGCCGGCGCATCGACCTCGCGCCCCAGGTGTTCACCGTCGAGAACCAGCATTGCCGCCGAGAACTCCTCGGTGGGAGTGTCGTAGATCGATGCCACCCCCGCACGGCGCACCGGCGGCCGCAGCTGGGCCTCCGTAGTGGGCTGAAAGTCCAGTACCCGCAGCAGTTCGGGAACATCGACGTGCTTGGGGGTCAGACCACCGCGCAATACGTTGTCGGAGTTGGCCATCACCTCCAGCGCCAACCCGCGCAGATAGGTGTGCAGGTTGCCCGCCGCCAGGAAGATCGCCTCCCCCGGGGCCAGGCTGACCCGGTTGAGTAACAGCGAGGCCAGGACACCGGCGTCGCCGGGGTAGCGCTCCCCGAGTTCGAGCACGGTCCTCGTCTCGGCGGCGAACTCGGGCTCGCCGGAGCTCACATACTCGATGGCGCCGTCGAGAACCGCCGGCACCAGCACGTCGACATCGGGCTGCGGCGCGGTGATCCAGGTGGTGAACAGCGCTCGCAGGCAATCGGCGTCGGACTGCTCGGCGGAGTCGTCGCCGAGCAGATCGATGAACGGATCGAGGTCGGAGACAGCCAGCGCTCGCAGCAGCTCACGAGTCCGCGACACCTCACGAAAACCGGCCAGCGCCTCGAACGGCTGCAACGCAACGAGCAGCTCGGGTTTGTGTCTGGTGTCGCGGTAGTTGCGGATCGGCGAGGTCACCGGAATCCCCAGCCGCTGCTCGGCCAGATACCCCTGCATAGCCTGCGCCTCGCTGGGATGAGCCTGCAGTGACAGCGGCTCGTCGGCGGCCAGCACCTTGACCAGGAACGGCAGCACATCCCCGAACCGCGCCCGTGAGGCCGATCCGAGCTGGCCCTGCGGATCCTCGGCCAGCGCCGCAAGCAGGGGTGTTTCGCCGGCCGCAGTCACCAGCCGGGCCGGGTCACCCGGGTGGGCACCCAGCCAGAGCTCGGCCTCCGGGTGCGCCGCGGGAACCGGCCGGCCGGTGAATTCGGCGATCGCGGTGCGCGATCCCCACGCGTACGTCCGCAACGCTCCGCGTAGCAACTCCACCGTGGTATTTATCCCCGTGCCAGCCGCAGATAAACCGCGGCCATCTCCAGCCGTACGGCCAATACTGCCAGTTGCCACTCGGTGCCCGCCGCGGCGGGCGGTGGCCTCAACGCCCGCGGGTCGGCCGGAATCCCCGCGGAAGCAGAGGGTACCGGCACATCCTCCGCCTGCACCAACTCGACGCCGTCCACCCCGGCAGCCCGAGCCGCCACCACGGTGCGCTCGGCGCCGAGGGTCAGCGCCAGGACGCGAAGCCGCGCAGGAAGCGGGCCGTCGATCTGCTCGTCGTGGAAGAGGGCCTCCGCGGGATCGGTGACGCCGCCGGCCCCATCCCGCAGTGCGGCCACCGCGTCGGTGAGACCGGCCGCGGCAACAGTGTGGTGGGCGATCCGCAGCAACACCGAACTCCCGTGCCGGGCCAGTGCCAACGTCGCGGCGTTGTCGCCGGCCAGCGTCACGCGGCAGTCGGCTATCCGGGCGGCCAGCGTCTTGGCGGGGTTGGTGAACAGGTCGCGGGCGGCACTGTTGCGCAGGGCTTCCGCGTCCAGTTCGTCGGCCAGCGTCCACGGGTCGACCGCCACCCGCGAATCCACGGTGTTCAATACGGCCAGTCCGGCCCCCAGATACCGGCAGAGCCCGAATTCGCCGGGCACCTGCATCCGGGGTGCGAGAACCGCGGCGCGGGCAGCCGTCGAGTCGCGCAGCGGACCCTCGTAGGGCGCCACCACCACGACCCGCGCACCGCGACGCACGCCGGTCGCCGCGGCCGCCACCAGCGCGGGATCGGCGGAATCGTCGCCGGCCACGACGAGCACGTCGAGCGGACCCAGCCATGGCGGCGCTTGCCCGGCCTGCACGATCGGTTCCCCGGCCACCGGCGCCAGAGCCGACGCCAGTAGCGCGCCCGCGGTCTCGGCGGTACCGCAGCCGGCCACCCAGATCACGCTGCGGGCCCGGTTGGCCGTGTCGCGCAGCGCGTCCAGGCCGCCTTCGTCCACCGCAGCCGCGACGCTGCGAACCTGCGCGCCGGCCATCGAGGCCGCCCGCAGCAGCCCGTCCCGGTCCGCGGCAACCAGGCCCTCGGCGTCCTCGAGATCTATCAGCCCCGCGGCCTTCACGGCCCGGTTCCATCCGGCGCCGAGGCCACCGCGGCACTGACGTCTGCCACCACCGCATTCACCGCCTCGGTGCTGCGCCCCTCCACGTTGAGCCGCAACAACGGCTCGGTGTTGGAGCTGCGCAGGTTGAACCAGCTGCCCCCGCCCAGGTCCACGGTGACACCGTCGAGATCGTCCGTGGACCGGATCCGGTCGCCGAACCTGCGCAGCACGGCGTCCACGGTTCCCGGCGCATCGGCCACGGCGAAGTTGATCTCCCCGGAGGACTCGTAGCGCCGGTAGTCGGCGGTCAACTCCGAGCACGGCCGACCCTGCTCCGCCAGGGCGACGAGCACGTGCAGCGCCGCCAGCATTCCAGAATCCGCGCCCCAGAAATCGCGGAAGTAATAGTGTGCCGAATGCTCACCCCCGAAGATCGCTCCGGTGTCGGCCATCAGTGCC
Source organism: Mycobacterium sp. (assembly GCF_047975165.1). GTDB lineage: Bacteria > Actinomycetota > Actinomycetes > Mycobacteriales > Mycobacteriaceae > Mycobacterium. The sequence continues at coordinate 4,467 of NZ_JBKECZ010000066.1, forward strand.
TTGATGTAGGAGTGGCCGACTCGGGAACGCAGCGGCGTGCCGCCGCGTTCGGCAACCAGTTCAGGCACCGCCCGGGAGGTGATCGCGTTGTGGATCACCGTGGCGCCGGGCTCACGGTCGAGTTCGCGGGCGGCGACCAGGCTGGTGACCGTCGACGGCGAGACCGGCCGGCCATGCTCGTCGACGACGAAGCAGCGGTCGGCGTCGCCGTCGAAGGCAAGCCCGATGTCCGCACCGGTCTCCCGGACGAAGTCCTGCAGGTCCACCAGGTTCGCCGGGTCCAGCGGATTGGCCTCGTGGTTGGGGAACGTTCCGTCGAGTTCGAAATACAACGGCAACAGGGTGATCCCCTCGATTGCGCCGAGCACGGCCGGCGCGGTGTGACCGGCCATTCCGTTGCCGGCGTCCACGGCCACCCGCAGCGGACGCAGGCCGGCGGTGCTGACCAGCGAGCGCAGGAAAGCCCCGTAATCGGCCAGGACGTCGCAATCGGTGACTGTGCCGGCCGCGGCGTGCCGGCGGCCGCTCCCGGCGGTTCCGGCGATCAAGGATTCGCTGATCGTCGTCAGGCCGGTGTCCTTGCCGACCGGCTTGGCACCGGCTCGGCACAGCTTGATGCCGTTGTAGGCCGCCGGGTTGTGGCTGGCGGTGAACATCGCGCCGGGGCAATCCAGCCGCCCGGAGGCGAAGTACAGCTGATCGGTGGATGCCAACCCGATCCGCACCACGTCCAGCCCCACCGCGCAGACACCGGCTGCGAAAGCGGCTGCCAGCGCGGGGGAACTATCGCGCATGTCCTGCCCGATCACCACCCGGCCGGCCCCTTCGGCCCCCATCAGCTCCGCGAACGCGGCACCCACATCGCTGACGAACGCTTCGTCGATCTCCTTGCCGACCAGCCCGCGGACGTCGTAAGCCTTGACAACCCGGTGAACCGCCTCCGCGGGCCAAGACATATGTGCGACTCCTGACGACGTGAACTCTTGGCCGTCAGCCTATCGGCCCGCCGGCGTCGCGGAGTGCCGGTAGCCCCGCCGGGCCGCTCGCGGACATTCGGCAAAAGCGCCGAGGCGCTCAGTCGGCCGGGTCGGGCAGGACGCGAAGGTGCCCGCGCCGGCGCCCGGAGCGGTTGTCCGGTGCGGTGAGCACGGCACCGCGAAGCGCCGCGGCCGGCGCCCCCGCCGGGCTGAACTCGGAATCGCCGCCCGGTCCCGCGACATCCTCGTAGCCGTCGCCGCCATCAGTATTGAAACCGCTGGCCAGTACCCCCGCCGCGCCTGCCGCGCCGGCGCCGCCCTCGCGCACAGCGTCGGCCAGCGCCACCAGATCGTCTTCATCGGGATTGCCGGGCAGCGGCCCGGAGTGCCGTACCAGCTCCCAGCCGCGCGGTGCGGTGATCCGGCCGGCGTGGCCGACGCACAGGTCCCAGGAGTGCGGTTCAGGCGCCGTGGCCAACGGGCCCACCACCGCCGTGGAATCCGAGTAGACGAAGGTCAACGTTGCCACTGCATAGTGCTGACACCCGGGCCGGCAGCAGCGACGGGGTACATTCACGCTCGAAAGGCTATCGTGCGACGGCGCTGCCCAAGCGCCGGACACGCGCATCGGTGCCGGGGGCGATGTGCAACCGTTACCATCGGCGCGTGAGCGACACCCGCGGATTCGGCCGCGGCCGCCGTCCCGAGGCCGGCCCGGCCCAGCCGGCCC
>NZ_JBKECZ010000067.1:0-3818 GCF_047975165.1 Mycobacterium sp.
ACCGGCTGATCCGCGACGAGGATGCGGCCAGGCAGCGCTCGGACCTGTTGAAGCAGACGCCCGCGCTGCGCGAGCGCGAGCTCGTCATCACCCATCGCTACGAGCGCGTCTTCGCCGGCTACCTCTCCCGGATCGCCGCGCCGGGCACGCCGTCGTGGGCGCCGATCGCCCTGGCCGCCGGCATCGTGGCCGTGCACAACGCGGCGCTGCGGCGATGGCTGCGCCAGGCCGACGCCCGCGCCCTCGGCGCCCTCGAGCGCGATCTCGCCGAGCTCACCGGCCGCTTCTCCCCCTGGTTCGGGCGCGAGGGCCGCGCGTCCCGCGTCGTGGTGGCCTCGTTCGACGCCGATGCCTCGCCCGACGAGGTGCTGCGGGCGGTCGCCGCGCAGCTGGGCTGAGCAGCGGCGCTCGCTCTCAGTGGACGAGGATCGCCCGCGTGCTCGCCTCGGGAGCGAGATCGATGCGGCGCAGCACCTGCGCGTTGAGCGCCACGACGATGGTCGAGAGCGACATGAGCACCGCGCCGACCGACATCGGCAGCACGAACCCCACCGGGGCGAGGATGCCCGCCGCCAGCGGCACCGAGATCAGGTTGTAGCCGGCGGCCCACCAGAGGTTCTGCTTCATCTTGCGGTACGCGGCGCGCGAGAGCTCGATGACGGAGAGCACCGAGCGCGGATCGGAGCCGGCGAGGATCACGCCGGCCGAGGCGATCGCCACGTCGGTACCGGCGCCGATCGCGATGCCGACGTCGGCCTGCGCGAGCGCGGGGGCATCGTTGACGCCGTCACCGACCATTGCGACCCGCTTGCCCTCCTGCTGCAGACCGGCGACCTTCGCCGCTTTGTCCTCGGGGCGCACGCCGGCGAAGACCCGGTCGATGCCGAGCTCGCCCGCCACCTGCCGGGCGACGGACTCGGCGTCGCCCGTGATCATCACGACCTCTACGCCCAGCTCGTGCAGCGCCTCGACCGCCTCGCAGGACTCGGGGCGGATCTCGTCGGCGAGCCGCAGCCCGCCGATCGCCTCGCCGTCTCGCACGACGTGCAGGATGATCGCGCCCTCCTGCCTCCAGGCTTCGGCCTCGGAGACCTCGGGCTGTCCGGTCTCTTCGAGCAGGCGGGGCCCGCCCACCCTGATCTCGTGCCCGTCGACCGTGGCGGCGACCCCGACGGCCGGCGACGACGAGAATCCGCTCGCGGACTCGAGGGCGAGGCCGCGCTCCTTCGCGGAGGCGACGATGGCCTTCGCGAGGGGGTGCTCGCTGTCGGCCTCGGCGGACGCCGCCAGAGCGAGCACCCGATCGGCGTCGAACCCGTCGGCGGGAGCGATCTCGATGACGGCCGGCTCCCCCTTCGTGAGCGTGCCGGTCTTGTCGAAGAGCACCGCATCGACCAGGCGCATCGACTCGAGCGCCAGGCGATCCTTGACCAGCACGCCCCCGCGGGCGGCCCGCTCGGTCGCGATCGACACGACCAGCGGGATCGCGAGGCCGAGGGCGTGCGGGCAGGCGATCACCAGCACCGTGATGGAGCGGACCACCGCGGCATCCGGGTCGCCGACGAGCGTCCAGACGACGGCCGTGACCACCGCGGCGGCGAGCGCGAACCAGAACAGCAGCGCCGCTGCTCGATCGGCGATGCGCTGTGCGTGCGACGACGAGCTCTGGGCCTCGGCGACGAGCCGGTTGATGCCCGCGAGCGTCGTGTCGTCGCCCGCTGCGGTGATGCGCACCCGCAGCCCGGAGTCGGTCGCGACGGTACCGGCGGTGACAGGGTCGCCCGCGCCGCGGGCGACCGGCCGGGACTCGCCGGTGATCATCGACTCGTCCATGTCCGCGCGGCCGTCCACGATCGTGCCGTCGGCGGGCACGCTGCCGCCCGGGCGCACGAGCACCACGTCGCCGACGCGCAGCTCGTGCGGCGCGACGGTCACGACCGAGTCGCCCTCGACGCGCTCCGCCTCGTCGGGCAGCAGGGCGGCGAGAGAGTCGAGCGCGGAGGTCGTCTGCGCCAGGGATCGCATCTCGATCCAGTGCCCGAGCAGCATGATCACGATGAGCAGCGCCAGCTCCCACCAGAACTCGAGTTCGTGGTGAACGATGCCGAGCGTCGCCGCCCAGGACGCGAGGAAGGCGACGGTGATCGCGAGGGCAATCAGCAGCATCATGCCGGGCTTGCGGGCCCGGATCTCGCCGACGGCACCGGCCAGGAACGGCCGGCCACCCCAGACGTACATGACCGCGCCGAGGGCGGGGGCGATCCACGACGCCCAGCCGGGCGCCCTGTAGCCGAGCAGCATGCCGAACATCGGCGAGAAGGCGACGACGGGCATCGCGATGACTAGGTTGATCCAGAACAGGCGGCGGAACTGGGCGACGTGACCGCCATGAGCATCGTGCCCGCCGTGGCCGCCGTGCTCCTCGAGCCCTCCTTGTTCGCCCAGTGCGCCGTGCTCGTCGTGCCTCTCGTGCTCGTGATGGCCGGACCACGGGCGGTGCCCATGCGGATGATGCCCATGCGGATGATGCTCGTGCGGATGCGGATTCGTCATGGGATGCGTTCGATTCGGTCGATGTCGGTCGGAGCCGATGAGCGGGCGCTACTTCTCGATGATGCTCTTGAAACCTCGCAAACGGAGGCTGTTGCCGACGACGAAAACGCTGGAGAACGCCATCGCCGCACCCGCCAGCATGGGGCTCAGCATGCCGAGCGCCGCGACCGGGATCGCCGCGACGTTGTAGGCGAAGGCCCAGAACAGATTGGTCTTGATCGTGCCGAGCGTCTTGCGTGAGAGCCGGATCGCGTCGACCGCGGCGCGCAGGTCGCCTCGCACGAGGGTGAGGTCGGAGGCCTCGATCGCCACGTCGGCGCCGGTGCCCATCGCGAGCCCGAGGTCCGCCTGCGCGAGCGCGGGGGCGTCGTTGACGCCGTCGCCGACCATCGCGACGAGCTTGCCATCGCTCTGCAGCCGCTTGATCACGTCGACCTTGTCCTGCGGCAGCACCTCGGCGACCACGCGCTCGATGCCGACCTCGGCCGCGATCTGTCGGGCGACCGCCTCGTTGTCGCCGGTGAGCAGCACCGGGGCGAGGCCCAGGGCCTCCAGCTGCCGGATCGCCTCGGCGCTCGTCGGCTTCACCGTGTCGGCTACGACGAGGATGCCGCGGGCCTCACCGTCCCAGCCGACCGCGACGACAGTCTTGCCCTCACCCTCGGCCTGCGCCTTGGTCGCGGCGAGCTCGGGCGAGAGACGCTGCCCCCGGTCGGCCAGCAGCGACTCGCGACCGACGAGCACCGCGCGCCCGTCGACCACGCCCTGTACGCCCTTGCCCTCGATGTTCGCGAAGCCCTCGGGCGAGGGCAGCCGACCGGCCCAGTTTCCCGGGCTGCCGCCGTGTGCGGCACCGCGATCGCCTGAAACGCCATCGTGTTTCAGTTCCGCGATCGCGCCCCTCGCGATCGCCCGGGCGATCGGGTGCTCGGAGGCGTGCTCGAGCGCGCCGGCGAGGCGCAGCAGCTCGGCGCGCTCGACGCCCTGCTCGACGATCGCGTCGACGAGGGCCATCTTGCCGCTCGTCACGGTGCCGGTCTTGTCGAGCACGACGGTGTCGACCTTGCGGGTCGACTCGAGCACCTCGGGCCCCTTGATGAGGATTCCCATCTGGGCCCCGCGACCCGTGCCGACGAGCAGCGCCGTCGGGGTGGCGAGCCCGAGCGCGCAGGGGCACGCGATCCCGCGCACCGCGACGGCCGCGGTGACCGCGGCGGGGACCGGGAACCCGCCTCCGAGCCTCGCTCCGAGCGTCACGACGGCGA
>NZ_JBKECZ010000068.1:0-27748 GCF_047975165.1 Mycobacterium sp.
GCAGCGTGGGATTCGCGCCAGTCCCCAAATTGGTCGCCATGGGACCGGCGCCGCCTGTTCCGCCATTACCGCCGGTGCCACCGACACCGGTAGCGGCACCGCCTTCACCACCGGCACCGCCGGTGCCGCCGGAGCTGCGGCCTCCGCCGCCGTCGGCGCCCCCGGTGCCGCCGGTCCCGCCCACACCACCGGAGCCGGAGCCGGTGCCTCCGGTACCCGAACCGCCGCCGGTACCGCCGGTGCCGCCCACACCGCCCTGTGCGTTTCCGCTACCCCCAGCCGCGCCCGCAGTGCCGCCGGTGCCGCCGTTGCCGCCGGCGCCGCCGGGAGCATGGTTACCACTGTCGCCACCGTTGCCGCCGTCACCGCCTTTGCCGGCAATCAGAGTTGACTGCGTGGTGCCGTCACCGGCGTTGCCACCGGTGCCGCCGTCACCGCCGCGTGCGCCGTGGATGTTGTCCCCACCAGTACCTACGTTGCCGCCGTTGCCGCCGGTACCGCCGATGCCACCTTTGCCGGCGCTGGGGCCACCGTCACCGGCGTCACCGCCGCGACCACCGGTGCCGCCCGCGCCGGCGGTGTCAGCGCCGCCCGGACCGCCTTCACCGCCGTTACCGCCGTTACCGCCGTTGCCGCCGGTATCGCTCCCGGTGGCGTTGAAACCGTCGCCGCCGGCACCCCCGGTGCCGCCGTTGCCCACAACACCGGTGCCACCAACACCGTCGGCGCCCGCGGCGGCCTGCGCCGCGAACCAGCCGCTGCGCCCGGCCGCCCCGCCGGCCCCCGCGGTACCAGTACCGCCCTCGCCGCCGTTGCCGCCGTCACCGCCCTTGCCTCCCTGGCCGACCCCACCGTCGACGGTGGCGCCCGAGGTGTTGTCCCATCCGGCCCCGCCAACACCGCCGGCCCCGCCGTTGCCGCCGCCGCTGCCGCCGGCGCCCCCGTTGCCGCCCTGGCTGAACAACAGGCCACCCGCGCCGCCGTTGCCGCCGCGACCGCCCTCCCCGGAACCGCCGTTGCCGCCGTTGCCGCCGGTTTGACCCGCACCAGCGCCGTTGCCGAATTCGTCGATGCCGGTGGTGTTCGCCTGCCCCGCCACACCTGTCGCCCCGTTGACCCCGCCCACGCCTCCGGCACCCCCGTCACCACCGAGCCCGTACAGCAAGCCCCCGTTCCCGCCAGTGCCGCCGGTGCCGCCCGCTGCGCCACCGGCACCATCGACATCGGCCCCGCCGGCGCCCCCGGCACCGCCCCGGCCGAACAGCCACGCATTCCCACCGGCCCCGGCCGCACCACCGACACCCCCGGCGCCCCCGGCACCCCCCTCGCCATACAGCCAACCCGCATTCCCGCCCGCACCACCGGCCGCACCCGCACCCCCGGCACCCCCGGCACCCCCACGGCCCCACAGGCTCGCCGCACCACCGGCACCACCGGCGACCCCGGCTTCGGTCTGGGAATACCCCGCACCGCCGTTGCCATACAGCCAGCCCCCGGCACCGCCATTGACACTTCCCGCGGTCCCATCCGCGCCGTCACCGATCAACGGCCGCCCGGTGAACGTCACGAACGGGTCGTTGATCGGCGCGAAAATCTGATCCACCAGGCTCTCCGCCGACAACGCCTCCGCACCGGAATACAACGACCCCGCACCCGCCAACGACGACACAAACGACTGCTGAAACCCCGCCACCTGCGCGGCCACACCCTGATAGGCCACCCCGAACTCGCCGAACACCGCCGCCACCGCCGCCGACACCTCATCCGCCCCGGCACCCGCCAACGATGTCGTCACCGACGCCGCCGCAGCATTCACCTCATCCAGAGCCGCGCCGATACCGGCAACCTGCGCCGCAGCAGCCGACAACACACCAGAAGAAACAACTACAAACGACATGAGCTGAATCCTTTTTTGTAAGCAATGGGCCACTGTCCAACCGGGGATGGAATACCCTGCCCGGCGCGGCCAGTGTGAACATGCTACCGGCGGTCAAGCATACCGCGGAACTTTCAGACTGTTGGCAAGTTGGACACCTGGATTCTGCACCACTGTTCGCCCGCGCAAAGCCAGCTCAATCGGAGCAAATGAGGCGAAGTGTGATCAATGCACAAAGACGACCACCGACGCCAGTCACCAATGAAAAATCGAGGTCGAGGACGAAAGCGACCTCACCCGACCCGATTGGTGGAGCTGCCGGGAATCGAACCCGGGTCCTACGGCATTCCCTCAAGACTTCTCCGTGCGCAGTCCGCTGTGCCTCTACTCGGATCTCCCGGTCACACGGACCAGCCGGGATGACGATCCCAGTCGCTGTTGATGTCCCGGTGAGCCCCGCGTCCGAACCCACCGGTGGATCCCTCTAGCTGATGCCGGGGTCCGGGGCGAGGGCGTTCCCGGTCCGACAGACCAGCTGTCGCTTAGGCAGCGAGAGCGTAGTCGCGCTGATGTGACTCGGCGCTTATATGGTTGCAACGACGCTTACGGTGGTCTCTTGCCTGCACCGGCACGCTTCCCTTGATTCGATGCGCGAAGTCGAAACCGTTCAGCCCCTCGCACCCCCACCGATCACCGGCAGGCCCACCAATGATACGCCTCGCCCCCGTCAAACCGCACAGCCAGATCAGATGACCACCGTCAGATCACGTAGTTCAGCCCCGCCACGATCCGGTCGGCGACGTCCCTATCCCCGCCGAGTTCAACCTCCGGGCTGCGCGCCGGGCACAGCGGCCGGCCCCCGGCGAGCCTGGTGAACTGCAGGGCGTCCGTCCGGACCATCGCCGTCGGCTCCTGGCCGCCAAAGTCCTCGACCACCTGCGCGCGGCCGTCCACCCGCACCCGGATCTGCCGCGCCAACGGCCCGGTCAAGTCGATCAGCACCCGTGACCCCTGCGGCGCCCCACCCAGCTTGCCGACGACGAACCCCATGCCAGAGGCCATCTCGTCCAGCGAGAGCCGCGCCGCCGGCCCGTCCAGCTGTTCCTCCGGCGACGGGCGTCTCAACCCCACCCGGATGTCCTGCTCGTGCATCCAGCAGTCGAACACCCGGATCCGCATGAACCGCCCGTAACTGTCCATACCGGCCGGAGTTGCCGTCACCGCGTTCCAGTCGTCGGCGGACATGGCCTCCAGCGCGGCACGCCGGGCCCCGGTGACCTCGGCGAACCTGGCCAGCACGTCCGCGCCCGGCTCGCCGCTCAGGTGACGCACCCAGCACTCGTTCATCACGCCGATGTCGTTGCGCACATGCTCCAACGCCTTGACGTCGACGTCCGGGGCCGGAGGGTTGACTCCCCGCAGGAAAGCCTCGGTCCCGACGATGTGCGACAGCACCGCCTTGACGTCCCACCCCGGTAGCGCAGACGGCGCCTGCCAATCGTCCTCGCCCACCCCGGCGAGCAGGGCGGCGATGTCGTCCCACACGGCGAACAGCCCGGACAGCACCGCCGACTTGTCGAGTTCGATGATCGGACGCTGCGGTGTGGTCACAACACGATGCTAGGCGGCGCTGTCACCGCGCGTTCACATGCCCTTTTGCCTGCGACCCAGTTCCCGGGCCACTTCCCGTTGCGCGTCGCGCCGGGCGAGGTCCTGGCGCTTGTCGTGCGCCTGTTTGCCGCGCCCCAGCGCCAGCTCGACCTTCACCTTGCCGTCGGTGAAATACAGCGACAGCGGCACCAGCGCATAGTTGCCCTCGCGGATCTTGCCGATCAGCTGGTCGATCTGGCGGCGGTGCAGCAGCAGCTTGCGGTTGCGCCGCGGTTCGTGGTTGGTCCAGCTGCCGTGTCGGTACTCCGGGATGTGCACATTGCGCAGCCAAACCTCGCCGTCGTCGATGGTGGCGAACGCATCGACCAACGACGCGTGCCCCTCCCGCAGGCTTTTCACCTCGGTGCCCTGTAGCGCCAGCCCGGCCTCGAACACGTCGAGGATCGAATAGTTGTGCCGGGCTTTACGATTGCTGGCGATCAGCTTGCGGCCGGCGCGCTTGTCAGCCGACTTCGCACCGCCGGACTTGTTGGACACGACTAACGCCGGATGTAGATGCGCAGCGTCGCGTACGCCGTCAGCCCCGCCATGGCCACTCCCAGGAACAGCAGGATCGGGGAGATGTAGAGGATGTCGGCGTAGTCGACCCGGGCGATCAGATTGGCCTGATAGAACTGGTTGAGCGCGTTCTCCAGGAACAGCGCCCGCACCAGAATCAACCCGGCGACGGCGATGGCCACACCGACCGTCGCCGCCAGTGTCGCCTCCACCAGGAACGGCAACTGGGTGTACCAGCGGCTGGCGCCGACCAGCCGCATGATGCCGATCTCGGTGCGCCTGGTGTAGGCGGCGACCTGCACCATGTTGGCTATCAGCAGGACGGCGCCGACGGCCTGCACCAGCGCCACCGCGAACGCCGCCTTGCTCAGCCCGTCGAGCACCGCGAACAGCCGGTCGATCAGCTCCTTCTGGTTGAGCACCGACAGCACACCGGGCTGGCCCCCGATCGCGGTGTCGAAGTCCTTGTGCTGCTCGGGGTCGCTGAGCTTGACGATGAACGAGGCGGGGAACGAGTCCTTGCCCGCGACGTCCTTGTACTGCGGGAATTTGCGGATGGCGTCGTCGTAGGCCTGTTCGCGGTTGAGGAACCGCACCGATTTGACGTCCTGGCGCTTCTCGATGACCTCCCGCAGCTCGGTGCAGGGGGCGCCGGTGCAGGCCGGATCGTTGGCCGAGACGTCGTCGTTGAGGAACACCTGCGTCTCGACCCGATCGAGGTAGATGGCCCGGGAATTGTCGGCGAGCCGCACCACCAGCAGCCCCCCGCCGAACAGCCCGATGGAGATCGCCGTCGTCAGGATCATCGCGACCGTCATGGTGACATTGCGGCGAAGCCCGGTCACGACCTCGCTGAACAGGAATCCGAAGCGCACTTACCGGTCCATTCCGTAGATGCCGCGCTGTTCGTCGCGAACCAGCCTGCCCAGCGACAACTCGACCACCCGCTGGCGCATCGCGTCCACGATGTGGTGGTCGTGGGTGGCCATCAGCACCGTGGTGCCGCTGCGGTTGATCCGCTCCAACAGATCCATGATGTCCTTACTGGTGTCTGGGTCGAGGTTGCCGGTCGGCTCGTCGGCCAGCAGGACCAGCGGCCGGTTCACATAGGCGCGGGCTATCGCCACCCGCTGCTGCTCGCCGCCGGACAGCTCGTGCGGCAACCGGCCGGCCTTGCCGGCCAGCCCGACGGTTTCGAGCACGTCGGGCACCACCCGGTTGATGGTCTCGGCGCGGCTGCCGATGACCTCCAGCGCGAACGCGACGTTGTCGTAGACGGTCTTCTGCTCCAGCAACCGGAAGTCCTGGAAGACACACCCGATCACCTGCCGCAGCTTGGGCACGGTGCGCCCGCGCAGCTTGTTGACATGGAACTTCGACACCCGGATGTCGCCGGACGTCGGTGACTCGGCCGCCAGCAACAACCGCATGAACGTCGACTTCCCCGAGCCGGAGGGGCCGATGAGGAAGACGAACTCGCCCTTGTCGATCTTGAGGTTGATGTCGTCCAGCGCCGGGCGGGCCGACGACCTATATCGCTTGGTGACATGTTGCAGGCTGACCATCACGGCACGCCAGTCTAGCGGGGCGTTTCGGCGCGACGCGGTATTCAGCGGGCGGGCGCGTTCGACCCCGGTGCCGGCCTCGGCGACGACGGCTGGGTGGTCGCCGTGGTCGCCGTGGTCGCCGTAGTCCCGGCGGCCCCGGTGGTCGGCGCGGCAGGTGCCGTCGTGGACGGACAGAGCTCGGGCGACAGATCGCACGGGACCGGCGACGTCGTTGCCGACGAATCCGACGGCCCGGTCGGCGTCGTCGGCGTCGTCGGCGTCGTCGGTGTCGTCGGTGTCGTCGGGACCGTGCTAGGTTGCCACACCTGGGTGCGTGGCACCCAGGTGTAGTTCGGGTCGGGGACGAAACCGGGGGGCACAACCTGCGCGGGCGGGCTGGTGCGCGCGGCCTGGCCCGGCGAGTAGGTCTCGTAGGCCCACCACACCGCGCAGAACGCCACCATGAGCACCACCGTTGACGTGCGGATACGGCCGCCGAACAGGCGCCGCGGCGCCCTCTGCCGCTCGTCGTCGCCCCGATCGCGGGTGACCGCCGGTCCGAATCTCATCGGTGTGTCACCGGTCCCGTGGTCGTGTCCGTCGCGGCCGAATCCGGGCCGCGGACGGCCGCGTCGTCGACGGGGGCGACGGTCGCCTCCGCCGCCGTCATGATGCCCGCCCGCGCGAGCGCCCGGATCACCAGCGCCCGCAACTCCCGGCCCGCTTCGAACTGTTTGCCGGGCAGGGTGCGGGCCACCAGTCGCACGGTGACGGTGTCGAGTTCGATGCTCTCCACCCCCATCACGGTCGGCGGGTCCAGCAGCAGATCTTCCAGCGCCGGGTTGTCGCGGGCATGCTCGCACTCCTGGTGCAGGACCTCGTTGACGCGGTTGAGGTCGGCGCTAGTGGACACTGGGATGTCGACCACCGCGCGCGCCCAGTCCTTGGACAGGTTGACCGACTTGACGATCTGCCCGTTGGGGATGGTGAACACTTCACCGTCGCTCGATCGCAACCGGGTGACCCGCAGGTTCACGTTCTCGACGGTGCCGGCGGCATCGGTGCTGGAACCGGCGATGGTGAGCCGCACCAGGTCGCCGAAGCCGTACTGGCGTTCGACGATGACGAAAAAACCCGCGAGCAGATCCTTGACCAGCTGCTGGGCGCCGAACCCGAGCGCCGCGCCCAGCACCGTGGCCGGTGCGATCAGCCCGCCGACCTTGAACTCCAGGATCTCACCGATCTGCATGATGACGACGATGCCGATCAGCACTATCGACACCCAGGAGATCACCGAGGCCACCGCCTGACCGTGTTTGGTCGCCTCCGAACGCACCAGCGCATCGCTCTCGGCGAAGCCCAGGTCGAGTTTGTGGGACACCCGCTGGGCCACCCAGGTGACGAACCGGGCGGCCAGCACCGCGCCGATGAGCACCAGTGCGATGCGCAGCCCGCGGGTGAGGATCCATTCCCCCAGCTGACCGGCCCAGAAATCGTGCCAAAGCTGCGGCCAGGATGCCCTCGCCAAGAAGTCGACGGCAGCCCCGGACGGGCCGGGCGCGCTACTCGTCATCCCGCCGGTGCCGCCACCGGATACCCGCCTCCAGGAACCCGTCGATATCGCCGTCCAGCACCGCCGCCGGGTTGCCCACCTCGTATTCGGTGCGCAGGTCCTTGACCATCTGATACGGGTGCAGGACGTAGGACCGCATCTGGTTCCCCCAGGAGCTGCCACCGTCGCCCTTGAGCGCATCCAGCTCCGCACGTTCCTCGGAACGCTTGCGTTCCAACAGTTTTGCCTGCAGCACCCGCAACGCCGAAACCTTGTTCTGCAGCTGCGATTTCTCGTTCTGGCAGGTGACGACGATTCCGGTCGGGATATGGGTGAGCCGCACCGCCGAGTCGGTGGTGTTGACCGACTGGCCGCCGGGCCCGCTGGACCGGTAGACGTCGACGCGCAGATCCCCCTCGGGGATGTCGATGTGGTCGGTGGTCTCCACCACCGGCAGCACCTCCACCTCGGCGAACGACGTCTGGCGCCGGCTCTGGTTGTCGAACGGGCTGATCCGCACCAGGCGGTGGGTGCCCTGCTCGACCGACAGGGTGCCGTAGGCGAACGGTGCGCGCACGGTGAAGGTGGCGCTCTTGATGCCGGCCTCTTCGGCGTAGGAGGTGTCGAACACCTCGACGGGATATTTATGCTGCTCGGCCCAGCGGATGTACATCCGCATCAACATCTCGGCCCAGTCCGCGGCGTCGACCCCGCCCGCACCCGAGCGGATGTTGACCAGCGCCTCACGTTCGTCGTAGTCCCCGGACAGCAGGGTCCGCACCTCGGTGGCCTCGATTTCGGAGCGCAGCGCCTTGAGTTCGGCGTCAGCCTCAGCCAGCGCGTCGTCGGCCGCCGCACCCTGCTCCTCGGCGGCCAGCTCGTAGAGCACCGGCAGGTCGTCGAGGCGCTGGCGCAGGTCCTGCACCCGGCGCAGCTCGCCCTGGGTGTGCGACAACTCGCTGGTCACCTTTTGCGCGCGGGCCTGGTCGTCCCACAGGTTAGGGTCGGAGGCGTCCTTCTCCAGCTTTTCGATGCGGACTTTGAGACCCTCGACGTCGAGCACCCGCTCCACCGTGGTCAGCGTGGAGTCCAGGGCGGCGATATCTGCTTGACGGTCGGGTTCCACAGCCGACCACGTTACCGGCAGCACCGTTTAGCATCGGGAGACCACCGCGGGCACCAGCAGGAAAAGGATTCACCATGCGCCATCACGTCGCCGTCGTCGGCTCCGGACCGTCGGGCTTCTTCGCCGCCGCGTCGCTGCTCAAAGCCGCCGACGCAACCGACGACCTCGAGGTGGCCGTCGACATGCTGGAAATGCTGCCGACCCCGTGGGGGCTGGTGCGCTCCGGTGTGGCGCCGGATCACCCCAAGATCAAGTCGATCAGCCGGCCATTCGAGAAGACCGCCGCCGACCCGCGGTTCCGGTTCTTCGGCAACGTGGTGGTGAGCGAACACGTGACGGCCGCCGAACTCGCCGAACGCTACGACGCGGTGGTCTACGCGGTCGGCGCGCAGTCGGACAAGCCGCTGGGCATCCCGGGTGAGGACCTGCCCGGCAGCATGTCCGCCGTCGACTTCGTCGGCTGGTACAACGCGCACCCGCACTTCGAGGACAAGGCTCCCGATCTTTCCGGCGCCCGAGCGCTGGTGGTCGGCAACGGCAACGTCGCCATCGATGTGGCCCGCATCCTGGTCACCGACCCCGAAGTGCTGGCGCTCACCGACATCGCCGACCACGCGCTGGAGCCGCTGCGGTCCCGCGCCGTCGAGGAGGTGGTGATCATCGGCCGGCGCGGCCCGCTGCAGACGGCGTTCACCACGCTGGAGCTGCGCGAGCTGGGCGAGCTGGAAGGCGTCGACGTGATCGTCGACCCCGCCCAGATCGACGCCGTCACCGACGAGGAGGCCGAAGCCGCCGGCAAGACGACCAAGCAGAACATCAAGGTGCTGCGCGGCTATGCCCAGCGCGAGCCGCGGCCGGGCCATCGGCGAATCGTGTTCCGGTTCCTGACCTCCCCGGTCGACATCTCCGGCGACGGCAGGGTGCAGCGGATCGTGCTGGGCCGCAACGAACTCGCCGTCGACGACACCGGCCGGGTGTCGGCCCGCGACACCGGCGACCGCGAGGAACTACCGGTGCAGCTCGTCGTCCGCTCGGTCGGCTACCGCGGTGTGCCGACGCCCGGGCTGCCGTTCGACGACCAGCGCGGCACCATCCCGCACAATGGCGGCCGGATCGACGGCAGCCGCAACGAATACGTCGTCGGCTGGATCAAACGCGGCCCGACCGGGGTGATCGGCACCAACAAGTCCGACTCCCAGGACACCGTCGACACCCTGCTGGCCGACCTGGCCGCCGCCGGCCGTGCGGATGGCCCCGACGACCGCGCCGCCACATTGTCGGCCTGGCTGACCGAACGCCAACCGGCGGTGGTCACCTCGGCGCATTGGGAGGCCATCGACGCCTACGAGCGGGCCGCCGGCGAACCGCACGGCCGGCCGCGGGTCAAGCTGCCCAGCGTGGCCCGGCTGCTGGACGTCGGGCACCGCTGATCACGGTTCGAAAAGCACTCCGGGGTTGAGGATTCCGGCCGGGTCCAGGGTGTGCTTGACTGACCGCAGCGCCGCCGCGAACGGGTCGGGACGCTGCCGGTCATACCACCGGCGGTGGTCGCGGCCGACGGCGTGATGGTGGGTGATGGTGCCGCCGGCGGCGCTGATCGCCTCCGACACAGCCGCTTTCATCTCATCCCACTGGGTGTGCAGGGATCCCCACCGGCCGCCGGCGTAGATGCCGTAGTACGGCGCAGGGCCGTCGGGGTAGACGTGGGTGAACCGGCAGGTGACCACGCCGGCGCCGCAGACGCCGGCGATCACCGACCGGGCCGCCTCGGTGACCGCGGCGTGCAAGGCGTCGAATCCATCCCAGGTGCAGGAGGTTTCGAATGTCTCGGCGATGACACTGCGCCGCGCCAGCGCGTCCCGCTGATACGGCATCCGCAGGAACGCCGAACGCCAGTTCCCCGACGCGTCGACGTTGTCGTGCCCGGTGGCCTGCTGGCCGCAACCCGAGTCGCGGCTGCGCCGGGCGATGACGGTGCCGCCGTACTGCGCGGCGATCTCCACCGCCCGGTCCAGCCACGGGTCTATCGGATGATCGGCCGATTCAAAGGCGAGCACCAGCAGTCCCCCGGAAACCGGTGTGCCGGCGTTGAGGAACGCCTCGGCGGAGTCGAGCAGGCGGCAGTTGGCCGGGTACAGCCCGGCCTGCGCGATCGAACGGGTCGCGGTGACCGCGTGCGCCCAGTCGTCGAACGCCACCGAGGCCGTCACCTGCCAGCGCGGCCGGTCCTGCAGCCGCATCCATGCCTGGGTGATCACCCCGAGGGTGCCCTCGGAGCCCAGGAACAGCCGGTCAGGCGACGGGCCCGCACCCGACCCCGGCAGGCGCCTCGACTCGCTGATGCCGGCCGGGGTGATCACGCGCACCGACTCGGTCAGGTCATCGATGTGGGTGTAGAGCGTGGCGAAGTGGCCGCCGGCGCGGGTGGCCAGCCAGCCGCCGAGGCTGGAGAACGCGAACGACTGCGGGAAGTGGCGCAGCGTCAGGTCATGCTCGCGGAGCTGGTCCTCGATCCGCGGCCCCAGCGCGCCGGCCTGGATGCGCGCGGCCCGGCTCACCCGGTCCACGTCGAGCACCGCATCCATCGCGCCGAGGTCCATGCTGATGGCCGGTCCGTCGAAGCGGGGTTCCACACCGCCCACCACCGAGCTGCCGCCGCCGTAGGGGATCACCGGAATCGATTCGCGTCCACACCAATCCAGCACGTCAATCACGTCCCGGTCGCCGCGTGGCCGCACGATCAGATCGGGGACGTTGCCGATGTCGCGCTGCAGGTTGCGAGCGACGTCGCGGAACGCCTTGCCGCGCGCGTGGCCGGCCCGGTCGGCGACGTCGGCCGAGCACAGCGCGGCCAGCGATGCCGGGGGGCTGACCCGCGGGTCTGCCAGCGAGAGTTGCGCCGGGTCCGGCGGCGGGTGGTCGGTGAGATCGTGGCCCGGCAGCATCGCCGCCACCCGAGCGGTCAATTCGCCGGTCTCCGAATCGGTCAGGGCCTGGTCGAGGATGCCCCAGCCCCACCACGAACGCATACCGGCAGTTTAAGCGGCGGCGCCCGGGCTCCGTCGGGTCATAGACCGCTGAACAGGCGGATGACCTCGTCGGCGAGACCGGTGAAGGGGCCGCCGAATCGCGTACCGCTCAACGGGATCACGGTGGTGGCGCCGGTGGTTTCGTGCATCGTCAGCGTGACCGGCTCGACGGGAGACAGCAGGCCGCCGACGGGGATCTGGTAGTCCACACCGGTGTAGCCGGAGTAGGCGGGCACCGATTCCGAGCCGGTGATGTACTGTCCGCCGACGAAAAAACCGGCAACGGCGTCGAGCGGCGTCTGCACCAGCGCGGTGGCCGCGCCCAGCACGTTCCCGGCTTCGACGGCGTCGACGAACGCCGTTCCGCCGTGCTGGACCGCCAGGCCGACGTTGATGACGGGGCTGAGGGTGTCGTAGGTAAGGGCAAGGGCCGGGGGCATCTGCAGATTTCCCGAGGTGAAGGTGACCGTCCCGGGCGGGACCAGGTTCGACTGCCCGTACAGCGTCATCAGGATGGGGCCCAACGGCGTCGGGTAGTCGACGACCGGATAAGTGACCGGCTGCCCGGGTGTCGGTGGAATCTCGAGCAGCGACTGGGCGACGGCTTCCGCGGCGGCTGCTTCCGTAGCCGCGTAGCGCCCGATGCCCGCACCCAGCGTTTCGACGAAGCGGTCGTGGAATGCCCGGGCTTGGGCGCTCACCTGCTGGAACTCGCCGCCGAAGTCGCCGAAGAGTTGTGCGACCGCTTCGGACACTTCGTCTTGGGCCGCGGTCGCGATCTCGACGGTCGGAACCGCCGCGGACCCGGTGGCGGCGCTGAATTGCGAGCCGATCCCCTCAAGTGCTTCGGCGGCCCCCTGGGCAGCATCCATCGCCACGCTGACAAATGACATTGAACTCAACTCCTCCTGAATGTTCCGAACCATCGCACCGCGATACTCCCCGGTGGCCAGTATTGCCCGGGTCGGGACAATTTCGGGCGGGATTGGCCAGATTCTCATGCTCTGGCCAACTCCGCAGGTCAGGCGGCCCCGGGATCTTCGGCTTGGTCCGGGTAGGCCCGGGCGGCGCGGGCCTCCCCGGCCCGGGCCCGGGCCCGGGCCCGGGCTCGGGCTCGGCTGCCACACAGGGTGGCACTGACCCTGCGCCCACGGCGCAAAAGCGCGAGAGGACTGCACCCTGGGTGCAGAGTGAACACGCAGGGGGCTGGGCAGCGGCACTGACTCTGCGCCCACGGCGCAAAAGTGCCAGTGGACTGCGCCCTGGGTGCAGGATGAACTCAACTGCTCCGCCCTGACCAAAACGAGACCGATCCCCGCACCTAGGTTGTACGTATGACCGATGAGCCCGTCACCGTCTTGTCGCCCCGGGAAAGCTGGGATCTCCTGGGCACCGCGGCCCTCGGCCGTCTGGTAACCAATTTCTCCGGCGAACCCGAGATTTTCCCGATCAACTATGTACTGCAGGGCGAGGCCATCCTGTTCCGTACCGCCGAGGGCACGAAGCTGTTCACCGCCGTTGCCAGCAACACCGTGCTCTTCGAAGCAGACCACCACACCGCCACCGAAGGCTGGAGTGTGATAGTCCGGGGCCGCGCACAGTTGTTGACCTCGCATGCCGAGATTCAGCAGGCCGACGCGGCCGGACTGTACCCGTGGGTGGCCACCCGCAAGACCAACTATGTGCGGGTGACGGCCACCAACATCACCGGCCGCCGGTTCGCGTTCGGCGAAGAACCCGACCCCAACGAGACCGCCTCGTAGCCCAGATGTAGACGCCGCCGGCGTACCCCCCGCCCCCCGGCTACTGCAGGATCGGCGCCGACCAGCGCAGCAGCGTTCCACCGGCAGGCAACGTCCCCACGGCGAATTCGCCACCCATCTCTTCGGCGCGGCGACGCAGGTTCCTCAGACCGCTGGCGGTGAACTCCGCGGGCATACCCCGGCCGTTGTCGCGCACCTCGATGCACAGGTCGTCGTCGACCCGCACCCGCACCGTCACCGTGGTGGCCTGCGCGTGCCGGGCTGCGTTGCTCACTGCCTCCCGGACAACCGCCTCGGCGTGATCGGCCAGCCCGGCGTCGACAACCGACAGCGGCCCGGAGTACTGCGCGGTACTTCGTAGCCCCGCACCGGCGAATTGCCCGGCAGCCGAATCTATTCGCTGACGCAGCCGAGTTGGGCCCTGCGAAGTGCCGTGCAAGTCGAAAATGGTGGTGCGAATTTCCTGAATGACCCCCTGGAGGTCGTCAACCGCTTCGGAAAGCCGCTGCCGCACTTCGGGTTCACGCACCCGGACCACTGTTCCCTGCAACGACAGGCCGACGGCGAACAGCCGCTGGATCACCTGGTCGTGCAAGTCGCGGGCAATACGGTCACGGTCGGTCAGGATGTCCAGCTCACGCACCCGGCGCTGGGAGGTCGCCAGCTGCAGAGCCAGCGCGGCCTGGTCGGCGAAGGCTGCCATCCTCTCCAGTTGCTCGTCGCCGAACGAGCCCGGGCTCCCATGTCGCAACACCACGACCACCCCCGCCACGGTGTCGGCCGTGCGCAGCGGCAGCAACAGAGCCGAGCCCACGTCATCGAGATCGTCGATCTCCAACTGTTCGAGATGGCGCGGCGCTCCGGTCACGAATACTTCGCCGAGCGCGGAATCCTCCAATGGAATAACCTGTCCCACAATGGCATCCACCGAATCGCCAGCGGCATTGACCACCAGCAGCTCCTCCACCGCGGTCGCCGGGGTCTCCTCGTCGAAGGGTATCGCGACCAGCGCCGCGTCGGCGGCCGTCAGCTTCACCGCCTCCTCTGCCACCAGCCGGAACACCGCGGCAGGCTCGGCACCGGACAACAATTCGGTGGCGATGTCCCTGGTGGCCTCGATCCAGGACTGCCGGGCCGTGGCCTGCTGGTAGAGCCGCGCATTGGCGATCGCAATGCCCGCCGCCGCCGCCAGCGCCTGAACCAGTACTTCGTCGTCCTCGCTGAAGGGCTGCCCATTGGCTTTCTCGGTCAAGTACAGCGTGCCGGAGGATTCTCCGCCGACCCGGACCGGAACGCCCAGGAAGGCCCGCATCGGCGGATGGTGCGCGGGGAAGCCGACCGACGCCGGATGTTGTGAAATATCTTCCAACCTAAGCACGTTCGGTTCCGCGATGAGCAGCCCGATGACGCCTTTGCCCTCAGGTAGATCACCGATGAGTGCGACGGTGTCGTCATCGATCCCGGTGTGGATGAAGTGCTGCACCTGATTGTCCCGGCCGTGCACCTCCAGTGCCCCGTAGCGGGCTTCGACGAGGCCGGTTGCCGAGTTGACGATAGTGCGCAACGTGGCGTCGAGATCGAGCCCCGAGGTGACCACGAGCATGGCCTCCAGCAATCCGTCGAGGCGATCCCGGCCCTCGACGATCTGCTCGACTCGCTCCTGCACCTCGATCAGCAGTTCCCGCAGGCGCAGCGCGGACAGCGTCGTGCGCAACGGTTGCGGTGGCGGATCAGCCGCGACGCCGGCCGAATCCGTCATCGGCTCTCACCGGACCGCCGATCGCGTTTGAGCTCCGCGGCGAACACCGCGGCCTGGGTGCGGCGCTCCATGCCCAGCTTCGCCAGCAGCCTGGAAACGTAGTTCTTCACCGTCTTCTCGGCCAGGAACATGCGATCGGCGATCTGCCTGTTGGTGAGCCCCTCGCTGAGCAGGCTCAGCAGCGTCCGTTCCTGGTCGGTCAGGCCCGACAGCGGGTCCGGCTTTTCCGAGGTGTCCCGCAGTTTGGCCATCAGGGCGGCGGCCGCCCGATTGTCCAGCAACGACCGGCCGGCGCCGACGTCCTTGACGGCGCGCGCCAATTCCATGCCCTTGATGTCCTTGACCACGTAGCCGCTCGCCCCGGCGAGTATCGCGTCGAGCATCGCCTCGTCGGAGGTGTGCGACGTGAGGATCAAACACCGCACCCCCGGCATCGCGGACAACAGCTCGCGGCACAGTTCGATGCCGTTGCCGTCGGGCAACCGGACGTCGAGGACGGCGACGTCGGGGTTGGCCGCCGGAATTCTGGCCAGGGCCTCAGCTGCGGAACCGGCTTCGCCGACGATATCGAGTTCGGGGTCGGCACCGAGCAAATCGATCAGCCCCCGTCGCACGACCTCGTGATCGTCGACCAGGAATACCGTTACCAAAACACCGCTCCCTATGCGTGTGGCAGCACACCACCATTGTCCACTTCGGCGGCGCCTCGTCTGGTCCGGGGGTCCGGGGGCCGGGGGCCGGCGGCGCACCGGGACAGGGCCGATAGTCCCTAGGAATCGTCGCGCCACCATCACTACACTTGCCAACGCAGCGAAACCAGAACTGGATAGTGACCGGCGCCCCGCGCTATGCGACACGAGGCCTATGTGCCACGAGGCGCCTGCTGCTTCCGCCCCCTGCAGCCCACAACAGCCCACAACAGCGACAGAGCACACAGGAGATTCCGGAATGGCCGTGCAAGAGGTTCCCGCCAATAAAAATCCCAGTCAGCCCTCGTCACAACCGCTTTTGGGCAGGGGCTGGGTTCAGGGTGTTGCCCTGGTCATGGTGTTCGGCTTCCTCGTCATGGGCGTGCTGGCCTACCGGACCTACACCGCAGCGATGCCGATGCCCGACAAGGTGGTCAGCGAAACCGGGCAGGTGCTGTTCACCAAGGACGACATCCTCAAGGGGCAGGAGCTCTACCAGGCCCGCGGCCTGATGCAGTACGGATCGATCCTGGGCCACGGCGCCTACCTGGGGCCCGACTACACCGCCGACTACCTGCGGATGGCCACCGATGACGTGACCGGCCAATTCAACGCAGCGGGCTTCGCCGACGCACGCGAACGCGTGGTCACCGAGTTCCGCACCAACCGCTACAACCCCGACACCAAGACGCTGGTGTTCACCAATCGGCAGGCAGCGGCATTCGGCCGTATCCAGACCCACTACGCCGACTACTTCGGCGAGGACTCCACCAAGTACGGACTGCTGCCCAAGCTGATCACCGACAAGACTCAGATCCGCCAGCTGACCTCGTTCTTCGCCTGGACCGCGTGGGCCGCCGCAGCCGAACGCCCCGGCCACAAGTACAGCTACACCAACAACTGGCCGGCCGAGCAGCGCGTAGACAACGGCCCGACGGCCGCGGTGGTCGTGTGGTCGGCCCTGTCGCTGATCGCGCTGCTGGGCGGCATCGGCATCATGTTCGCCGTGTACGGGCGCTGGAGCCAGAAGATCGGCTGGCACGGCGCCGAGAGTTCCAAGATCTCCTTCCGCCAGCCCGGCGAAGTGAACCTGACGTCGGCGCAGCGGGCCACCATCTGGTTCTTCGCGGTGGTATCGGTGCTGTTCCTGGCGCAGGCGCTGCTCGGCGCCGCGGCCGAGCACTACCGGGCCGACCTGTCGACGTTCTTCGGGCTCGACCTGGCCCGGATACTGCCCTACAACCTGGCCCGCACCTGGCATCTGCAGTTGGCCCTGTTCTGGACCGCCGCGGCATTCCTGGCCGGCGGCATCTTCCTGGTCCCGTTCATCACCCGAAGGGAACCCAAGAAGCAGGGGCTGCTGGCCTACATCCTGCTGGGCGCGGTGGCGCTCGTGGTGTTCGGGTCCATGGCCACCGAAGCGCTGTCCATCTACGGCGTCGTCCCCGAAGGCAGCCTGTTCTCCCAGCAGTGGGAGTACATCGACCTGCCGCGGATGTGGCAGATTCTGCTGGTCGCGGGCCTGTTCATCTGGATCGCGATCATCTGGCGCGGAATGCAGTCCAGGCTCAAGGGCGAGTCGAAGACGAACATGCCGTGGCTGTTCTTCTTCTCCGGCCTGGCGATTCCGACGTTCTACGCCGTCGGGCTGCTGGCATCCAGCGACACCCATTTCACCGTCGCCGACTTCTGGCGATTCTGGGTGGTGCACCTGTGGGTCGAGGACTTCCTCGAACTGTTCACCACCGTCATGGTGGCCTACATGTTCGTGCTGCTGGGAGTCGTGCGGGAACGTATCGCGCTGGGTGTGATCTTCCTCGACGTCATCCTGTATTCGGCCGGCGGCGTTATCGGCACCATGCACCACCTGTACTTCTCCGGCACCCCGGTGGAGCACATGGCGCTGGGCGCGTTCTTCTCCGCCGCCGAGGTCATTCCGCTGACCTTCCTGACGGTCGAGGCGTGGTCGTTCCTGCAGCTCGGTGCGCGCCAGCAGTCCGGGGACGCCAACCCGTTCCCGCACCGCTGGGCGGTGATGTTCCTGGTCGCGGTCGGCTTCTGGAACTTCCTGGGAGCGGGCATCTTCGGGTTCCTGATCAACCTGCCGGTGGTGTCCTACTTCCAGATCGGCACCGCACTGACCGCCAACCACGGCCACGCCGCGATGATGGGCGTGTACGGCATGCTCGCCGTCGGGTTGGCGATGTTCGCCTTCCGCTATGTGATTCCGGCCGACAAGTGGCCGGAGAAGCTGGCCCGAACATCGTTCTGGTGCATGAACATCGGCCTGGCATGGATGGTGTTCGTCACCCTGCTGCCGCTGGGCATCATGCAGCTGTACCACTCGGTGAGCGACGGCTACTACGAGGCGCGCGCGCTGGGGTACATCACCAAGCCGGGCAACGCGGTGCTCGAATGGCTGCGGATGCCCGGGGACCTGATCCTCATCGTCGGCGGGATCCTGCCGTTCGTGTGGATCGCCTGGACGGCGCTGCGCAACTTCCGGTCCGGCACGACGGTCGACGAACTGCCGGAGAGCCCGCTCTACACCGAGACTGCGGTTGGAGCCCTGTCGGCGTCGAAGGACTGAGCCATGGCCGCACCGGCCATCTCGGTTCTGCTGACAGCCGGGTATTCCCTGGCGCTGCTGGCAATCGGCTGGGGTTTCGACAAGATGGCACAGCGCGCCTCGGCGCGGGCGGCCCAGTGGCGCACCGGGCAATTCCGCTATCACCCCGACCATGACGCCTGGGTGTGCCCGCAGGATCACTGGATGTGGCCGACGTCGTTCGACCCCAAGCACCGGGTGATGCGGTACCGGGCGCTGCCGGTGGTGTGCAACAGTTGCCCGGTGAAGTCCAGCTGCACCACCTCCGATCACGGCCGGGAGATCAGTCGCGAGGTCGATCCGTGGCCGCATTCGGAGGCGGGGCGATTCCACCGCGGGATCGCCTGTGCGGTGGCCGGGTTCGGCATCGTGCTGTCGTTGGCAACACTGGTCGCCCATCATTCGCCGGCCGACACGCTGGTGCTGACGGGAACCGTCGCGATCATCGCGATCCTGGGGGTGCCGCTGGCCCGCCACCTGTGGAACACCCCGGCCAATGCGCCGGATTATCTGCCGCACCGCACCGCGATGGAGGACCAGGTGGCCGCGGCCGTCGACCGCTACGCCACCCGGTGGGGCGGCGACCAACCTCGCACGGAGGACGAGCAATGACGGGTGCGCTGCTGGGCGTCGCCGCCCTCGGGATCGGGATACTGGGGCTCCTTGTCCTCGTCTCGATGGTGGTGCTGCGCGAATACGAACGCGGAGTCGTCTTCCGCATGGGCCACGTCCGCCCGCTCTACCAGCCCGGGCTGCGGTTCCTGATTCCACTGGTGGACAAGATGGTCCGGGTCGACCAGCGGCTGGTCACGCTGACCATCCCGCCGCAGGAGGTCATCACCCGCGACAACGTACCGGCCCGGGTCAACGCGGTGGTGATGTTCGCGGTTCTCGAACCGTTGAAAGCCATTCTGGCGGTGGAGAACTACGCGGTGGCCACCTCGCAGGTCGCGCAGACCACGCTGCGGTCGCTGCTCGGCCGTGTCGACCTGGACACCCTGCTCGCCCACCGCGAGGACCTCAACAACGACCTGCGCACGATCATCGAGAAGATGACCGAACCGTGGGGCGTGCAGGTACAGATGGTGGAGATCAAGGACGTCGAGATCCCCGAGTCGATGCAGCGCGCGATGGCGCGTGAGGCCGAGGCCGAGCGCGAGCGCCGCGCAAAGGTGATCAACGCTCGCGGCGAACTACAGGCGTCCGAGGAACTGCGACAGGCCTCCGAGACATTGTCCAAGAGCCCGGCGTCACTGCAATTGCGGTATCTGCAAACGCTTTTGGAGTTGGGCGCCGACCAGAACTCGACGGTGGTCTTCCCGCTGCCGGTGGACATCATCACGCCGTTTTTGCGCCGCCCCGAACTGCTGGAGGATGTTGTCGGGCGGATGACCGACCGCTAACCCCCGCCGCGGGCGGCCACCGCCGTGATCTCCTCGATGATCCGGGGCCACAGCGGTTCGGGCAGGTCATGCGCCATGCCGGGCAGCAGCACCAGCTCGGCGCCGGGAATGGCCGCGGCGACGGCCCGGCCACCGGAGGGGCGGATCAGCGGGTCATCGGCTCCGTGCACCACGACGGCGGGCACCCGCAGCTGCGCCAGACCGGGCCGGCAATCGGCGGCCGCCATCATTGCCGCGGCCTGGCGGGCCCGTGCGTCAAGATCGAATCCCCCATGGGCATACATTGTTTCGCCGCGGCGGCGCAACCAGTCTTCGTCGGGCGGATAGCCGGGCGAACCGATGATGCCGGACTGCCGGACCAGCCAGTCCCCCGCTTCCGCGGCGTTGCCCGGCGGTTTTCTGCTCAACAGGCCCGGAGTCGCCCGGGCCAGGCGCAGCATGGTGCTCGGCCGGAGCCGGCCGACATCGGCGGAGGTGGTGCTGGCGATGCAGGTCAGCGACCGCACCCTCGCCGGGTGCGCCACCGCCAGCCGCTGGGCGATCATGGCGCCCATCGAATGCCCCACGACATGCACGCAAGCCCAGCCCAGCCGGTCAAGCAGGGCCGCGGTATCCGCGGCCATGTCCTCAAGGCGGTAGGGGGCCAGCCGCGGATCGCGCCGGGCGGCCCGCCGCGACGGCGCGGCAACCCCGTCGCAGTGAGTGGACCCGCCGCAATCACGGTTGTCGAACCGTGCCACGTGAAATCCGGCCCGCACCAGCCCGGCGCAGAAACCGTCGTGCCAAAAGCCCTTGTCGGCCGCCAAGCCCGCGATCAGCAGCAGCGGCTCCCCCGAGGTGCCCAGTAGTTCGCTACTGAGATGAATTTCGTTGTGCCGCGGGCTCACTCCGACCAATGGACCGCCCGCTCCAGGCTGCGCCGCGGGGTGGGCGGCAGCGGATCGGCGTTCACCGGCGCCCAGCCGATCCGCAGCAGCATCTGCGGGAAGGCGTCGGCACCGAACACCTCGGTGCGGATGGCATCGCGGGTCGCAGGGATCTCCAGGGGTTCGGTGATCGGACAGGTCGCCAGGCCCATCGCCGTCGCCGTCAGCAGCACCGCGCTGGTCGCTTCACCGGCACACAGCGCCGCCGGCCGGTCGTCGGTCTCCGTGCCGAGGGCAAGGACCACGGCGTGATCGTCGGCGGCCGACACGCCCTTGGGCTGCTCCAGGCCGGCGGAGGCGAACCTGCGGCCCGGCACCGGTGCGTGGGCGTCGCTTTCGGGGGTGTTGCGGCTCGGGACGCCGGCGCGCGATCCGTAGCGCCCGCTCCACATGGTGACCTCGACGAGGTAGTCGTAGTTGACCGCGTGATCCCGGGCGGCCTGCTTGACTATCTTGTTCAGCTTTTCCATCGCGTCGACCTGGCGCATGATCACCCCCGGCCGGGTCCCTGCCGCGCCGACGGCGGCGATGCCATCCGCCTCGACCGGCCAGTGGCTGTAGGTTCGCCGGTCGGTCCGGCGCCGCGGAATCGCCGCCGCCAAGGTGATGCTGTCAGCGTCGGGCTCGTCTTCGGTGACCTCGACGGCCGCCAGGTGCTCGGGGTCCGACGGGTCGGGGAAACGACGTACCTCGGCGCGCCAGCCCATGGCCGCCAGGGCGATGACGCAGTGGTGCAGGGTCGCCCCGCAACTCACCAGCAGATCGCGGCCATCGGGGTCGGCATTGGGCAGTTGCATGCTCGAGTCCGAATACAGGTGCAGGCTCGTCGGCTCCACTCGCCATTTCCAGGGCTGGGTGTTGTAGATCGACGGCGCCCTGATGGCCAGTTCCAGGACGGTCCGGACGGTATCGGCGTCGGGAAACCGGGTGCTCATCGGAAGGCCGCCTTTCGTTCGCTCCTGTCGGCTACCGTTGCGTCGCCGACGCCCGGACATCGCACCCATTGGCGCCGCCCAGGCCGCGGCCCCCCATCGACACCGAATAATTTTACGTCTGTCCCGCGGAGACTCCGGAGTGACCGGCCGCGAACGATTGTGATTTGCAGGACTTTCCGGGTTGCCTCGGTCGAGCTTGCCGAAAATGGTGTTACCATCCGTAGCATATAAATGCGGGAGATGGTGGCCATGGAGCAACTGACAACTCTTGACGCGGGCTTTCTGACAGCCGAGGACTCCGATCGCCACGTGAGCATGGCCATCGGCGGCCTGGCGATCGCCGAAGGGCCGATGCCGGATCACGAAGAGCTGATATCGACCCTGGCCGAACGGATCGGCAGCTGCCCCCGCTTCCGGCAACGGCTGCGCACCAGACCCTTCGACCTGCGTGCACCCGAATGGGTAGCCGATACCGACTTCGATCCCGCCCACCACGTGCATCACGTCGCCCTGCCGCACCCGGGTGACGACGGCGAGCTGTTCCGGTTGGCGGCCGACGTCATTTCCCGGCGTCTCGACCGGGACCGGCCACTGTGGGAGATCTGGCTCATCGAGGGCCTCGGCGACAACCGCTGGGCAATGCTGACCAAGATTCACCACTGCATGGCCGACGGAATCGCGGCCACCCACATGCTCGCCGGGCTGTGTGACGACGGCCTCCACGAGAGCTTCGCCAGCCAGATCCGGGCCGCGAAAGCCGCGCGAACGGATACCGCCGCGAAAACCGGGACATCGAATCCGCTCAGCTTCCTCTCCGGCCTGTGGAATGCGCCCGCGGCCATCGCGACCAGCGCCGCCCGCACGGCCCTGGGGGCCGCCGAAATCGCCACCGGGCTACTGCGGCCGGCCACCACCTCGCTGAACGGACCCATCACGACCCTGCGGCGCTACAGTGGCGCGCGGGTTCCGCTGGTCGACATCGCAGAGGTGTGCCAGGCCTTCGGCGTCACCCTCAACGACGTCGCACTGGCCGCCATCACCGAGGCCTACCGCAACGCCCTGATCAGCCGAGGCGAACAACCCTCCCCCGAGGTGCTGCGCGCCCTGGTGCCGGTGTCGATCCGCTCCGCCGACGCGATGGGCGCCACCGACAACCGGGTGTCGGTGATGCTGCCGTATCTGCCGGTCGAGGAGCCCAACCCCGAGCAGCGGCTCAAGATCGTGCACGCGCGAATGAACCGCACGAAGTCCCACGGCCAGCGCGAGGCGGGTAGCGCGTTCGTGTCCATGGCCAATCGCATTCCGTTCCCGCTGACCGCGTGGGCGATGCGGCTGTTGACCCGGCTTCCGCAGCACGGCGTGACAACCCTGACCACCAACGTCCCGGGCCCGCGCAAACCGCTGCGACTGATGGGGCAGCGAGTGCTCAGCGTGCTGCCCGTCCCGCCGATCGCGATGCAGCTGCGCACCGGGGTGGCGATGCTCAGCTACGCCGACGACCTGTTCTTCGGCATCCTGGCCGACTACGATTCAGTGGCCGACGTCGACGCGTTGGCCAGCGGAATCGAGGGTGCGATAGCACGTTTGGTGGCGAGCGGCAAGAAGCAGAACCCCGGATGCCCGGCCGACGGCCCCTCGGCCACGACCCGCACCCCCTGAGCTGATCCTGGAACGGAGCCAGAAATGGGCGGCCGCATCACCTATTGCCGGGTTTACGACCATGCCGCGCATCCCGGCGAGGCACACATCCTGGTCGATCGAGTCTGGCCCCGCGGCATCAAGAAGGCCGACCTTCAGCTCACCGAGTGGCTGCGCGACATCGCCCCGTCGACCGAACTGCGCAAGTGGTACTCGCACGATCCGGAGAAATTCGCCGAGTTCCGGCGGCGGTACCTGGCGGAGTTGGCCTCGCTGGACCATCGCGAGGCCGTCGAGCACCTCCGGGACCTCGCCGGGGACCGCGACGTGGTGTTGATGACAGCCTCGCGCGATGTCGACCGCAGCCAGGCCGCCGTGCTGGCACACTGGCTCAGCGAACCCTCCGGCGGCTGATCCCGCAGGAGTCGGGGCTAGTCAGCTCGGGACAGGGCCGCCCGCGGGCACCACTCGATCGCCTCTTCGACGCGGGCTTCCTGATCGGCGGGCACCGGGTCGGTCTTGACCGTGGCGTAATCCTCGGCGTCGAGCTCGAACACCTCCGGGGCACTCTTCACACAGATGGCGTTGCCTTCACAACGATCGCGGTCGACTACGACGCGCATGAGCCCTCCTTCGCTTCGATTCGGCTGTCCCCGCGGGGGGCTGTTCCCACGGGACCGGTCAACAGCGTCTCACGGGCGTTCATCGGCCCGCCTGCTCGCAGACCCACCCGTCGGGAGTGCGGCCGTCTTCGATCAGGCGTGACAGTTCCGCACTCGTGTGCGACGGCAGATCGATATCCGCGCGCGGATAGATGATCGGCTCCTCTTTGGCGTTGTGCTCCTGGAGTTGGGCCAGTAGTTGCCCGCAGGTATCCCGCAAGGCCGCATGATCGGCGGGTCCCGCCGGGTCACTGTCGCCGGCGAGCAGGCCTCCGAGGGTGTCGATGGTCGCCCACATCTGGCCGTGTTCGCGCATCATCACGAAGATCGGCATGACCATCCCGGCTTCGCGGATGGGCGGAAACAAGAAGACCTCTTCGAGGTAGATGTGCCGCCGAAGCGCTGCCAGGGCCGCAATCATCGGTTCGGGCCGCAGGGTGCCGGAGTCGAGCCCGGCAATGAAGGCCTCGATTTCGCCGTCGATTTCTCGATGCTCGCGCGTCAGCTCGGCTGCCACATCCGCGCCGGTCATCGGAGGCTCCCGGGAGTCACTGTCGGCACGGCCACGGCAGCCGCGCTCTTGGACTGCGCACTACCCATGCTGTTCGACTCCGATGCCCGAAAACCCTGCCGAGAACTGGTGCCCTACTGCCCACCGGCTGTTTTTACAAGCATCCCTTGTGTAAACCCCGGGCGCAAGCCCGCGGCTCGGAAGGTCCTCGCGTCGGCGCCCAGCGCCCGGCGCCCGGCGCCCGGCGCCCGGCGCCCAGCGCCCGGCGCTCGGCGCTCTGGTGCCGGCGTCGCAACCCGAACCCGGCTAGCCGCCGAACAGCAGCGTCGCGGCCCAGTATGCGGCCAGGAGCGTGGACAGGAAGCCCAGCAGCCCGGTCAACACGAAGGGCGAGAGGCCCACCGCACCCAGCCAAATCAGGGTTTCCACCGGGGTGCTCGGGAACGTCTCGGCCGGCAGCGCCGACATCGCGGCGGCCGGCAGCGCCGACATCGCGGCCGCGCTGGCCGCTTCGGCGTTCTGGTAGGCGTTCGCGCCGCCGGTCAGTGACTGGACGAACTGATCGTGGAACGCGGTCGCCTGACCGGCGACGTTCTGGAACTCCCGGGCGTGTGCGGCGAATGCGTCAGCGACGGCCGCCGACACCTCGTCCACTCCGGCGCTGGCAATGCTCGTCGTCGGCGTCTCGGCTTGAAGGTGGGCGAATTTAATGTCGTCCCCGATGGCCGTTAGACCACGTGCCGCCGTAATCAGACTATCTGGCGCTACCTGCATATTCGGCAGCATACCTACGGTAACCGGACGCGATGGCGTTTTCGCCGTATTTCCCCCATCGAGTTCACCGGTATTCCCGGGAGACTTCGGAGCGCGATTTTCCGGCGTTTATTACACATCTGTTGTATAAAAATGTTTATTCGAAAAGCCGTACCGGACGATTCCGCATGACATAAAATCCCGCCGCGTCGCGCGATGCGACCCGAGGGAGCGGCGCAACCGCCGGGTGGGCCATCCGAGATGTTCAGCCGGCTTCACGCTCCAGGCGCCGGCGGTGAAGCGGTGAGGTTGCCGTGTGCGCCCGGTGCGGGAACCCGACTCCGGCGATGCAGGCACACCGCCGGTCAAGTGCACCGACTGGGAACCTGTTATCTCCCAGTCGAATTCGGCGTATTTCGGCAATACCGGCCAGATCTGCCTGGTCGTGCGCGACATTAAACACGGAATGCCGCAGTGGGCGGAGTCATGCGGCGTGGGCCCGTGGTCCTATACCGAGGACGTCGAGCTGACCGACTTCTCCTACAACGGAGCCCCACGATCTCCGGGTGCGGTCGTACACGGCGGTTTCGCGTATTTCGGGAACCCGCAATTTGCAGATGATCGAATTGCGCAACGATGTTCCGTGCCTCTACGCCGATTTCCGCAGTGCCGGACTGGAGGGGCACCGGCACACCCGCTATTTCGTCGACAACCATGACGAAATAGAATTCTTCGGCATCAGCCGGGATGCGGCGGCGAGCTGGGATGGCGTCACCGCCCCGATCCGCATCTTCGACCCGCAGGACGCTCCCGGCTAGGGCGTAGGGCGCCTATCCAGTGGGCGGCCAAGAGCGCCTACGCCTGGCCCGTCAGCCCCTTCAACCAGGAGACCAGGCCGAAGTAGCCGGCGTTGGCCGAGCCCGTGTTGAAGTATCCGGACGCATAGCCGCTCACGGTTTTGGGCGGATCTACATCAAACTGGGGGAAGCTGCCGGGCACTCCCGTGTTGAACCAGCCCGACGCGGACCCGTTGCGGAGGGTCCCCCCTTCGAAGGTGTTGTACCAGCCGGAAACCGGTCGGGGGTTTTTGCCATCGACGGTGTTGCCGAAGCCCGACATACCCGGGGGACCCTGGTTGCCGTAGCCGGAGCTTTCCAGCGGCCCATCGATGTTGAAGAACGACCCGGTGTTCACATCGCCCGAGTTGAAGTTCCCGGTGTTGCTACTACCGGAGTTCCCATCGAAAGTGTTGAATTCACCGGCGTTCCAGTTGCCGGTGTTGGCAAAGCCCGCGTTCCCATTGCCCGTGTTGAACGTCCCAGCGTTCCCCCAGCCGGTGTTGAGCCGGCCAGCATTCGAAGTGCCGAAGTTGCCGTCCCCGGCGTTGAACAAGCCGATGTTGCCGGTACCGGAGTTACCGATGCCGAAACCCTGCATCTTGCCCAGATCGGCGGGATCGGGATTGAATCCGGAGTTGAAGATGCCGACGTTGCCGTCACCGGAGTTGAAGAAGCCGATATTGCCGTCACCGGAGTTGAACAACCCGAGGTTGCCGATGCCGGAGTTGCCGTCGAAGTGGAATTGCCCGGTCATCTGGTCGTAGTAGGCGCCACCAACCCCGATCAGATGATCCCCGGTCAACCCGAACCCGATGTTGTGGTTACCGGTGTTGCCGAAGCCCTGGTTGAAGTCACCGGTATTGCCGATCCCGTGATTACCACTACCCAGATTGCCCCAGCCCAGGACGTTGGCGTCACCGAGGTTGCCCGACCCGATGTTCCACGCGCCCACATTGCCGTTACCGAAGTTCCACTGACCCCAATTGCCGGCGCCGATGTTCTGGATGCCCTGGTTCCCGCCGCCGGTGTTGCCGTTGCCCAGGTTCCCGAAGCCATTGTTGCCCGCACCGGTTCCCACCTCGAAGCTGCTGTCATTTCCGGCACCGATATTGCCGCCGCCGGAGTTCCCCGCACCATAGTTAGGGGCTTCCTCGGCGGCACTGCCGACCGCGGCCACCCCACTGAACAGCCCGCCGATCACCGGCAGCCCCTGCAACACTTGCCCCCACGACGACAACTGCTCCGCCGCCGCCGACGCACCCCCGTAATAGCCGAACATCGCCGCCACATCCGCGGCCCAAAACTCCTCATACATACCCTCGGCCGCCGCGATCATCGGCCCGTTGAGCCCCAGGAAATTCGACCGCACCAGTTGCACAAAGGCATTGCGGTTCGCGGCAATCGCCTCCGGGTTGATCATCGCCGACTTCGCCGTCTCAAACGCACCAGCCACCGCATTGGCCTGACCCGACGCACCCAGGGCACGGGTGGACGCCGCCTCCAGGTACGCCGCATAGGGCGCGGCGGCATTGGCCATCGCCGTCGCCGCCGGACCCTGCCAGGCCTGGCCGGTCAGATTCGACGTCACCGACGAGAACGAGCTCGCCGCACTGCCCAGTTCTTCGGCCAACCCGTTCCAGGCCGCCGCGGCCGCCAGCATCGGCCCCGAACCGGCCCCCAGCAGCATCCGCAACGAATTGATTTCCGGCGGCAACCCTACAAAACTCACGATGACCTCCCCGTTCTCGACTTACACAATACCCCGTGCGCACCGCATGACGGCCGACACACCCACAGGCTACCCGTTCCCACCCGGCCCCGCGTGGTATTTCGCAAAGTGCTTTGGGGCGCAACCCAATAGCGTTGCCGTCCCCACTCCACCGCCTAGCCCCCAGAGCGTTGAGGGAGCTCGACGGCGGTATCGACACTGCGCCCATGGCGCAAAAGTGCCAGTACAGGGCGC
>NZ_JBKECZ010000069.1:0-11811 GCF_047975165.1 Mycobacterium sp.
CGCGACTGGCAGCACGGGGTTTTCGTCGGCGCCACCCTGGGTAGCGAGCAGACCGCCGCTGCCGAGGGAAAGGTCGGCAATGTGCGCCGCGACCCGATGGCGATGCTGCCGTTCCTGGGCTACAACGTCGGCGACTACTTCCAGCACTGGATCGACCTGGGTAAGAATGCCGACGAATCGAAGCTGCCGAAGATCTTCTTCGTCAACTGGTTCCGCCGCGGCGACGACGGCCGATTCCTGTGGCCGGGATTCGGCGAGAACAGCCGGGTCCTCAAGTGGGTCGTCGACCGGATCGAGCACACGGCCGGCGGGCGCACCACCCCGATCGGCACTGTGCCCTCGGTGGAGGACATGGACCTGGGTGGCCTGGACATCGACGCCGCGGACGTGGCCGACGCGCTGACCGTCGACGCCGAGGACTGGCGTGCGGAGCTGCCGCTGATCGAAGAGTGGCTGGAGTTCATCGGCGAGAAGCTGCCGACCGGCGTCCAGGACGAGTTCGACGCGCTCAAGGAGCGGCTGCGCGAGGCGGACTAGGCGCGGCGGCGACGCACTGGGGGCGCGGTTGCCCGAGGCGGACTAGGCGCGGCGGCGACGCGCTGGGGGCGCGGCCGTTGCGGTGGCTCGCCGGGGTCGGGATTCTGCTCCGCGGGCGTTCTCCAGGCTGGGGGTGCCGGTGGGGTCGACTGGCTGTCGCGTGAATGGTCGGCAGGGCCGTCGACTGTGAAGCCTTGGCTTTCACTGTGAACACAGGGCTTTCACTGTGAACACAGGGCGCAGAATTCGCTCAGATCCCGCCCTGGGCTCACAGTCGACGCCACAGGTTCACAGTCGACGCCACAGGTTCCGGTCGTTCGCGAGCGTAACGTGGTTGCGATTTTGCGCTCCGGATTTCGCCCTGGCGTTACGCTCGCGAGCAAGCGGGTTGAATCGTCCCGGAGCGATTCACCTGCGCGCACGTCACCACGCCGAAATCGAGCGCGGCGTGCCCACCGGCAACGATCCCTCGGACCTGGCCGAGCGGCATGCCAAGCTCAGCATCGGTATACGCCGATCCAAGATGCGCCAGATCACCCCCGTGTCCTGATCATTGCGCGTGCCCCGCATCGCCGCCGCGCCCGAGGTCGTGCGCCCCTTCCGCACGTACGCCACCGCGTGAACCTACCCGCCTAGTACCCCAAACAGGCCACCCGACCACGCACCCCGCGCCGACCCCCCAACCCGCCGCGGCCCCCACCCCGCGCCGACCCTCCAACCCGCCGCGGCCCCCACCCCGCGCCGACCCCCCACCGCGCGCTGCGTTGCCGGTGATTGCCGAGCGGGCTAGGGTGGACCGCAGCGAAGGGGAGTAGTTCCAGGACGCGGGCCCGCGGGTCGGCGACTGCGGATGGTCGACATACTGGCGGTTCCGAGCGCCCGGTCATCCACCGGAGGGCATTCCGGCGAGCGAGACCTTCGGCGCCGACGAAGACACGAACGTCGTCAGACACCACGTCAGAGTCGGTCCGAGGTTTCGTACGCGCCGACGAGCCCCCGGATCGCACAAGCGAAGGACCCCCGGACATGGCCCCGCGCGCCGAACGCACCCAGCTGCGCACGCCGGCTCGTTATCTACTGCGCTCGTTGCTTGCCACCGCACTGTTTGTGGTGCCGGCGGTGGTGGTGCGCCTCGGCGAACTGGACGTGCCGCCGGTCCTGGCGCTGCTCATCTACGGTGCGGCCGTCGTGGCCGCGAGCTTCCTGCTCGCCTGGGCGGCCGAGGCGGCGCAGATCGACGTCTCGGGTGGTTTGGCCATCGCCGTGCTTGCCCTGATCGCGGTGCTGCCCGAATATGCCGTCGACCTCTACTACGCCTACAAGTCCGGGAGCACCCCGGAATACACCCAGTACGCCGCGGCGAACATGACCGGATCCAACCGGCTGCTGATGGGCCTGGGCTGGCCCGTCGTCGTGCTGGTGAGCCTATGGGTGGCCCGACGGACCACCGGGCGAAAGTGCGACGTGCTGGCCCTCAACCAAGGAAAC
Source organism: Mycobacterium sp. (assembly GCF_047975165.1). Taxonomy (GTDB): domain Bacteria; phylum Actinomycetota; class Actinomycetes; order Mycobacteriales; family Mycobacteriaceae; genus Mycobacterium. Next base: position 2,026 of record NZ_JBKECZ010000069.1, read on the forward strand.
CGGGTGGAACTCGGGTTCCTGTTGATCGCCGGTGTCGTGGCCTTTGTCGTACCCGTCGCCGGCGCCATTCACCTCACGTTCGGTATCTCCCTACTGGCATGGTTCGGGTTCTACCTGTACAAAGTCAGCCGGGGTGCGGTTGAGGAACCCGAGCTGGTGGGAACGGCCGCCGCCCTGGCCGGGCTGACCCCGGGAGCCCGTCGCGCCGGTGTGATCGCAATGTTCGTGGTGTCCGCGGCCGTCATCCTGGCCAGTGCGCAGCCGTTCGCCGACAGCCTGATCGACGCCGGCACCCAGCTGGGTGTCGACAGGTTTCTGCTGGTGCAGTGGCTGGCGCCGCTGGCCTCGGAAGCACCCGAGTTCGTGATCGCGATCATCTTCGCCAGCCGGGGCAAGGGTGCCGCGGCCATCGCGACGCTGATCTCCTCCAAGGTCAACCAGTGGACGCTGCTGGTTGGTTCGTTGCCGATCGCCCACCTGTTGGGTGGCGCCGAGGCCGGCCTGGCGCTGGATGGCCGCCAAGTCGAGGAGATGATGCTGACCGCCACCCAGACCATGATGGGGGTGGCACTGGTCCTGGGGCTGCGCTTCCACCGTTACACGGCGTGGGCGCTGCTGGGGCTGTTTCTGGTCCAGTTTCCGCTGGGGTCGACCACTGCGCGGCTGGTGTTGTGCGCGGTGTACACCGCGGTGGCCCTGGTCGGTTTCGTCGTCAACCGGGGTCATCTTCGGGCCACGCTGCGCGCACCGTTCGCCGGCGCCGCTGAATCCTCGACGCCCGGCGTGCCGGACAACGCTGCCGCGCGCTGACGGCGGGGATACCTGACCCTGTGCCGGCGTGCGTCAGATCCCGCCGCGGGCGACCAGCTGCGCGGCGATCACGTTGCGCTGGATCTCGTTGGTGCCCTCGCCGACGATCATCAGCGGCGCGTCCCGGAAGTAGCGTTCGACGTCGTACTCGGTGGAGTAGCCGTAGCCGCCGTGGATGCGCACGGCGTTCAGGGCGATCTCCATGGCGACCTCGGAGGCGAAGAGCTTGGCCATGCCGGCCTCCATGTCGCAGCGCTGGCCGCCGTCGTAGCGTTCGGCGGCGTGCCGGGTCAGCTGCCGGGCGGCGGTGAGTTTCGTGGCCATGTCGGCGAGATAGTTTCCGACGGCCTGGTGCTTCCAGATGGGTTTGCCGAAGCTCTCCCGCTGCTGCGCGTAGGCCAGCGCGTCTTCCAGGGCGGCGGTGGCCACGCCCAGCGCGCGGGCGGCCACTTGGATGCGCCCGGTCTCCAGGCCCTTCATCATCTGGGCAAAGCCCTCGCCCATCCGGCCGCCGAGCACGTTGGCCACCGGAAGCCGGTAGTCGGCGAAGGAAAGTTCGCAGGATTCGACGCCCTTGTAGCCCAGTTTCGGCAGGTCGCGGGATACCGTCAGGCCGGGGCCGTGCTCGACCAGCAGCACCGAGATGCCGCTGTGGCGCGGGGTGGCGGCGGGGTCGGTTTTGGCCAGCAGCGCGATCAGGCCGGACCGGCGCGCGTTGGAGATCCAGGTCTTGGAACCGTTGACCACCAGGCCGCCTGCGCCATCCGGGAGTGCGGTGGTCGAGAGGTTCTGCAGGTCCGACCCGCCGCCGGGTTCGGTGAGCGCCATGGTGGCGCGCAGCTCGCCGGTGGCCATCGGGGGCAGGTACCGCTGCTTCTGCTCGTCGGTGCCGAACAGGGAGAGCAGCTTGGCGACGACGGTGTGCCCGCCCATCGCGCCCGCCAGGCTCATCCAGCCGCGGGCGAGTTCCTGGGTGACCGCGGCGTAGCACGGCATCGACACCGGGGTGCCGCCGTACTCCTCGTCGATGGCCAGCCCGTAGATGCCGATGCGTTTCATCTGCTCGATCCACGCCTGCGGATAGGTGTTGGCGTGCTCGACCTCGCGCACCGTCGGCTTGACATCGCGGTCGATGAACGCGCGCACGGTGGCTACCAGGGTCGCCTCGTCGTAGGGTAGATCGGTGCTCACCGGGAGAATTATGGTCAACCGGGATTGCCGCTCGAGCGGGGGAGCCCGATGAACCATGCCGCCGGCCCCGACCGGAGTGCCTGGGCCACCGGCCCCGCCGATGCCTTGCCCGCCGGCCCCGTCGATACCGGTCCGGTCGGTGGCCGCGGAGGACAGGGCGTTCGGGGCGACCAGCAGGTGCGGCATCGGGAGGCGCTCTGCGGAAATTCGTGACGAGGTATTCGCGGGCATACCGCACCGGGGGCTGTTTCGCGCCGCGGATGCGAGTGTGACACGCGCCGGCTTCCCCGGCGGACGCACGAGAAATTAAGGGAAAGGTCCGGGACCCCGAAGGTGTTGACGCGATCGGGTGGCAGTGGGTGTTTGCCCCGCGATCTGTCGGCCTGCCAGCATGAGGTGTGGTGTCCGACAGGTATCCGATTCCAGGCCCGGGTGGCCCCTGGTTCGACGATCTTTCTGTCGGCCAGGTGATCGACGGGGCGCCGTCGGTGACCCTGACCGAAGGCATGGCGGCCGTCCATCAGGCGATTCTGGGTGACCGGCTGCGGCTGATGTTGGATGCGGAACTGTGTGCCGCGGTGACCGGTGAGCGTTCCGCCTTGGTGCATCCGGGCCTGGTGTGGGACGTGGCGATCGGCCAGTCGACGCCGCTCACCCAGCGGGTCAAAGCGAACCTGTTCTACCGGGGGCTGGTTTTTCACCGGTTCCCGGTGCTCGGTGACACCCTGCGCACCCGTACCGAGGTGGTGGGGTTGCGGGCGAACACGGCCAAGCCAGGACGGGCGCCAACCGGGCTGGCGGCGCTGCGGATCACCACTGTCGACCAGGCCGATCGGCTGGTGCTGGACTTCTACCGGTGCGCGATGCTGCCCGCCCGGCCCGGTGGTGACGGGGGACGCGACCGGGCCGACGACCTCGCGGGGGTCGGTGCCGACGCGTGCCCGCCAGCCGTCGACCCGACCGCCTCCTGGGACGGCGAGGCGTTCCGCGGTCGTGTTGGGGGCCCACACTTTGATGCCGGGCTGGCCGGTGCGGTGTTGCCCGGCGCCGCCGACGTGGTGACCGGTGCGCCGGAGCTGGCCCGGCTCACCGGAAATATCGCGGCCACCCATCATGATTCGCGGACCGGTGGGCAGCGGCTGGTCTACGGCGGGCACACCATCGGGCTGGCCCTGGCGCAGGCCTGCCGGTTGCTGCCGAATTTGGTGACGGTGCTGGGCTGGCGATCCTGCGATCACAGCGGGCCGGTGCACGAAGGGGACACGCTCTACAGCGAGTTGCGGGTGGAGTCCGCCACCGCGACCGGCACCGGTGGTGTGCTGGGGCTGCGGTCGCTGGTGTATGCGGTCGTTGGCGCCAATGGCGAGCCGGACCGCCAGGTGCTGGACTGGCGTTTCGACGTGCTGCAGTTCTGATCTGGTGATTGACCCGCAGTATCTCTCGATCGCTGGGCGGCCCGCCGGCTGTCAGCCGGGCTGGCTGGGTGTGTCGAGAAGCCCGAGGAACGCGACCTGACCCGGTACGCCGGCGATTCCGGGAAGTGCGCCTGTGCCGTTGCCGCCGTTGCCGCCGTTGCCGATCAGCAGTCCGCCGGCGCCGTTGGCCGCCTGCAGGGTGCAGCCGATACCGGCTAGGTCGGTGGCCGCCGAGGCCGGGGCGTTCGGGGATACAAGCAGGTGCGACATTGGGAAACATTCTCCTATTCGGGGCGGGCTACCCGCGGCCATCACTCGGCCGAACAGGTTCCGCGTTCTGGGCGAAAGTTGTGTCGTACATGGACATTTTTCGCAGCTGCGCGGCGATTTGAGGATCGGATGCAGGGCGATGCGGGATTCTCGCGAGCCGCTACGGGTATTCTCCGGGCGTGGCTGCTCTCCGCCGGCCGGAATCCCGACTCACCGCAATGTTGCGCGCGAGACCGGCGGACACGGTCATGACGCTGAGCCGCGCGGGCGGATCATTGCCGGTCGTCGGCAAGCACCTGGAGTCACTGGGAGCGTTCACGGCAATGAGCCTTTGGGGGGCCCGGGTGGTGCCGGAGATGATGGCGTCCTCGGTGAAGGGCGCCTTCGGGCCCGGACGCGGCGAGGCGCGCCGCCGGGATCGGCAGCGCACCCGCGAGGTGTTCGCCGAGGCCCTGCGGGGCACGGTTCCCGCGGCGGAACTGGACGCGAAATGGCCTGCGCCGGAAACCACGCCGCCGTTCTGGGAGGCGCTGCGCGGGAACCGATACCTGTACCGCCGTGGCGTCCGCTATGGAGACCAGCCGCAGCAGACCCTCGACGTATGGCGGCCCGAAACGCTACCGGCCCAGCCCGCGCCGGTGCTGATCTTCGTGCCCGGCGGCGCCTGGGTGCACGGCAGTACCGCCATGCAGGGGACCGCGCTGATGTCTCGGCTGGCCGAACAGGGCTGGGTGTGCCTGGCCATCAACTACCGGGTAGCCCCGCGGCATCGCTGGCCGCGGCACCTTAGCGACGTCAAGACGGCGATCACCTGGGCGCGGGCCAACGTCGACAGGTTCGGCGGGGACCGGGACTTCGTCGCGGTTGCCGGCTGTTCGGCGGGCGGGCACCTGGCCGCGCTGGCCGGTCTCACCGGCGACGACCCCTCGCTCGGGGCGGGACTTCCCGACGGTGCGGACAGCTCGGTGGACGCGGTGGTCGGGATCTACGGCCGATACGACTGGCAGGACCGCTCCACGCCCGAGCGCGACCGGTTCGTCGATTTCCTGGAGAGGATTGTCGTCCAGCGGCCGATCTCCCGGCACCCCGAGGTGTTCCGGGACGCCTCGCCGATCGCTCGGGTGCATCGGGATGCGCCGCCGTTCCTGGTAGTTCACGGTAGCCGCGACACGGTGATTCCGGTCGCCCAGGCGCGCAGCTTCGTGCAACGGTTGCGTTCGGTGTCGGCGTCGCCGGTGGACTACGCGGAATTGCCCGGCGCCGGACACGGCTTCGACATGCTCGACGGCCATCGCGCCGCCACGATGGCCTACGGCGCCGCGCTGTTCCTCAACGAGGTGCGACGCGCCCGGGTCGGGTTCGCTTAAGAGGTCATGTGAGCGCCGGCCGGTCGTCGGGTCGCGCGACCCCGAGGAGGGTGCGATGAAGCGGCTCAGCGGCTGGGATGCGGTGCTGCTGTACAGCGAGGCCCCGAACGTGCACATGCACTCGGTCAAGGTCGCCGTCATCGAACTCGATCCGGACCGGCGCGGCTTCACCATCGACGCGTTCCGCGGGGTCATCGCCGGACGGATGGACAAGCTCGGGCCGCTGGGCTACCAGCTGGTCGACGTCCCCTACAAGTTCCACCACCCGATGTGGCGGGAGAACTGCGAGGTCGACTTCGGCTACCACATCCGCCCGTGGCAGCTGCCCGCCCCGGGCGGTCGCCGGGAACTCGATCGGGCGATCGGGCAGATCGCCGGCACCCCGCTGGATCGTTCGCGGCCGCTGTGGGAGATGTACTTCGTCGAGGGGCTGGCCGACGACCGGATCGCGATCGTGCTCAAGATCCACCATGCGCTCGCCGACGGGGTCGCCTCGGCCAACCTGATGGCCCAGGGCATGGATCTGACGCCGGCGCCCCCGGCCGGCCCCTACACACCCGATCCGGCGCCGACACGACGGGAACTGGTCTCTTCGGCGTTCGGCGACCACCTGCGTTACCTGAGGCGGATCCCCGCCACGATCCGCTACACCGCGCAGGGCATTCGCCGGGTGCGGGCCAGCTCGCGAAAGCTGTCACCGCAGTTGACCATGCCGTTCACCCCGCCGCCGAGCTTCATCAACCACAGGCTCACACCGCAACGCACCTTCGCCACCGCCACCCTGGCGCTGGCGGACGTCAAGGAGACCGGTAAGAAGTTGGGTGCCACCATCAATGACATGGTGCTGGCGATATCCAGCGGAGCGCTGCGGCGGCTGCTGGTGCGCTACGACGGCACGGCCGAGCCGCTGCTGGCGTCGGTGCCGGTCAGCTACGACTTCACCCCGGGCCGGATCAGTGGCAACCACTTCACCGGCATGATGGTCGCGCTGCCGTGCGACGTCGGCGACCCGCTGGCCAGGGTGCGTGCGGTGCACGACAACGCGGCATCGGCCAAGGAGAGCCATCAGCTGCTGGGGCCGGAACTGATCAGCCGCTGGGCCGCCTACTGGCCCCCGGCGCCGACGGAGGCCATGTTCCGGCGGCTGTCGGCCCGCGACGGGCAGAACAAGGTGCTCAACCTCAACATCTCCAACGTTCCCGGTCCCCGCGAGCGCGGACGGGTGGGCGGAGCGCTGGTCACCGAGATCTATTCGGTGGGCCCGCTGACTGCGGGCAGCGGCCTCAACATCACCGTCTGGAGCTACGTCGACCAGCTCAACATCACCGTGCTGTCCGACGGCGCGACAGTCGAGGACCCGCACGAGGTCACCGCGGCGATGATCGCGGACTTCATCGAAATTCGCGGGGCGGCAGGACTATCCGAAGAGCTTACGGCGGTTCCCGAGGCAATGGCCCAGCCCTGACCCGGCGCCGCACCCGCCGGGGATTCCTCGGGTGGCCGGGTGGTTACTATCGGCTCCGTGACCGACGAAGCCAACACCGAACCAGCGGTCCTGGTCGAGCAGCGCGACCGGATCCTGATCATCACCATCAACCGGCCCAAGGCCAAGAACGCCGTCAACTCCGCGGTGGCCCACGGCCTCGCCGACGCCATGGACCGGCTCGACGGCGACGCCGGCCTGTCGGTGGCCATCCTGACCGGCGCGGGCGGATCGTTCTGCGCGGGCATGGACCTCAAGGCGTTCGCCCGCGGCGAACTGCCCATCGTCGAAGGCCGCGGGATGGGCTTCACCGAGCGTCCGCCGGACAAGCCGCTCATCGCGGCGGTGGAAGGCTACGCCCTGGCCGGTGGCACCGAGCTGGCGCTGGCCACCGACTTGATCGTGGCGGCCAGGGATGCGGCGTTCGGTATCCCCGAAGTCAAGCGGGGTCTGGTGGCCGGCGGCGGGGGACTGCTGCGGCTGCCCGAACGCATCCCGTACGCGATCGCCATGGAACTTGCACTCACCGGCGACAATCTGTCCGCCGAACGCGCCCACCAGCTGGGTCTGGTCAACGTGCTCGCCGAAACGGGCGGTGCGCAGGAGGCCGCACTTGCCCTGGCCGGCAAGATCGCCGCCAACGGGCCGCTTGCCGTGGCCGCAACCAAGCGGATCATCGTCGAATCCCGCGGCTGGAGCCGCCAGGACAGGTTCGCCGAGCAGGCCAAGATCCTCGGCCCGGTGTTCGCCTCCAAGGATGCCAGGGAGGGTGCGATTGCCTTCGCCGAGAAGCGCCCGGCACGCTGGACCGGCACCTGAGGGGCGCGGCAGCACACCCCGGCTACTCGACGGTGTAACCCATCGGCATCAGCACGCTCTTCTGCTGAGTGAAGTGCTCGATGCCCTCGGGCCCGTTCTCCCGGCCGATCCCGGAGTTCTTGTAGCCGCCGAACGGACAACACGGGTCGAAGGCATACCAGTTGATGGCGTAGGTCCCGGTGCGGATCCGCTCGGAGATCTCGATGCCGCGGGCGATGTTGCTGGTCCAGACGCTGCCGGCCAGGCCATACACCGAGTCGTTGGCGATCTTGACCGCATCTTCCTCGGTGTCGTAGCCGATGATGGACAGCACCGGGCCGAAGATCTCCTCCTGTGCGATGGTCATCTGGTTGTCGACGTCGGCGAACACTGTGGGCTGCACGAAGAATCCGGTGTCCAGGCCTTCGGGGCGGCCACCGCCGCACACCAGCCGGGCGCCCTCCTCGATACCCTTGGCGATATAGCCCTCGACCCGCTCACGCTGCTTCTCCGAGATTAGCGAGCCGATCTGGGCGGCCGGATCCGACGGCGGTCCCACCGGCATCGCCTGCACGAAAGCGCCGACAGCATCGACGATCTCGTCGTACCGGGAGCGCGGCGCCAGAATGCGGGTCTGGCCCACGCAGGCCTGCCCGGTGTTCATCAGCCCGGAGAACACCATCATCGGGATCGCGCCGGCAAGATCGACGTCTTCGAGCATGATGGCCGCCGATTTGCCGCCCAGCTCAAGAGTGCACGGCTTGAGCAGCTCCGCCGCACGTTTGCCGATCTCCCTGCCGACGGCCGAGCTGCCGGTGAAGGTGAACAGGTCCACCCCGGTGTTGGCGGTCAGCGCCCGGCCGGTCTCGACACCGCCGGGCACCACCGAGAGCACACCTTCGGGCAGGCCGGCCTCGACGAGCACCTCCGCCAGAGCGTTGGCGGTCAGAGGGGTTTCCTCGGCCGGCTTGAGCACCAGGGTGCAGCCGGCCAGCAACGCCGGGCCCAGCTTGTTGATCGCCAGGAACAGCGGGACGTTCCAGGCGATGATCGCGCCCACCACGCCGATCGGCTCCCGGTGGACGATGGTCTGCCCGTAGGAGCCGTTGCGGATCTCCCGCCATTTGACCTGCTCGACGGCCGGGCCGGCGAAGAAGTTCATCGCACCCATCGAGCCCATCCAGTGCATGGTTTCGATGGTCATCGCCGGCTGGCCGGTCTCGTCGGCGAGCAGCTTGGCGAAGTGTTCCTTGCGCACTTCGAGCAACGCCAGTGCGCGTGCAATGACGGCGGCGCGTTCCCTGGGGGGTGTGGTGGGCCAGGGGCCGCTGTCGAATGCGGCACGCGCCGCGGCAACCGCGGCGTCGACGTCCGCGGCTGCCGCCCGGGGTGTCTTGCCGACGTACTCGCCGGTGGCGGGGCAGTGGACCTCGATGATGTCGCCGGTTGAGGGCTGCACCCACCTGCCGCCGATGAAGAGTTTGTCGTACTCGGTTGCTGTGCTGTCGGTCATGGCCGCCACCCTACCCAAGGCGCCACGGGATTAGAACATGTTGCATTATCGCGGTGAGAGGACCAGCGTCAGGTTGCTGGCCAGGACCTCCCGCAGCCCGGGGACCGAGGTCACCCACCAGGCCCATCGCGGGTGGTAACGGGGGAAAACAGCTACCGCGGCACCGGTGGCGTTCGCCCAGTCCAGGCCGTCGGCGGCAGACACCGCGAACAACGACGACCCGTAGTTGTTCTTGGCCGGACGACCGTGTTTGCGGGCGTACCTCGCAGCGGCTCGCGCGCCGCCCAGATAGTGCGTCAGGCCCATCTCGTGGCCGCCGAACGGGCCCAGCCAGACGGTGTAAGACAGCACCGCCAACCCTCCCGGCCTGGTCACCCGAAGCATCTCGTTGCCCAGCTGCCAGGGCCGCGGCACATGCTCGGCGACATTGGACGACAGGCAGATGTCGACCGAGTCGTCGGCGAACGGCAGCGCCATCCCCGAGGCGCGGACGAAGTGCCCGGGCCGGTGTGCGATCGACGGCCCGGCGGCGTGCATCTCCGCGGGATCGGGTTCGACCCCGATGTAGCGTGCCCCGGCCGTGGCGAACGCCGATGCGAAATATCCCGGACCGCCGCCGACGTCGAGCACGGTTGTGCCGGCCAGATCCGCCCCGGTGAGCCCCTGCCACAGGTCGCCGAGCATCGCGACGGTGTCGGCGGCCAGGGCGCCGTAGAACCTCGCCGGTTCGGACTGTTCGTAGCGGAATTCCGACAGCAACCGCACCGACCGGCCCAGGGTCGCCCGCCGCGCGAAGACATCGGTCACCTTCACCGGCTGCTCCCGATTCTTCTCATGCCGCCCGGCTGCCCGGCCCACGGCCGCCCGGCCACCCGGCTGCCCGGCCACCCGCCGCCCCGCGTAGGACGCCCGTCGCCCGTCGCCCGCCGCCCGGCCGCC
>NZ_JBKECZ010000070.1:0-4168 GCF_047975165.1 Mycobacterium sp.
ACATCAGCTTCCCAAGCTGAATACGCGGGTTCGATTCCCGTCATCGGCTCGACATATATACAGCCGCCCCCTGCCCCAGGCCACCGCCCTCACGCAAGCGGCCGGAACACCGGCAGCACCCGGTATTTCGCCTCGAACACCGCTTCGGAATACACCTTTCCGACCTCGCCGTCGTGGGCGATGACGGTGGGGCCGTCCACCGCGGTGAAGCTGAACCTGGGCACCTGCATCTCGTGGTAGAGCGCACAGCGCGGTAGCTGACCCAGCGCCAGTGAAAACAGGATTCTGGTCCGCGCCAGCCGGCGGCCGGTTTCCAGGATGCGCACGTCGATCAACCCGTCGTCCACCCGCGGTCGCAGGGCGGGTGCGAAACCCGATGGCAGGTACTGCGAATTGCCGACGAAGAACAGCGACGTCGCCAGCGTCGTGTTGTCGTAGTGGATGCGCACCGACGGCTCGGTGCGCAAGGTGCGCAGCATCGAATACAGCGCCGCCAGCGGCTTGCCGATGCGCTTCTCCAGCAACTCCCGCCTGCGGACGAACAACGGGTAGGCGCCGATGCTGGCGGTGTTGACCACTATCTGGCTGTCGTTGAGGCACACCAGGTCCACATACGCCGCGCTGCCGTCCCGGATCGCGGCGACCGTCTTTGCCACGGTGTCGCAGCCGATGTCCTTGGCGAAGTGGTTGAAGGTGCCGGCGGCGAAGACCGCCAGCGGCAGTCCCGCGTCGACCGCGACCCCCGCCGCCGTGGCGACCGTCCCGTCGCCGCCGCCGACGGCCAGCACCTCGGCGCCCTCGGCGGCCTCCCGGAGCACCGCGGCGGGATCGTCACCGGGTGCCAGCTCGACGATCCGGGCCTCGGGCAACTCGACGCGAACCTGCTCGACGACGCGGGTGCCGGTGCCGCTGCCCGATGCCGGATTGACCACCAGGACCACGCCGGCGCCGCCGGGCCGCGGCTGGGTTTGAACCCTCAGCGGTTCGGTTTTCGGCAATGCGGTCTCCACGACCGGCGGCACCAGCCGGCCGCCCAGCACGGCGATTCCCGCCCCGATACCGAACCCGGCGATCACGTCGCCCGGGTAATGCACGCCCGTCGCCACCCGGGACAGGCCGACCAGGCCCGCGAGCAGGGCCAGCCCGAACCCCAGCGGCGGGCTCTCCAGGCCCGCCGCGACGGCGAACGCGGCGGCGCTGGCGGACTGCCCCGAGGGCAGCGAATTGGATGTCGGGCGCCGGTGGGCCCGACGGCCCGGCGGCACCGCGTCGTAGTCCGGACGGGGGCGCCGGCGGATTCGTTTGGCGACCTGGTTGGCGAACAGGCTGGTGACCGCGAGCGTCGCCACGCCACGGACGGCGCCGCGCTGGGCGGATCGGTTTCCCGACGCCAGCATGACACCGGCGATACCGAACCACAGCTTGGAGTGGTCGGCCGCCCGGGTCAGTGGCGGCATGAGCGCGTCCAGCAGCGGGTTGGGAGATTCGGCGACCGCGTCGAACAGTTCGCGATCGAGGTCGCCCAAGCCGCGGGTGATCTCGGCGATGCCGCGCAGCGGCCACCAGGTCATCGTCGGCTAGAAGACCCGCACCCAGTCGACGAGCATCTCCATCGGGTAGGTGCCCGCTGCCGGGTCGCCGCCACCGGAACCGCCGACGGCCAGGTTCAGGATCGGGAACACGGTGTAGTCCGGGTCGTTGAACGGCCACTCGCGAATCGGCTCGTCGATGTTCTCGATGCCGATCGCCGGAACCGAGAAGTAGGGCTCCATGTCCTCTACGTAGTCGAGCCAGAAATACATGCCGAACTGGTCCCAGAAGACCCGCCACCGGTGCCACGCGCCGTCGACACCGATCGGATGGGTTTCGAATGCCCTGCCGTCCGGGTTCGCGTGCACGGTGGTTCCCGAGGGCCAGCTGCCGTTGCCGTACCACTCGATCAGGTCGATTTCGCCGCCGCGCCCGGGGTCATCGTTGGACAACCACCACGCGGGCCACACGCCCCGCCCCAGACAGTTCATCTTGATCCGGGCTTCCCAGGTGGTCCCGATGCCGCCCCGCCAGAGGCCGTGGACCAGGCCGCCGAAGTAGCCGGTGTCGTCATGGGTAGCCCGCAACACCAGGTTGGAGTTGCCGTCCAGGCACACGTTCGCCCGGCTGTCGCGGTACTGCCCCCAATACTGGGGCCGGTCGAAGTCGACCGGATTGCGGATCGGCGTGCGGAAGTTCGACACCACCCATTTGGACGGGTCCGGGGCCGAGCCGGCGGGACCGTCGAACTCGTCGTGCCAGATCAGCCCACCGGGAGGCCCCGCCGCGGGCGCTGCCGGCATCGGGGCCGGGCGCGCCGGGGAGAGCGGCCGGGACGGGTTCGCCCCCGCAGTCGGAGCCTGGATTGCGGCCGCCAGGGCGCCGAATCCGGCCAGCGTCATCATGCGACGGCGATCCATCTGTGACATGGCAACGCACGATATCAGCACGCGCGCCGGGGCGCAGTCTCCGTGCCGTGTGGGATCATCAACCGATGAACTCCCAGGACGATCCCGAAGCCCGGATCCGGGAGCTGGAACAGCCGCTGGCCGACATGGCGCGCGCCTCCGAACTGGGCGGCGGCGGTGACGACTCCCGCCCGCCTTACCCGTCAGTGCCTCCCGGACCGGCGGCGCCGCCGTTCCCCGGCTATGGCGGCCCCTACCCCGGTGCGGCGCCCACCTCGTCAGCGGGTCGCCGGGGGGTTTGGATCCTGGCCGCCATCGCAATGATCGGCCTCCTGGTAGGGGCATGGGCCGTCGCCACCTATACCGGGCGTCAGATGTCCCGAAGCGACGGCGGTCTCCTGCCGCCCCGCCACAGCGCCTCGCCCACCAGCGCGCCGCGCCGCGTCCCGAATCGCGCCGCACCCACCACCGGCAAGAGACATCAGCCGACCCCGCAGGCGCCGCCGGCCACCGAGCCGGCCGGCGCACCGGTGACCATCTCCGGCATCGATGGGAACAGAACGATCGAGTGCAGGGACGGCACGATCACGGTCAGCGGTATCTCCAACACGGTTGTGCTGACCGGACACTGTGCGCGTGTCGACGTCTCCGGGGTGGACAACGCGGTCGAGGTCGATGCCGTTGACGCGATCGAGGCCTCCGGCCTCAACAACAGGGTGACCTATCACTCCGGGTCGCCGAAGATCAGCAAGTCCGGGAGCGGAAACGTGGTCGAGCAGGGCTGAGCCGGGCGGGGTCGAGTCGGGCCGGGCCGAAGATACGATCCGGCGACCGGCTCACCGCGTTCGGCTACCGCGGATCGTCGGCCGGATCGTCGGCCGGATCCTCACCGGAATCGTCGGCGGTATCGTCGAGCACGCTGGCCGCGATGCCGTACGGCAGGAACCGCACTTTGCGCTTCGGGTCGGTGTTGCTCTTATAGGACCGCAGGGCGTCGAGTTCGGTGGAGAAGACCTGTTCCACCCGGGCGCCGCCGTCGGCGTCGACCGTGTAGATCGCCCACACGCCGTCACCGGCCTCACCGGTGGTCTCCGGCTGCGACGGGGCGCGCCGGGACAGATCCTCGAAGATGGCCGACCATACCGGGCGGGCACCCGGCGGCCCGACGAACTTGCCGATCCGCTCGAACACCTCGCGCAACCCCTCGGTGCCTTCCCTGATCACCCGATCGATGTCGTCGGGATCGAAACCGAACCCGCCACCCGAAGAATCACTGCCGCTCACGCGACCTCCTAGCAAGTCGAACTGTTGGCCACCAGTGTGCCGTCCACCGGCGACATCCGCCACCGCGGCCGCACCCGGCCAACCGGAGCGGGTATCACCCTCAGACAACACGCTGGCAACGGACAACCGAAACGTTCAGTTCCCCGAACTTCGGAACGGGTTCTGCGGTTCCGGGGCCGCTGCACCTGGGTCCTGCGGATTCTCGCCGACCGGGACCTGGATGGGGATCGGGACCGGAATCAGCGGGACATGCAGCCATTCGGTGGTCATTTTCGCCGACGGCGGTGCCGGCTCTGCCGGAGCCTGCCGTTCGGCAGGAAATCCCGGTGCGCCGACGTCGGCGCCGGCGGGCTGCGGGTTCGGCGGCGGGGGCGCAGTGGTGGTCACCGGTGCGGGCCGGGCCGTTGTCTTCGCCGGTGCCGGGGGCGGCGTCTGCAGATGCGTCT
>NZ_JBKECZ010000071.1:0-17975 GCF_047975165.1 Mycobacterium sp.
CGCGTCGACTGCGAGTCGGTCGCGAGCGTAACGGGGCTGCGATTTCGCGCTCCGAATTTCGCGGTGACGTTCCGCTCGCGAGCAAACACCACTGCCGGCGGTGACCCTAGCGGGTCACCGCCGTCAGTGTTGTAGCTCTGCCAAGCCTCAGGGGCCTGGCTCAGTTGTGACTGGCCAGTCGTGACTAGTTGCCCTCAGGGGCGGCCGGGCCGGCGCCGGGGGTGGCCCCGAGCGAAGCCTGCAGGTCACCCTTCATGGCCTGGAGCTGCTGGCCCCAGTAGTCCCAGCTGTGCGTGCCGTTGTCGTCGAAGTTGAACACGGCGTTGTGACCACCGGCCGCGGTGTAGGCGTCCCGGAACTTGATGTTGCTGGTCCGGACGAAGCCCTCCAGGAACTTCGCGGGCAGGTTGTCGCCACCGAGTTCGGACGGCTTGCCGTTGCCGCAGTAGATCCAGATCCGGGTGTTGTTGGCTACGAGCCGGCCAACCTGCAGCAGCGGGTCGTTGCGCTGCCACGCCGGGTCGCCCGACGGGCCCCACATGTCGCTCGACTTGTAGCCGCCGGCGTCGCCCATGGCCAGGCCGATCAACGTCGGCCCCATCTCCTGGGAGGGGTCCATCAGGGCCGACAGCGAACCTGAGTAGATGAACTGGTCCGGGTGGTAAGCCGCCAGGATCAGCGCCGACGAACCGGCCATGGACAGCCCCACGGCAGCACTGCCGGTCGGCTTGACCTGCTGAGTGCTCTGCAGGTATCCGGGCAGTTCGCTGGTCAGGAACGTCTCCCACTTGTAGGTCGTGCAGCCGGCCTTACCGCAGGCCGGGTTGTACCAGTCGCTGTAGAAGCTGGACTGGCCGCCGACCGGCATGACCACCGAGATGCCCGACTGGAGGTACCACTCGAAGGCCGGGGTGTTGATGTCCCAGCCGTTGTAGTCCTCCTGGGCACGCATGCCGTCGAGCAGATACAGCGCGGGCGAGTCGGGCCCGCCGCTCTGGAACTGGACCTTGATTTCGCGGCCCATCGCCGCCGACGGCACCTGCAGGTACTCCACGGGAAGACCCGGCCGAGAAAACGCGCTCGAAGTCGCCGAGCCACCGACGATGCCGATCAGCCCAGGCAGCAGTACCGCACCGACGGCTCCCGCTACCAGGCGGCGCGGCATGCCGGTCAGGGCGCCACGAAACCTGTCAACAAGCTTCATCCTTGGTTCCTCAATCTTCATCTCTGTAGGAATATTCATTCCCCTAGACGCATCCATAGACACCGCGGCCTATGAGGCGCTGCCCGAATTGGGTCATACTGCACGCACGCTGCGCTGCAGTGCCCCAATAGTGAACCACAACTTCGACCCCGAATTCTCCACCCGATCCTGCCCGCGGGCCTCTACCGACACGATTCCCGCGTGCTTTCCTACCCTGCAACGGGTGCTGGCCAGCATATTTCCGCGTGTGCCGACGACCCGGTGGTCGCAGGTGATGCCCCAGATGTGACTTTGCTGTCAATCTCGTCGACCAGCCTCGCGGGGTACGACGATCCGCCGCCGCAGCGCGTCGAAAAATTATTCCGTGAAGGCGAGGATCCGGTCCCCTGCCCGTGCCCGCGTTACCGCGTCACTGATCCGGCGGGTCCAGTTGGTCCGGTGGCAGCACCGGCACCTCCAACCCACATCGGGCGAGCTCGTAGCGCGGGACCCGGTCGATGCGGTACCGGGTGAATTCGAAGGCGTGCACCACGTTGGAGGCGAACCGGTGTGCGGTCATCGGCGCCCTTACAGAGCTCAGCACCGCCTGGGTAGCCGGGCATTTCAAGGCGGCCTCCGCGTTCGCCACCCACTGCGGGGACAAATAGGCGGGTATAAACGGTCGCCACTTCACCCAGGGGCCGTCGGCCACCACCCAGTCGGGGAACAGATTCTTGTCGTGACCGATCCGGCCGTGCTTCAACCGTTCGGTGTGGGCGGCCAGCGGGTTGACCAGGCCGATCTGGTCGAGCACCCGGACATCGAGCCCGACGTTCATGCCCACCATGCCCAGATTCGTGAAGAACACCGTGTGCAGCGGCTTGCGGCCGGTCGGCGCGCCCCCGGCGGCCCCGGCGGCCCCAGCATCCGCGGCAGGAATCATGGGCACCAGGTCCCATCGGGTGTAGTTGCCCGACGGCAGCAGCAACGCCCCGTCGGGGGTGTCCTCGATTGCCGTCAGCACCGCGGCCATCCGCGGGTAGTCGAGATAGTCGGCGGCGGTGGTCGGATGCGCCCGGCCGGTGGCCTGGGCGTAGAACCGGCGTTCGTCGACGATTCCGGAGTAGGTGACGTGGGTCGCGTCGTCCCCCAGCCCGGCCGAGTTGGCCGCCCACAGCGACCAGCCGGCAACCCCCAGCCAGGCCGCGGTAAGGCCGCCGGCCAGCCAGTACCCGACCTCTCGACTGAAATCCTTTCCGTCGGGGATCATCACCGGAATCACCGCCACCGGGGCCAGCAGGCAGAAGACCGGCGTCAGCAACACCCGCGCGTGCATGAAGTCGCCGCCCTGGCGAATCCAGTACAGCCCCTGGAGCAGACCGCTGCCGACCATGAACACCACGACGGCCGCGGGGCTCTGCACCGCCCGTGCCAGTCGCCCGTAGCCGGGGGCCGGACGGGGCCGGGCAAAAGTCGGACGGCGCCGCGCCGCCATCACCACGACTCCCAATGTCGTCAGCAGGATCAACGGGATCCACAGCAGGTAGGGGCGATTGAAATTCGCCAGATAGATCAGCCCCTGCGGCCACTTGTCGCCGCCGGCATCCTTGGCCAGCGCGGTTCCCGGCACCAGCAGGCCGTAGTAGCCCATCCGGAAGATCTGGTAGCCGACCGGCAGCAGCCCACCGGCCAGCACGATGATCCCCCGGGTTCGCCCGGTACGTGCCGCTGTCAGCAGCATGACCAGCGCACCGGCGCCGATCAACGCCAACTCGGGGCGGACCAACACGCTGAATCCCGCCACGAAGGCCAGTGCCACGACGAAGGTCCGGCTTTGCGGACGCGCTCGCAGCGGTTGCGCCCAGCAGACCAGCATCCACCACAGCACACCCAGATAGGCCAGTACCAGTCCGTTTTCCAGGCCCGAGGTGGCGAAATCGCGCGCCGGCGGCAACGCGATGTAGACCAGGGCCCCGGCGGGCAGCATGATCGCCCGACGGCCCCGCAGGCTGGGCGCGTACAACCGGCCCGTACCCAGCATCAGCAAAACAATGCCCAACACCGACAGCGTCAGGGACACCGCCAGTGCCACGTACTCCAAACGCAGCGGTCCGCCCACCCAACTTGCGGCATACAGCAGATACGTCCAGGCGGTCGAGGTGTTGGCCTCCACACGCTCGCCCATGTTGAACACTGGGCCGTTGCCGGCCAGCAGATTCCGGACCGTGCGCAGCACGATCAACCCGTCGTCGGCAATCCAGCGCCGTTGCCACGCACCCCAACCGAACAGCACCGCGACAACGGCCACACTTACCCACAGGCTGACCCGGACCGAGACGCTGTAGGGGAACGGCGGCCACTTTGCCCGCAGCACAGTAGGCCGGCCGACACGCCGTGCTTGCGAGGCCGCCTGTTGAAGGGCCTTGAATCTGGCGCTAACCCAAGGCAACAGCGGCACCCACCGTCGCGATCCACGCCAGCGCCAGCAACTGCAGCACGCGGTCGCGCAACGCGATCTCCTCGGGTTCACCGGCCAGGCCCCCATCGACGTCCACCGCGTAGCGCAGGATCGCGATGGTGAACGGAATCATCGACACCGCGAACCAGGAGCCCGAATACCGGTCTCGTTCGAACGCCCACAGGCCGTAGCACAACACCACTGCGGTGGCCGACAAGGTCCACACGAAGCGCAGGTAGGTGCTGGTGTAGCTCTCCAGAGACTTGCGAATCGCCGCACCCGTCCGCTCAGCGAGTTGCAGTTCGGCAAAACGTTTGCCGGCCACCATGAACAGCGACCCGAATGCCGCCGTCAGCAGGAACCACTGGGACAGCGGGATGTTGGTCGCCGCACCGCCGGCGATCGCACGGATCAGGTAGGCCGAGGACACGATGCAGATTTCGATCACGGGCTGATGCTTCAACCCGAAGCAGTACCCGAGTTGCATGGCGAGGTAGATCAGTATCACCAGGGCCAGATCGGGTGTCAGCACCCATGCCATCCCCAGCGCAGCCGTGCCCAACACCACCGACAGCCCGTAGGCCAGCCACACCGGCACCACGCCGGCGGCGATCGGCCGGAATCTCTTGGTGG
Source organism: Mycobacterium sp. (assembly GCF_047975165.1). Classification (GTDB taxonomy): domain Bacteria; phylum Actinomycetota; class Actinomycetes; order Mycobacteriales; family Mycobacteriaceae; genus Mycobacterium. The sequence continues at coordinate 4,275 of NZ_JBKECZ010000071.1, forward strand.
GGTGCTGACGGTCGGCCTCGACATCGCGCACATCGTTGACCAGATAGACCGACGAGGCCGCCAGGCTGAACACCACGAAAGCCACCCCGGCCTTGGCCGCCATGTCACCCCAGTCGTAGCGCACCCCGTGCCCGGCAGCCGCCAGCGGCGCGGCCAGTACCAGCACGTTCTTCACCCACTGCCGTGGCCGCATCGCCTTGATCACCCCGGTGATCAGGTTTGCCGGCGGGCCGTCGCTCATCGCGCCACCTTTCTCGCACCGCAGCCTCCACCGTCGATCCGCTGAATTGCGGCCGCGACGCCGGCGCCGAGTGCGGCCCCGGCGGCGACGTCGCTGGGATAGTGCACGCCCAGCAGTATCCGCGACAACGCCATCGGCGGTACCAGGACCGCCGGTAATGGCAACCCGGTGGCCCTGCCCAGCAGGATCGCCGCCGCCGTCGTCGACGTAGCGTGGGCCGACGGGAAACTGAGCCGGCTGGGGGTGGCGACGTTGACCGCCACCGCCGGGTGATCGGGACGGGTGCGCCGCACCACCCGCTTGACGACGACCGCGGCGGCGTGGGCGGTGAAAGCCCCTGCCCCGGCGGTAAGCCATTGGCGCCTGCGCGCCGGCGCCAGCAGCGCGCCGAGGGCGGACACGGCCAGCCAACCGATGCTGTGCTCACCGAAGTGGGAGAGTGCGCGCGCGGCCGCCAGCATCCCGGGGCGGTTCGCCAACGCGGATTGGACGGCCACCATCGCCGCAATCTCCGCCGAAGGCGGTTCCGCCGGCGAAATAACCTCAGCCATGTCCGGGCTTCGCAGTCGTGGCCGCATCCGACCCGGCGAACAACACGGTCTCCCACTTCTGTTTGCTCGACAGCACCGGCAAAGCCTCGCGGTACACCCGGCGCATGTCGTCGAACTGCCGCGCCAGTCTCCGCTGGCGGCGTACCGACTCCTTCAGCAGGGAGAACATCTTGGCCCGATCGCGCTGACGGTAAACCACACCGCACCCGTCCGCCGTCGTGACGGTGACGCCGTCGACCGTGCACAACCGGAACCAGCGGGCGTCCTGGGTGGGTACGTTGAACTGCGGGCGCTGGTGGTGGGCCGGGTCGGCGACCGTGAGATTGTGCAGGATGCCGCGCACCAGCCGGTAGCCCATTACCAGCGGGTTCGCCGGCGGCTTCATCACCGCGCCCTGGTGCGACGGCGGCGGCAGCTCACTGGCCGCGGGCAACACGACCGCATCGGGGAACTCCCTGCGCATCCGATGCACTTCGGGCAGCGCCGACTCCAGGATGGAGAAGATGTGTTCCGGGCCGGCGAGGAAGTCGTCGATAGCCCGGTTCTGGATTTCCACCGTCGAATACTCCAGGCAGACAAGGTGTTTCAAGGTCGCCTTGAAATGACTGCGAACCAGGCCGGCGACGTCGCCATCCCAGTGCATCGCCGCCACCACCAGCCGGTTGCGCAGGTGGAAGTACGCCTGCCAGTCGATGGCGTCATCCTTGTCACTCCAGGCCATGTGCCAGATCGCCGCACCGGGCAGGGTGACGGTCGGGTAGCCGTGCTCCGCGGCCCGCAGGCCGTAGTCGGCGTCGTCCCACTTGATGAACAGCGGCAGCGGCTGGCCCAGTTCCTCGGCGACCTGGCGCGGGATCATGCATGTCCACCAGCCGTTGTAGTCGACGTCGATGCGCCGGTGCAGCAGGGCGCTCTCGTCCTCGTCGTCATCGAGGGCGTACTCGGCGAAGTCGTGGTCGTACTCGGCGTAGGGGGCAGCGGTCCACATGAAGTTCGCCCGGTTGACCACCTCGCCCATGATGTGCAGGTGCGACGGCTCCTGCAGATTGAGCATCTGCCCGCCCACCAGCATCGGGGATTTGGCGAACCGGCTCATCGCCAGCACCCGCAGGACCGTATCCGGCTCGATGCGGATGTCGTCGTCCATGAACAGGATCTGCTGGCAGTCGGTGTTCTTCAGCGCCTCGTACATCACCCGGCTGTAGCCGCCGGAGCCGCCCAGATTGGGTTGGTCGTGGATGGACAGCCGGCCGCCCAGCCGCTCCGCCGCCGCCGGGAAGTCAGGGTGATCGCGCACTTTTCGGGTGCCTTGATCGGGGACGATCACCGCACCGATCACCGCATCCACCAACGGGTCCGAGGCGAGGTCGCGTAACGCGTTGGCGCAGTCGGCGGGGCGGTTGAAGGTGGGGATGCCCACGGCGACGTTGGCCGTCCCCGGCGCCGGCATCGGGGCATACCAGCCCCCGCTGCGCAGGTCCACCGCGGTGTCGGTGGTGATGTCGAACCAGATCCAGCCGCCGTCTTCGAACGGCCGCAGACTCACCTCGATCTCCAGTGCCGCCGGATCGTCCCCGGTACCTGCGAACGCTCGTCCCTCGACGAAGATCCGCGCGCCGGTCGCCTTGGTGCGGTAGACATCAACCCGCCCGGATCCGGCCAGTTCGGCGCGCAGGACGACGGACTCGCAGACCGACCAGCGTCGCCAGTAGCTGGCCGGGAAGGCGTTGAAGTAGGTGGCGAAGGAAACCTCCGACTCGGGGCCGATCTGCAGGGAGGTGCGGCTGGTCGCATGCGCCCGCCGCGCATTGGTGGTCGACTCCTCCAGATACAGCTTGCGCACGTCGAGGGGTTCGCCCGGGCGCGGCAGGATGATCCGGGAGAGCAGGCTCACCGCGCTCACGACTGGGCCTCCTCAAACAGCGGTGCGCCGTCGCGCAGGTGCGGGGCGAGGATGTTGTCGTACATGCTCAGAGCGCTGGCGATGGCCATATGCATATCCAAATACTGATAGGTGCCCAAGCGCCCGCCGAACAGGACCTTCGACGATGCGGTCTCGGACTTCGCCCGGGCCCGATAGGCGGCCAACAGGGCGCGGTCGGCCTCGGTGTTGATCGGATAGTAGGGCTCGTCGTCGGCGGTGGCGAACCGGGAGTACTCGCGCATGATCACCGTCTTGTCGTCGGGATAGTCACGCTCGGTGTGGAAGTGGCGGAACTCGTGGATGCGGGTGTAGGGGACGCCGGGGTCGTTGTAGTTCATCACCGCCGTGCCCTGATAGTCCCCGATGGGCAGCACTTCCAGCTCGAAGTCCAGGGTGCGCCAGCCCAGCCGGCCGTCGGCGTAGTCGAAGTAGCGGTCCAGCGGGCCGGTGTAGACCACCGGAGCATCCGGGCTCGCGGCGCGCAGGTCGTCGCGCACGTCGAACCAGTCGGTGTCGAGCCGGACCTCGATGCGCTCGTCGGCGGCCATGTTCGTCAGCCATGCGGTGTAGCCGTCTACCGGTAGGCCCTCGTAGGAATCACTGAAGTAGCGGTTGTCGAAGGTGTAGCGCACCGGCAGCCTGGTGATATTGGCGGCGGGCAGTTCTTTGGGGTCGGTCTGCCATTGCTTGGCGGTGTAGCCCTTGACAAAAGCCTCGTACAGCGGCCGGCCGATCAGCGAGATGGCCTTCTCTTCGAGGTTCTGGGCATCGGCAGTCGCAATTTCGGCGGCCTGTTCGGCGATGAGTCGGCGCGCTTCCTCCGGGGTGAAGTACCGGCCGAAGAACTGCGACACCAGGCCCAGCCCCATCGGGAACTGGTAAGCCTGCCCGTTGTGCATGGCATACACCCGGTGCTGGTAGCCGGTAAATTCGGTGAACTGTCGCACGTAGTCCCAGACCCGCTTGTTCGAGGTGTGAAACAGATGCGCACCGTACTTGTGGACTTCGATCCCCGTCTGCGGCTCCGGTTCGGAGTAGGCGTTACCACCGATATGGGGACGCCGCTCGACAACCAGGACCTTCTTGCCGAGTTGGGTGGCCACGCGCTCGGCGATCGTCAGGCCGAAGAATCCGGAGCCGACGACGAACAGGTCGAAGCGGGCGGGGGGGACGAAACGGGTGGCCATCGGTTGCCTAGGGTATCCGACCTCGCCGCCGAAACCCGATCTGGCGGGCCTGCAGACACGGTGAGCAGCCCGGGGCCGCGCTGTCACACCGGTGCGGGGGGTGCCGGTGTCCGAACGTCACGCCTGCGAACCGCTCGTCTCACGATTCGGTCTCACCCCACCAGTCACACCAGTCGCACTCGTACCATCGCTGGTGTGGGTATCGAACCACCTGATTCAGGCGGAACGAGCCGACAGAGTGAATAGTCGAATTTGAGGAGACTTCCCGTGCCGAACCGACGACGACGCAAGCTTTCCACAGCCATGAGCGCGGTCGCCGCCCTGGCCGTCGCAAGTCCGTGCGCCTACTTTCTCGTGTACCAGGCGACCGCCGATACCAAGCCGGTTGAGCACCACGAGTTCGTCCGGGCGGCAAGTATCGCCGATCTCCCCGGCGAGCTGCTCGGCGCCCTGTCCCAGGGACTCTCGCAGTTCGGGGTCAATCTGCCGCCGGTACCCGCGCTGAACACCAGCGGGGCGAGCACCGGGCTGGACAGCACCGGCCTCGGCATGAGTCCCGGACTGACCAGCCCCGGCCTGGGTGGAACCGACTACTACACCAGTCCTGCCCTGACTCCGGGTCTGTCGCCCTACGAGCCCGGGGTGCTCACCCCTTTGTCGCCGACGGACCCGTCCGGCGTCGGTATCAACCCGGCCCTGACCAACCCCGGTCTGACCAGCCCCACCGGGCTGACCCCGGGGCTGACAAGCCCCACCGGGCTGACCCCGGGGCTGACCAGCCCCACCGGGCTGACCCCGGGGCTGACCAGCCCCACCGGGCTCAGTCCGGTGATCGGCACCGGCGAGGTTCCCATCTCCGCTCCGATCGGGCTGGACCCCGGGCTCGACGGCACCTACCCGATCCTGGGCGACACCTACGGGCTGGGCGGGTACGACCCTTACTCCCCGTACGGCCCCGCAGCCACCGGCAGCACCGGCAGCGGCGGTCTGGTCAACGACCTGATGGACGTCGCCAACCAGCTGGGCGCCGGCCAGGCCATCGACCTGCTCAAGGGTCTGGTGATGCCGGCGATCACGCAGGGTATGCAGGGCGGCGGTGCGGCAGCACCCGCGGCGACACCTGCCCTGCCGACCGCGCCCGGCGTCCCTGCGGTGGCCGGAATACCCGCGGCCGGCGTGCCGGCAGCGGGCGTACCGAGCGCCGGCCTCCCGGCAGCCGCCGGGGTGCCCGCCGCAGCGGCCCCCGTGGGAGTCATTCCCGGCCCGCCGCCGGTATAGGAAGCGGCCCCGCCGAACATCCGGCCGGGAACCGAAAGCCTGTCACCCGACGGCACCGCAGAGTCACGCTGGACCCGGAGCTCCACCCCCCGCTTCCCGTCCCGGCCACAAAGCCCCTGCGGTGTCGTCGACAGGTTCCCGGGTTGTACCGCCGTGTCGTCCCACAAAAAACAACTGTCACACCCGTACCATTGCCCTCGTGTTCCGGAGTCGTCCTCCCGCGATGGTGCTGCTCACGGCGACCGTCGTCGTCTCGTGGTGTGCCCTGGGCGGCACGGCCGACAGCACTCAACCGGACGCCCAACCCGGTGAAACCCGGATCGCCGAACGCGCCCTGGTTGGCCTCGGCGGCGGCGAAACCGTGCGCGAACTCACCCAACCCACACCCTTTTCCATGGTGGCATTCACCGGCGACCTGGCGGGCACCTCCTCGCGGGTACGCGCCAAGCGACCCGACGGCTCGTGGGGACCCTGGTACCGGATGGAGCACCAAACGTCGGCCCCGTCCGGGGAAGACCCCGCCGACTACCAGCGCAGCACCGATCCCGTGTTCGTCGGAACCACCACAAGTGTGCAGATCGCCATCACCAGGCCAATCGATGCTCCGCCGACCCGGACGCTACCCGCTGAGCAATCCGGCTTGGGCTATCGTCCCGTCAGCACAGGACGGCCCCTCGGACAGAACATTTCCGCCGTCCTCATCACACCGCCCCAAGCGCCCGCGGACACCACCTGGAACCCGCCGACCGGGGCCGCCATGCCCGGCCAGGCGCCACCGATCATCAGTCGGCAACAATGGGGCGCCGGCAATTCGTCGCGATGCGGCAGCCCCCGCTACAACCGTACGGTGCGGGCAGGGGTGGTTCACCACACCGCCGGCAGCAACGACTACTCGCCGCTGGAGTCAGCCGGCATCGTCAAGGCGATCTACGCCTATCACACCAGAACCCTGGGCTGGTGCGACATCGCCTACAACGCACTGGTCGACAAGTACGGGCAGGTATTCGAGGGCCGCGCCGGCGGAATCACCAAACCGGTCCAAGGCGCCCACACCGGCGGATTCAACCGCGACACCTGGGCCGTGGCCATGCTCGGCAACTTCGACGAGGCGCCTCCGACCCCGATGCAAATGCGGACTGTCGGTCGCCTGCTCGGCTGGCGACTGGGCATGGCCGGCGTCGACCCGCTGGGCAGCGTCGACCTGACGTCCGCGGGTGGCGGATACACCACCTACCCGCACGGAACGGTCGCCCACCTACCCGCCATATTCACCCACCGCGACGTCGGAAACACCGACTGCCCCGGCAAGATCGTCTACGACTCGATGGATGAGATCCGGGAACTCGCCGCGCACTTCAACGACCCGCCGGAGGAGCTGCTCAAAGCCCTGGAGGGTGGAGTGATCTACGAACACTGGCAGCACCTCGGCGGCCTGAAGAGCTACCTGGGCGCTCCAACCTCCACCGAGCAAGAGGGCGCCGCCGGGTCGCGCTTCGTCACCTTTACCAGGGGCGCCATGTACTGGTCGGACGCCGCCGGGCCGCAACCGCTGACCGGCGCGATCTACGACGCGTGGGCTTCCCTGGGCTACGAACGAGGACCCCTCGGACTACCCACCAGCGCCGAGATCGACGAACCGCTGCAGATCACCCAGAACTTCGCCCACGGCACCCTCAATTTCGAGCGACTCACCGGAGCCATCACTGCCGTCGTCAACGGGACCGCAACACCGGTGGCGCTGCCGGGTCCGAACGGTCCCACCGAGGCGCCCGAGCATTTCTCGATGCCGATGAGTCTGCACAGGTAGCGCTCCGCGTCCGGCTCCTCACGACCACCAACGCTCCAGCACCCTGGCCACGCCGTCGTCGGAGTTCGTGGCCGTGATCTCGTCGGCAGCCGCCAGCGTCTCCGGGTGGGCGTTGCCCATGGCAACCCCCCAACCGGCCCACGCCAGCATCGGAACATCGTTGGGCATATCACCGAAGGCGCACACCTCGGCGGCGGTTATCCCCAACGGCTCAGCGCACCCGGCAAGGCCGGTGGCTTTGCTGACACCGGGCGGCACGACCTCCAGCAGTCCGTTGTCGGTGGAGTACGTGAGGTCGCCGAGGTCGCCGACATGGCCGGCCATCGCCGACGCCATCGACGCGCTCGACGCGCCCGCGCGGCGGATCAACAACTTGATCGCCGGGGCACTGAGCAAATCCTCGACGGAAACCTCGGTGTTGTCCGGGTTGAGCCAGGCATGCTCGTATCCCGGGGAGCTGACGAACTGCGGGGAGGCCGAATCGTGCGCACGCTCGCCGATCCGTTCGACAGCCAGGCCGGCGTCCGGGATGATGCGTTCAGCGATCTCCGCCAGCGCCGTCAGCGCCGCTACCGACAAAGTGTGCGCCGACAGCACGCGGTCATGCTCGGGGTCGTAGATAACTGCCCCGTTGGCGCAGACCGCCGTCGGCGCGAATCCGAGGGCGTCGACGACGGGCCGGATCCAACGCGGCGGGCGGCCGGTGGCCAGCAGGAAACGTGCGCCTCCGGCCACCGCTGCCCGCACCGCCTCGCGCGTGCGGGCGGTGAGGTTCTCGGTCTCGTCCAGCAACGTGCCGTCGACGTCGCATCCGATCAGCGCGGGACGGCTGGGCGGCGCAAACCGCGAGACCATCGGATCAGGCACCGGGGCCCCCAGAGTGTCGTCGAAGCCGGGTGTCGTCAGTGTCGCTCGCCCTTATCGCGATTCTTCGTCGCCGCCTCGCCCTGGTCGCGGTTCTGGGCAGGTTCGGCCAGGTTCGCGATATGGAATTCCCCGGACTCCTCCGGCGTCGGCGCACCTCCGCCGAGCCGGCTCGGTACCCAGAACTCACCCGCGGGGTGCGGGTATTCCTCCTGCACCCGGTGCAGCATCACCTCCATCGCCTGACGCAGCGTCTCGGTATACCCGTCGACATCGCTCTCCGGCCACAATGCCGGGCCGAGTTCCGCACTGACCGGAATTTTGTTGCGCCACAGGTTCTTCGGATGGGCCCTCGGCCAGATCCGGTGGGCTCCCCAGACGATCATGGGCACGACGGGAACCTGTGCCTCCATCGCCATCCGGGCGGCCCCGGTTTTGAACTCCCGGAGTTCGAGGCTGCGACTGATCGTCCCCTCCGGATGCATCCCGACGACCTCACCCTCTTTCAGTCGTTGCACGGCCACAGCGTAGGCATCCGCACCGAGGGTGCGATCCACCGGAATCAACCCGGTGTGCTTGATCACGAAGTTGACCGACCTGACCTGCTGCATCTCGGCCTTGAGCATGAAGCGCAACCGGCGCTTGCGCTGCAGCGCGGCAAGTGATCCCGGGATCCAGTCCACGTAGCTGGTGTGGTTGAGGGCGATGATCGCCCCCCCTTCGGCCGGGATGTTCTCCAAGCCCCGGTAGGTGATCTTGTTTCCGTTCAACGCAACTGCGGACGGGACGAAGAACTCCATGAACCGAAAGAACGGCTCTGCCACCTGTCGCCTCCTCAGGCCCTGCCGGCATGTCGGCCGACCCGCGAAATCCCCGGCGTCACGCCAGCCGGCCGTCGAGGTCGCGCCTCGCGAGCGGTCACTGGTCCGCATTCCCGCTGCGACGGGCTCGCTCGGCCCGCCGAGCCGCCCTCGTCACCGCTTCCACCGCATCCATGTGGGCCGCCTCCGCCAGCGACGGGGCGCCCCCGCCGAGCCGCCGCGGCACCCAGAACTCACCCGCGGGGTGCGGCCCATACCGTTCCTGCGCGGTGGTCAGCAGATGCTGCATCCGGGAATGCAGCAGGTCGGTGAGCTCGGGGACGGGCAGCGTGGGTGCTATCGCTTCGCCGACGAGGATCTGAACCGGCACCTTGGGCCGATAGATCTTCTTCGGATGGCCCTTGGTCCATATTCGCTGGGCACCCCAGACGATGTGCGGGATGATCGGCACCCCCGCGTCGACCGCCATCCGAGCGGCCCCGGACTTGAACTCCTTGATCTCGAAACTGCGGCTGATCGTCGCCTCGGGGTAGACCCCGACAAGCTCGCCGGCCCGGAGATTTTCCACCGCCGCCGCGTAGGAGGCGGAGCCGCTGTCACGGTCCACCGGGATGTGCCGCAGCGAGCGCATGATCGGGCCGCCGATCTTGTGGTCGAACACCTCTTGTTTCGCCATGAAGCGCACCTTGCGTCCCAGGTGCTGCTGGTAGGTCGGCAGACCCGCGAGCATGAAGTCGAGGTACCCAGTGTGGTTGATCGCAATGACGGCACCGCCGGTGGCCGGAATGTTCTCCACCCCGCTGACGGTGATCTTCAAGCCCTGCAAGCGAAATATCGTGCGGACGAGCGTAATGACAGTGCCGTATACCGGTTCCACGGTTATTCAGCTTATCCATGCCCGGACCCGACGGGCGCAGTTCGCCCGCCGGGGAAGTGCGCAACATCGGCGGCGGTCGCCACGGCCCGGCCCGTCCCCGCCGTTGCGGCAGCCCGATGGCGGCCGCACCAGCTAAGCTCAAGGCACCTCCGGACAACCTCTGTAGCCCACCCCGAAAGGTATTTGTGCAGGTCACAAGCATCGGCCACGCCGGTTTTCTCATCCAAACCCAAGCCGGCAACATTCTGTGCGACCCGTGGGTCAACCCCGCGTACTTCGCATCGTGGGTCCCGTTCCCCGACAACAGCGCGCTGGATTGGGACGCCCTGGGCGCTTGCGACTACCTCTTCGTGTCACACCTGCACAAGGACCACTTCGACCCCAAGTTGCTGGCCGACCACGTCAACAAGGACGCGGTGGTTCTGCTGCCCGATTTCCCGGTGCCCGATCTGCGAAACGAATTACAGAAGCTGGGATTTCACCGGTTCTTCGAGACCACGGATTCGGTCAAGCACCGGTTGTCGAGCCCGGCCGGAGACCTCGACATCATGATCGTCGCCCTGCGTTCCCCGGCCGACGGTCCGCTCGGCGACTCGGCGCTGGTGGTTTCCGACGGCGAGACCGTCCTGTTCGACATGAACGACGCCCGCCCGGTCGATCTGGACGTGCTGGCCGGCGAATTCGGTCACATCGACGTCCACCTGCTGCAGTACTCCGGCGCGATCTGGTACCCGATGGTCTACGACATGCCCGAGCGGGCCAAGCAGGCGTTCGGCGTGCAGAAGCGACAGCGGCAGATGGACCGGGCCCGCCAGTACATTTCCGAGGTCGGCGCGGACTGGGTGGTTCCGTCGGCCGGTCCGCCATGCTTCCTGGACCCCGATCTGTACCACCTCAACGACGACGGCAGCGATCCGGCGAACATCTTCCCCGACCAGACGGTCTTCCTCGACCAGATGCGCGCCCACGGTCACCAGGGCGGCCTGCTGATGATCCCGGGGTCCACCGCGGATTTCACCGGCACCACGCTGAACTCACTGACCCACCCGGTGCCCGTCGAACAGGTCGAGGCGATCTTCACCACCGGCAAGCAGGCCTACCTGGCCGACTACGCCGAGCGCATGGCCACGGTCCTGGCCGACGAGAAGGCCGGCTGGGCGGCACCGGCGGGCGAGCCCCTGCTGGAGCCGCTGCGCGCGCTGTTCGAACCGATCATGTTGCAGAGCAACCAGATCTGCGACGGGATCGGCTACCCCGTCGAACTCGTCATCGGCCCGGAAACGGTGATCCTCGACTTTCCCAAACGAGCGGTACGGGAACCGATTCCAGATGAGAAGGCGCGCTACGGGTTCGAGATCGCACCCGAACTCGTCCGCACCGTGCTGCGCGACAACGAACCGGACTGGGTCAACACGATATTCCTGTCCACCCGCTTCAAGACGTGGCGCGTCGGCGGCTACAACGAATTCCTGTACGCGTTCTTCAAGTGCCTGACCGATGAGCGCATCGCCTACGCCGACGGCTGGTTCGCCGAGACCCACGACGACTCGGCGACCATCACACTCGACGGCTGGGAGATTCAGCGTCGCTGCCCGCACCTCAAGGCCGACCTGTCGAAGTTCGGTGTGATCGACGGCAACACGCTCACCTGCAACCAGCACGGGTGGCAATGGCGCCTGGACGACGGTCGCTGCCTGACGGCCCGGGGTCATCCGCTGCGGAGCCGTAAAGCGTGACCGGCGCCTACGATGACGGCGTGGTCCAACTGGACCGTGCGGCTCTCACGCTGCGCCGCTACCATTTCCCGTCCGGTACCGCGAAGGTCATCGGGCTGGCCGATATCCGCCGGTACAAGGCCGAGCCCCTGGGCCTGGTCATGGCGCGGTTCAACCTCTGGGGTAGTCCGGACCTGCGTCGCTGGCTGCCCCTGGATCCCTACCGTCCGCTCAAGTCCACCTTGATCACCCTCGACATTGCGGGGTCGACGCCGGCCTTCACCCCGGCGCGGCCGGACGATTTCATCGGTCTGCTCGACGAACTGCTCGCCGGCCGAGCCTGAGCCCGGTGTCTCGGCTCAGCCCTCGGCTGGCACCCCCCGTTGGGCGTGGGGCCCGTTGGGCGGCCGCGCCTTCCCCCGCGCGCCGCCTCACCTGGGCTACGCCTACTCCGCGCGCGTCGCGGGCCCCGCCCCCCCTCCCCCGCCCCCTCGCCGCGCGTGCAACTCCTGCGGACAATCGCGACAATGGCCGCTGTAGTTGCACGCTCGGCGATAAGGGGGGTCTAGGTGCAATGGTCAAGCAGGTTCGAGCACCTCAGTGCCGACGAACGGCGCCAGCGCGGCCGGTACCCGCACGCTGCCGTCGGACTGCTGGTGGTTTTCCAGGATCGCGACCAGCCAACGCGTGGTTCCCAAGGTGCCGTTGAGCGTGGCCGCGATCTGCGGCTTGCCCGCTGCGTCCCGCTAGCGCGTGGCCAGCCGGCGGGCCTGGACCGTCGTGCAATTCGCCGTTGAAGTGAGGTCGCGATAGGTCGCCGGCGTGGGCACCCACGCCTCGCAGTCGAACTTTCGGGCGGCCGAGGAACCCAGGTCCCCGGCGGCCACATCGATAACGCGATACGGCACCTCGATGAGCTCCAGCATCGCCCGCTGCCAGCCCAACAGGCGTTGATGTTCGTCCTCGGCCTCTTCGGGCCGGCAGTAGACGAAGCCTTCGACCTTGTCGAACTGGTGCACCCGGATGATCCCGCGGGTGTCTTTGCCGTAGCTGCCCGCCTCCCTCCGGAAGCACGACGACCAGCCCGCATACCGAAGCGGCCCGCCGGACAGATCCAGGATCTCCTCGGAGTGGTAGCCGGCCATCGGCACCTCCGAGGTGCCCACCAGGTAAAGATCATCGGCTTCGAGTCGGTAGACCTCATCGGTGTGCGCACCAAGAAATCCGGTTCCACGCATCACCTCGGGCCGTACCAGCACGGGCGGAATCATCGGGATGAAGCCGTTTTCGACTGCCACCCGCAGCGCCAGCTGCATCAGACCGAGCTGCAACAGGGCGCCGCGGCCGGTGAGGAAGTAGAACCGCGAGCCGGACACCTTGGCCCCACGCTGCATGTCGATCAGGCCCAGTGCCTCGCCCAGATCCAGGTGGTCCTTCGGGCTGTCCAGTTCCGGAGGTGCGCCCACGACGTCGAGGACGGCAAAGTCGCTCTCGCCACCGGTTGGAACACCGTCGATGACCAGGTTGGAAACGGCCATGTGCGCCGCGGTGAACGCCGCCTCGGTCCCCGCCTGGGCGACCTCGGCGGTCTTGACCTGCTCAGCGAGATCCTTGGCTCGTTGGAGCAGGGCCGGACGTTCCTCGGCCGAAGCCGCGCCCACGTTCCTGCTCGCGGCCTTCTGCTCGGCTCGCAAAGAATCTGCCGCCGCGATCGCTGCGCGGCGGGCGGTATCTGCCGTCAACAGCGCGTCCACCAGCGCCGGGTCTTCACCCCGACTTGTTTGGGAACGTCGCAGCGCGTCGGGGTCTTCCCGGAGTAGCTTCAGGTCGATCACGGCCGCCAGAGTACTTTTTGCGCTACGGTCAGATCGCGTCAGATGGGCGGATCGACCCCGAGATCTCACATCGGCAACGCTGATAACGATCCTTCCCCACTGCTGTCAGAATGGAACCGATGGTGGACGCCTCCGAAAACGAACCCGAAGTAGATGACCTCGTCGCCGACGAGGCTATCGAAGCCGACGGCACCGGGCCCGCCGGCGCGGACGTGGACACCGGCGCCGACGCGGACGCTGGCGCCGACACGGACGCCGACACTGACGCCGAGGGTGACACCACAGTCGCAGCCGACGACACCACCGCCGAACGTGACACCACAGTCGCAGCCGGCGACACCACCGCCGAACGTGACACCACAGTCACAGCCGGCGCCGAGGGTGACACCACAGTCGCAGCCGGCGCCGAGAACGCTGACGCCGAGGCAGAGGACTCCGAGGAAGAGGACACCGAGGTCCCGGAGGCCGAGGCCCTCGCCGGCGACGACGTCCAGGGCGAGGTCCAGACCTGGGCCTGGGCCGGCGCCGCCCCCGGCGCGGACTTGGACACTGGCGCCGACGCGGACGCTGGCGCCGACACGGACGCCGACACCACCGCCGA
>NZ_JBKECZ010000001.1:0-1606 GCF_047975165.1 Mycobacterium sp.
ACCGAGACGCTGCGCGCCGCCGAGCTACCCGGCGTGGACGACCTCGTACCTGCCGCCCGCACCGTGTTGATCAAGCTCGCCGGGGTCGAGTACCAGGCGCCCACGCGGCAGCGCCTGGGCACGGTCCGCCCCACCGACGAGAGCGTCCACGCCGCCGCCCCTCCCGAGGGCCGCGCCGACGTCGTGATCGACGTCGTCTACGACGGCGCCGACCTCGACGAGGTGGCACGGCTGACCGGGCTGGACGTCGATCAGGTCGTCGCCGCCCACACCGGCGCCCCGTGGCGGGTCGGGTTCAGCGGCTTCGCGCCGGGCTTCGCCTATCTGGTCGGCGGCGACGAACGCCTGGCCGTACCGCGGCGCACGGATCCGCGCACCAAGGTCCCCGTCGGCTCGGTCGGCCTGGCCGGCGAGTTCAGCGGGATCTACCCACGTGAGTCCCCCGGGGGTTGGCAGCTGATCGGTCGGACGTCGGCGACGTTGTGGGACATCGACCGTGACGATCCCGCCCTGCTGATGCCGGGCATGTGGGTCCAGTTCCGGGCGGTGCAGTCATGAGCGTCACCTTGGAGGTCCTCCAGACCGGGCCGCTCGCGCTCGTGCAGGACCTGGGCCGAGCCGGTCTGTCGCATCTCGGCGTGACCCGCTCCGGCGCAGCCGACCGGCGCTCCCACACGCTGGCCAACCGGCTGGTCGCCAACCCGGGCGACCGCGCCACCGTCGAGGTGACCATGGGCGGCTTCACCGCCCGCGTGCACGGCGGGGCAGGCGAGGAAGGCATCGCCATCGGTGTGACAGGCGCGGACAGCGACCCGGCTGCCGACGGAATCCCCTTCGGCTCCAACAGCATCCACTACGTCCACGACGGCGAGGTCATCTCGCTGCACCCGCCCCGCTCGGGCCTGCGCTCCTATCTGGCCGTGCGCGGCGGCGTCGATGTCGAGCCGGTGCTCGGTTCGCGCAGCTACGACGTGATGTCGGCGATCGGGCCGCTCCCGCTGCGCCCCGGCGACGTTCTGCCGGTCGGCGCGCACACCACCGATTTCCCCGAGGTCGACCAGGCGCCGGTGGCCGCGCTCGTCGACGACGTGCTCGAGCTGGATGTGGTGCCCGGCCCCCGCGACGACTGGTTCGCCGACGCCGACATCCTGGTGCGCACCAACTGGCAGGTCACCAACCGCAGCGACCGGGTGGGGATCCGGTTAATCGGGATGCCGCTGGAGTACCGCTGGCCCGACCGGCAGCTGCCCAGCGAAGGCGCCACCCGCGGAGCCATCCAGGTCCCGCCCAACGGTTTCCCGGTGATCCTCGGGCCCGATCATCCGGTCACCGGCGGCTACCCGGTCATCGGGGTCGTGGTGGACGACGACATCGACCGGCTCGCCCAGGCACGCCCCGGCCAGACGGTCCGGCTGCACTGGTCGCGGCCGCGCCGCCCGATCGACGCCTGAGCGGTCGCCGCAGTCGTCGCCCGACTGCGGCGCGCCGACGACGTCCGGTCGCGCGGACCGCCGAGCAGTCGCCGGCGTGCGTTTCCAGCGCGGCAGGGCGGGCGCTGGTAGAACCGGAGGTGTGCGCGCACGTCTCGTCCACACCGCGGACCTCG
>NZ_JBKECZ010000072.1:0-24613 GCF_047975165.1 Mycobacterium sp.
ACACGCTCGCGGGCAAGGGGATCTCGGTGGTCGCCCCGGCCGGCGGCGCCTTCAGCATGTACACCGACTGGGAGCAGGACGGCGGCAAGCAGTGGGACACCTTCCTGTCCAGGGAACTTCCCGACTGGCTGGCAGCCAACAAGGGCTTGGCCCCGGGCGGCCACGGCGTCGTGGGCGCCTCCCAGGGCGGCTACGGTGCGATGGCGCTGGCCGCGTTCCACCCGGACCGCTTCGGCTTCGCCGGATCGCTGTCGGGTTTCCTGTACCCGGCGAACACATTCACCAGCGGTGCGATTCTGGCCGGACTGCAGGAATTCGGTGGCGTGGATGGCAACGGCATGTGGGGAGCCCCGCAGTTGGGACGCTGGAAGTGGCACGACCCGTTTGTGCACGCCGGATTGCTGGCGCAGAACAACACCCGCGTTTGGGTGTGGAGCCCGGTCAATTCCGGAGCTTCCAACCCGGCCGCGATGCTCGGTGCGTCCGGTGAGGCGGTGGGCAACAGTCGGGCCTTCTACCAGCACTACCGCGAGGTCGGTGGGCACAACGGCCACTTCGACTTCCCCGGCGGCGGCGACAACGGCTGGGGGCCGTGGAGCGGGCAGTTGGGCGCCATGGCGGGCGAGATCGTCGGCGCCATCGGCTGACGGCCGCGTCCCTCGCCGGTGTCACCGGGTCTCGCTCGCGGGTGGCCAGGTGTGCCGGGCCGGTACCGTGTAGGCAGTACAGCGATGGGTCATGTGTGCACACCCGCCGGTTGTGTACACGGCGCGACGTTGCGCCGCCGTGGAATCGCAGTCACCCAGCCGATTCGCCGGGGACCCGGCTCGGGTTACACCGCACTCGGTTAGCAGGAGAACATGGCCAGTAACGCCCGTAACAAACGTCGTCGCCGCCTTGCCTGGCTGGCGGCCGCGTCGATGGCACTGGCTGTGGCACTGGCCATCGTCGGCGGTGTCATGGTGTTGCGTAATCGCGACGTGTCGCCGAGTGCGGTGCCCCCGGGCGTGCTGCCTCCGGGCTCGACCAACCCCAAGCCTCGCAAACCGCGGCCGGCTTTCCAGGACGCGTCCTGCCCGGATGTGCAGCTGATCTCGGTCCCGGGCACCTGGGAGTCCTCTCCGACCGACCCCCCGCTGCACCCGATCCAGTTCCCGATGGCGTTGCTGCTGAAGGTGACCGGGCCGATCGGCGAGGAGTTCGACGGAGGCCGGGTGCAGACGTACACCGTTCCCTACACCGCGCAGTTCCGCCATCCGTTCTCCGGTGACACCGAGTTGACCTACAACGCCAGCCGTGCCGAAGGCACGCAGGCGACGGTGCGAGCGCTGACCGAGATGAATAACCAGTGCCCGTTGACCAGCTACGTGCTGATCGGGTTCTCCCAGGGCGCGGTGATCGCCGGCGATGTTGCCGGGGACATCGGAAACGGGCTGGGACCGGTCGACGAGGACCTGGTGCTGGGTGTGACATTGATCGCCGACGGCCGCCGCCAGGCTGGGGTGGGCAACACCATCCCGCCGAGTCCGCCCGGCGTGGGGGCCGAGATCACCTTGCACGAAGTCCCGGTGCTGTCGAATCTCGGTTTGACCATGACGGGCGAACGACCCGGCGGGTTCGGTGCGCTGGACCGCCGGACGAACGAAATCTGCGCTGTGGGAGATCTGATCTGCGCCGCGCCCAAAGAGGCGTTCAGCCCGGCCAACCTTCCGGCCACGCTGGACATGCTGGCCGGGGGCGCCAGCCATCCGGTGCACGCGATGTACGCCACCACCGACTTCTGGAGCTCGAACGGAGAATCGGCCACCCAGTGGACCCTCGATTGGGTTCGCGGGATCATCGAGTCGGCGCCGCATCCCCGCCACCGGTGACGCTCAACACTTTGTCGTCCGGTGCCACCCGCTGTCCGGCGATGATGCCAGCTGGTGACCTGGACACAGCGCCCTGCGCGCCGCTCGCCGTGGTGTTCAGGCGTACCTTGTGATTTGGTCTGCCGCCCTGCGCCCCTTAACATTAAGAGAAAGCTAAGAGCAAGGGGTCGACCAGGTCGCCGGTCGTCGGTCGGGCCGGCACCGCCGGCCACCCGCGTCAGCGGGTCCCGCCGGGTCGGGTCGAGAGCAGATCGCGGAGTCGGTGTGCGGCGGCAGCAGTTTGCGACAGGAGAGGGCGGTATGGCGTACCACAACCCGTTCATCGTGAAGGGAAGGATCCGCTTCCCCAAGGACACCAACTTGGTCCGCCACGTTGAAAAGTGGGCGAAGGTCCGCGGGGACAAGATCGCCTACCGTTTCCTGGACTACTCTTCCGAACGCGACGGCCAGGCACGCGACATCCTCTACTCGGAGTTCAGTACCCGCAACCGGGCGCTGGCAGCCAGGCTGCAACAGGTCACCCAACCCGGTGACCGTGTTGCCATCCTGTGCCCGCAGAACCTGGACTACATGGTCTCGTTCTACGGCGCGCTGTACTCCGGACGGATCGCGGTGCCGCTCTTCGACCCTGCCGAGCCCGGCCACGTCGGCCGGCTGCATGCGGTGCTCGACGACTGTGCCCCGTCGACGATCCTGACCACAACCGAGGCTGCGGAGGGGGTGCGCAAGTTCATCCGTGCGCGAGCGGCCAGGGAACGGCCCCGCATGATTGCCGTGGACGCCGTGCCCGACGACGTGGCCGCCACCTGGCAGGAGCCCGAGGTCGACCACGACGCCACGGCCTACCTGCAGTACACCTCGGGTTCCACCCGGGTCCCGTCCGGCGTGCGGATCAGTCACCTCAACCTGCCCACGAACGTGCTGCAGGTACTCAATTCACTGGAAGGCACCGAGGGCGACCGCGGCGTCTGCTGGCTGCCGTTCTTCCATGACATGGGCCTGGTGACCGCACTGCTCGCACCGGTGCTGGGTCAGAGCTTCACCTTTATGACACCCGCGGCATTCGTGCGGCGACCGGGACGCTGGATTCGCGAACTCGCCCGCAAGCCCGGCGAGACCGGTGGCACCTTCTCGGCCGCGCCGAACTTCGCCTTCGAGCACGCCGCGGTACGCGGTCTGCCCCGCGACGACGAGCCACCACTGGACCTGAGCAACGTCAAGGGCATCCTCAACGGCAGCGAGCCGGTGTCACCGGCGTCGATGCGCAAGTTCTTCGAGGCGTTCGAGCCCTACGGCCTGCAGCCGACCGCGATCAAGCCCTCCTACGGGCTGGCGGAAGCGACCTTGTTCGTCTCGACCACTCCGAGGGACGAGGAACCGACGGTAGTGCACGTCGACCGCGACCAGCTGAACAACTGGAACTTCGTCGAGGTGCCGGACGACGCGCCGAACGCGGTTCCACAGGTCTCCGCCGGCAAGGTGGGCGTCGACCAGTGGGCCATCATCGTGGACCCGGAAACCGCCGCCGAAGTAGCCGACGACCAGATCGGCGAAATCTGGCTGAACGGCAACAACCTGGGCTGCGGTTACTGGGGCAAGGAAACGGAATCCGTCGAGACGTTCCGCAACGTCCTGAAGTCACGGATCCCCGAATCGCATGCCGAGGGAGTGCCCGAGGACGGACTGTGGGTCCGCACCGGCGACTACGGCACCTATCACGACGGCCACCTCTACATCACCGGCCGGATCAAAGACCTCGTCATCATCGACGGTCGCAACCACTACCCGCAGGACCTGGAGTACACCGCCCAGGAGGCCACCAAGGCATTGCGCGTCGGGTACGTGGCCGCCTTCTCCGCCCCGGCCAACCAGCTGCCGCCGAACGTCTTCGAGGATCCGCACGCCGGGCTGAAGTTCGACCCGGAGGACACCTCCGAACAGCTGGTCATCGTCGGTGAGCGGGCCGCCGGGGCCCACAAGCTCGACTACCAGCCGATCGCCGACGATATCCGGGCGGCGATTGCCGTGGGGCACGGCGTCACCGTGCGCGACGTTCTGCTGGTGCAGGCCGGCGCGATTCCCCGAACCTCCAGCGGCAAGATCGGCCGCCGCGCCTGCCGGATCGCCTACCTGGACGGCAGCCTGCGCAGTGGTATCGGTTCGCCCACCGTCTTCGCCACTTCCGATTGAGCCGCCAGGGCTCTTGAACCACGAGGTAGCCAATGTCTGACGTCAGCGAATCGCCTTCCGAACCGCCGGTCCAGTCCCATGCGCCGGAGACCGGGACCGATATGACGGTCGCCGAGATGCGGCAGTGGCTGCGCGAATGGGTGGGCAAGGCCGTCGGCAGGTCACCGGACTCCATCGACGAGTCGGTGCCGATGGTCGAACTCGGGCTCGCATCGCGCGACGCGGTGGCAATGGCCGCCGACGTCGAGGACCTCACCGGCGTCACCCTGTCGGTGGCCGTGGCCTTCCAGCATCCGACCATCGAATCGCTGGCCACCCGGATCATCGAAGGCGAACCCGAGGCGCCGGATGACACCGACGGTGCGGACTGGTCGCGCAACGGACCGGCCGAACGGGTCGACATCGCGGTCGTCGGCCTGGCCACCCGGCTGCCCGGCGACATGAACTCCCCCGAACAGACCTGGCAGGCACTGTTGGAGGGCCGGGACGCCATCACCGATCTGCCCGAGGGACGCTGGGCGGAGTTCCTCGAAGAGCCCCGGCTGGCGGAGCGAGTCGGCAAAGCCCGCACCCGTGGCGGCTACCTCAAGGACATCAAGGGCTTCGACTCGGAATTCTTCGCGGTGGCCAAGACCGAGGCCGACAACATCGACCCGCAGCAGCGGATGGCGCTGGAACTCACCTGGGAGGCCCTCGAACACGCCCGCATCCCGGCGTCCAGCCTGCGCGGTGAATCCGTCGGCGTGTACGTCGGCAGCTCCACCAACGACTACAGCTTCCTGGCCGTCTCCGACCCGACGGTCGCACACCCGTATGCCATCACCGGCACCGCCAGCTCGATCATCGCCAATCGGGTCTCCTACTTCTACGACTTCCACGGGCCGTCGGTCACCATCGACACCGCGTGCTCGAGTTCACTGGTGGCAATCCACCAGGGAGTGCAGGCCCTGCGCAACGGCGAGGCCGACGTCGCGATCGCCGGCGGCGTCAATGCCCTGATCACCCCGATGGTGACGCTGGGGTTCGACGAGATCGGCGCGGTGCTGGCCCCCGACGGCCGGATCAAGTCGTTCTCCGCCGACGCCGACGGCTACACCCGATCCGAGGGTGCGGGCATGCTGGTACTCAAGCGCGTCGACGACGCGCGCCGCGACGGCGACCAGATCCTGGCCGTCATCGCCGGCAGCGCGGTCAACCACGACGGCCGCTCCAACGGGCTGATCGCACCCAACCAGGACGCGCAGGCAGATGTGCTGCGCCGGGCCTACAAGGATGCCGGCATCGACCCGCGCACCGTGGACTACGTCGAGGCTCACGGCACCGGCACCATCCTGGGCGACCCGATCGAGGCCGAGGCGCTCGGCCGGGTCGTCGGCAAGGGGCGCCCGGCAGACCGTCCCGCACTGCTGGGCGCGGTCAAGACCAACGTCGGCCACCTGGAATCGGCTGCGGGCGCGGCCAGCATGGCCAAGGTGGTGCTGGCGCTGCAGCACGACAAGCTGCCGCCGTCGATCAACTTCGCCGGGCCCAGCCCCTACATCGACTTCGAGGCGATGCACCTCAAGATGGTCACCGAGCCCACCGACTGGCCGCGCTACGGCGGCTACGCCCTGGCCGGGGTGTCCAGCTTCGGCTTCGGCGGCGCCAACGCCCACCTGGTGGTGCGTGAGGTGCTGCCGCGTGACGTGATCGAAAAGGAGTCTGAGCCGCAAGCGCCTGCCGGGGGCGAATCGGCCGGCGGCCCGGCCGAGGATGACTACCGCGCCGAAGCCCAGGGCCACTCGCTGCGCTTCGACGAGTACGGCGAGATCATCGCCGACGATGCTCCGGCGTTCGAGGACGCCGAACCCGAGTTGCCGGGCCTCACCGAGGAGGCGCTGCAACTCAGGCAAGCCGCGCTGGCAGAGCTGGCCGGCCAGGAACTCCCGCCACCGGCCGTGCCGCTCGTCGTCTCGGCGTTCCTCAGCTCCCGGAAGAAGGCCGCGGCGGCCGAGCTGGCCGACTGGATGGAAACCCCCGAAGGCCAGGCCGCCTCGCTGGAGTCGATCGGCCGTTCGCTGTCGCGGCGCAGTCACGGCCGTTCCCGCGCGGTGGTGCTGGCCCACGACCACGAAGAAGCCGTGAAAGGCATGCGCGCGATCGCCGAGGGCAAACAGCGCCCCGGAGTGTTCAGCGTCGACGGTCCGGTGACCAACGGCCCGGTGTGGGTGCTGGCCGGATTCGGCGCCCAGCACCGCAAGATGGGCAAGAGTCTCTACCTGCGCGAACCGGTCTTCGCCGAGTGGATCGAGAAAGTCGACGCGCTCGTTCAGGACGAGCTGGGCTATTCGGTGCTGGAGCTGATCCTCGACGATTCGCAGGACTACGGTATCGAGACCACGCAGGTCACCATCTTCGCGATCCAGATCGCCCTGGGGGAGTTGCTCAAGCATCACGGCGCCAAGCCGGCCGCGGTGGTCGGCCAGTCGCTGGGAGAGGCCGCGTCGGCCTATTTCGCCGGCGGCCTGTCGCTGCCGGACGCCACTCGGGCGATCTGCTCGCGCTCTCACCTGATGGGTGAAGGCGAAGCGATGCTCTTCGGCGAGTACATCCGGCTGATGGCACTGGTGGAGTACTCCGCCGACGAGATCAAGACGGTGTTCTCCGACTTCCCGGACTTGGAGGTGTGCGTTTACGCCGCCCCCACGCAGACGGTCATCGGCGGACCGCCCGAACAGGTGGACGCGATCATCGCCCGCGCCGAGTCCGAGGGAAAGTTCGCCCGCAAGTTCCAGACCAAGGGTGCCAGCCACACCTCCCAGATGGATCCGCTGCTCGGCGAGCTGACCGCCGAACTGCAGGGCATCAAGCCGATGCCCCCGACCGCCGGGATCTACTCGACGGTGCACGAGGGCAGCTACGTCAAGCCCGGCAGCGACCCGATCCACGACGTCGAATACTGGAAGAAGGGGTTGCGTCACAGCGTCTACTTCACCCATGGCATCCGCAACGCGGTGGACAGCGGGCACACGACCTTCCTGGAGCTCGCCCCCAATCCGGTGGCGCTGATGCAGGTGGGCCTGACCACGGCATCGGCTGGGCTGCACGACGCCCAGCTGATCCCGACGCTGGCGCGCAAGCAGGATGAGGTCGAGTCGATCGTCTCGACGATGGCGCAGCTCTACGTCTACGGCCACGACCTGGATGTCCGCACGCTGTTCAGTCGGGCCGGCGGGCCGGACGATTACGCCGACATCCCGCCGACCCGGTTCAAGCGCAAGGAACACTGGCTGCCCGTGCAGTTCGCCGGCGACAGCTCGGTGCTGATGCCCGGCAACCATGTGGCGCTGCCGGACGGTCGCCACGTGTGGGAGTACGCGCCGCGGGAGCAGACCGACCTGGGTGCGCTGGTGCGCTCCGCGGCCGCCTCGGTGCTGCCCGACGCGGCGTTGACAGCGGCCGAACAGCGGGCGGTACCCGGGCTGGGCGCCCGATTGGTGACGACGCTGACCCGGCATCCCGGCGGGGCCGCGGTGCAGGTGCATGCCCGGATCGAGGACTCTTTCACCCTGGTCTACGACGCCCTGGTCACCCGGGGCGGCTCGGACGCGGTGTTGCCGGCCGCGGTGGGTGCCGCGACGGCCGTCGCCGATCCGGGGGCCGAGGGCGCCGCGGGGCCCGCAGCGGTGTCGGCCGGGACGACCACCTCGGCGGTCGATTCGACAGCGGTCGCCGGTGTCGACCCGGACTCCGAAACGCTGGGGGACAGCCTGACCACCCGCTACATGCCGGCCGGTTTCACCAAGTGGACGCCGGAGTCCGGTGAGACGATCGCCGACCGGTTGGGCACCATCGTCGGTGCGGCCATGGGCTACGAGCCCGAGGACCTGCCGTGGGAGGTGCCGCTGATCGAGCTGGGCCTGGACTCGCTGATGGCGGTGCGTATCAAGAACCGCGTCGAGTACGACTTCGAGTTGCCGCCGATCCAGCTGACGGCGGTGCGCGACGCCAATCTGTACAACGTCGAGAAACTGATCGAGTACGCGATCGAACACCGCGACGAGGTCGAAGCACTCCACGAGCACCAGCAGACGCAGACGGCCGAGGAGATCGCGCGGGCGCAGGCCGAGTTGATGCACGGCAAGCAGGGCGGGCCGGCCGCGCCAGCCCCCGACGCCCCCGACGCCCCCGACGCCCCCGACGCCTTCGAGGCCTCCGCGCCGCCGCCCTCGGACGTGCCCGTCCCGCCGCCGCCGACCAACCCGGCGGGCCCGAGTGGTCCGGCTGCCTCGGCTGCCGGGGTCGATGAGCAGGCGCCCGACTTGACCGGGGTGGCCGAGGCGCTGAACTCCGAAGCCGTCGCCAAGGCCCTGAACTCCGATGTGCCGCCCCGGGATGCGGCCGAACGCGTCGTCTTCGCCACCTGGGCCGTCGTCACCGGCAAGTCCGCCGGCGGCATCTTCAACCCGCTGCCCAAGCTGGACGGGGACAAAGCCGCCAAGCTGGCCCAGCGACTCTCCGAACGCGCCGAAGGCCCGATCAGTGCCGAGGACGTACTGGGCTCGGCCAACATCGAGGCGCTGGCCGAGAAGGTGCGCGGCTACCTGGAGGCCGGCGTGATCGACGGGTTCGTGCGCACCCTGCGCGCGCGGCCGGACGGCGACGCCGGGGGTTCCGCCAAGGCGCCGGTATTCGTGTTCCACCCGGCCGGCGGTTCCACGGTGGTCTACGAGCCGCTGCTGGCCCGGCTGCCCGCCGATACCCCGATGTACGGCTTCGAACGGGTCGAGGGCTCGATCGAGGAGCGGGCCGCACAGTACGTCCCAAAGCTGATCGAGATGCAGGGCGACGGGCCCTACGTGCTGGCCGGCTGGTCGCTGGGCGGGGTGCTGGCCTATGCCTGCGCGATCGGCCTCAAGCAGCAGGGCAAGGACGTCCGGTTCGTCGGTCTGATCGACGCGGTGCGGGCCGGCGAGGACATCCCGCAGACCAAGGAGGAGATCCGCAAGCGCTGGGACCGCTACGCGAAGTTCGCCGAGAAGACATTCAACGTCACCGTCCCGGCGATCCCCTACGAGCAGCTCGAGGAGCTCGACGACGAAGGCCAGGTGCGGTTCGTGCTGGACGCCGTCGGCCAGAGCGGGGTGCAGATCCCCGCCGGCATCGTCGAGCACCAGCGCACGTCGTACCTGGACAACCGCGCGATCGACACCGCGCAGATCCAGCCGTTCGACGGCCATGTAACCCTCTACATGGCCGATCGCTACCATGACGACGCGATCATGTTCGAGCCGCGGTATGCCGTTCGCCAGCCGGACGGCGGCTGGGGCGAGTACGTTTCCGACCTCGAGGTCGTGCGGATCGGTGGCGAGCACATCCAGGCCATCGATGAGCCGATCATCGCCAAGGTCGGCGAACACATGAGCCGCGCGTTGGACGATATCGACGGCCGGGCGAGTGAGGTGGACAACCAGTGACCGATGCAGCCGCGGGTCCGCCCCCTGTCGTGCACAGCACCGCCGAGAAGCTCGCCGACCTGCGCGAACGCTTGGAGACGGCCAAGGAACCCGGCGGCGAGAAGGCCGCGGCCAAGCGTGCGAAGAAGGGCCTCCCCAGCGCCCGCGCGCGGGTGCACTCCCTGGTCGATCCGGGCACCTTCTTCGAAATCGGTGCGCTGTGCAAAACCCCGGGCGACCCGGGTGCGCTGTACGGCGACGGCGTGGTCACCGGACACGCGCTGATCGACGGCCGCCCGGTCGGGGTGTTCTCCCACGATCAGACGGTGTTCCAGGGTTCGGTCGGGGAGATGTTCGGCCGCAAGGTGGTCCGGCTGATGGAGTGGTGCGCGATGGCCGGCTGCCCGATCGTCGGCATCAACGACTCGGCCGGCGCGCGCATCCAGGACACCGCGACCTCGCTTGCCTGGTACGCCGAGCTGGGCCGCCGCCACGAGTTGCTGTCCGGGCAGGTGCCCCAGATCTCGATCATCCTCGGCAAGTGCGCAGGGGGAGCGGTGTATTCGCCGATCCAGACCGACCTGGTGGTGGCGGTGCAGGACCAGGGCTACATGTTCGTCACCGGCCCCGACGTGATCAAGGACGTCACCGGCGAGGACGTCACCCTCGACGAACTCGGCGGCGCCGCATCGCAGGCCCGCTACGGCAACATCCATCAGGTGGTCCAGGACGAGGCCGCCGCATTCAAGTACGTGCGCGACTTCCTGTCGTTTTTGCCGTCGGACTGCTTCGGCAAGCCGCCGATCGTCAACCCGGGCCTGGAGCCCGAGATCACCCCGCACGATCTGGAACTCGACTCGATCGTTCCCGACTCCGACAACACCGCCTACGACATGCACGAGATCCTGCTGCGGATCTTCGACGACGGAGATTTTCTCGACGTCGCCTCGCAGGCCGGGCAGGCGATCATCACCGGTTACGCGCGGGTCGACGGCCGCACCGTCGGTGTGGTGGCCAACCAGCCCATGCACATGTCGGGCGCCATCGACAACGAAGCCTCCGACAAGGCCGCCCGGTTCGTCCGGTTCTGTGACGCCTTCGGCATCCCGCTGGTGTTCGTCGTGGACACCCCCGGCTTCCTGCCCGGAGCCGAGCAGGAGAAGAACGGGATCATCAAGCGCGGCGGACGGTTCCTGTATGCCGTCGTCGAGGCCGACGTGCCGAAGGTGACGATCACTATCCGCAAGTCCTACGGCGGGGCGTACGCGGTGATGGGATCCAAGCAGCTGACCGCGGACTTCAACTTCGCCTGGCCCACCGCCCGCATCGCGGTGATCGGTGCCGACGGTGCCGCGCAGCTGTTGATGAAGCGCTTCCCGGACCCGACGACACCCGAAGCCCAGCAGATCAAGAAGGACTTCATCGAGGGCTACAACCTGAACATGGCCATCCCGTGGATCGCCGCGGAGCGCGGCTTCATCGACGCCGTGATCGATCCCCACCAGACCCGGCTATTGATCCGCCGGTCGTTGCATCTGCTGCGGGACAAGCAGCTGTGGTGGCGGGTCGGGCGCAAGCACGGCCTGATCCCGGTGTAGCCGGGGGCCAGCCGGTGGCCGGGCGGCTGCGAGTCGTTCGCGAGCGTAACGGGAGTGCGATTTCGCGGCCCGAATTTCGCCGTGGCGTTACGCTCGCGAGGAAACGGACTCGGCTTGCCGACCGGCAACGCCACCTCGCCCCGCGGTCGTGCGCACCTTCGGCACGTACGCTACCGCCCTAACCTCCCCGCCCAGGACCTCAAACACCCCGCCCGGACAGAAAAACCGGCAGTTCAAAGCCCTCGCAACCCAAAACCCAGCAACCGTGTCCGAAGTCAGGTCCCTGGTATCAGCTCTCCCGGTGTGCCCGCACGAGCCAGCCGGGCAGTTGGGCGGCGGTCGCGTGCAGACTCGCCGGACGGATCTCATCGACGCGGAAATGCGGGGAGACCGTTTCGCGGAGCTGGTCCTCGGTGAACTGGGTGGGCAGCGGTCCGGGGTGTTCGGGGAAGGCTCCGGCGGCGAAAGCCAGGATGTACAACGATGCCCCGGGTGTGGCGGCACGGTGCACCGACCGCAGATAGCCGTCGCGCTTGTCGGCGGGGAGGGCGTGTAGCAGTCCGCTGTCGAAGATGGTCGAGAAGCGGCCGTCGTAGCCGGTGAAGGCGGTGATGTCGGCCCGGACGAACGTCGCGGTGGACAAACCGCGCTGTTGCGCCGCGGCGGTGGCCGCTTCGACAGCAGCCGACGTCAGGTCGATCCCCACCACGGTGTAGCCGCGGGCGGCCAGTGCCAGCGACAGCTCGGCATGGCCGCATCCGGCGTCGAGCACCTCGCCGCGGACCGCACCCGGTTGATCCAGGATTCGGGCGAGTTCGGGCTGCGGTTCGCCGATGCTCCAGGCCGGCTTCTGCTCGCGGTAGGCGAGTTCCCAGTCCATTGCGTTTGTCATTTCGGGTTTCCTTTCAATCTCAGGTTCTTCTAACCGGGGGGCCGCAACGTCGAGCCGGTCAGCCCGCCGTGGCCGCGGTATCGCGGGCCGTGGTGCCCTCGCTGTCCAGTCCCCATGCCACGATCCGTTTCGGGGAGATCCGGATGATGTCGCCGCTGAGCCCGCCGGCCGTAGTGCCGTGGCCGGGCATGGCCGCCGCCACGCCGCGCACTTCGAGACCCTGGGCCTTGGGGGGATGCACCGAGAACACGGTGTCGACAATGAAGGCCACCTTGGGATTTCGGATCACGTTGCGCCACTTCTGGGTTTTCGCGAGGGCGTGACCGACGATGTCGATACTCGAGCCGTCCGGGCTGAGGTGCACGCTGACCGGCCTGATCTGCGACTCCCCGGCCGGGCCGATCGTGGCGAGCCGTCCGATCGGCTGGCCTTGCAGGAACGTTGCTTCGGCGGGGCTGTACGTCATGATGCCTCCTCTGATCGGCGGTCCGTCCGGCCGCGCAACCGGGTGAAAACCTTTTCGACGCAGGCCAACTCGGCGGTGTCGAGTTCGTCGAGAAACAGTCTGCGAACCGAGGCGGCATGTCGGGGCATCGCCCGGTGCAGGGTGTTCAGTCCGGTCGCGGTGAGTACGGCGCGGTGGCCGCGACCGTCCTCGGGACAAGGTTCGCGTACCACCAGGCCTCGCTTGGACATCGAGGTGACCTGGTAGGTGATCCGGCTGCGGGAGAAGACCATTCGGTCGGCCAGCTCGCTCATGCGCAGCCGGTGCCGGGGCGCCTCGGCGAGCAGCATGAGGAGGTGGTAGTCGATCAGGGTGAGGCCGGTCGCTTCCCGCAGCGCTTCGTCGAGTTGGGTCTCCAGCCAGATGCTCGCCTCGATGTAGGCCCGCCACGCCCGTTTTTCGGTAGCGCTCAGAACCGGGGGCATCGCGGTCCCCTCCCGGCGCGGGTAATATAATTAAACAATGAACTACCTGTCTTTTCAGATGTGATTCTACCTGCATATCACTCGTTACAACAGCGCTATAGCCCTTGTTTAACAATAATTCAAATTTCTACTAAATAGGGTTTGTCATCCGATCGGGGCAGACGGCAGACGGCAGACGGCAGACGGCAGGCGGCAGGCGGCAGGCTGGGGGCTGGGGGCTGGCGGCTGGGGGCTGGGGGCTGGGGGCGCGGGGCGCGGGGCCGGGGCGCGGGGCGGGGGTAGACAGCCTGGAGACAGATGTGGATCGACTCCACCGGCTGCGCGGTGTTCGCGAGCGTAACGGGAGTGCGATCTCGCGGCCCAAATTTCGCCGTGGCGTTACGCTCGCGAGGAACAGGCCGCGCCCGACGCGTGACGCGCCAAAAGTGGCCGGGCTAGGACTTGATCCGGATCTTCCCCGGTGACCACCATCCGGTGCGCGTCGCCTTGTCCAGGTCCAGCTGCGCGGGCGGCGCGTCGACCAGCGTTTCGAACTTGCGCAGCGAGCCCCAGTCGCGGGCCCAGTCGCGGGACAGGTAGGTGGCCATCACGTGGGCGCGCAGCAGCAGGTCGCTGATGCCGAGCAGGCCGCCGTTCTTGCCGTCTTCCCAGGTGTCGGTGTCCTGCTTCTTGGCGCCGTAGTCCGGAGTGATCCGGAACTTCGGAATCTCGGTGACGCCCAGGGTGTGCAGCATCGGTCGTTGACAAGGGAATGCCAGCCCGACAGCCCAGTCCAGCAGGACCGGCTGCGTCGACCCCACGTACTCCTGCACCGACCTCAACTCCGAAACCCGCGGCGGTGTCACCGCGATCCAGTC
The DNA here is from genome assembly GCF_047975165.1 of Mycobacterium sp. Taxonomy (GTDB): domain Bacteria; phylum Actinomycetota; class Actinomycetes; order Mycobacteriales; family Mycobacteriaceae; genus Mycobacterium. Next base: position 13,774 of record NZ_JBKECZ010000072.1, read on the forward strand.
GTCCGGAGTCAGTGAAAGGTCCTCGGCGATCACCCGGACGGCAACGGCATCGGCGGGCATCTCGTCGCGGGGGAAGCGCAGGTTGCGCCAGGCCTTGGGCTGCTCGCCGAACAGGTCGTCGGGCACCATCCGCCCGGCCGGTGTCAGCGGACCGGCGCCGGGGCGAGCGTATTCCAGCTCCACAGTTTGCCCGGACGTGTAGTGGTGCAGCACGCTGTTGCCGGCGATCCTGCCGGCGGCGGTGATCACCACCAGTGGATGCGCGTCGTCGGGCTCGGGCAGCCGGTACCACGCCGAGGTGAGTCGGCTCTGCCGCTGGGCGCCGGTGGTGTAGGTGCCCGCTAGTGGTACCCGTGCCGGATCGAGCTGATAGGGCAGCGGCACGGTGGACCCGTTGATGCCGGGGGTCTTCAGTTTGGTGGGAGCGTCCCAGTCGTAGTCGGTGCCCGGCTGATTGGGCTTCATCGCGATTGCCTCGGCCACGGTGTGCTCGGGCACCCCGTTCGGGGAGAAGCCCACCGGATCCTTACCGGCCAGCGGACCCAGCGGGCCGTAGTCTCCGGGCAGCGGGATCATGAAGCCGTCGTTGGTGTCCGGCTCGACCAGAACGTCGTCGGCAAGAGCGCACCCTCCGGCGAAACTGCGCAGGTTCGACCAGCCGTTGGAATAGGTCGGGTACTGCCGCACGATCCCTATCCCCATCGATGCGATGAACACCAGTGCCATGAATCCCGCGGCAGTGGCGATCGGCGCCTGGACAGGCCAGGTGAGAATCCGGGCGACCCGGCCGTCGCCGCTGCCCGCCGGCGCGAAGTGCAGCCAGGCCGCATACGCGGCGGTAATCGCGAAGGGGACGAAGAATATCGTGCTGACGGTGATCCCGGCGATCCTGGGCATGGCGCTGTTGAACGGCACGCCGTAGCTGGACACGTACCACCACCCGTTGGTGGTGGCGAAACACAGTGACAGCACGAAGAATACCGCCGCCAGGAACGCCATTCGGTTGCGTGCCGAACGTAGCACCGCCAGCGATACCAGCACCGTGGTCAACGCCGCCATCGCGGCTCCGACCGCGGCGAACAGCCCGAAGTGGTGCACCCACTTGGTCGGGGTGAACATGAGGAAGAACATGGTGCCGAAGATGACACCCATCAGCCGCCAGGCGGGACCGCGGGCCACACCCGGAATCCGCTTGCGCCGCAACATGATGAACAGCGCCGTGAACAGACACAGCGCGGTGATCATGAATCCGAACCGGCGCGACAGCGAACCGTCGACGGTGGGCAGTATCAGGTAGTAGTAGCGCAGGTTCTCGGTGTACCAATTCTGGCTGGGGCCGATGTCGCTGCGAACCCTGGTGGCCTCCAGCACCGTCGACAGCGTCTGATCGGCGAACACCACGGGCAGGATGATGGTGCCGGCGGCCAGGATCGGGGCGAGCAACGGCCATGTGCCGACCGCGCGGCGCCGTTGGACGAAAATCCGCAGGAGTGGACGGCCGCCGGCCACCAGTGCGGCCACCGCGATCAGTCCGGTCGGTTGCACTCCCAGGGTGAAGGCCGCGGTGATGACGGCCAACGCGGCCGGGATCAGGCGGCTGTAGCGCATCGATCGTTCGATCAGCACGTAGGTGACCAGTGAACCCAGCGCAATGATCCCCTCGGGCCGCAGGCCGTTGTTGAACGGCATCCAGGCGGTCAGCAGGACCATGCCCGCCGCCCAGTTGGCGGCCCTGCTGCCCGCCACGGCCGGCCCGAGTCGAGGCAGCACCTCCCTGGACAGCAGCAGCCAGCAGGCCAGCCCGGCGAGCAGGTCCGGCAGTCGCATCCACAGACTGGAGTCGCTGACATGGGTCATCAGTGCCAGCAGGTTGTAGTACCAGCCGAACGGGTCCTCGGGGCTGCCGAACCAACGGAAATAGTTGGACATGTAGCCGGCGCGGTCGGCGACGCGCGCCATGCCCAGGATGTAGCCGTCGTCGGACGAGTTGGCCCCGATCACGTCCCAGAGCAGGAACGTGAAGATCACCACCCCGTCGAGCAGGGTGAACCTGCGCCAGTTAGCCGGAATCCAGCGCCGCAACCGGTGGCCGTCGAGTCGGTCCAGACGCCACAGGGCGATCAGCGCGACGACGGTGGCCACGATGGCGCCGATGATCGCCAGCAGCTTCAGCGTGGTCGGGGTGCTGGAAAACCGGGTGTCGATGGTGGCCGACATGCTCAGGCCCGGTGGCGCCGGGCCGGTCAGGTCGGTGAACACGCCGACGATCTGCGGACGCAGGTTGGCATCGGGGTAGCCGCCGCGAAGCCGCTTGCCCTTGTCATCCCGGAGGCCGACGAACTCGGCGAAGGTTCCCGCGCGCGTGGAGGTGATGTCGATGCGCTTGCACTGCGGCGACCGCATCCGCGCCCGCGATGCCGCCACGATGACGACGTTGCGGTCGGTGACGGTGAGGTCCTTTTTGCCGGCCACGACGAACAGTGCCTGCAGGTTGGCGTCCTTGCCGTTCTTGGGTGCGGTGCCCAGCACGACTCCGCCCTTCGGCGGCACCAGGCGCTCGACGCTGCACGGCACGGACGCCTTGAAATTGACCGGGGTCAGCGAGATCAGCGGTGCGGTCACGCTGTCGAGCCGGTCGTTCTGGGGCCAGTTGAGCATTGCCGTCGTCTGCACAACCGGGAGCAGCGGGGTTGCCACCGACAGCACGAACCCGATGAGCCCGGCGACCATGGCCACCCAGCGCGTCACCTGCACCTGGCGGACCGGATCGGCCCCGGTGCGCTGCACGGGTTCCGCGGCGGTCACGGCAGGGCCCTGATCGGTCCGGGACGGCTCCAGCCGTGCACCGTGGTCACGCCTTGCGCTACGACGGCTTCCGGAGCCTGGTCGGCGGGCACCAGCCGGTGGTACTTCTCGACCGAGCCCCAGTCGCGGTACCAGTCGCCGCTGAGGTAGGTCGGGACCGTCGACGTCGACATCAGCCCCTGGGTGAACATGAACGGCCCGCCGGTGCCCGAGGATTGCCAGAGGTTGGATGACACGGCGGTCTGCTTGTGGTCGGGCAGGATGCGGTAGTCCGGGAGCTCCGCGATGCCCAGGTGTTCGGAGAACGGCCGTTGGCAGGGGAAGTTGGCAGCGGTCGCGATGTCGGCCAGTACCGGCCTGCGCGAGCCGATCAACTGTTGCAGTGATTCGAGTTCGGGTACCCGCGGCGGTGTGAACGCCAGCCACTGCTCGGGACTCAGGTTCGGGTCCACGGCGACGATGCGGGTGACATTGGCCTCGGCCGGGACGTCGGCGAAGGGGAACCGCAGGTTGCGCCAGGCCGGTGCGGGCCCGAGGTCGATCGGGAACATCTGGTCGAGTTCGGTGACGCTGCCGTCGGGCTTCCTGGTGCCCCACTGCAACCTCAGCGCCTGGCCGTACACCACCTCGCCGTCCTCATCGAACGACCAGATGGCGCCGGCGGCCGAAATCACCACCAGGGGATGGCTGTCCGTGTGGTGTTGCCAGTCTTCGGGCAACCGATACCAGGCCGAGGTGGCCTCGGCCGTCAGATCGTTCTGGCCGTAACTGCCCATCACCGGGGTGCGCGCGGGGTCCAGCCCGAAGGGCAGCGCCGCGTTGGATCCGTTCACACCGATCGGGCCCGTGCCGCCGGCGGTTCCCGCGGAGTCGGTGATGGCGACGTTGGGCTTGTCGGGTGAGGCGTCGGAGTTGACCACGCCGGGCTTGGCCACCACCGGATCGGACTTGAGGTCCTTGCCGACGCCCGCGGGGGTGAGGCCGACCGGAGCGGAACCGCCCAGCGGGCCCGCCGGCCCGAATTTCTGCCCGGGAACCGGTTGCAGCATCCCGGCATTGGAGTCGGCTTCGGCCAGCACGTCGTCGGCCATGGCGCAGCTGGCCGGCGACAGTCCCGATGCGATGGCCCGCAGATTCGCCTTGCCGGTGGTGTAGTGCGGGTAGCGCATCACCACGCCCTTGGCCAGCGAACTGACTTCACCGAACACCATGATCGCCGCCACCGCCAGCAGTGGCGCGGACGCCAGGATCCGGTTGCGCCGGTTGTCCTTGACTTCGGTGTGCCCCGCATAATCCATCCGGAAGTGGTACCAGGCGGCCAGCAGCCCGGTGAAGATCGACAGCGTCAAAAACATCCACATCACCCGGTAGCCGGCGATGACCGGCTGGATGTCGAACCAGGGGACACCGTAGTTGCCCACGTAGAACCAGCCGTTGATTCCCGAGGTGGCCCAGGCCAGGACGAACAGTAGCGCGGTGATGTACAGGGCCAGGTTGCGACGACTGTGCAGGCCGATCCGGGCGACGGTGAAAGCAGTTACGCCGCCCAATACGCCTGCCAACCCGGCGAACGCGCCGAACTGGATGGCCCACTTGGTCGGGGTGAAGGTCAACAGCAGCAGCCCGATGGCCGTGCTGCCGATCAACCGCCAGGCCGGCCCGCCGGCCAGACCCGCGACCCGGCCCTTCCTCAGTAGAACGAACAGCATCCCGAACATGCACAGCAGCAGCACCAGCACCGCGAACCGCCGCGCCATCGAGCCGTCGGGGTTGTCTTCGACGGTGAGGAAGTAGTACCGCAGGAAATCCTGATACCAGGCGATCGTCGGACCCACCTTGTACTTGATGCGGGCGGACTCGGCCACGGTGGCCAGCGACTGGCTGCGACACACCACCACCGCAATCAGGGAAAACGCTGCCGCCAGGACGGCCAGGGGGGCGACCAGCCCGTCGGTGGCCTGCCGGCGCCGGATTATCCCGGCGATCGCGCGGGCACCGGTGAGCAGCGGGGCCACCGCGATCAGTCCCTGCGGCGCCAGTGTCACCGCGAGCACGGCAATGACGATGGCGACCGCGGCGGGCATCAGGCGCGCCAGCGCGATCGAACGTTCCACCATCATCCAGGTGGCCAGCACCCCGAGGGCGATCAGCGGTTCGGGCCGCAGTCCGTTGTCGAACGGCAGCCACGCGGCGACGAATACCGCCGCGGCAGTCCATACCGCGACCGAGTCGCCGGCCAGGCCGCCCTTTCCGGGGCCGAGCCGTCGCAGCGCGAACCGGCTGATGATCAGCCAGCAGGCGATGCCGGCAAGGGTGGCGGGCAGGCGCATCCAGACCCCTGCCGTGCTGACGTCCGCCATCTTCGCCAGCACGCTCAGGTACCAGTCGAACGGTGCCTCGGTGGTGCCGAAGTACCGGTAGTAGTTGGTGACGTAGCCGGCGTTCGGCGCGACTCGGGCGATGGTCAGGTTGTAGCCGTCGTCGGAGGTGGTGGCACCGACGATGTGCCACAGCAGCAGGGCTCCGATGACCCCGGTGTCGACCAGCCTGGTTCTTGGGCCGCGAGGCAACCGGGGGGAACTCGGTACGCTCGGCCGGTAGCGGGCCAGCCACGCGACCCGAGACCGCCAGTCGCGAACGGAGCCGCCGCGGCTCAGCCGGTCGAGCACCGCCAGGGCGCCGATGGCCAGGGCGACTGCCAGGACACCCAGGATCATGGCGAGCCGTTTGAGCGCGGTCGGGGCGAGGATGAATCGCGTATCGATGTCCACCTTCGCCGACAGTCCGGCCTGCGGCGGCACCTTGAGGTCGGTGAAAATCCCGCCCACCTGCGGTTTTTTCTCGGGCGGCAGACTTCCGGCAGCACCGGGTATGCCGATGAAATCCGCGTGCGCACCAGCGATGTCCGTCCAGATGTGCAGCGCCCGACAATTGGCTTCCGCGATTGCGGAGCGGGGAGCCGCCGCCGCCACCGTGTCCCGGAATGCGACGACGACGGCGTTGGTGTCGGCCCGTACGAACAGGCCGTACTTGCCCGTCTGGAAGCCGTCGGCTGGCAGTGTGGACACCACCATGCCGCCCTTGGCGGGCAGGGTGGCGATCGCGGCGCAGGGTATGGAGATGTCGAGTGCGTGCGGCGCCCCGGACACCAGCGGAGCTGTGATCTGGCTGACATTGCCGGCCGCGGTGGTGCCCTGCGGCCAGCTGATGGTCGCTGTGGTCTGCCGCACCGGCAGCAGCGGCACCAACAGGCACAGCACCAGGCCGGTGATGCCGCCGACGAGGGCCAGTAGGCGGGCAACCCGGTGGGATCGCGGATTACCGTCGGGGCACACGAGCTTCGATGTTAGGCGACGCCGATGAGTCCGGCGACGACGCGGGGCCGGTCGGGTGGTGGGTATCGCCCGGCGGGTAGCGAAACCGCGTCAGCTTTTGCGCAGCGGCGCCGGGTTCCACAACCCGCTGCGGGTCACCGCGCCCAGTCGCAGCCGGGCCGGTGCCGCATCGGGGTAGTAGGGCGTCAAACGCTGCAGCGAGCCCCAGTCCCGGAACCAGTCGTCCTTGAGGTAGCTCGCCACGGTGGTCGGGCGCACCAGCAGTTCGCTGATACCGAGCGGGCCGCCACCGAGGTTGTCCATCACCGGCGAGTTGGCTTCCGCTCCGAACCTGTCCGGCAGGATGCGCCACTTGGGTGTCTCGGTGACACCGTTCTGGTGCCCGAACGGCCGCTGACAGGGGAACGCCAGCCCTACCAGCCAGTCGAGGAGCACCGGATCGGTCGACCCGACCACGTCCTGCAGCGTGCGCAGCTTGGGAATCCGCGGGGGTGTCAGGGCGATCCAGTGCTGGCGAGCCAGGTCCGCGTCGTTGGCCACCAGCCTGACCTGAGTTGCCGAGGCCGGGATCGCCGACAGCGGCGCGCGTAGGTTCCGCCAGGCCGGCGCCGCCCCGATGTCGGCGAAAGCCATTGAACCGCCGTGCTTTCCGGCCGCAGCCTGGCCATCGCTGGCCCATTGCACGGTGACCTCACGCGGGTCGAACCGGCCTGCGGCCGACACCACCAGCAGCGGCGTGGTCTTCCGCTCCGCCGCGGACGGCAGCCGATACCAGCCGGACTTCAAGGCGGCGGGCACCTGTACGCCGGCGTGCCAGCTGCCGAGCACCGGCGTGCGGTCCGGCGTCAGGCCGAACGGCAACCGGGCGCGGGAGCCGTTGATGCCCGGCGCGGCGGTGGTGCCGCCTTCGGTGCCGGTGGCGGCCCCGTCGTCCCCGTCGAGGTCGGCGAAATTGCGGTCTCGCGGATGGCCCATGACCGGGTCGGCGGAGACATCCGCGGGAACTCCGCCGGGGGTGAACGCTTCGGACAATCCGGCGCCCAGAGCGTCGGAGACGGAGGCGGATACCGGCGTCAACAGATCGGTGTCGGGATTCAGCTCCACCAGGACGTCCTCGGCCAGTCCGCAGGTGTTGCCGGTGAGTGCCTGCAGGTTGGATCGGCCCACCGACCACGCGGGGTACTGCGTGATCATCGCCTGGGTCAGCGACACCACTTCGAGGAGAACCAGCAGCCAGGTTGCGATTGCCAGCGGAGCCTGCAGGAACTGCGACAGTCTGGCGCCCAGCCGCGACTTCGGCGGTGCGTCTTCGGTGGCGACGAAGTTGAACCAGGCCGAGATCAGCAGGGCGACGACGGTGAAGCCGAGCAGCATCGTGGTCAACGACCATCGCCATTTAGGGAACGAATTCGACCACGGCACACCGAAATTCGACACGTACCACCAGCCGTTGACGCTGGCGAAGGACATCGCCATCACAAAGAGCACCACGGCGGCGAAAGCCGTTCGGTTGCGCCGGGATCGCAAGGCCGAACTCGTCACAGCCACCGCGGCCAGCGCCCCCAGCGATCCGGCCAGCCCGGCGAACACCCCGAAGTGATGCGTCCACTTGGTGGGGGTGAACATTATGGCCAGGAACGAGATGACGGTGATACCGATGATCCTGCGGCTCGGCCCCGCCGCGGTGCCCGGCACCCGGCCCTTGCGCAGCGACATGGCTACCGCGACGGCGAGTGCGACCAGCAGTGCAAGAACCGCGAACCGGCGGGCGATCGAGCCGTCGGGGGTGGGCATGAACAGCCGCTCGTAGCGAATGTGTTCGTCGAACCACTTGAGGGCGGGGCCGACACCCCGCTTGAGAAAACTGGCCTGCGCCTCTCCGGCAAACGTCTGATCCCGGAAGATCAGGATTGCGGGCACGGTGGTCGCGGCCAGGATCGGCGAAACCAGCGGCAGGATGCCGAACTGCTTGGACCGCCGGTGCAGGATGGTGAGCAGCGGGCCCACCGCGACCAGCAATGCGCCGATGGACGCGATGCCGGTGGGCCCGGAGAACAGGGTCAGGGCGCCGGTGATGCAGGCCACCGCCACCGGCAACAGCCGGCTGGTGGCCACGGCGCGTTCCACCGAGCACCAGGTGAACAGGATGCCCACGGCGATGATCGACTCGGGCCGCAGGCCGTTGTTCAGCGGCAGCCAGACCACCAGGAACATCCCGGCCGCCGTCCATGCCGCCGACCGGCTCTGCTTGACGGCGCGACCCAATCGCGGGATGACTTCCCGGCTGATCACCCACCAGCAGGCCAGCGCCATCACCAGGGTGGGCAGCCGCATCCAGATGCTGGTGGTGCTGACGTGGGCCCACAGAGCCAGCAGGTCGTAGTACCAGCCGAACGGGGCTTCGGGTGTGCCGAACCAGCGGTAGTAGTTCGCCATGTAGCCGGCGTGTTCGGAGACTCGGGCCATGGTCAGGATGTAGCCGTCGTCGGAGGTGTTGGCTCCCACGAAGTGCCACCACACCAGCACGGTGACCACTAGGGCGTCCAGCCCGCCGATCGACCACCAGCGCGGCGGGAGGAACCTGCGGTGGCGCATGCCGTCGGCGGTGTCGAGCACATGCAGCGCGACCAGGGACGCCGCGGTCAGGGCCAGCCCCAGGATCATCGCGGCCATCTTCAGTGCCGTCGGGCTGCTGCTGTAGCGGCTGTCGACGGTCGCGGTGAAGTTCAGCCCCGGTGGCGCCGGTCCGGACAGGTCGGTGAACACCCCGACGATCTGCGGCCGGAAGTCGTATCCGCTTTTCACCCCGCGCAGCGGTTCGCCGGGATGGTCGGTGGTGGGGCCCTGCTTGAGTCCGACGAATTCGCCGGTGACCTTGTCCGCGTGTGCGGTGAAGGTCAGCTTCCGGCAGGACGGTCCCAGGACTTCGCTCATCGGTGCGGCGACCACCGGCACGTTGCGGACGATCAGTACCAGGTCGCCGTTGATGCGCTGCAGCAGCAGGCCCCGGTCGATGGCCTTGGGGGCTTGCTTGGGCACCGTCGACAACAACACGGTCCTGCCGGCGTTGTGCGGTCCGGCCAATCCGGCGGCGGCCCGGCATGGCACGCTGATGGTCAGGTCGGTGGCCACGTAGCTGATCAGTGGCGCCTCGATGCTGCCGAAGGTCCCGTTCTGCGGCCAGTTGAGTTGGGCGGTGGTCTGCCTGACCGGCAGCAGGGGGGTAGCCAGGGCGAGTGCCGTCCCCAGCAGACCGGCGACGACGGCGACGAGCCGGGCGAGCCGGTAGTCCGCTGACGCGTCGGTCACGGAGCTTGATGGTAGTGCGTCGGCGGTGTCCGGCGTTGTTTCGGCTGGCATCAGGTGCCCGGTGCGGGTTTGCGGACGGCCACCACGAATGGGCCGACGGTGTGAACGGCGAATTGTGGGTCGGCGAACAGGGCGGCTTTGAGGCCGACGGTGTAGCGGCGGACATTTGGCTGGTTGGGGTAGACGTCCTCGGCCAGCCGCAGCGTGTAGGTGTTGTTGGCGCCGCGGCGCATCAGGACGACGGTCGGCGCCGGCCACGGGAGCGTGTCCAGCGCCCGGACCAGCTCGTCGGCTGTCTTGAGTTCCGACCAGCTCTCGATCCGGGCCGCCCGCTCGTCGAACTGCGCCAGCGGGTTGGCGTAGTGCGATGTCAAGGCCTGAAAGCCCCAGTAGGGGTACAGGGCCAGGAAGCCGTAGTCGGCGGTGAGCACCACGGTCTGGTTGCGCGGTTTTCCGGTTACCCCGCGGATCGCGGCGTCGATCGCCGGGTAGTGCTTCTCGGCTCCGGGCGGCCGGCGATCACCGCGCAGCCCGTCGCCGTCGGTGTCGGTGTAGGCGATGGTCAGATCGGGCCGCAGTACGTCGGGAATGTCCTGGCTGAACGCGATTGCCCCGGTGAGGCCGATGGCAGCGGCGACAGGCAGTGCCGCCCGGCCGGCGACACCGCGGCTACCGGCAAGCTTCTGCGCACCCTCGACGAAGCCGAACACACCGGCGGCCACCAGCAGCACCGTCAGGGTCGGCTGCAGCCGGAACGACAGCAGCGTGGTGCGGGCCAGCGTGGTCAGCATCGACAGCAGCGACCACAGATAGACGGCCACCACCCCGACGGCCAGGCCGCCGGCCCGCACCGATGAGCGTGCCCGGATGATCAGCCACAGGGTGCCCAGCAGGCAGAGCATGCCCAGCAGCGAGAACTGCAGCATCGGAAACGTCAGGCGGGCACCGTCGGCGGGGAGGTAGTGGGCGGCGCTGCCGGTGTCGCTCACCGGGCCCCGGGAGGCCCGCAACAGGTAGGGCAGCCAGGTGGTGGACGCGAGGGCCGCCGCGAGGGCCCCGATGACGGCCAGTCGGCGCAGCGGTGCCAGCGCCGCCCTCCCGCCGGTGCGCCGCCGCGATGCGGCCAGCACCAGCGCCATCAGGGTGATCGTGAATGCGCTGTAGGCGAACAGCAGCGTGTACCAGGTGGCGGCGAAGCCCAGGAAGATGCCGACGGCGACGACCGCGGCCCGGCCGCCTCCGCCGAGCGTTACGCCACAGTCACGCTCGGCGCCCGCGCCGCCACCTTCCCCGCCGAACGTGACGCCACAGTCCCGGTCGGCGCCCGCTGCGCCAGTGGAGGCCCGTTCGGCAGGGGCGGCGCCCCCGGCGCCCCCGGCGCCGGCCCCACC
>NZ_JBKECZ010000073.1:0-7393 GCF_047975165.1 Mycobacterium sp.
ACCTTGTCGGTGGTGATGACGACGTGCGCACGAACCGAGGATGTGTGTCCGACGGCTTCCAGCACGTTGAGGGTGCCCATGGCGTTGGTCTGGTAGGTGAGTCGCGGCTCGCGGTAGGACTCGCGGACCAATGCCTGGGCGGCCATGTGCACCACGACGTCGGGGGCCACCGCCTCCACCGCTGCCGCAGTTTCCCCGGCGTCGCGGATGTCCACCCGCAGATCGGAGGTCAGCAGGTCCGCCAACCCAGCTCTCTCGAACAGGCCGCGCTGTTCGGGTTCAAGGGCCAGACCGGACACTTGGTGTCCGCGGGCCAGCAGGAGCAGCGCCAGCCAGGGGCCTTTGAACCCGGTGTGGCCGGTGATCAGGTAGTGCACGGCTACCGGGAGGCCTCGGCCATGTATTCGCGGATCGACTCGGTCGCGAAGTCGAGCATCGGCTTTGTCAGCCCGGGATAGGTGCCGATCCAGAATGTGCGGTTCATCACGATGTCGGTGTTGGTCAGGTCGCCGACGATCCGGAAGTCGGTACCTCGGTAGGCCGGTTGTTTGACCAGGTTGCCGGCGAACAACTGGCGAAAGCCGATCTTGCGTTCGTCCAGGAAGCGCATCAACTTGGTGCGGTCGACGGGATGTTCGGGATCCAGGGTGATCGGGTAGCCGAACCAGGACGGCTCCGACTTGGGTGTGGCCACCGGCAGGATCAGCCCTTCGACGCCCGACAGCCGCAAGGTCAGGTAGTCGAAGTTGTCTTTGCGCGCTTGCACGAATCCGTCGATCTTGGCCAGCTGCGACAAACCGATGGCTGCCTGCATGTCGGTCGCCTTCAGGTTGTAGCCGATGTGGCTGTAGATGTATTTGTGGTCATACCCCTTCGGTAGATCGCCGAGTTGCCATTCGAAGCGCTTCTCACAGGTGTTGTCGTCGCCCGGCGCGCAGTAGCAGTCCCGACCCCAGTCCCGGAAGGACTCGACCTGCTTGCGCACCAGCGCTGATTTGACGAACACCGCACCCCCCTCGCCGGTGGTGATGTGGTGGGCGGGGTAGAAACTCACCGTCGCGGTGTCGCCGAAGCTGCCGGTGCGCTTGCCGTCATAGGTGGACCCGAGAGCGTCGCACGAGTCCTCGACCAGCCATAGGCTGTGCTTGTCACACAATTCGCGCACGGTGTCCAGGTCGAACGGGTTACCCAGGGTATGGGCCATCATGATCGCCCTGGTCTTCGGCCCGACGGCTTCGCGGAGTCGCTCGGGTATGGCGTCGTAGGTGCCCAATTCGATGTCGACGACTACCGGGCGCATGCCGTTTTGGATGATCGGGTTGACGGTGGTGGGAAAGCCTGCTGCCACGGTCAGGACCTCGTCGCCCGGTTGCAGTGGCCCCTTGCCGAACCGCTTCTTGTTTCCGGCGAGCTTGGCGCTGGTCAGGGCACTCAAAGCGCACAGGTTTGCGCTTGACCCACTGTTGACGAACACGGCGCCGCGCGCTCCGACATACCGGAACAGGGCGCGCTCGAACAACGGATGGAACCTGCCGGCGGTCAGCCAGCCGTCCAGTGAGGCGTCGACGAGTGCCGCAAAGTCCTCGGGGTCGAGCACCTTGCCGGAAACGGGGACCGGCGTGACGCCTGGGACAAATTCCGGTGTCGAGAGCTTTCGTTTGGCGTACCCGCGAACCGCGGCGAGAATGTCCTGGCGTTCCTGCTCGAGCCGGTTCTCCCCATTCCCATCGGTATCGAGCGGTGAAATGAGAACTCCTCAGGGCTGTGTGACTCATATGGTACGCGGCACAGGTGAAAAGCCCGCCCCGCATGTCGCATCGTTGCTAGTGTGGCACCTGCGGCGACGCGGCGTCATCGTTTCCGCGCCCCGGGGGCCAGACTACGTCGAGATTGGATGATTGGTCATGAAAGCCGTGCTTCTCGCCGGCGGGCTCGGCACGCGCATGCGCGAGGAAACCGAATTCCGCCCCAAGCCGATGGTCGAGGTCGGGGGGCGGCCGGTGCTGTGGCACATCATGAAGATCCTCGGCCACTACGGCATGTCTGATTTCATTGTGTGCACCGGCTATAAGAGTGAATTCATCAAGAACTACTTCACCAACTACGGCGCGTCGAATCTCGACTTCACCATCACCCTCGGGAACCAGTCCAGCATCTGCTACCACGGTTCGCACGATGAGTTCAACTGGCAGGTCACCGTGGCCGACACCGGCTTGGACACCATGACGGGCGGCCGGATCAAACGCATCCAGAAATACGTCGGCTGTGAAACATTTCTGTGCACCTACGGCGACGGTATCGCCGACGTCGATATCCACGCACTACTCAACTTCCACCGGGCTCATGGCAAGCTCGCCACCGTCACGGCCACCCAGCCGATGAGCCGGTTCGGCGTCATCGACGTGGAAGACGACGGGGCCGTCGCCAAGTTCCGGGAGAAGCCGAAGACCGAGGACTGGATCAACATCGGCTACTTCATCTTCGAACCGGGGGTGTTCGACTATCTGGATGGGGACGAGACGGTATTGGAGGAGGGGCCGCTGCTACGCCTGGCAGCGGACAGACAAATCGCCGCATACCCCCATCACGGGTTCTGGCAGCCGATGGACACCTTCCGGGAATCGCAACTCCTCAACAACCTGTGGAACAGCGGAAAGCCGCCGTGGAAGGTGTGGGAATGAGTCTGGGAACAGGCGGGTCCGTGAAGAAGAAGATCGCCGTGATTTCACCGGCGTTCAATGAAAGAGAATGCATTGATGAGCTCGCTCGGCAACTGACCGAGGTGTTCGACGCCGAACCCGGCTACGACTTCGAGGCGATCATCGTCGAAAACGGGTCCAGCGATGACACGATGGACAAGCTTCTCGCCATCAACAAGGCGGATCCGCGGTTCAAGATCGTGCAGCTCGCCCGCAATTTCCGGATGGATGGCGGGCTGACAGCCGGCCTGAACGTGGTCGACGCCGACGCCGTCGTGCTGATGACCGCCGACCTGCAGGATCCGCCCGACTTCATCCCGGAGATGATCCGCGCCTGGGAGCAGGGATACGAGAACGTCTATGGCGTGGTCACCGAGCGTGGTGGCGTCGGGCCCATCCGCAGGATGAATTCCCAAGTGTTCTACTGGCTGGCCGGGCGACTCACCGACGACCGGATCACCAAGAATGCCAGCGACTTCCGCTTGGTCGACCGGAAGGTCTACGAAGCGGTCCGCTCGATGGACGAACGCAACCGGTTCGTCCGGGGCCTGTTCTCCTGGGTGGGCTTCAAGTCGATCGGGCTGCCGATGAAGCGGGCGCCCCGCTTCGCCGGCGAATCCAAGGCCTACACCTTCAAGGTGATGGATCTGGCGGGCAAGGGCATCCTCGCCCATTCCTATGTGCCACTGCGGCTGATCACGCTCACCGGATTCCTGCTGAGCGTCTTTGCGGCGATCAGTGTGCTGGTGCTTGCCGTCCGCTTCGTTTTCTACGGTGTGCCGTTCCCCGGGGTCGGCACCATCATTTCCGTCATGCTGATCGGCTTCGGTGTGGTGACGCTGCTCCTCGGAGTGATCGGCGAATACCTGGCGCTGATCTACGAAGAGGCCAAGCAACGCCCCAACTTCGTCATCACCCAAAAGGTGGGCCTGTGACACCGGCTGCCGCCAAGCCCGCCCCTGCCCCAACGAAATACTCCGACCAACTGGTCGACTGGTTGGTCGGCGCCGGCTACTCACACTGCTTCTTCGTAGCCGGCGGCAACATCATGCACCTATTGGACTCGGTGCGCACCCGGATGGTGTGCGTGCCATTCGTGCACGAAGTGGGCGCTGCCATCGCAGCTGAGTACTTCAACGCCTCCCGGGACGAAAGCGCTGGCCGGGCAATGGTCCTGGTGACAGCCGGGCCGGGCATCACCAATGCGCTCACCGGCATCGCGGGGGCCTGGCAGGAGAGCCGCGAACTGTTGGTGCTGGGTGGTCAGGTGAAGTCCAGCGATCTGAGTCGCGGCGCGGTGCGTCAGCGGGGCATCCAGGAAATCGACGGTGTGGAACTGGTGCGCAGCGTGACCAAACGGGCATTGCTCATCGAGTGTCCGGTTGACCGCGACATCATTCTGGAGGCCGTCCTCGACGGCCGCACCCCCCGGCAGGGGCCGGTTTTCCTCGAAGTCTGCCTCGACGCCCAAGCCGCGCCACCGCTACCCGGCCGGGAGCCGGTCGAGGTGCCTGAGGCGGCACCCCTGCCGGAGGTGGCGGCGGCCGACGTCCAACAGCTGGTCGAGTGGCTGCGGGAATCGGAACGCCCGGTCATCCTGATCGGCGGTGGTGTGAGCCGTCGAACAGTGCGCGCGCTCGGAGAACGGCCGGCCGCTGCAGGTATTCCGCTGATGACCACGTGGAACGGCGCCGACCGGGTTCCCAGCGAGCACCCGATGTACTCGGGGCGCCCCAATACCTGGGGGCAGCGGGCTGCCAACATCCTGATTCAGCAGGCCGACCTGGTGCTGGCCGTCGGCACCCGGTTGGGGCTGCAGCAGACCGGGTTCGCCTGGGAGGAGTTCGTTCCCGTCGGTCGAGTGGCCCAGGTGGACATCGACTCCGCCGAGCTCACCAAGGGGCACCCGCGCGTCGACCTGGCCATGTGTGGGGACGCCGACGCATTCCTGGCCGCACTGTATTCCTGCGATCTCGGGGATTCCGGGCGGTGGCAGCGATGGCGGGAGTTCATCTCGTCGGTCCGTGCCGAATTGCCGCTGAACGATCCGCAGAACGTCACCGCACCGGGCTATGTGCGACCTTACGAGTTGGCGATGGGCCTGGCCGACGTTGCTGAACCGGACGCGATCCTGCTGCCCTGCAGCAGCGGTGGCGCCGCCACGGTGTCGATGCAGGCCCTGCGATTGCGCGCCGACCAGAAACTTGTCGGCGACAAGTCGCTGGCGAGCATGGGGTACGGATTATCCGGAGCGATCGGTGCCGCACTGGCCAACCCGTCGCGGCAGATTTTCCTCACCGAGGGGGATGGCGGCTTCGTCCAGAATCTGCAGGAACTGGGCACACTCGCAGCGACCGGAGCCAATGTCAAAGTCTTTGTGATGGACAACAACGGCTACGCGTCGATCAGGATGACGCAGCGCAACTACTTCAACGGCGCCTGGATCGGCTGCGACGCCGAGACCGGCCTCGGTCTGCCGGATTGGGAGGATCTGGTGCGGGCCTATCGGATCCCGTTTGCCCGACTCGATGCGGAATCCGGGCTGGACGCCGACCAGATTCGGTCGTTGCTGGGCACGGATGGTCCAGTGCTCATCGTGGTGCCGATCGACCCTGACCAGACCTATCATCCGAAGATTACCTCGGCGGTGCAGCCGGACGGTTCGATGAAGTCGAACCCCTTGCACAAGATGAGTCCGGATCTCCCAATCGCGGTCGAGCAAAGGGTCGCGGTGCATCTTGGCGCGCGATTGTCGCGAACGGGGATAGTGAGTTGACCGGAACCCGCCCATATATGAGGTTCGCGATGTTCTTGCCGGAATCGCGCACTGGGTGGGTTTCGCGCGGATATGCTCGGCAAGCGTGTCAGATGCACTAGTAGGGGAGAGATTGTGAATAAAACCGAACGCCAGATGTCCGAAATTCTTCGTGCGGGCAAGGAAAAGCATGGCGTCGTCAGCGTCAAAGCTGAGTTCGAAGCCGAGGGCACGCGGATCGACGAACTGTTGCGTCTAGTTGACATTGCGCGCTCCGCGGGGCTGCCACTGACCGTGAAGATCGGTGGCTGCGAGGCGATGCGCGACCTGCTGGAGGCAAAACAGATCGGAGTGCGCTACATCGTCGCGCCCATGGTGGAAACGCCGTACGCGCTGACGAAGTACATCGCGGCCAAGAACACCGTGTACGACGAGGACGAGGAACTCGACACCGACTTCTTGTTCAACCTGGAGACCATCACCGGGTTCAACAACCTCGACGCCATGCTTGAGGCTGCACAGGAAGGCCGCGGCGTGGACGGCATCGTCTTCGGCCGGGTTGATTTCACCGGTTCGCTGGGGCAAACCCGCGAAACCATCAATTCACCCGATATCACCAAGTACGTGACTACCGTTGCCGAAAAAGCCAAGAAGGCCGGCCTCGACCTGGTTCTCGGCGGCGCGGTGTGCAGCGACACGCTGGGCCCCAGGACGGGAGTGGCAGCGAGTCACCGGGCTCGCGTCGAGACCCGCAAGGTCGTTTTCGACGGCTCCGCCGGCAACCTCGGTGCAATCGCGGACGGTTTGCTCAATGCAGTGCACTTCGAGTTGCTGTGGCTGTTGAACAAGCGCGACTACTACGGCCACATCACCGATGAGGACGCCAAACGGATCGAGATGCTGAACGCACGCTGGAAGCTCCTCAACGACAACTAGTAGACATGTCTCGTTGATGCTCGCTGCGCTTGAGGCCGATGTTCTGGTACCGACGATAAACGCTGATAGCGGATAGGGCACCGATGACAGGAACAGCCTCAGGCGATGTCACGCGACCGCAGTTGGTGATCTTCGACCTCGACGGCACCCTGACAGACTCGGCGGAAGGAATCGTCTCCAGCTTTGTCCACGCATTGAATCACGTTGGCATCGAATTGCCTGCGGGTGACCTGACAGCACAAATCGTCGGCCCCCCAATGGATGTGACTTTGCGCGCGATGGAACTGGGCGATCGTGCCGAGGACGCGCTGGCTGCGTACCGGGCTGACTACGACACGCGCGGCTGGGCGTTGAACAGGCTCTATGACGGGGTTGCGCAGGTGCTGGCTGATCTACGTGGCGCAGGCGTGCGGCTCGCGGTGGCTACGTCGAAGCAAGAGCCAACAGCGCGGCAGATTCTGGAACACTTCGACCTGGATCAGTATTTTGAGGTCATCGTGGGTGCGACACCTGACGGCTCGCGCGGCAGCAAGGTCGAGGTCCTGGGTTGCGCGCTGGAGCAACTACAACCGCTGCCCGACCGGGTGCTGATGGTTGGCGACCGCCGTCATGACGTGGAAGGTGCTGCCGCACACGGGATCAGCACGGTGGTAGTCGGTTGGGGCTATGGCCAAGCGGATTTCGCCGGCGGTAATAGCGCAGTGGGTGTGACGCACGCGGCGACCATCGAAGAGTTGCGGGCGGCGTTGGGAGTCTGAGAGCCGTTGCGGCGGCCTACCCCCTCACCCCGCGACCGCCCCCGCCCCCCAGTTTGGCGCCCCCATCGCGCGCACCGGCCGGTACCCGCGCTTCCGGGCCGTGGCCACGGCCCGCCGGGTCAGGGCATACAGCCCGACGAAGGCGGCGTGGTCGGTCACCACCAGGGGCGTCAGCAACCGGTTGTGCACGAAGCCGATCGCCAACCCCGAATCGGGATCGCTCCACCCGATCGAGCCGCCCAGGC
>NZ_JBKECZ010000074.1:0-29747 GCF_047975165.1 Mycobacterium sp.
CATCCTGTCGCTCGACGTGGTCGAGCGCAACGGCGGCTACGCGATCGACGACCTGGTCATCGAACTGCCCGCGGGGTCGATGCCCGACACCCTGGTCTCCGCCGCCCAGACCCTGCCCGGGGTTCAGGTGGCCAGCGTGCTGCCCTACACCGGGCTGCTGGAAGCCCACCGCGAGCTGGAGCTGCTCGATGCCGTCGCCGCCGCCGGCACCCGCGAGGCCAAGTTGCAGGTGCTCACCGAGCAGGCGCCGCGACTCCTGCGCGTGCACTGGAGCACGATAGTGCGCGCCGCCGGCGGCGAACTGCGACGTCTCGCGGGGAGTGTCGGGGCGCCGGAAACACGTGCGGAGTCGGTGCCGTGGCTACCGATCCAACGGGCCACCGCCCTCGACGGGAAGGCGGACTGGGTCCCGTCGGCCTGGCGTGACATGGACACCACCCTGGTTGCGGCGCCGCTGGGCGATCCGCAGACGGCGATAGTCCTGGGCCGGCCCGGCCCGGAGTTCCGGCCCTCGGAGGTGGCGCGGCTGGGCTACCTGGCCGGGATCGTCGCCACCATGCTGCGCTGAAACGCGCTAACGGCCGCCACTCGGTTCCGGGGCCACCGCCGGGTCGTCGTCTTCCCAGAGCAGTAGTTGCCGGACCGCCTGGCGCGACCCGTAGGGGCGCAGCATCGTGCTGGTCGGGCGCGGGCGAACCTGTTGCGGCCACCAGAACCATCTCCCGAGCAGCCTCGCCACCGACGGTGTGAGGAACGAGCGCACGATCAGCGTGTCGAACAACAGGCCCAGCCCGATCGTGGTGCCGATCTGCCCGAGCACCTGGAAACCACTGAATACGAAGGCGCACATGGTGAAGGCGAAAACCAGGCCGGCGGAGGTGACGACGGAACCGGTGCCGGCCATTGCCCGGATAATGCCGGTGTTGAGCCCGGCGCCGATCTCTTCGCGGAACCGCGAGATCAACAGCAGGTTGTAGTCCGACCCCACCGCCAGCAGCAGAATGACGGCCAGCGCCAGCACCACCCAGTACAGCTTGATGCCGAACATGTACTGCCAGACCAGCACCGATATTCCGAACGAGGCACCCAGCGACAACGCCACGGTTCCGACGATCACCAGCGCGGCGACCAGGCTTCGGGTCAGGACCATCATGATCAGCAGGATCAGGCTCAGCGCGGCGGCTCCGGCGATCATCAGGTCGTATTTGGCGGCCTCCTGGATATCGGCGTAGGTCGCCGCGGTGCCACCGAGGTAGAACTTGGCATCGGCCATCGGGGTGCCCTTGACGGCTTCGTGCGCGGCCTTCCTGATCGGCGCGATGTGGGAAATGCCCTCCGTTGTGGCGGGATCGCCCTCGTGGGTGATGATCATCCGGGCGGCCTTGCCGTCCGGTGACAGAAACAGCTTCAATCCGCGCTTGAACTCGGCATTGTCGAAGACTTCCGGCGGCAGGTAGAAGGTGTCGTCGTTCTTGGATTCGTCGAACGCGCGGCCCAGCTCCGTCGAGTTCTCGATCGCTGCCGCCGTCTGGGAATAGATTCCCGACATGGTTGCGTAGTTGGTCATGGTCAGGTCGCGGTTGGTCTGCTGGCTGGCGATCTGTTCGGGTATCAGCGCCAGCAGTTTGGGTTGCAGCGCGTCGAGTTTGTCCATGGTGGCGGTCAGGTCTTCGAATCGTTCGGTGAGCTGGTCGATTCCGTCGAGGGCGTCCAGGACCGACCTGATCGCGCTGCACGACGGAATGTCGAAACAGTGCTTCTCCCAATAGAAGTAGCTGCGGATCGGGCGGAAGAAGTCGTCGAAGTTGGCGATCTTGTCGCGCAGGTCGGCCATGGTGGCGATGGTTCCGTGAAAGCTCTGGGCCTCGCTGTGGGTGACCTCCGCCATCTCCTGCTGGAGCACGTACTGCCGGCGGAGAATGTCGATCGAGTTCGACAGCTCGTCGGCCTGGCGCAGCATGTCGTCGGCCCGATCCCGTTGGTATTGCAGGTTTTCGGTCTGGTTGGCGCTTTGGGCGCTGATCTGGAATGCCAGCGAGGTGTGGGTGAGCGGGGTTCCCAACGGGCGGGTGATGCTCTGCACCTGAGCGATGCCGGGAGTGTGGAAGACGGCCTTGGCGATCCGGTCGAGCACCAGCATGTCGGCGGGGTCGCGCATGTCGTGGCCGGTTTCGACCATCAGCAGCTCCGGTTCCAGGCGCGAGCGGGCGAAGTGCCGTTCGGCGGCGGCGTAGCCGACATTGGCCGGTGCGCTGGCTGGCATATACGGTCGGGTGTCGTAGCTGGTCTGGTAGCCGGGCAGCGCGAGTAGCCCGATGAATGCCAGGGCGCAGGCCACCGTCAGGACGGGGCCGGGCCAGCGGACGATGGCCGTGCCGATCCGCCGCCAGCCGCGGGTCCGCATGGTGCGTTTGGGTTCGAACAGCCCGGCCTTCGAGCCCAGGGTCAGCACCGCCGGCGCCAGAGTCAGCGCGGCCGCCAGCGCGACCAGGATGCCCAGGGCGGCTGGGACGCCCAGGCTCTGGAAATACGGCAGCCGGGTGAAGCTCAGGCAGAACAACGCGCCGGCCACCGTCAGCCCGGAACCCAGGACGATGTGTGCCGTCCCGCCGAACATGTTGTAGTACGCCGATTCTCGATCCTTACCGGTACTGCGCTCTTCTTGATACCGGCCAACCACGAAGATCGCGTAGTCCGTCCCGGCGGCGACCACCAGCAGGGTCAGCAGGTTCGTCGCGTAGGTGGACAGCCCGATGACTCCGGCGTTGCCCAGGCCGGAGACGATGCCGCGCGCGGCGGCCATCTCGATCAGGACCGTCAGCAGCACCAGCAGCATGGTGAAAAAGGAGCGGTAGACGAAGAGCAGCATCAGCGCTATCACCCCGACGGTGATCGCGGTGACTTTGTCGGTGCCTTCGGCGCCGACTTCGAACTGGTCGGCGATGATCGGCGCTGCGCCGGTGACATAGGCCTTGACGCCCTTGGGCGCAGGGGTTCCGTCGACGATGTCGCGCACGGCGACGACGGACTCGTTGGCCAGCGCGGAGCCCTGATTGCCGGCTAGGTTGAGCTGCACGTAGGAGGCTTTGCCGTCGGCACTCTGCGACCCGGCCGCGGTCAGCGTGTCACCCCAGAAGTCCTGGACGTGCTGCACGTGTTCGCGGTCCCGGTTGAACTTGCCGACCAGCGTGTCGTAGTACTGGTGTGCCGCGGCGCCCAGGGGCTGATCTCCTTCGAGCACCACCATCGCCGAGCTGTCGGTGTCGAACTCTCCGAACACCTTGCCGATGTGGGTGTTCGCCTGCAGCGACCGCATGTCCGGCGAACTCATGGCGACATTGTGGGTCCGCCCGACCTCTT
Organism: Mycobacterium sp.; assembly: GCF_047975165.1. Lineage (GTDB taxonomy): Bacteria > Actinomycetota > Actinomycetes > Mycobacteriales > Mycobacteriaceae > Mycobacterium. Next base: position 3,361 of record NZ_JBKECZ010000074.1, read on the forward strand.
CCAGCTGCGGGAACAGGGTGTTCGTCGCTGCGGCCAGGCCAACCCACAACAGCAGGATGGGCACCGACAGCACCCGGATGAGATGCGGGATGCGGGGCCGGTGCTGGTCGCTCGTCTGTTGATCGCTCGTCCGCTGGTCGTTCATCCGGACTTGTCCAGGCAGAAGGTGTAGGCGTTCTGGGTGGTCACGGTGCGCTGGTCCTTGACGTCGCCATCGACGGTGATGCGGCACCCTAGGGTGCCGGCATTGCCCTGCGCCACAACATTTCCCATGATGGCAGGCTCGGTGGTGGTGAGAGTCAGCGACCAGGGCAGCGGCGCGTCGACGACCTGCTGGGGCTGGGCATTGACATCGAGGTAGTTGATGGTGGCCACCGCGCCGGGGGTGCCGAAGACTTCGAGAACCATCCGCTTGGGATTGAAGGGAACGATCTCGCTGGAGATTCCCTGGTTGGCGGCTTCGTCGGAGTGCGCGCCGAAGATGCCGTGCAGACGGTAGATCCCGAATCCGGCGGTTGCCACGACGATCGCCGCGACAATGGGCATCCAGCCCCGTCGCACGAACGCCGGAAGCGAATTCTTGCTCACTCGCGGGCCTTTCGCCGGTTCAGCAGGCCTAGAAGGCAAGCGCGGCAGCGCTGCGAGCGTGACCTGTCGACTAGACGATACGGTACTGGTCAGTACTGTTCAATAGACGCCACCGTGCACTGTCTGGGAGTCGTCGCTGCCCGGGCTCACGTTTCCGCGGGCAACCGGGTCAGACCCGGAAGGATGAACTCGTCGACCAGCGCCCGCACCGTCCGGGTCGTTGGCGGCCTGTCCTGCACGACGGCCCGGAAGATGAGATATCCGGGCAGCAGATCCCACAACTCTTCGGCCATCGCGCCCTCGGCGATCTCTCCGCGCGCGACGGCCTGTCGCAACACATCCTCCATGACAGCCTGGCGTTGATCGATGAACTGGTGCTGCATCACGTCGTGCAGCGCCGGGATACGCGACACTTCGGCGAGCACCGCCCGGATGGTGTTCGCATGCAGATAGGCGTGCCGGCAACAGATCTCGCCGAGCTTGAGTAGATCGCCGCGCAACGTTCCAGTGTCCGGTGCAATCGCCTCCTGACGCACCCCCTCGGTGAAGGCGGCCAGTACCAGCTCGGCTTTCGACGGCCAGCGGCGGTACACCGTGGCCTTGCTCGCGCGCCCCACCGAGGCGACAGCGTCCACCGTCAACCCGTCATAACCGTGCTCCTGCAGCAGATCCAGCGTCACCGCCAGCAACTCGGCCTCACGGGGCGACCACTGCGCAAAGCCGGCGGGCCGATCGGCGGTCTGGGCCATGCCAGTCACCATAGAGCCCACCCGCTGGTCCGGCACCGCAACGCACACCTACGGGTCTTCTACCTCGGGTTCGTCGGGCACGGCGGGCGGGCCGTCCGCCAGTAGCGCCCGGAAGCCGTCCTCGTCGAGTATGGGCACCCCGAGTTCGACGGCTTTGTCGTATTTCGACCCCGGCGAATCGCCGGCGACCACGAACGCGGTCTTCTTCGACACCGCCGCGGAGGCCTTGCCGCCGTGGGAGACGATGGCCTCCTTGGCCTCGTCGCGGGAAAACCCGGCAAGCGATCCGGTGACGACGATGCTCAGCCCGACCAAATTGCGGGGCACGCTGTCGTCGCGCTCGTCGACCATGCTCACCCCGGCCGCCCGCCAACCCTCGACGATCTCGCGATGCCAGTCGACGCCGAACCATTCGGCGACCGCGGCTGCGATGGTGGCCCCGACGCCCTCGACGGCCGCAAGTTGGTCCGGCGATGCGGCGGCGATCGCGTCCAGGCTGCCGAATTCGGTGGCCAGCGCCCGGGCGGCCGTCGGCCCGACGTGGCGGATGGACAATGCCACCAGCACCCGCCACAACGCCGTCGTCTTGGCTTTGTCGAGGTTGGCCAGCAGCTTGGCGCCGTTGGCCGAGAGTCTGCCGTCCCTGGTGCGGAACAGTTCGGTACGCAGCAGGTCGTCCGCGGTGAGATCGAACAGGCCGCCCTCGCTGCCGATCACCTGCGCCGCCAGCAGCGCCGCGGCAGCCTCATAGCCCAGCGCTTCGATGTCCAGGGCGCCGCGGCTGCCAACGTGAAAGACGCGCTCGCGCAGCTGCGCCGGGCACCTGCGGGCGTTGGGACAGCGGATGTCGGCGTCGCCCTCCTTCTCCGGCGCCAACGTGGCGCCGCACTCCGGACACCTGGTGGGCATCACGAACTCACGTTCGGTCCCGTCCCGCAGATCCACGACGGGGCCCAGCACTTCGGGGATGACATCGCCGGCCTTGCGGATCACCACCGTGTCACCGATCAGCACGCCTTTGCGTACCACCTCCGCGGCGTTGTGCAGGGTGGCTTGGGCGACCGTGGACCCTGCGATCGTCACCGGCTCCATGAACGCGAACGGGGTCACCCGCCCGGTGCGTCCGACGCCGACCCGGATGTCCAACAGCGTGGTCCGGGCCTGCTCCGGCGGATACTTGTAGGCGATGGCCCAGCGCGGCGCCCGGGAGGTCGATCCGAGACGGCGCTGCAATGCCAGTTCGTCGACCTTGACCACAACGCCATCTATCTCATGGGCTGCCTCATGGCGGTGCTCACCCCAGTACTCGACGCGCCGGCGCACCGCGGCCATGTCGGCGACCAACGTGGTGTGCTCGGAAACCGGTAGGCCCCAGGCTGTCAGCGCGAGATACGCGCCGTGCTGGGTGGCGGGCCGGAAACCTTCGGTGTGCCCCAGTCCGTGACAGATCATCCGCAGCGGGCGACGGGCGGTGACGGCGGGATCCTTCTGCCGCAGCGAGCCCGCGGCGCTGTTGCGCGGGTTGGCAAAAGGCGCCTTGCCGTCTTCGACCAGACCGGCGTTGAGCGTCTGGAAATCGTCCACCCGGAAGAAGACCTCGCCGCGGACCTCGAGGACTTCGGGGACAGGGTATTCCGGTGTGGGGGTGAGCCGGTGCGGGATGTCCGCGATGGTGCGGGCGTTGTTGGTGACGTCCTCCCCGGTGCGGCCGTCGCCGCGGGTCGCCGCGCGGGTGAGCCGGCCGTCGCGGTAGACCAGCGACAGCGCGACCCCGTCGATTTTGAGTTCGCACAGGAAGTGCGCCTGGTCCCCGATTTCGGCTTCGACCCGCTCCGCCCAGGCGGCCAGCTCGTCGCTGCTGAACACGTTGTCCAGGCTGAGCATCCGTTCGAGATGTTCGGCCGGGGCAAAATCCGTGGTGAACCCGGCGCCGCCGACCAGCTGGGTGGGTGAATCGGGGGTGCGCAACGCCGGGTACTCGGATTCCAGTGCCGCGAGCTTACCCAGCAGTGCGTCGAACTCGGCGTCGGTGATGGTCGGCGCGTCGCTCACGTAGTAACGGAACTGGTGTTGGCGTACCTCCTCAGCCAGCTCCCGCCACTGTCGGACGACATCCGGCCCGTCGGCGTCGCGCCCCGGTACATCCGCAGGCGTGGCAGCAGCGTCCGGGGAACTCACCCTCGCAGGCTAGCCGAGCGGTGCGGCGCCGCTCATGCAATGGCCTCCGGGTCCGCGGCGAACATCTCGGCCGCCCTGCCGGCCAGCCCGACCGAGGTCCGGGCCCACTGTTCGCCGGCCCCCGCCAGCCCGCAGGCCGGGCTGACACCGACGCGGCCGACCAGCGCGACGCGGCCGAAGCCCAGACGGTCGGTCACCGCGACCACTGCGGCGGCCACCTGTTCGGCCGACGGCGACCGCTCGGGAGCCCGGGGCGCCTGCGGGGGCACCACGCCCAGCACAATGGTGCGACCGGACTCGACGAACCTGGCAATGGGATCCAGGTCCGCCGCCCGCAGCGTTCGGGCATCCACGGCGATGGCGCTGATTCCACTGCGCTGCAACAGCTCCCACGGGATATCCGGCGCGCAGCTGTGCAGCAGGACATCCGGGCCCGCGCCTTCGACACAGGTCGCCAGCAGCGTTTCGGCCACCGCCTCATCGAGTGCGGGAACCGGGCTCAGCGCGGTCACGCCGGTCAGCCGCCCACCCAGGGCGGCGGGCAGAGTCGGCTCGTCGAACTGCACGACGACCGGTGTGCCGAGGCGCCTTGACAGCGCGGCGCGGTGGGCGGCGACGCCCTCGGCCAGCGACGCGGCCAAGTCGCGCACCGCACCCGGGTCGGTGATCGCCCGGTGACCGTTGCCCAGCTCCAGCCCGGACGCCAGGGTGACCGGGCCGGGGGCCTGGACCTTGACCGGTCGGTCACTGCCGCGCAGGCCCGCCTTCTCCCAGACCTCTTCGAGGGCATCCATATCCTCGTTGAGCGCGCTGAGTGCCCTGCGGGTGACCGCTCCCGGCCGGGAGACGATCCGGTACCCCCGCGCGACGGTGTCTATCGCGACGTCCACCAGCAGCGCGCCGGCCCGGCCGAGCATATCGGCGCCCACGCCCCGGCCCGGCAGCTCCACCAGATGCGCCATCGAGCCGCCGAGCTCCCCGACCACCACCTCCGCGGCTGGGCGCGCCGTGGTGCCCGGCCAGGAGCCGATCCCGGTGGCGGTTGCGAAAACACTCACCGGGCAACCGTATTCGATATCGCGCTGCGCCCGGGTCGGCGGGGGTGTCTACCGTCCTGTGCCGAGTGGGAGTGTCTGCCGGGCCGTGCCGGGCGGCGGCGGCTACCGGGCCGCACGAGGCGGGGTAGGTTCAACCCGAAAGGATGGCAGATGGACGGAGCGCGGTGCAGTCGGGCGCAGCGGGTCGCCGCCATCGGGCTCCCGCATTGGGCGGCTCTGCTGTGTTGCGCCGTCTTGCTCGCTGCGGCGTGCACGCGGGTGGTGGACGGCGTCGCGGCGCCGCTGTTCGGTGCGGTCCCCTACGGCGTACTCGACCCTGCCACGGTGCTGCTGGACCAGTCGCGGATGCGCGCCATCACCGGCGCGGGCGAGCACCTGACCATCGTTCCGTCGATGGACCACCGGTTTCCGGTCGACATCGAGCAGCTCGCGGCCACCGCCCCGCCGCAGTGCCGCTTCATCTTCGCCGACACCGCGACCTTCGGTCCCGACGTCAAAGCCTTTCACAAGACCACGTTCCAGGATCCATCAGACAGCGGCCTGATCTCCGAGGGGGCGGCAATCTACCGCGACACAGCAACTGCCCGACGCTCCTTCGATGCCCTGGTGGCCACCGTCGGCGACTGCGGGGCGAGCCCGGCGGGCTGGCTGCTGGTGCGCGACTGGCAGGTCGACGCAGACTCCCTACACACTCGGCCAGGCAGGTGCGGACGAGACTATCGGGTGGTGTCGGTGGCCCTGCTGGAAGTCACCTTCTGCGGCTTCGGAGAATCGGTGTCGCAGATCGTGATGACCAACATCGTTGCCAACGTGCCGGGGTGACGAGGAGTCGGGGAATCGTAGACAGTCAGGGCTTTCGCGGGCGGACGCCCAGGCTGCCCGACACCGTCACGCAGATCTACGAACGCGAAACGGCCTCGGCGATGGTTGCACTGCCCAGCCCCTCGTCGCCGTCGGCATCGGGCCGGTAGAGCACCATCGTCTGCCCACGCGCCACCCCGCGCAGCGGCGACCGCAACTGCACTCGAAGCTCATCGTCCACCAATTCGGCTACGCCACCGGCGATGTCGCCGTGTGCACGCACCTGGATCTCGCACTCCACCGGGCCTCGAAGCGCGCCGCCGGCAGTGAACACCGGCTCGCGGCCGGTCAGCGCATGCACATCGAGGTCGGCCACCCCACCCACTCGGACGGTTGCGGTGCCGGCATCGATCGCCGTCACGTAGCGCGGCCGGCCGTCCGCGCCGGGTCCGGCGATACCCAGGCCCTTGCGCTGGCCGATGGTGAATCCGTGAATGCCGGCGTGTTCGGCCAGCACCGTGCCATCCCGGTCGACCACGGCTCCCGGACGCACACCTATGCGCGCCCCCAGGAATGCCTGGGTGTCACCCGAGGGGATGAAGCAGATGTCGTGGCTGTCCGGCTTGGTCGCCACCGCCAGGCCGCGCCGAGCCGCCTCGTCACGGATCTGCGCCTTGGGGGTGTCGCCGATCGGGAAGGCCGCGTGGCGCAACTGATTCGCACTCAACACCGCCAGTACGTAGGACTGGTCCTTCTCGCGGTCGACGGCGCGCGACAGCCGGCCGTCGGCGAGCCGGGCGTAGTGCCCAGTGGCAACCGTGTCGAAGCCCAGTGCGAGCGCACGCGCCGACAGCGCCGCGAACTTGATCCGCTGATTGCAGCGCACGCACGGGTTCGGTGTTTCGCCGCGGGCATAGGACGCCACGAAATCGTCGATCACATCTTCGCTGAACTTCTCCGCAAAATCCCAGACGTAGAAGGGAATTCCGAGAACATCGGCGACCCGCCGGGCATCGGCGGCGTCTTCTTTCGAACAACACCCGCGCGAGCCGGTGCGCAGCGTTCCGGGCGCCGTCGACAACGCCAGGTGCACGCCGACGACGTCATGCCCGGCGTCCACCATGCGGGCGGCGGCAACCGAGGAGTCGACACCGCCGCTCATCGCGACGAGAACTTTCACGCGGCAAGAACCCTCATTCGGCAGCGACCCTCGTTCGAAGCCCCGCGGCCGCCAGTGCGGCACGACGCGCCCGGTCCACCGCTGCCGGCAAAACCCGCAGCGCTGCGTCCACGTCGGCGTCGACGCTGCTGTGCCCCAGCGACAACCGCAACGACCCGCGGGCACTGGCCGGAGCGGCGCCCATCGCCATCAGCACGTGCGACGGCTGCGCCACGCCTGCGGTGCAGGCAGACCCGGTCGAACACTCGATTCCATTGGCGTCCAACAGCATCAGTAGCGAATCGCCTTCACAGCCGCGAAAGGTGATGTGGGCATTCCCCGGAAGGCGACGTTCACCGACCGCGCCGTTGAGGACGACGTCGTCGATCTCGGCGAGCACACCGTCGATCAGCCGGTCGCGCAATGTGCGTAGCCTCGCGCTGCTGGACTCCAATCCGTCCACCGCGATCGCGGTAGCAGTCGCCATTCCCACGATACCGGCGAGAAATGGTGTGCCGGACCGGATGTCGCGTTCCTGCCCGCCGCCGTGCAGCAGCGGAACACACCCGGCGTCGCGGCGCAGCAGCAGCGCGCCAACCCCCTGCGGTCCGCCGAACTTGTGCGCGGTGACGCTCATCGCCGACAGGCCGGCGGCGGCAAAGCCGACGGGCAGCTGACCGACGGCCTGCACGGCGTCGCTGTGCATGGGAACACCGAATTCGGCCGCGACTGCCGCCAGTTCGGCGATCGGCATGATGGTGCCCACTTCGTTGTTGGCCCACATCACCGACACCACCGCGACGTCGTCGTGGGCCTGCAGGACCTCGCGCAGGTCGTCCGGGGACACCGAGCCGTCCGGCGCCGTCGGCAGCCGGCTGACCTCGGCGCCCTCGTGGGCGACCAGCCATTCCACCGGGTCCAGCACCGCGTGGTGTTCCACCTCGGTGGTGACGATGCGCCGACGGCCCCGCTGCTCGTCGCGACGGGCCCAGAAGATCCCCTTGACGCCCAGGTTGTCGCTCTCGGTGCCGCCCGCGGTGAACATCACCTCCGACGGGCGGGCGCCGAGCTTGTCGGCGATCAGTTCGCGGGACTCCTCGACCCTTCGCCGGGCGGTACGGCCGCTGGTGTGCAGCGACGAGGCGTTGCCGGTGGAGCCGAGCGCAGCCGTCATCGCCTCGATGGCGGCGGGGTGCATCGGGGTGGTGGCGGCGTGGTCGAGATAGGCCATGACGGGCTCCACGATACCGGGGAGGTCCACTGACGTGGAATTTCCCGGACCCGCAGGCCACCGGCAATGACCCCCCTCCCGATGTAGCACATGTGCTAGATTTTCAGCGTGGGCACCGTAGGATTGCGCGAATTGCGCCAAGACGCCTCTGACCTGGTTCGCCGGGTGGAAGGCGGCGAGGAAATCACCATCACCGTCGCTGGGAGACCCAGCGCCCGGCTGGTACCCGCGAATCCGCGGGCCTGGCGACGGTGGACGGACGCGGCCGAGTTGTTCGCCGGCCCGGCAGATCCCGCCTGGCATGCCGACCGCGATCAGATCGACCACGGTATCCGCGACCTGTGGACGCCTCGTTGAGGGCACTGCTAGACACCAGCATCGTGATCGCCACCGACGTCGCCCCCCTCGACGGCGATCTGGCGATCAGCGCGGTGACACTGGCCGAGTTGCATTTCGGCGTGCTGATCGCCAGCGAACGCACGGTCCGCGCTGAACGGCTCCGGCGACTGCTCCTGCTTCAACGGACTTTTGACGCGCTACCGCTCGACGACGCCGTCGCAGCCAGCTATGGCCACGTTGCCGCGGCAGTCGTCGAAGCGGGTCGCCGGCCGCGAGCCCGATCCATGGACATGCTGATCGCGGCGACGGCGCATGCGCACTCGGCCAGGCTGTACACCCGCAACACCGACGACTTCCGCGGACTCGATGATCTGATCGACGTCGTCGCGGTGTGAACCGATAACCCCGAGCCCCGAGCCCCGGCCCCGGCCCCGGCCCCGGCCCCGGCTCGGGAGCCCTCAGCCCTTGCGGGCCTTGATCCCCTCGGCCAGCTGCGGGGCGACGTTGAACAGGTCGCCCACCACGCCGTAGTCGGCGATCTCGAAGATCGGCGCCTCTTCGTCCTTGTTGACCGCGACGATGGTCTTGGAGGTCTGCATACCGGCCCGGTGCTGGATCGCCCCGGAAATGCCCAGCGCGATGTAGAGCTGCGGCGCCACCGTCTTGCCGGTCTGGCCGATCTGGAACTGGCCCGGATAGTAGCCGGAGTCGACCGCGGCCCGCGACGCACCGACGGCGCCCCCGAGCGAGTCGGCCAGCTCCTCCACCACACTGAACTTGTCCGCGCTACCGACACCGCGACCGCCGGCGACCACGACCGCGGCCTCGGTGAGTTCGGGCCGGTCACCGGCGACCGCCGGCTCGCGCGCGGTGATCTTGGTGGCGTTCTCCGCGGCGGCCGGCACCTCCACATTCACCTGCTCACCCGCGCCGTCGGCGGGTTCGGGCTCCACGGCGCCGGCCCGCATGGAAATCACCGGGGTATCGCCGTTGGCCTGCGCCTGGACGGTGAACGCCCCGCCGAAGATGGAGTGCACACCCTTGTTGCCCTGTTCGACCCCGACCACGTCGACCAGCAGCGCCGAGCCTATCCGGGCGGCCAGCCGGCCGGCGATCTCCTTGCCGCTGGCGGTGGCGGGCACCAGCACGGCAGCCGGTGCGCCGGACTCGGCCAGGCCGGCCAGCACGTCGACGAAGGGGGTGGTGAGGTAGTTGTTCACCACATCGGATTCGGCGATGTAGATCTTGGCGGCACCGGCCGCCTTGAGGCCGTCGAGCAGCGGCGCGGCCGTGCCCGGCCCCCCGATGACGACGGCGGCAGGCTCGCCCAACGCGCGGGCCGCGGTGATCAGTTCGGAGGTGACCTTCTTGAGGGCACCGTCGGCGTGCTCCACGAGCACAAGTACTTCAGCCATGGCTTTTCACTCTTCTCGTTCGGGTTTGCCGCTGGGTCAGATGATCTTCTGGGCCACCAGGTACTGGACGATCTGGTTGCCGCCCTCACCTTCGTCGGTGACCTTCTCGCCTGCCGCTTTCGGCGGCTTCGGGGTCGACGACAGCACGGTCGTGCCGGCGTTCGCCCCGCCCACCTCGTCGCTTTCCACGCCGATCTCGGCCAGGGTCAGCACGGTGACTTCCTTCTTCTTGGCGGCCATGATGCCCTTGAAGGACGGGAAGCGCGCCTCGTTGATGCGCTCGGTGACGCTGACCACCGCGGGCAACGCGGCTTCGAGGGTGAAGACGCCCTCGTCGGTCTCCCGCTCGGCGGTCACCTTGCCGCCCTCGACGGAGAGCTTGCGCACGTGGGTGAGCTGCGGCAGACCCAGGTATTCGGCAATGATGGCCGGCACCGCGCCGCCGGTCCCATCGGTGGCCTCATTGCCGGCGATCACCAGCTCTGTCCCCTCGATGGCCCCCAGCGCACGCGCCAGCGCCCAACCGGTCTGGATGACGTCGGAACCCTTCATGCCGTCGTCTTTGAGATGGACGGCCTTGTCCGCACCCATCGACAGGGCCTTGCGGATCGCCTCGGTGGCGCGTTCAGGGCCGGCCGTCAGCACGGTCACCGAACCTTCGCCGCCTTCACGTTCGCGGATCTGCAGCGCTTCTTCCACGGCATGCTCGTTGATCTCGTCCAGGACCGCGTCGGCGGCCTCGCGGTCCAGCGTGAAATCGCCGTCGGACAGCTTGCGCTCCGACTCGGTGTCCGGGACCTGCTTGATCAGGACCACGATGTTCGTCATGTGTGTGGCTCGTCCTCCTCGAAGGAGTCCCGCAGCGGTCGACCACGGGAACTCGGTTATGCGTTCACGCGACCGCACAGCTTGGCTACGCGGAAACTCCGTGCGGTCCGCTCTCATACCTTAGCGGGTGATATCCCACCCTCGACCGGCCGCCGGGTTCGCGATTCGGGCGCCACGCGTTAGCCTGCCTTAGCAATGAGCGCATACGTCCCCGAAGGGCCGCAGCAGGTCTCCGCCGGCAACCCGGCGGCGGATGCGGTATTGACGTTGACCGGCGAGCGCACCATCCCCGACCTGGACATCGAGAACTACTGGTTCCGTCGCCACGAGGTCGTCTACGAACGGCTGGCCCCGCGGTGTGCCGGCCGCGAAGTGCTGGAAGCCGGCTGCGGAGAGGGCTACGGCGCAGAGTTGATCGCCCGCGCCGCAGCCAGGGTGATCGCGGTGGACTACGACGCCGCCGCCGTGGCCCACGTGCGCGCCCGCTACCCCCGGGTGCAGGTCCACCAGGCCAACCTCACCGACCTGCCGCTGCCCGAGGCGTCGGTGGATGCGGTAGTCAATTTCCAGGTCATCGAGCACCTATGGGACCAGGGCCGATTTATCCGGGAATGCGCGCGCGTCCTGCGCACGTCGGGCCTGTTGATGGTGTCGACCCCCAACCGCATCACTTTCTCCCCCGGGCGCGACACCCCGGTCAACCCCTTTCACACCCGTGAGCTCAACGCCGGCGAGCTCACCGAGTTGCTGGAGGACGGGGGCTTCGGCCAGGTGGAGATGTACGGCCTGTTCCACGGGCCGCGGCTGCGACAGATGGATGCGCGCCACGGCGGGTCGATCATCGATGCCCAGATCGCGCGGGCGGTTGCCGATGCCCCGTGGACGCCCGATTTGGTGGCCGACGTCGCGGCCGTCACCACCGCCGACTTCGACCTGGTCGAAGCCGGGAGCGACTCCGGCGGGGACCCTGTGCGTCACATAGACGCCAGCCTGGACCTCGTCGCGATCGCGAGGCGCCGTTGAGTTACCGCGGTTATTCCGGCGACCGGGTGCCGGGCATGTTCACCCTGGTGCTGCACACACACCTGCCCTGGCTCGCTCATCACGGCCGCTGGCCGGTCGGCGAGGAATGGCTGTATCAGTCGTGGGCGGCCGCCTACCTGCCGCTCTTGCGGGTGCTGCGCGCCCTGGCCGACGAGGATCGCCGCGGGGTGCTGACGCTGGGCATGACGCCGGTGGTCAACGCGCAGCTCGACGACCCGTACTGCCTCGACGGCATGCACCGGTGGCTGGCCAACTGGAGTCTGCGCGCGGCCGAAGCCGCCAGCGTGCGGGCGACTCCACGGTCGAAGTCCGCAGATTACCAGTCATGCACCCCGGAGGCATTGCGCGCCTTCGGAATTCGAGAACAACACGAAGCCGACGAAGCGCTCGCTGACTTCACCGCGCTGTGGCGGCACGGCGCCAGCCCACTGCTGCGGTCCCTGATCGACGCCGGGACGGTGGAGCTGCTCGGCGGCCCGCTGGCCCATCCCTTCCAGCCGTTGCTGGCGCCGCGGCTGCGCGAGTTCGCCCTGCACGAGGGCCTGGCCGACGCCCGGGCACGGCTGGCACACCGACCCAGCGGGATCTGGGCGCCCGAATGCGCCTACGCCCCCGGTTTGGAGCGCGACTACGCCGCCGCCGGGGTGAGCCACTTCATGGTCGACGGTCCGTCGCTGCACGGCGACACCGCGCGGGGCCGGCCGGTCGGCGATTCCGCGGTGATCGCGTTCGGTCGCGACCTGCAGGTCAGCTACCGGGTGTGGTCACCGAAATCGGGCTACCCCGGCCACGGCGCCTACCGCGACTTTCACACCTACGACCACCTCACCGGCCTCAAACCCGCACGGGTGACCGGGCGCAATGTGGGATCGGAGGCCAAGGCGCCCTACGACCCGGGCCGGGCGGACCGCGCGGTCGACGTGCACGTCGCCGACTTCGTCGACCACGTGCGAAGCCGGTTGCGCTCGGAATCGGAGCGCATCGGCCGGCCCGCACATGTGGTCGCGGCGTTCGACACCGAGCTGTTCGGCCACTGGTGGTACGAAGGCCCGACCTGGCTAGCCCGGGTGCTGCGCGCCCTGCCCGCCGCCGGGGTGCGGGTCGGTACGCTGCGCGACGCACTCGACGGCGGCTTCGTCGGCGGCCCGGTCGAATTGCCGGCCGGCTCCTGGGGTTCGGGTAAGAATTGGCAGGTGTGGAACGGCGAGCGGGTCGCCGATCTGGTCCAACTCAACTCCGAGGTGGTGGACACCGCGTTAACGACCGTGGACAAGGCGCTGGGGCAGGCTCGATCCCTGGACGGTCCCGTCCCCCGTGATCGCGTCGCCGATCAGATCCTGCGCGAAACCCTGCTGACGGTGTCTAGCGACTGGCCGTTCATGATCAGCAAGGACTCCGCGGCCGACTACGCGCGCTACCGCGCCCACCTGCACGCGCACGCCACCCGGGAGATAGCCGGTGCACTGGCGTCCGGCCGTCACGACACCGCCCAGCGCCTGGCCGACGGCTGGAACCGGGCCGACGGACTGTTCGGCGCCCTGGATGCCCGCAGGCTGCCCCGATGAATTCACCCCGGCCGCGCGGAGGATCCCGCGGATGAGGATCCTGATGGTCTCGTGGGAGTACCCGCCGGTGGTGATCGGCGGCCTGGGCCGTCACGTGCATCACCTGTCGACCGCGCTGGCCGTTGCCGGTCACGACGTGGTGGTCCTTTCCCGCCGACCCACCGGGACCGACCCCAGCACGCATCCGTCGTCGGACAGGATCAGCGAGGGCGTTCGGGTGATCGCCGCGGCCCAGGACCCGCACGAATTCGCCTTCGGCACCGACATGATGGCCTGGACGCTGGCGATGGGTCATTCGATGGTCCGCTGCGGATTATCGCTCAAAAGACATGGCGGCGACCGGCCCTGGCGTCCCGATGTGGTGCACGCCCACGACTGGCTGGTCGCCCATCCGGCCATCGCGTTGGCCGAATTCCATGACGTGCCACTGGTCTCCACGATCCACGCTACCGAAGCCGGCCGGCACTCCGGTTGGGTCAGCGGTGACATCAGCCGCCAGGTGCACGCGGTCGAATCGTGGCTGGTGCGCGAATCCGATTCACTCATAACATGTTCGGTATCGATGAGCGATGAGGTCACCGAACTGTTCGGCCCCGGACTGGCCGAGACCACTGTGATCCGCAACGGAATCGACGCCGCACGCTGGTCGTTCGCCGAACGCCGCCCGCGCACCGGGCCGGCCGAACTGCTCTATGTGGGGCGGCTGGAATACGAGAAGGGCGTCCACGAAGCCATTGCCGCACTGCCGAAGATCCGGCGCACCCACCCCGGGACAACATTGACCATTGCCGGTACCGGGACCCAGCAGGACTGGCTGACCGAGCAGGTACGAAAACACAAGGTGTTCAAGGCCACCCGCTTCGTGGGCCACCTCGACCACGACAACCTGCTGGCCGCACTGCACCGGGCCGACGTCGCCGTGCTGCCCAGCCACTACGAGCCGTTCGGACTGACCGCGCTGGAGGCCGCAGCGGCCGGTACGCCGCTGGTCACATCGAACATCGGCGGGCTGGGCGAGGCGGTGATCGACGGCGTCACCGGCCTGTCCTGCCCGCCCCGCGATCCCGCCGGACTGGCCGCCGCGGTGTGTGCGGTACTCGACGATCCCGGCGCCGCACAGTGCCGGGCCCGGGCGGCCCGGGCGCGGCTGACATCCGAATTCGATTGGCGAACAGTGGCATCCGAAACCGCACAGGTGTATCTCGCGGCCAAGCGCCGCGAGCGGCAGCCGCAACCGCGGGTGCCGATTGCCGAACGACCGCTCCCAGACCGGAGCTAGATTCGTTTCGAGCCCCCGGGCCGCACCGATTGTCCGCAGGCGCGCCCCGTGGAAATATGGGATGCTCCCGTATTGTCCGACCGTGGAGGCGTCATGATATCGATCGTTCGTACCGTTTTGGGCACCGCTGCCGCAGTTGCTGTAGTGGCCGGAACGGCAGGCTGCTCGTGTTCAGTGGGAGTCAATTCGCCGCGCACGGTCAGCAAAGCCGATGTCGCCCAGCAGATCGCGACCAAGATGGGCGACCCGGGCAAATCGCGTTCGGTCACCTGCCCCGGTGACCTGGTGGCCAAAGTGGGCGCGCAGCTCGAATGTGAGATGACCGTCGACGACGCGACCTACAACGTCAACGTCAACGTCACCAGCGTCGAAGGCAACGACGTCAAGTTCGACATGGTGGAGACCGTCGACAAGGATCAGGTCGCCCACATCATCAGCAACCACCTGTACCAGCAGGTCGGCAGCCGCCCCGACGCGCTGACCTGCCCGGAGGACCTCAAGGGCTACCGGGGAGCAACGCTGCGCTGCCAGCTCACCGACGGCACCAAGAAGTACGGCATCGACGTCATCGTCAACAGCGTGGTCGACGGCAAAGTCGACTTCGACTATCAAGTCGACGACCACCCCGAGTAGGCGGGCGCGCTACTGCGCTGCTTTCTTGCGCTCGATGTCGGCCAGGGCCTCGGCCAGCTCGGCCCGTTGCGCCGCGGATGCATCCCAGGAGACCTTGCGGTTCTTGACCACCTTGGCCGGAGCGCCGACCGCAATCGAGTAGTCCGGGATGACCCCTCGGACCACCGCGTGAGATCCCAGCACGCAACCCCGCCCGACGGATGTGCCGCGCAGCACCGACACCTTCACCCCGATCCAGGTGTCCGGCCCGATCCGCACCGGCGATTTGATGATGCCCTGGTCCTTGATCGGCAGGGTGATGTCGTCCATCCGGTGGTCGAAATCGCAGACGTAACACCAGTCGGCCATCAGGGCGGAGTCCCCGAGTTCGACGTCCAGGTAGCAGTTGATGACGTTGTCACGGCCCAGGACCACCTTGTCGCCGAACCGCAGCGAGCCCTCGTGGGCGCGGATGGTGTTCTTGTCGCCGATGTGCACCCATCGGCCGATTTCCAGTTGGGCGAGTTCGGGTGTCGCGTGAATCTCCACGCCCTTGCCCAGAAACACCATGCCGCGGGTGATGATGTGCGGATTGGCGATCTTGAATTTCAGCAGTCGCCAATATCGCACCAGGTACCAGGGCGTGTATGCCCGGTTGCGCAGCAGCCACTTCAGCGACGCCACGGTAAGGAATCTGGCCTGACGTGGGTCCCGCAGCTGGGCTCCGCGCCACCGCCGGTGCAGCGGAGCGCCCCACATGCTCGTCACGACCCAACAGCCTAGCGAGGCGACAATGCGCTCCGCGTAGCGGAGTGAGGAGGAGTCGAGCAATCAGATCCCGTTGACGACAATGCGCTCCGCGTAGCGGAGTGAGGAGGAGTCGAGCAATCAGATCCCGTTGACGACGATGCGCTCGGCCCGCGGGTGATCCAACGCCGGCGACCGCGCGCGCGATACCCTCACCTGTACCCACTCCCCCGCTGTCGAGATCCCCCGCTCCCCCGCTGCCGAGATCCCCCCACAACTTTGGATGTGAACCGGTAGGGAACCGAGAAAGGACAAGGTGTTCGCGCCACGTCTGACGGCCCCCGCTGCGGCGGTCGCGCTCACCCTCGGGATCAGCGGCTGCGGCAATACCGATTCCTGGGTCGACTCGGCCCCCGCACCTGGCTGGTCGGCGCAGTACGCCGATGCCGCCAACAGCAGCTACACCGCGACCTCCGGTGCTAGCAAGCTGGCCCTGCGGTGGACGCGGTCGGTCAAAGGCGGCCTGGGCGCCGCGGCGGCCATGAGTGCCCGCGGCTACCTGGCACTCAACGCCCAAACTCCGGGCGGATGCTCGCTGATGCAGTGGGAGAACGCCAACGGGCGGCAGCGCTGGTGCATCCGGCTGTTGCAGGGCGGCGGCTTCGGCGGGCCGTTGTTCGACGGCTTCGACAACCTCTACGTCGGGGAGCCGGGGGCGATCATCTCGTTTCCGCCGACCCAATGGACACGCTGGCGCGAACCGGTCATCGGTATGCCGACGACTCCCCGATTCCTGGGCGACGGCCACCTGCTGGTGAGTACCCATCTGGGGCAGCTGCTGGTTTTCGACACCCACCGCGGCGCGGTGTCCGGCAGCTCGCTGGACCTGGTCGACGACATCGACCCCACCGACCCCACCCGCGGCTTGGCCGACTGCGTACCCGCCGGGCCGGCCTGCCCGGTGGCGGCAGCCCCCGCCTTCTCCGAGGCGAGCCAAACGGTGGTGATCGGCGTGTGGCAGCCGGAAGCACCGGCCGCGCAGCTGGTCGGACTGAAGTACAACGGCCGGCGTTTGACCCGCGAGTGGACCAGTGATGTCGTTGGCGCCGGGGTGCTGGCCAGCCCGGTGCTGTCCGCGGACGGGTCCACCGTCTACGTCAACGGCCGCGACCGGCGATTGTGGGCACTGCATGCCGCCGATGGAACACCGAAATGGTCCGTGCCGCTTGATTTTCTGGCGCAGACGCCGCCGGCGGTCACCCCGCGTGGCTTGATCGTGTCCGGGGGTGGCCCCGATACCCGATTGGTGGCGTTCACCGACGCCGGCGACCACGCCGAGCAGGTCTGGCGCCGCGACGACGTCACTCCGCTGTCGACATCGAGCCTGGCCGGCGGTGTCGGCTATACCGTGATTCCGGGCGCTGCCAGCGAGGGCGAAGGTGACGAGCCCGGCATGTCACTGTTGGCTTTCGATCTTGCCGACGGGCACACCTCCGGCGGCTTAGCGCTGCCCGACGCCACCGGGTATCCGGTGGGTGTCTCGGTCGGCAAGGATCGACGGGTGCTGGTCACCACCAGCGACGGCCAGGTCTACTGCTTCAGCCCATCCTGAGCGCGGGCGGTTATGCCGCGCCGGGGCGGATTCGTTCGCGAGCGTAACGGTGCTGCGATTTCACGCTCCGGATTTCGCCGTGGCGTTACGCTCGCGAACAAACAGGTTGAACCGCCCCAGGGCGATTCAACCAGAAGACCTCGCCGGTGAGGTCTCAGCCCTGTTGGCCGAGGCCGAACGCTTCGACACCAGCGTTGGACGCACGCCTTGCCCACTGACTCTGCACCCAGGGCGCAGTCCACTCGCACTTTTGCGCCACAGGCGCAGAGCCAACACCACTGCCCAGCCGCCCGCGCGTTCACTCTGCATCCACGGCGGCGACACGCCGACCATCACCGCCCTGAGCGCAGAATGAACTGCCCCAACCAACCCAGCGGAGAATCCCGGCTACGCAGACCTCACGGGGCAAACGGAGGAATCGCCTTGCGCGGCACCCGCACCTGGGTGGGGCCGGCGAACGGCGGCAGCAACTCGGTGTGGGCGAGATAGAAGATCAGGAAAGTGTCGGTGATGGCGAAGTTCTGGTAGTTGCTCGGGTCGTGTCCGACAGCGGGCGGAATCTCCTCACCCATCCCGGTCTGACGCTGGATTTCGTGCTGGACGATCGGGAAGATCTTGTCCAGCGGGTCGGTATTGGGAGCGAACAGCGTGTCGAAGGTGATCTCCTTCTGGCTTCGCAGGTCGTAGTTGAACGCCTTGTACCAATTCGAGGGATGCGCCCCGCCGAGGTCCTCGAAGAACCTCAGCACCACGCTGCGGGTTGCCCGCGATGGATCCTCGGAGCTGTGCTGCTCATTGGTGGCTTCCATCTGGTACGGGCGGTCACGCTTTGCCGATCCCCGCACGACGTTGACGAACCCATCCCGGTTCTGCACGACGTACTCGGTCAGCACCTGCTGGTCGGGGTAGTCGACCGGAAAGGCGATATCCATGGTGAACGTGTCCGTCGACTGGCTGATGCGGCAGATTTCACCCGGTTGAACCGACCCGCCCAGACTGTCGCACGACGCGGGCTCGGCCGGTGCGGGCTCGGTCGGTGTTGGCTCGGCCGCCGCCGGAGCACACGGCACGATCGCGGCAGCCACCATCACGGCAGCCATCAGATAGCGCATTGTCGAATAGTCCTCGCAGACACCCACAGGCGGTTTGGCTGGAATATCGAGTTGCCGCCAGCGTACCCGGCGCTACCTGGACGGGTTGCAAACATAGGCCACGGCCCGCGCCGCGGCGCCGCTACCCAGGCGAGTGATGACCACCGACAGCGGCGTGGCACCGCGCAACCGCAGCCGGCGGCGCAACGCGTCGGGGTCCGCCCGGACACCGCGCACCAAGATTTCCAACGGCCCGCAGTCCAGCGCGGACAGCGTCCGCCGTAGCCGCCGTTCGTCGAACGGCACCTGCTCCAGGACCTCAAAACCGCGGACGCCGGGCGGCAGGCGGTCACCGGACAGGTACGCGATGGCCGGGTCGAGCTGCCACAGCCCATGCCGCGTCGCATACTGGCGCACCAGCCCGGCCCGCACCACGGCGCCGTCGGGATCGACGATCCATCTCCCGACAGGCCGCGCCGCACAGTCGTCGGGGTCGGCCGAGGTGATTTCTGTGATTTCTGCGTCACGCCCCAGGATGCTCGCGCGCCGGCGCACCGGGGGCTCGGTCAACCCGCCCCCCCACAGGCAGGATTCCCGGACCGAACCGAGATAGGAGGTCACCTCGACCTCTCCGTCGAAGCCCAACCGCGCCAGCATGTCGAAATCCATTCCCGGAGAGCACTTCACCGCCAGATCCCGGCCTCGGTAACACTCCAGCAGCCGGTCCAGCGCCGGCTGGAAATCCCGCGGGTCGAACCGGCGGCGTCCACCGCTGCGACGCGCCGGGGCGGCGACGACGGCCGAGTCGCGCGTCACCGGCGCCAGTGCGTCGGCGCGACACAGGTCCACCGAGCCGTGCAGGTTGTGCCGCGCCATCTCCAGGCGCACGGGATCGAGATCGCTGCCGATCACCACTGCCGCCGAGCCCCTCAGCGCGGCCAGCTCGGTGCCGATCGAGCAGGTCGCATCGTGCACCACCCGGCCGGCCAATCGGCGGGCCCGGTGCAATGCCACCGGCGCCGCGGTCGCCTGCTGCAACGCCTCGTCGGTGAACAGCCACTGCGATACGTCGCCGAGCCCGCCGAGCTTCTCGGCCGCCTTGCGGCGCAGCAGCGCGGTGGCCACCAGGATCGGTGTCCGCTCGCCGAACCGCGCACGCACCGCAGCGGTGTCTGCGATCCGGCCGGCCTCACCGAACTCGAGCCCGCCGACCATCGCCAGCGCGGCGGCGCCGGCGTCGGAACGCAGGTAGGCGACGTCGTCCAGGGAGAACCGGCTCAGGAGGGTTTGACCCCGGTGATCATCACGTTGTAGAACCAGCCCTTCGGGGCTATACGACGCCAAACGTTGGCATCCGCCCAGCTCAGCGCCTTCCATCCGGTGAAGGCGAATCTCGCCCAGCGCCAACCCAGCCGGCCCGGTGGCACCGAGCACTCGAAGGTGCGCACCGGCCAGCCGAACATCGCCGCGGTGAACTCTTCGCTGGCGGTCCGCACCTCCACCCCGCCGGCACTGATCGCCATGCGCTCCAGCTCGCCGGGGGTGAAGGTGTGCAGGTCCACGACCGCCTCAAGCGCGGCGGCGCGGCTGGATTCGTCCAGTTCCTCCTGGGGGCGCCGCCAACCGCCCAGCCCGGGCAGCCTGGTGACGCTGGTGGTGATCCGCCAGGTCAGCGTGGACAACTCGCGGGCATAGACGTTGCCGACGGACGTCGGCTCACCGGCGAACACGAACCGCCCGCCGGGTTTGAGCACCCTGATCACCTCGCGCAGCGACAGTTCGACATCGGGAATGTGGTGCAGTACGGCATGCCCGACCACCAGGTCGAAGGTGTCGTCGTCGTAGGGGATGCCTTCGGCGTCGGCGACCCGGCCATCGATCTGCAACCCCAGCGACTGGCCGTTGCGGGTGGCGACCTTGACCATCCCCGGTGACAGATCGGTGACCGAACCCCGCCGGGCCACCCCGGCCTGGATCAGGTTGAGCAGAAAGAAGCCGGTGCCGCAGCCCAGCTCCAGGGCACGTTCGTAGGGCAGGTCGCGGATCACCGGGTCGGGGACGATCGCGTCGAACCGGCCGCGCGCGTAGTCGACGCAACGCTGGTCGTAGGAGATCGACCACTTCTCGTCGTAATTCTCCGCTTCCCAGTCGTGGTAGAGCACCTGGGCGAGCTTGCTGTCGTGGCGCGCGGCCTCCACCTGATCGGCACTTGCATGCGGATTGGGCACCACCGAAAGGCCGGAAGCGGGGATTTCGGAACTCCTCGTCATCACCGCAGCCTAACGACCGTCCCGAACATCGTTGCCCCGACCTTCCTGACCAGCGGCGAAGACGTCGACGTAACGCCGCTGCTCGGCCTCGGAGTGTCCGGGGCCGGTCCCCGCACAGGCAGCGTTGATCCCGGCCTTGGCCGCGGCCAGGGCATACGGCGGGCCTTCCAGGAAGCGCCGCGCCCACGCCGCCGCGGCATCGTAGACGTCGTCGGGAGCCACCATGTCGTCGATCAGGCCCAGCGCCAACGCCTCCTCGGCGTCAAAGAAGCGTCCGCTGAACACCAGCTCCTTGGCCCGGCTCGCGCCGACGACACGGGCAAGCCGGGCCATCCCCCCGCCACCGGGAACCAGTCCGGCCAGGATCTCCGTCGCACCGAATCGCACGTTGTCCCCGGCGACGCGCCAGTCGGCGGTCAGAGCCAGCGTGAGGCCGGCCCCCAGCGCGTACCCGGTGATCGCGGCGACCGTGGGCTTCGGGATCGCGGCAACCGCCTCGAGGGCCTCACACCGGACCCGGGCCCCGACGCCGGCCTCCCCGGGGGTCAGGGTTCGCAGTTCGGGCATGTCGTCCCCGGCGGAGAAGATCTGCTGTCCGCCGAACAGGATCACCGCGGCAACGTCGTCGCGGCGGCCCAGCTCGTCGGCGGCGGCAACGATCTCCCGGTAGAACTGCCGGGTCATGGCGTTGGTGGGCGGCCGCGACCACAGCATCATCGCCAGCCCCGCATCCCGGGAGCCGTCGCTGACCACCACGCTGACGAACTCGCTCACCGGCGACTCACCCGACCCTCACCGCGACGCACCCGAGCCTCACATGGGCCACCGCATCGCGCCGCCCGCCTCCCGTGCCCGGTGATAGCGGCCGGAGTCGGCGAACTCCAAAACCCAGTTGCCGTCCCGTTTTTCGAGCAGCGGCTGCACCGGGGCAATCTCCGGCGCGGCGGCGAGCACATCGGCCACAGTGCGACCGGCCAGCGAGTCGAGCTGAGCCCACGTCGGCGGCAGCAGCACGTTGCGGCCGGCCTCGAAGTCGGCGATTGCGTGCTCCGGGCTCTCCCACCCGGCACGGTCGGACTCGGTGTTCTCGCCGTCGGCACGCTGGCCTTCCGGCAGGGCGCCGACGAAGAAGTAGGTGTCGTAGCGGCGGGTCCGTTCGGCTTCGGGGGTGATCCAGTTGGCCCACGGCCGCAGCAGATCCGAGCGCAGGACCAGGTTGTGGGTGCCCAGGAAATCGGCGAACGACACGGTGTTTTCGGCCAAGGCGCGACGGGATTCGCGATACACCGAGGCGTCGCCGACGATGCCGTCCGGATCGTCGGCCGACCCGGCGAACAGCACCCCCGATTCCTCGAAGGTTTCCCGGGCGGCCGCGCACACCAGCGCGATGGCCAGTTCGATATCGGTGCCGAGCCTTTGCGCCCACCAGTCGGGCGCCGGCCCCGCCCACGCGATGTCGGCGTTGCGGTCACGGTCGTCGACCCCGCCGCCGGGAAAGACGATCACGCCGGGGGCAAACTCCATGGCGGAATGGCGGCGCATCAGGAACGTGTTCAGGCCCGCGGGGGTGTCGCGTACCAGCATCACGGTCGCGGCCGGGCGCGGCGGCAGGGGCGAGGGCCGGCTGGGGATTTCCGCGTCGTTCATGGCTTCCTCCGATGGGCCGCCCGGGTGCGAATCCGGCGGGCGAAGTAGCGTCCGTCGACAACTTCCAGTGCGATGTGCTGCCCGAACGCGGCCGAGAGGTTCTCCGAGGTCAGCACCTCCGACAGCAGGCCCGAGGCCACCACCTGCGCCTCCGACAGCAGCAGGCAATGGCTGAAACCGGGCGGCACCTCTTCGACGTGATGGGTGACCAGCACCAGCGCGGGGGCGTCCGGGTCGGCGGCCAGGTCCGCCAGCCGGGCTACCAGTTCCTCCCGGCCGCCCAGATCCAGTCCGGCGGCCGGCTCGTCGAGGAGCAGCAGTTCCGGGTCGGTCATCAGCGCGCGGGCGATGAGCACCCGTTTGCGCTCGCCTTCCGAGAGCGTCCCGTAGCTGCGGTCTGCCAGATGTTCGGCCCCCAGGCTTTCCAGCATGTCGAGTGCACGTTCATAGTCGAGGTCCTCGTAGCGTTCGCGCCAGCGGCCCAGCACCGAGTAGCCGGCCGAGACGACGAGGTCGCGGACCAGCTCGTCGGCGGGTATCCGCTGCGCCAGCGCCGAGGAACTCAGTCCGATCCGCGTGCGCAACTCCGCGACGTCGACCCGGCCCAGCCGTTCGCCGAGCACGAAGGCCACCCCGGCCGACGGGTGCTCGGCCGCGGCGGCGATCCGCAGCAGCGACGTCTTACCGGCCCCGTTCGGCCCGAGGATCACCCAGCGCTCGTCGAGTTCGACCGCCCAGTCCAGCGGGCCGACCAGAGTGCGTCCACCGCGGCGCAGCGCCACCTCGTGGAAGTCGATCAGCAGATCGGGGTCGGCCTCGAAAGAGCCATTCTTCGGCACCCGACCATCGTGCCGTACCGTGCGGCCGGGACCGCTGGCGGGTCGCGTTCCTTGTGCGGCCGAACCGGTCTCAGGCCGGGGGAATGTCCACCCGGCGCACTCCGCCGTCGGCTGCGTCGGCGGCCTCGATCTCACCGCGGGTCACACCCAGCAGAAACAGCACGGTGTCCAGGTAGGGGTGGCTCAGCGAGGCATCGGCGACCTCGCGCAGCGCGGGCTTGGCGTTGAACGCGATCCCCATCCCCGCGGTCGCCAGCATGTCGATGTCGTTGGCTCCGTCGCCGACCGCGACGGTCTGGTCCAGCGGCACGTCGTATTGGCCGGCGAACGCGCGCAGCGCCGTGGCTTTGCCCGCCCGGTCGACGATGGCGCCGGCAACCCGGCCGGTGAGTACGCCGTCGACGATCTCCAGGTCGTTGGCGGCGACGAAATCCAGCTTGAGTTCCTCGGCGAGCGGTTCGATGACCCGTCGGAACCCCCCGGATACCACCCCGCAGCGAAAGCCCAACCGCTGCAGCGTCCGCAGCGT
Organism: Mycobacterium sp.; assembly: GCF_047975165.1. Taxonomy (GTDB): domain Bacteria; phylum Actinomycetota; class Actinomycetes; order Mycobacteriales; family Mycobacteriaceae; genus Mycobacterium. The sequence goes on from NZ_JBKECZ010000074.1 coordinate 26,942, forward strand.
CGTCCGCGCCCCCGGCATCAGTTCCAACTGGCCGGCGACCTCGTCGAGCACCGCTGCGGGCAGCCCCGCCAGGGTGGCCACCCGCCGCTCCAGTGATTCCGCAAAGTCCAGTTCACCGCGCATCGCGGCCTCGGTGATCGCCGCCACCTTGCCCTGCGCGCCCGCGTGCGCCGCGAGCATCTCGATGACTTCGCCCTGGACCAGCGTGGAGTCGACGTCGAACACGATGAGACGCTTGGTACGCCAGGCCAATCCGTAGTCCTCGATGGCCACGTCGACGCCCTCGCCGGCGGCAAGCCCGCTGAGCGCGGCCCGCAGCGGCCCGAGCGTGCCGGGCGGCACCGAGACCTGCAACTCCAGACCGGTGACCGGATAGTCCGAGACGCCGCGGATGAAGTCGATGTTGACCCCCAGTGCGGCTGCTTCCCGCGCCACCGCTCCGAACGCGCCGGCGGTGATCGGGCGGCCGAGCACGTAGATGATGTGGGTCGATGGTTCCCGGATGACGGGCTCGTCATCGCTGCGCTCGATCGTGACGTCCAGCCCCATCTCGCGGATCGCCTGCTCGACCGCATTGCGCAATTCGATGTCACCGGCCACTTCGGCCCCGCATGACACCAGCACTCCCAGGGTCAGCCGCCCCCTGATGACCACCTGCTCGACGTTGAGTAAATCCACGTCGCGCCGCCCCAGGACTTCCAACAGCGCCGAGGTGACCCCGGGCCGGTCCATACCGGTAACGGTGATCAGCGCAGATACCTTGGGCGAAGGAGTCACCCGGGGTTGCCGCCGATGCAATCCATCAGGACCGAACGCCAGACGCGTTTCCTCTGATAAGCGGCAGCGTTGTCAGTGGCTGCGCCCGATGTGGGCTTCGGCGCGCATCCGCTCGACCATGTGCGGGTAGTGCAGTTCGAAGGCCGGGCGCTCCGAACGGATCCGGGGCAGCTCGGTGAAGTTGTGCCGCGGCGGCGGGCAACTGGTCGCCCACTCCAGCGAGTTTCCGTAGCCCCACGGGTCGTCTACGGTGACGACCTCGCCGTAGCGCCAGCTCTTGAAGACGTTCCAGACGAACGGAATCATCCCCAGACCCAGGATGAAGGCGCCGACGGTCGAGACGATGTTGAGGGTCTGGAAGTCGTCGGTGGGTAGATAGTCGGCGTACCGGCGGGGCATGCCCTCGTCGCCGAGCCAGTGCTGCACCAGGAAGGTGGTGTGGAAACCGATGAACGTCATCCAGAAGTGCAGCTTGCCCAGACGCTCGTCCAGCATCCGTCCGGTCATCTTCGGGAACCAGAAGTACAGCCCGGCGAAGGTGGAGAACACGATGGTGCCGAACAGCACGTAGTGGAAGTGTGCGACCACGAAGTAGGTGTCGGTGACGTGGAAGTCCAGCGGCGGGCTGGCCAGCAGCACGCCCGTCAGACCACCCGCGAGGAAGGTGACCGCGAAGCCGATGGCGAACATCATCGGGGTTTCGAAGGTCAGCTGGCCCTTCCACATGGTGCCGATCCAGTTGAAGAACTTGATCCCGGTGGGGACCGCGATCAGCAACGTCATGAAGGAGAAGAAGGGCAGCAGGATCGCGCCGGTCGCGAACAGGTGGTGCGCCCACACCGCCACCGACAGCGCCGCGATGGACAGCGTCGCGAAGATCAGCGTGGTGTAGCCGAAAAGCGGCTTGCGGGAGAACACCGGGAACACTTCGGAGACGATCCCGAAGAACGGCAGCGCAAGCACGTAGACCTCGGGGTGGCCGAAGAACCAGAACAGGTGCTGCCAAAGCATCACACCGCCGTTGGCCGGATCGTAGATATGGGCGCCCAAGTGCCGGTCGGCGAACAGCCCCAGCGCCGCGGCGGTCAGCAGCGGGAAGATGATCAGCACGATGATGGATGCGACCACGATGTTCCAGGTGAAGATCGGCATCCGGAACATCGTCATTCCGGGTGCGCGCATGCACACCACCGTGGTGATCATGTTGACCGCACCCAGGATGGTTCCCAGACCACCGACGGCCACACCCAGGATCCACAGGTCGCAGCCCACGCCCGGCGAATGGATGGAGTCGCTGAGCGGGGTGTAGGCGGTCCAGCCGAAGTCAGCCGCGCCGCCGGGGGTGATGAAGCCGGCCATCCCGATGGTGGCACCGAACAGGAACAGCCAGAACGAGAAGGCGTTCAGGCGCGGGAACGCGACGTCGGGGGCCCCGATCTGCAACGGCAGCACCAGGTTTGCGAACCCGAAGACGATCGGCGTCGCGTAGAACAGCAGCATGATCGTGCCGTGCATGGTGAACAGCTGGTTGAACTGTTCGTTGGACAGGAACTGCAACCCCGGCGCGGACAGCTCGACTCGCATCAGCAGGGCGAGCAGGCCGCCGATGAGGAAGAAGATGAAACAGGCGACGCAGTACATGATGCCGATCAGCTTGTGATCGGTGGTGGTGAGCAGCTTGTAGATCAGGTTCCCTTTGGGCCCTGTTTTAATCGGGCGGGGCCGGAGGGGCTCGAGTTCTCCCCTGGGGGGCGCTTCGGCTGTCAAGAGCTCCTCCAAACATCCATCCATGCTGGACACGCGGCAATACTGGGGGAATCCCAATACGTAGTAGTGATCTTAACCCCCAATCCGCCCAACGGTAGGCCTGGTCCTACAAACTGTCGTAATTGGTGTCGCAGAGGTCGCGTCGGGGCCTCTCGGACGGAGCCGGCGGGCCGACGGTCCCCGGCCAACGGCCGTCGGATCGGCAGCGGGCCGCCTGCCCTGGGCCCCGGCCCCCTGCCCCCGCCGCCCGCCGCCGGCCGCC
>NZ_JBKECZ010000075.1:0-2704 GCF_047975165.1 Mycobacterium sp.
ACGGTGGCGAGCTTGCCATGAGCCCGGTGGAAGTTGAGTAGTGCGTGGATATCGACGTCGGCGATACCGTCGCCGTAGGTGCACAGAAATGTTTCACAGCCGACGTATTTCTGGATGCGTTTGATCCGGCCGCCCGTCATGGTGTCCAGGCCGGTGTCGGCCACGGTGACCTGCCAATTGAACTCATTGTGCGACCCGTGGTAGCGGATGCTCGACTGGTCCCCGAGGGTGATGGTGAAGTCCAGGTTGGAGGCTCCGTAGTTGGTGAAGTAGTTCTTGATGAACTCACTCTTGTAGCCGGTGCACACGATGAAGTCGGAAATGCCGTAGTGACCGAGGATTTTCATGATGTGCCACAGCACCGGCCGCCCCCCGACCTCGACCATCGGTTTGGGGCGGAATTCGGTTTCCTCGCGCATGCGCGTGCCGAGCCCGCCGGCGAGAAGCACGGCTTTCATGACCAATCATCCCATCTCGACGTAGTCTGGCCCCCGGGGCGCGGAAACGATGACGCCGCGTCGCCGCGGGTGTAACACTAGCAACGATGCGACATGCGGGGCGGGCTTTTCACCTGTGTCGCGTACCATATTGAGTCACACAGCCCTTGAGGAGTTCTCATTTCACCGCTCGATACCGATGGGACTAGGGAGAACGGGCTCGAACAGGATCGCGAGGATATTCTTGCCGCTGTCCGCGGGTACGCCAAGCGCAAGCTCGCGACAGCGGAGTTTATCCCCGGCGTCACGCCGGTCCCGGTTTCCGGCAAGGTGCTCGACCCCGAGGACTTCGCGGCACTCGTCGACGCCTCCCTGGACGGCTGGCTGACCGCCGGTAGGTTCCATCCGTTGTTCGAACGTGCCCTATACCGGTACGTCGGAGCGCGCGGCGCCGTCTTCGTCAACAGCGGGTCGAGCGCAAATCTGTGTGCCCTGAGTGCCCTGACCAGCCCGAAGCTCGCCGGAAACAAGAAGCGGTTCGGCAAAGGGCCTCTGCAACCCGGCGACGAGGTGCTGACCGTGGCCGCCGGCTTTCCCACCACGGTCAACCCGATCATCCAGAACGGCATGCGCCCGGTAGTTGTCGACATCGAATTGGGCACCTACGACGCAATCCCCGAGCGCCTGCGCGAAGCTGTCGGGCCGAAGACCCGGGCGATCATGATGGCCCACACCCTGGGTAACCCGTTCGACCTGGACGCCGTGCGCGAATTGTGCGACAAACACAACCTGTGGCTGGTCGAGGACTCCTGCGACGCGCTCGGATCCACCTATGACGGCAAGCGCACCGGCAGCTTCGGTGACACCGCGACACTGAGTTTCTATCCCGCCCACCACATCACCACCGGTGAAGGCGGCGCGGTATTCGTCAAGTCGCCGCTGGTGCGCAAGCAGGTCGAATCCTTCCGGGACTGGGGCCGGGACTGCTACTGCGCGCCGGGCGACGACAACACGTGTGAGAAGCGGTTCGAATGGCAACTCGGCGATCTACCCAAGGGGTATGACCACAAATACATCTACAGCCACATCGGCTACAACCTGAAGGCCACCGACATGCAGGCGGCCATCGGTCTGTCGCAGCTGACCAAGATCGACGGATTCGTCCAGGCGCGCAAGGACAACTTCGACTATCTGACCTCGCGGCTGTCTGGCGTCGAAGGGCTGATCCTGCCCGTTGCCACGCCCAAGTCGGAGCCGTCCTGGTTCGGCTATCCGATCACCCTGGATCCCGCACATCCCGTCGACCGCACCAAGTTGATGCGCTTCCTGGACGAACGCAAGATCGGCTTTCGGCAGTTGTTCGCCGGCAACCTGGTCAAACAACCGGCCTATCGGGGCACCGACTTCCGGATCGTCGGTGACCTGACCAATACCGACATCGTGATGAACCGCACGTTCTGGATCGGCACCTATCCCGGGCTGACAAAGCCGATGCTCGATTTCGCGACCGAATCGATCCGCGAGTACATGGCCGAGGCCTCACGGTAACCGTGCACTACCTGATCACTGGGCATACCGGGTTCAAAGGCCCCTGGCTGGCGCTGCTACTACTGGCCCGCGGACACCAAGTGTCCGGTCTGGCCCTTGAGCCCGATGAGGGCGGCCTGTTCGAGAGAGCAGGGTTGGCGGATCTGCTGGCCTCCGATCTGCGGGTGGACATCCGCGACGCCGGGGAAACTGCGGCAGCGGTGAAGGCGGTGGCCCCCGACGTCGTGGTGCACATGGCCGCCCAGGCGTTGGTCCGCGAGTCCTACCGCGAGCCGCGATTCACCTACGAAACCAACGTCATGGGCACACTCAATGTGCTGGAAGCCGTCGGGGCCACGGCTTCGGTGCGTGCGCACGTCGTCATCACCACCGACAAGGTCTACCGCAACGTCGATCAGGAGGCCGGCTACACCGAAACAGACCCGCTGGGCGGCGACGATCCCTACAGTGCGTCCAAAGCGATGGCCGATCTGCTGACCCAATCCTGGATTCGCAGCTTCCCCGGCTGCCCGACCGCGATTGCCCGTGGCGGCAACGTGATCGGTGGTGGCGACATCAGCCGTGACCGCCTGCTGCCGGACCTGGTGGTCGCCTACGCAAGCGGGCAGGCGCCGCTATTGCGTTTCCCGCACGCGGTGCGGCCCTGGCAGCACGTACTCGACTGCCTCAACGGCTATCTCACGATTGCCGACGCGCTGCTCGCCGGTGGCGGGCTGGGC
>NZ_JBKECZ010000076.1:0-2952 GCF_047975165.1 Mycobacterium sp.
TGCGGTTCGCGGCAATCGCCTCCGGGTTGATCATCGCCGACTTCGCGGTCTCGAACGCGCTAGCCACCGCATTGGCCTGACCCGACGCACCCAGGGCGCGGGTGGATGCCGCCTCCAGGAACGCCGCATAGGGTGCCGCGGCATTGGCCATCGCCGCCGCAGCCGGACCCTGCCACGCCTGACCGGCCAGATTCGACGTCACCGAGGAGAACGAGCTCGCAGCGCTACCCAGCTCCTCGGCCAACCCGTTCCACGCCGCCGCGGCCGCCAGCATCGGCCCCGAACCGGCACCCAACAACATCCGCAACGAATTGATTTCCGGCGGCAACCCAGCAAAACTCACCTTGATTTTCCCTTCGGAACATTTGTCATTCGATCGTGGCCCCGGTTTGCCACTCGGCCACCGACCCTACCGCAACCGACCGCCAGTCGGCACATCGACCTAGAAGTCGCTCAGGATACGCCGCTTCTCGGCTTTGAACTCCGACTCGGTCAGCGCACCCGAATCCCGCAGCGCGGTCACAACTCGCAGCTGTTCGGCTCTGACCCTTTCACCGGTTGGCTCATAAGCCGCCCGGGGCGCAACGGAAGTAGGGTGATCCGGCGTCGCCGGCGCTTCGGGGTGAGTCTCGTTCTCCGCTGCGTCGAAGGTCGCGCTTCGGCTTCGGCCCCGACTGCGGCCCAGCCACTTCACCGAGAAGACCAGGTCGAACAGGCCGACCACGAACATCGCCGCGAATACCCACGCCAGTGGGCCGTGGGAGCTCTGGTGGCCGAAAGCCAGCCTCGGACTGATGTATCCGTCGACCCGCCCGTCGGCCGTCACCTGGTAAGTCCCCTCGGCTGGCACCCGGATTTTCCACAGGCGAAGATGCGCTTCATTGTTGATGATCGTTGTGCTACCGATGCTTTGGATCAATTCCGGCTGCGCTACTCCATCGGGTGGATCGATGGCGATCCTCAGCTGCGGGACCGGCACGTGCCGATCGTCGTCGCTACCGCTGACGCGTACGTGCAGGCTCACAGTCGCTTCACCTGTGGGCAGCCGCACACTGCCGGTACCCGGTACCGGGATCTCCCCATAGACGTTGTACTTGTCGAAGAACAGCGCATCGAGCATCAGCGTGGCGACCAAGCCGAGCACCGACACCACCATCGTGACGACGGCCAGAGCCCGTGAGATCCTGGCGACCGACGTGCTGTTCATCCACGCAGTTTGTCATGTAGCCAACGCCCGCGAAACGGGCTCGACCCGGGAGGACCCAGCAGCATGGCCGGCAACCTCGTCGCCACCGTTCCCGATCTGTCCGGAAAGTTGGTGGTCGTCACCGGCGCCAACAGCGGCCTGGGCTTCGGCCTGGCCAAGCGGCTGTCAGCCGCGGGAGCCGACGTCGTGATGGCAATCCGCAACCAAGCCAAGGGTGAAGCCGCGATCACGCGGATCCGCGAGACTTTGCCCGACGCAAAACTGACCATCCGCCCGCTGGATCTGTCATCACTGGCCTCCGTCTCCGCGCTGGGCGAGCAACTCAACAAACTCGGCCGCCCCATCGACATTTTGATCAACAACGCCGGTGTGATGACTCCGCCGGAACGTGACACCACCTCCGACGGCTTCGAATTGCAGTTCGGCAGCAATCATCTCGGCCATTTCGCGCTTACCAGGCACGTCCTGCCCTTGTTACGTGGCGCGCCGAGCCCGCGGGTGGTCTCACTGAGCAGCCTTGCTGCGCGGCGTGGTCGGATTCATTTCGACGACCTACAGTTCGAAAATTCATACTCCCCGATGGCGGCCTACGGCCAGTCCAAGCTCGCGGTTCTGATGTTCGCCCGCGAACTGGACCGGCTCAGTCGCGCGGCCGGTTGGGGTATCACGTCAGACGCGGCACACCCAGGTTTGACCAAGACCAACCTGCAGATCAGCGGGCCATCGCGGGGACGCGAGAAGCCATCGCTGATGCAGCGGCTGTACACGGCCTCCTGGCGCTACGCACCGTTTCTCTGGCAGGAAATCGACGACGGAATCCTGCCCGCGCTCTACGCGGCTGCCACGCCGCAGGCCGAGGGCGGCGCGTTCTACGGGCCGCGCGGCGTGTACGAGGCCGCCGGCGGTGGAGTGACGGAAGCAAAGGTCCCTCCTCGCGCCGCGGACCACGACGATTGTCGGCGCCTGTGGGAGATCTCCGAGCGACTAACCGGAGTCACCTACCCCGACAACCCCTGACACGGCGCCGAATCCGCTGGCGCGACCTTCGCAACCGAGCATCATCGCCGACTGCGGTGCGGCCACCGGCCGCAACTCACTGAAGTCGACGACCACTGCGTTCGAAGTGCGACCCGGTCGCACCCGGCCGGACCACGCAATCGTGGTGGCCCGCACCGATGCTCCGGTATTCGACCACGTGCAGTTGGCATCAAGCGAAAACATCGACGTCCGACAGACTTTCGCCGGGCAGTCGGTCATCGCCGGGAAGGACTTCCTGACGTTTCGCCGACGGTGACTGTGCCGGGGCGGACGGCTCGTAGAACCGGGGTGGCGCGAGAAGGAGCCGAGGAGCAGCTGTCGTCCGCGGCGACCCAATCATCCGGTGATTGTCAAGGGGGTGAACAGGTTTTGTGGATAAATCCGGGTCTGTGGATGAAAGTGGTCGAATGTGGCTGCGGCACCGGTTTTTCGGGCTTTGGGGCCCGGAGTTGTCGGTGGGTGTCTCTAGCATTTGAACCATGGCAGGCAGCACGCGGGAAGAGATCGTCGAGGTTTTCGACGCACTCGATGCGGTCCAGGATCGGCTGCTGGAGTTGGACTTCGATGTGCTCACCACGCCCGAGCGGCTGGCGATGCTCGACCGCCTGGAAACCATCGACCGGCGCATGCCCACACCCCGCCACGCCCTGATCAACAACCTGCGCGCCACCGCGGACAAAAAGGAACTCGGCGGCACCCTGAGTGAA
>NZ_JBKECZ010000077.1:0-2645 GCF_047975165.1 Mycobacterium sp.
TGCTCACATTCCAGCTCGATGGCGAGGAGACGGTGTGCGAATACGCTTTTACCACTGCGGCGGACTGGAATGCGTCTTCTGAGGTTCCGGTTCCCGACGGGCTCGGGGACAGCGTCCTCAGTTTCGGGGCGAAGGGCCCGTCGTCGATACGGCTGGTCGAGCAGCTCAGCAGAGCGATCTGCGAACACAGCGGCGCCTACGGATGGTTCGAGCAAGAGATCATCGTTCCACCGGAGAAGATGCTGCGGCCGGCACCAGACCTAGCCGAGCCTCACACAGAGGCGGTCCCACCACCGGAAAAGGGACAGCCTCCGGCCCCGGCGGACGGGGGAACCCCGATGATTTCGGCGCCGATGCGGGAACGTCGGGCGGAGGAGGAGGCTCGGATGCGGCAGAGTGCCCGGCTGGGGCGGTGGGCATGGATCATCGCGTTGGGCCTAATCGCCGTGTATCTGATCTGGACATTCACGTCCGGTTCACGCTAACGCGGGCTATGCCGTTGTACCACCGGGATATCGCTGCGGATCATCCCGCCCGGAGGCAGGCGCCCTTCCCATCCTCCATGCGCGTCTTCTGCCGCACCGGTTCGCCGCCACGACGACTGCCGTTCAATACAACCAGTGCGCGAGAGAGGACTTGAACCTCCACGCCCTTGCGGGCACACGGACCTGAACCGTGCGCGTCTACCAATTCCGCCACTCGCGCCTGCCACAAGACAGCTTCGCTAGACTAGCACGCAGCCTGCCACGAACCTATTCAGCGCCGCCATCAGGACACCCGCTCCGCCTGAACAATCCAGTTGTTGAGCGAATGACCGTCGGGGTCATGTGGCGCATCCAGATCACAGCTGATCAGCGTGATCATCCGCTCCGGCCGGTCTGACTGCCACACCCAGCTATAGGTGTCATCAGCCTCGCCCGTCACAACATCTTTCGGCGCCGAAACAGCATCGGCTAGCACGCGGAAAGTCGCCTCCTCTTCGAGTCCATCGAGTTCGAAGGTCATCCGGATCAAAGCGCCACCGCGAACCTCACCAAGCTTGTAGAAGACATCCGGCTGCCCACGATGGACATTGTGACCCACCACAATGCCGCGGTACGGGGACAGATCACCGGGTCGCGTCTCCCACTGTGGTGGCCCATACCAACCCGCCACACCGGGTGGCGGTGCAAGCCATCCCTTCTTATCTAGCTGGATCAGCGAGATCTCGGCATCGACCAGTTGATTGTCGCCCTGCTCGACGATGATCCGGGTAGGGAGGCCCTCCATATCAACCAACTGGGCCGTAGGAGTCGCGGCTCCGACGGCGTCCCCCTCGGGGGCCGTTGCTGCCAACGGGCCCCGAGGCGGCGCCATCGAACGAGGAATCCAGATCTGGACTGCCACCAGCGCAGCTACCACCGTCGCCACGGCAACGATGGCAGCGCGCACCACGTGTCGCTCAGTGACGGCGGGGCCTCCTGCCACCACTCATGCCAGCCGCTGCGGCCAGCCCGAGCGTCGCCAGCGCAGCGACGGATCCGACAACCTGGCCCGGATGCGACGTGCCAGCATCGGTCTGCACCTTGCCCGGCACCACATGCTGACCAGCTGTCGCGGACGGTGCGGGTGCGACCGGCACCGCAGGCACGGTCTTGTCCGACGGTGGCGACGGGGGTCCAGGCACCGCTGGGGCCTCCTTTGATGTCTTGTCCGACGGCGGGACCAGCGGACCGGCCGGAACAGTCGACGTCTCTGGCACCGCAGGAGCCGTCTTATCCGACGGCGGCGTCACCGGAGCAGCGGGAACAGTCGACGTACCCGGACCCGGCCCAGGCGATGTCACCGTACCCGGCACAGTTGAAGTCGGCGTGCCCGACGGCGGCACGGGCGGCCCGACCGGGACCTGTGGTGAGCCTGGAGTAGGCGAGCCCACCGGGATCGGCCTCGGGGACGCTGGCGGCGGCATGGCCGGCCCCAGCGGCGTCGGCGAACCGCCGGGAGCCGGGGTGCCTGCGGGTGTCGGTGTCGTACGCCCAGTGGTTGTCAAGCCGCAGCCTTCGAGCTGACCCCGGAGTTCCCCTTCGATAACGTATTCCCCGCTGGCAGTTGCCTCAGCGATAGTCTCCACAGTGAGGGCGAAACCGGACTTTGCCACCATGGTTTCCACCGTCAGGGTGATAGTCCGCCCATCCGCACTCACGACGGGGGTACCAATCCCAGAAACTGAGGCCTGGTATCCATTCATGTAGACCTCGCCCATACCAGTTTCACTTCCGGTAACCACCTGAAGCTGCGTGCCCGACACGAACCTGAATCCCTGAGCAGCGGTCGCGGTGTAGGTCACCTCGGTCAGCGAATTGTCGGTGTAGCCATAGAGACGCACATAGGTGGACGAGCCGGAGGTCCACCCATCGGCGTTGGTCCCTCCACCAACTCCCCACTTGTAGCGAGCCGTTATATCTCCGGGAATCGTCATCGTGGCACGACCCCCGATGATCTGCTGACAAACGTCACCGGGAGGACCGCTCGGAGACGGCGAAGAAACACCCGGCGACGTCGGCGACGGCGAAGAAACACCCGGCGACGACGGCGACGGCGAAGAAACACCCGGCGACGACGGCGACGGCGAAGAAACACCCGGCGACGACGGCGACGGCGAAGAA
>NZ_JBKECZ010000078.1:0-7297 GCF_047975165.1 Mycobacterium sp.
CCGGCACCCAGCAGCCACGAATTACCGCCCGCCCCACCATTGCCGCCGGCACCCCCGGCCCCACCATCGCCATAGAAGAACCCGCCGTCACCGCCGACACCACCGTGGCCGTCGGTGGCCCCGGCACCGCAGGCGCCACCGGACCCCCGCAGCAACCCCTGACCCCCATTGCCGCCCACGGTCCCCGCACCCCCGGCACCACCCAACCCGTACAGCAAGCCCGCGTCACCGCCGGCACCCCCCATACCCCCGGCACCCCCGACACCCCCGGCCCCACCGCGGCCGAACAACCAGCCATGCCCGCCGGCCCCACCCACATTCCCCGCACCCCCGACACCCCCGCCGCCACCTTCGCCGTACAACCAGCCCGCATTACCGCCGGCACCCCCGGCCCCACCGGCACCCCCGGCGCCCCCGGCGCCGCCGTTGCCCCACAGGCTCGCCGCACCGCCCACACCACCGGCAGCACCCGCCTCGGTCTGGGAATACCCTGCACCGCCGTTGCCGTACAACCAGCCCCCGGCACCACCGTTGACACTGCCGGCAGTCCCATCCGCCCCGTCACCGACCAGCGGCCGCCCGGTATAGGTCACAAACGGCTCGTTGATCGGCGCGAAAACCTGATCGACCATCGTCTCCGCCGACAACGCCTCCGCACCGGAATACAACGACCCCGCACCCGCCAGCGACTCCGAAAACGTCTGCTGGAACCCCGCCACCTGCGCGGCCACACCCTGATAGGCCACGCCGAACTCGCCGAACACCGCAGCCACCGCCGCCGACACCTCATCCGCCCCCGCACCCGCCAACGATGTCGTCACCGACGCAGCAGCAGCATTAGCCTCATCCAACACCGCGCTGAGGCTCGAAATCTGCTGCGCGGCAGCCGACAACACATCAGACGAAACAACTAGATACGACATGACTCTCCACTCCTGCGTGGCCAGACCGCGCATACCTCACGTCGCTGGATCGGCCATTTTGCCCGGTGACGCGGCTTGGTTATGCAATGGTGAACCCCACGACGTCGGTGTACGTGCACCGATTCGATCTTGATTGTATCGAGTGAGTCAATACACAAAACTATTCGTCTGTGATTTTCGCAACGATCAATTGCTGTGAACTTCCTGGGAGTCGTCGGTGCACCGCTGCTATCAGGCTCACGGCGTCGCCGGCCCACGCCGCGATAGCGCTCAGGCTCGCGCGGGCAGTGTCAGCACACACGCTTGCTCGATGTCCAGCGTCCGCCGCATTCGCCCCATCCCGACCCACAGCGCGCATGAGATGGCCAGGTCGGCCAGCAGCTCGTCGGAGAAGTGCGCGGCGGCCCGGCGCCAGAAGTCCTCGTCGTCACGCAGCGCCGTGTGCTCGGTGGAGAAGCGGTGCGCGAATTCGGCCGCAAGCCGCTCCTGGGCACCCCTGGGCGCCCTCGAAACCGATCCGGCCCGATGCCCTCCGAGGCGGGTTGCCGTCAGCTGGGCGGGCGGGAGACGCACTGTGCGGAGTAGAGCTCCTCGCCCAGTTTGTCCATCAGCTCCAGTTGGGTTTCCAGGTAGTCGATGTGGGATTCCTCGTCGGCGATGATCTTCTCCAGCAGGGTGGCACTGGTGGTGTCCTGTTTTTCCCGGCACATGATGACACCCGGCTTGAGCCGGTCCAGGACGTCGTATTCGATGGCCAGATCGGCTTCGAACTGTTCGCGCAGCGTCTGGCCGATACGCAACGAGAAGATACGCTGGTAGTTCGGCAGACCGTCGAGCAGCAGGATGCGATCGGTGATCGCTTCCGCGTGCCGCATCTCGTCGAAGGATTCTTCCCGAGTGTGCTGCGCCAGCTCGGTGAATCCCCAGTTCTCCTGCATCTTCGAGTGCAGAAAGTACTGGTTGATGGCAGTGAGTTCGGCGGTCAGCTGTTCATTGAGCAGCCGTAGAACTTCCGGTTCCCCTTGCATGATCCCTCCTGGAAAATGCCGTCAAGTGAAACCACAGGAGGGCTGGGCTGGAGCGCACCTGCGGTGTGGCGGCACAGTTGTGTGTGCCACCTTCGAATCTAGTGCAGCGGCGGGTAATCGGGGCAGTCCTGTTCGCGACGGCAGCGGGCCGAAATGGTGGCAGCGCTCACCCGGCGTGTCTGAGATTAGGATAGACTCCACTAACTAACTTAGGTTAGACTCCGCTAATATGAGGCTCATTCAATCGGTTGCCTCGCTGGAAACCGCGATCCCTGACTTCCGTGACTTCCGTGACTTCCGTGACTTCCGTGACTTCCGTGACTTCCCCGGCCTCTCCGGGCTCATTGCGGTCATTCGCCAGGATGTGACGGGTCCGCGCTGATGTACGTGTGCCTGTGTGTGGGAGCCACCAATCAAACCGTCTGCGACGCGGTGGCACAGGGCGCGTCCACATCCCGGGAAATCGCCGACGCCTGCGGTGCCGGTGGCGACTGCGGGCGCTGTCGGCGCAACCTGCGCGCGATCCTGGCCGCGAGGTCCGAGCGCGATCCCGTCCCCGCGGTCGGCTAACTCCGCTTCCGCTCGCTGAACTCGGCCAGCGCCGCGGCGTTGGCCTGGGCGCCCATCAACTCGGCGAAGTGGGCGTTCTCCCGGGCCGTCGCCGCCGCGATCTCGCCGCGCAGCGGTTCGATCATCGTGTGCTTGACCGCCATCAGGCTCGAAATCGGCCGGGCGCCAAGGACCTCGGCATGCCGTCGGGCTTCGGCTAGCAGATCCCCGGGTTCGCAGACCCGCCACACCAGCCCCATGCGCAGGGCCTCCCGGGCATCGACCCACTCCGAGGACATCAACAGCCAGGCCGCGTTCTGCCGGCCGATCAACTGCGGCAGCAGATACGACGACGCCGCCTCCGGGGCCACCCCCAGGCTGGTGAAGGGACATTTGAGCCGTGCGGTGGACGACATGAAGGCCAGGTCGGCGTAGCCGAGAATGGTCGCGCCGATACCCAGCCCGACCCCGTTCACCGCGCAGACGAGCGGCTTGGGGAACGCGGCGAGTGCCTCGATGAGCCCCGGGAATCCGTGTCTGCCCTCCTGGAAGTCCGGATCGGAGATGCGCGCCGTCATTTCGGCCAGGTCCGTGCCGGCGCTGAAGCCACGTCCCGCGCCGGTGAGCAGCACGACGGCGACCTCGGGATCCTCGGCGGCGGCCAGCAGGGCATCGGCGGTGGCGTCGTAGAGGGCTTCGTTGAAGGCGTTGAGGGCGTCCGGCCGGTTCAGCGTGAGGGTCCGCACCCGGTTCTCGTCTTCGATCAGCAGCACGGCTGAACCATAACGCCGCATACCGGGCTGCCGGGGCACGGGGCACGGGGCACGGGGCACGGGGCACGGGGCAGGGGGCAGGGGGCAGCCGAACCTACAGGACGGTCCCCTACCCGCTGCTTGTCAAACGCACCTGGTGTTCGGCGGCGATCGCTCCCCCGATGAGCTGAGCGAGCCGGCGGTAGGGCTCGTCGCGCCCGCTGGTAGCGCGAAACACCAGACCGATGCTGCGGCCCGGACGAGGAGCGGCGAAGCTCGCCAGCCCCAGCCGGGTGCGTGCCGCCTCGACCGGGGCGGCACTCTGCGGAATCAGCGTGACACCCAGCCCGCCGGTGACGCATTGCACCGCGGTTGCCAGCGATGCCGCCCGGGTGTCGACCAGCTCGACCGCCGCACTGGCCTTCGCGCAGATGTCCAGGGTCTGGTCGCGCAGGCAGTGGCCCTCGTCGAGGAGCAGCAGCGGCAACTCGGCCAGGGCCGCCGCCGGCACCCCTCGCTTGCCCGACAAGCGATGGCCGGGTGGCAACGCCAGGACGAAATCCTCGGTGTAGATCGGGATTTCCACCAGACCGGCTCCGCCGGCAGGCAATGCGAGCAGAGCGGCTTCCAGGGCGCCCTCGCGCAACAGCGTGAGCAACCGGTGAGTCTGATCCTCGATCACCTGCAGGGCCAGATCCGGCAGGTCGTGCGCCAATCGAGTCAGAATCGTCGGCAGCACGTAGGGCGCGACGGTCGGGATGATGCCCAGCCGCAGGCGCCCGCGCAGTGGATCGGTGGCCCCGGCGACAGCGGCGGAAAAGGCATCGGCGGCGTCGATGACGGCCTGGGCGAAGGGCAGCAGCTGGGCGCCTTCATCGGTCAGGAATACCCGGCGCGTCGAGCGCTCAAGCAGGTGCACACCCAGACCCGACTCCAGGGTTGCCAGGGCTTGAGACAGCGTCGATTGACTGACACCGAGAAGTGTTGCCGCACTACCGAAATGCCGCTTCTCGGCCACCGCGACGAAGGTCCGCAACCCGGCCAGCGTCGGTTGAAAACTCTTATCGGACATGACTATTAATATAGTGCCATAAATCACCTTTACTTCACGCGGGGTGCGGGGCAACATGGAGGCGATAACCAGAGTTGACTTTTTCGGAAGATTTTAAGGAGCGGGCATGGCCCTGTTGACCATTGGCGACCAATTTCCGTCGTACAGCCTCACCGCGCTGATCGGCGGTGACCTTTCCCAGGTCGATGCCCAGCAACCCGAGGACTACTTCACCACCATCACCAGCGACGACCACCCGGGCAAATGGCGCGTCGTGTTCTTCTGGCCCAAGGACTTCACGTTCGTCTGCCCCACCGAGATCGCCGCGTTCGGCAAGCTGAACGACGAGTTTGCCGACCGCGACGCGCAGGTGCTCGGGGCGTCCATCGACAGCGAGTTCGTACACTTCCAGTGGCGCGCCCAGCACGAGGACCTCAAGACGCTGCCCTTCCCGATGCTCTCCGATATCAAGCGGGAACTGGTCGAGGCGACCGGCGCACTCAACGACGGCGGTGTGGCCGACCGGGTGACCTTCATCGTCGACCCCAACAACGAGATCCAATTCGCGTCGGTGACCGCCGGATCCGTCGGCCGCAACGTCGACGAGGTGCTGCGGGTCCTGGACGCACTGCAATCCGACGAGTTGTGTGCCTGCAACTGGCGCAAGGGCGACCCCACGCTCAACGCCGGGGAACTGCTCAAAGCCTCGGTCTAGCCCGCGGGCCGGATCGGATGATGCGACGAGCGGCAATGAGGGGCGATGAGTTGCGATGAGTATTTACAACCTCAAAGCTGCCCTGCCCGCATACGCCAAAGATCTCAAGCTCAACCTGGGATCGATCACCCGCAGCACGCTGCTCGACGGTGAACGGCTGTGGGGCACGCTGCTGGCGACCGCGGCGGCCACCCGAAACGCCCAGGTGCTGACCGAAATCGGCGCCGAGGCGGCCGACCGCATGTCACCGCAGGCCTACCAGGCGTCCCTGGGGGCGGCGGCCATCATGGGGATGAACAATGTGTTCTATCGCGGGCGCGGCTACCTCGACGGCCGCTACGACGACCTGCCGGCGGGGCTGCGGATGAACATCATCGGCAATCCGGGTGTGGACAAGGCCGATTTCGAGCTGTGGTCGTTCGCGGTGTCCTCGGTCAACGGGTGTGCGCACTGCCTGGCCGCCCACGAACAGACCCTCCGCAAAGAGGGTGTGGGCCGCGAAGAAATCTTCGAGGCACTCAAAGTCGCCGCGATCATCTCCGGGGTCGCCCAGGCGATCACCACGGCGCAAACCCTGGCCGCCGACTAGCCCGACCGCCGCCCGCGTCCCGGCCGTACTGGCATGGCATGGCATGGCGGGGTTGAATGGGGGCGTGAGCCTCAAACGCGACGTAGTGCACCGCGTCCAGCGACTGATCGTCAACCCGCTGGGCAGGCAACTGCCCGGAACCATGCTGGAGACCATCGGCCGCAAGTCCGGGCAGCCGCGCCGCACCGCGGTGGGCGGACGTGTGGTGAACAACCAGTTCTGGATGGTCTCCGAACATGGCGAACATTCCGACTACGTCTACAACATCAAGGCCAATCCCGCCGTGCGGGTGCGCATTGGCGGTCAGTGGCGGACCGGGACCGCGCACCTGATGCCCGAGGACGACCCCTGGGAGCGGTTGAACGCGTTGCCGCGACTCAACGGCGTGGGCGTGCGGACCATGGGCACCGAGTTGCTGACGGTCCGCGTCGATCTGGATTGACGTACGGCGTGGCCTATGACGACGAGCTGGCGAACCGGACCCGGGAGCTGTTTGCGCGGCGACCCGGCGTCGACGAGAAGCAGATGTTCGGTGGCCTGGCGTTCCTGATAGGCGGGCACCTGGCCGTCTGCGTCATGGGCGGAGGCGGACTGATGGTGCGGGTGCCGCCGGCCGATACCGACAAGCTCCTGGCCCGCGACCACGTCAGCCCGATGGTGATGTCGGGCCGGGAAGTGCGGGGCTGGGTGCGGGTCGCGGGCGACGGCGTCAAGACGAAACGTCAGCTGCAAAGCTGGGTCGACCGGGGTGCGGACTACGCAACAGGGCTGCCGGCCAAATAGCCGCCGGCCCGCGGGAACCGCCGAGCCGTCGGCCCATCGGCAACCGCAGATGGGCCGACCCGGCGATGGCGCCCCCGGGAGTCAGTTTGCTCCCCACCAGGCCCCGACCGGTGTCGATCGCCGCGTCATGCGCCCGCCAGCCGCATTCGAACTTCCAATCCTCTTGCAGCGCAGTAAGATCCAGGTCCGGAATCAGATTGTCCCAGCCGCGCACACCGCGCAGGCGCAGCCGCGGCGCGAGTGTTCGGATCGCCCGCCAGGCGGTGACCACATTGGTGGTGTCCGGGGTGGCGAGGTCCACGACCCCGGTCCGGTCGGTACCGGCAGCTGTCACCAGGAATCCGGCCAGGTCCTCCAGATGCAGCACCCGCATCGGTCGATCCGTCACCCTGGTGCGCATCAGTGCCGCCACTGTGCGGCACACCATCCAGTCGAGCTGACCTCCCAGCGGCGGCGCGATCCGGATCACCAGGCTCGGGGCCCACCCGGTGAATACCAGCGTCTCGGCCTGTTGTCGGGGCTCGGTCCGTCCTGCCGCCTGGGACACGAACAGCAGCCGGGCCCCCGCGCGGGCCGCGACGTTTGCGACGTATGCGACACCGGTGACGCCGGCGGCACCCGGTACTCCGGGGTCGACAGCGGCGAGATGTATCACCACGTCGGTATCGGCGGCCAATTCGTGCAGGACCGGATCGTGCAGCTCTGCGCACACGAACTCGACCTCGGGATCAAGACTTTCGTGCGGGTACCCGCCGACACCCCGGACGGTGTGCCCGGCTGCGATCAACCGGGAGGCGACCATCCGCCCGACGGCACCCGCGGCGTCGGTAAGCAGCACCTGCACCTGGCTTCACCTTCCCAACGTCTGTCCAATGACAATAGGCAACGGGAGAGCTGTTGTGCGGAA
>NZ_JBKECZ010000079.1:0-1591 GCF_047975165.1 Mycobacterium sp.
TATGTTCAAAAAAACACAATGCAAAGACAGCAGAAGAAAGAGAAAGTGCTGTAAAAGAAATACAAGAGCTGAAAGAACTAGAAGAAGAACTAAAAAACAAATACAACAATCTTGTTAAAGAATACAAGAAGATCAATAAAGGAGAAACAAATGACAAATAAAGATTTTAAAGAGCTGGATGGAATTGAACCAACACAACAAGATATATTCACAGTATGATCAAGAGAGACAGAAAACGAAGAATGAGAATTCAAATACGTTTTCCATAAACTAGAGAGAGCGCAACACTATGTTAAAGAAATAAACAAAGAAGGATTACTAGAACTCCAAATAACAATCTCTGGAGTAAGGTCTAATAATGATTTAGCGGATTGATAAAATTCAAACTGCATAACAATACAATTACTACCTAAAGGATAAATAGACACAAATGATTACATTCCTATTAGCAATGATATTCATTAGCACATTAGGGTTAGTATTAACTCTATGTACACTAGCATCACTAATCTATCATATAAAGATTATGAAGCTAATGGATGACTAATGATCTAAACATTGTCAATACCAAATTCAAAAAAAATAACACAAACAATAAAGAACAGTAATTAATATTGAAGAACAAACAAAACAGAGAGATTTAATTACCTTTTACACACCCATAGAGAGTATTCTATGGGTTTTCTTTTACCTATTGGTATAACTTATCATATATAAAATTAGAACACTAAAGAACTAAATAGAACTTATTGAGTGGTTGGTTGAGTAGTTTTCTGCATTGAAAAAGTGTGATACACTATATTTGACAAAGTGTTATAGACTGCTCACTTTGTTATCAGGGGGGGCAACAGCCTATACTCAAAGAAATACAATAAGGGCATTGGATACGGGAGATTCAATGAGAGATACTTGCATAAGCAAGAACACCGGAATCTATGGGAGAATACCGGGTGGATCTAACCTTTAGGATTCTTCTAGTACAGGAAGCCAATCTCTACTCCATCAAGTTAAGTCACATATTCGTCTGGGGGGTAGGGGGGGCTTTCCTATACAACAAAGAAAAATAAAGGAAAGAGAAACACGGAATAAAGGGAGAGAGAGTTATGCTTTTACTTCTATCGAAGTAATAACTAGTAAAACTCATTGAGGATAACTTTTATTAAAATTGTGGATAACTTTTAATAAAGAGTGCTATAATATAGTTGTCTATAACACTTATAAATAAGCAGAAATGCTTTTAGGTAGGAAAAACCACCAGGAATACTCTTGGTGGTTTTTTTATATCTCTTTCTTTAGATTAGCTAATAGTTTATCAATCGAATAATTTCAAAGCTTATTATATTTGTGTGATCACAATACTAGTCTTCTTGATGCACCTTTATCTTTCTTGATCATTTCTCTAGTTATTCTCTCTAGATATTCTATCTTCTGCATATTGTCAATCTTAAGTCAACTATCACTCTTTATCTGGATCAACTGTCTAGTATTCTCCTTACTTGCATTAATCTCAAACCCAGTTGCATCAATACCTTTCATCTCATCCCTAAAGGTTCCTTGCTAAATAATTCATTTACCCTTGGATCATACTTCA
>NZ_JBKECZ010000080.1:0-26777 GCF_047975165.1 Mycobacterium sp.
ATCCTGGATCGTGTCGAGTGCGTCGAAAACCTCGACGATCTCTTCCCGCGTGCTGGCTGCCATGGTTGAAATGCTAGAGACACCCACCGACA
Organism: Mycobacterium sp.; assembly: GCF_047975165.1. Lineage (GTDB taxonomy): Bacteria > Actinomycetota > Actinomycetes > Mycobacteriales > Mycobacteriaceae > Mycobacterium. Next base: position 93 of record NZ_JBKECZ010000080.1, read on the forward strand.
ACTCCGGGCCCGAAAGCCCCCGGAATCCTGAAAATCCCCTGAAAACCCGTTCCCGCAGCCATATTCGGTCACTTTCATCCACAGACCCGGATTTATCCACAAAACCTGTTCACCTCCTTGACAATTGACAGATCATCAGCCACAACCGCCTCGACGTCGGGCTCCAAGCCTGGGCCACCAACACGTCGGTCGGAGTGCCCGGCCTATCCGGGGGATGGTGGGATCATGTGGCGTGCCCGATGATTTCGACCACGGCAGGTTCCTCTTGCTCCTGGCCGAGGCCGAACGCATCGACACCACCGTTGGACGCAAGCCTGGCCCACTGACTCTGCACCGAGGGCGCGAAAGTGCGAGTGGACCCCGCCCTGAGTGCAGAGTGAACGAGCAGGCGGTGCGCTCCTGGGCGGCGGTGACGCTGACTCTGCACCGAGGGCGCGAAAGTGCGAGTGGACTACGCCCTGAGTGCAGAGTGAACGCGTAGGGGCCTGGGCAGAGTCAGCGAGGGTGATTCCGCCACTGGCGCAGACTGAACACCTGACTCGACTCTGGATGGCACCAGACCCCTAGTCGTATCCCCGGCGCATGTCATCGACGACCCGGGGATGATCCAGGGTCGACGGCGGTAGCCGGCGTTGCCGCACATCGTCGGGGAAAACCGTTGCCGCATCGAGCACCTGCTGGTCGAGAAACCGCAGCGGCGGTGCATCTCCCGGCAGCGCCGGCACCGGCGGGGTCGTTCCGCGGCGGGCAAGCACGAATCCCCAGTCGCCGAACGTCGGCACGTACACGTGGTACGGCGTGACCGCGAACCCGGCGTCGGCAACCGTGGAGACCGTCCGCCAGAACGCGGTGCGGGTGGAGAACGGGCTGCCCGCCTGGACCGCCATCAACCCGCCGGGCGCCAGCACCCGGCCCACCAGCGCGTAGAACTCGCTGGAATACAGCCGCCCCAATGCCGGGGTGTCCGGGTCGGGCAGATCGACGATCACCGCATCGAACGGCTCGCCGCCGTGCGCCCCGCGCAGCCACCGCATCGCATCCTCGATGACGACCTGAACCCGTGGATTCTCCAGCGCTCCGCCGTTGGCCGCGCGCATGGTTGTGCCGGCCAGTTCGATCACCTCCGGGTCCAGCTCCACCTGCACGATTCGCTGCACACCTGGCTGCCGCAGCAGTTCGCGGGCGGCCAATCCGTCGCCGCCGCCGAGCACCAGTACCGACCGCGCCCGGCGCCCGGCCGCTCCGGCCCCGGTCGCTCCGTCCCCGGCCGCCCCGTCCCTGGTCACCCCGCCCCCGGCTGCCCCGTCCCCGAGCGCGGGGTAGACGAGGCTCTCGGTGTAGCGGTATTCGTCCCGGGTGGAGAACTGCAGGCCGCCGTCGAGGTAGAGCCGCAGATCCTCATCTCGGCGGGTTATCACGATCTCCTGATAGGCCGAGTGCCGGTAGGCGATGATCGGGTCGTCGTAGAGCCGCTGGCGGCTGGTGGTCTCGATGTCCTGGGCGCGTACCAGCAGGGTGATCAGCAGCGCCAGCGCCACCGTCAGCGATGCCAGAGCCGCATGCAACTGACGCGCGGAAACGATGCGACGCAGCAGGAACACCGCCACGATCCCGGCGGCTGCCAGGTTGACCACACCGGTTGCCGCGGCGGCCCGGACCATACCCAGCTGCGGCAGCAGGGCGAACGGCCACAGTAGCCCGCCGGCCAGCGCCCCGAGGTAGTCGGCTGCGTTGAGGTTGGCCAGCATCCGGCCGCTGTCGGGGGCACGGGCCACCCGACCACGCTGTAGCAGCGTCATCAACAGCGGCACTTCTGCGCCGACCAGGCAGCCGATCAGGGCCGTGCCGAGGCCCAGCAGCAGGGTTGACCCGCCGGGTTCGTCCACGAACGCGAATGCCACGTACAGGGCGGCCGCCGACAGTCCGCCGACGATACCCAGCAGTACCTCCACGGCGATGAAGGTGATCGCCGCCCTCCTCAGCAATGGCTTGGCCAGCAGTGCGCCCAATCCGAGCGCCGCGATATAGCCGGCGACTATCAGCGAGGTGGCCACTATGCCGCCGCCGTTGAGGCTCGTCGAAAGTGTCAGCAGCGCAAGCTCGTAGATGATGCCGCAGGCTGCGCACGCCGCGACCGCGGCCAGCAGTACCGACCTCCACCGCCGAGAGGACTCCGGGGGTGCGACAGCGGTTTGCGTGGTTGTCATGACAGTGCGGCCGCGATCACCCCTCCGACGGCCAGCAGCATCGCGGCGGTGGCGAACGCCGCCGGATGCAGGCGTTCGGCGGCGATGTGGTCGCGGAACCGTCCGGGAACGGCGATCTCCAGAAGGACCAGCGCGGCCCCCTGCAGCCCGACACCGACGATCCCGTACACGACCACGTCCAGCAGCCCCTGCCCCAACTGGTTGGAGCTGGTGCGGATGGCCGCGATGATGACGATGGCCAGCGCCGTGTACATCGCCGATGCCAGCACCACCGCGTTGGGTCGCCGTTCGACGAATACCAGGGTGCGCAAATTCCCGGGGGTGAGCACGTTGACCATCAGAAAGCCCCCGACCAGGACTGTCGCACCGGCGAGAAAATACAGGACGGTGGCGGTGACGCCCTGCATGAGCGGGGCCACGCTGACGGTGCCGAACTCGATTGCCTGGTTTCTGAACATGCCGTCCTCCTGCTGTGGTGGATTACTTGCTGCCGCCCGGGCCGCCGGGCCGGCCGCCCGAACCGCCCGATGGAGACCCGGGCCGGAATCCCGGGCCGAGGAAGATGTACGAACCGCGGCGGTATCCGGCGTTGAGACTCTCCACCCGGATGGTGCACGGCAGGTTGCCGTCCGGGCCGACGATCACGATGTGCTTGCTGTAGCGCAGGTACTGCCCGTCGCCGTGGGATGCGCGGGCAGCCGGCGATTTGTACCTGGCCAGGGTGTCGGCGACCTGCTTGGGCGATCCGGTGCAGACGTAGCGTTTCGCGTTCACCTCGTGTGCATACTGCTGGTAGTGGCTGTCGATGTAGGACTCGATGTTCCTGCTGAGCAGGATGACCCCGAACACCATGCAGGCGGTTCCTGCCACGGCCAGCGTGCCGGCGAGCCACAACAGCCGGTTGCGGCTCACGGGCGCCACCGGCTCGCGGTGTGTACGACGGTGCCCCCGGCGTCCCCGGCGTCCCCGGCGTCGGCGGCACTTCCAGCGCCGGCCATGCCCTTGGCGGCGGCGGGCTGCGCGGGGTACAGGTGCCAGGTCTGCCAGCGCCAGCCGTCGCCGTCCGGCTCGGCGGCCAATACCGTCAGCGCCGCGTCGTCGCCCGGAAAAATACCGCCCAGCCACCCGGTTTCCTGCGCGCACCGCTGCCGCAGTTCATCTGCCAGGCTGCGGAACAGTGCCTGGTCCGGCGAAGCCGTCTGCGACTCGATGCGGTAACCGGGGGTGTCCGAGCGTTCGGGCAGATCGCCCCCGCCGATGCAGGAGACCTGTTCGGAGAATCGGACAGCCCCGTGTTCGGCGACGACGACGTGCGAGGCGCCCAGTACCCCCATCCAGAGTGTGCCGCCCGCGGGGTGCTCCAGTCGGCAGCTGACCAGCGGTCTCGGGGCCGGGGCATTGAGTGCCAGCAGCAGGCGGGCCCCCGACACGTCGGCCGGTGTGACATAGAGCCGATGAAGTGGCACTGCGGTTACGCCGGGGGCGCGGGGTAGACGGTGAGTTCGCCGGGTACCACCGGCGTGCCGATCGCGATCTCCCACGGTGAGCCCGCCGCCCAGCGCTCGAAGGACAGCAGTGTCGACGGTGCGGTGCCCGGGCCGGCGTAGTCGACGTAGTCCATCTCACCGCCGGCGGGGAGTCCGGTGGTGCCCTCGGTGGTGTAGCCGGCGCGCCCGCGCTCGGATTCCCGGTAGGTGACGCCGTCGACGGTGTGGGTGCCGCCGGGCTCCAGCACGAGATCCGTGCGCTTGAACCACATGGCCAGCTCAAGGCGGCCTTCGTCCTCCTCGACGCTGAACCAGATCGGCTGCTCACCGCCTTCCAGGAGGTGCTCCCACCACACGAACGGGCCCTGGCGAAAGGTCACCGACCCGCGGACCACGTAGTCGGTGCCGCCGTGGCTGACGATCGCGCCGGGGCCGAGCTGGCGCGGCCCGAACTGCGGCATCGCATGGAACGCCAGCGGATCCTGCCGCCGGCCCGGGTTTACCGTCCTGGGTTTCTTGAGTGCGTGGGTGAGAACCACAATCGAAGCGACGAGCAGCACCAATGCCAGAAATACGAGTCCTGCGCCCACATATCCCTTTCGGGAGCCCCACCTACAAGCTCCATCTACGAGCCCCATCCGCGGTAAACCCCAAGATAACGCAGTGGGCCGACGCGTGTCCTTGCCCGGGTCCGTCGGACCCGTCGGCTACGCTATCGAACAACCGTTCGGATAAAGGGGTGATTGCGGTGCGGGTGATGGGCGTCGATCCCGGGCTGACCCGATGTGGGCTGTCACTGGTGGAAAGTGGCCGTGGCCGCCAGCTCACCGCTCTGGATGTGGACGTCGTGCGAACCCCGGCCGACGAGCCACTGCACCGGCGGCTGCTGGCCATCAGCGACACCGTCGATCATTGGCTGGATACCCACCACCCCGACGTGCTGGCCATCGAGCGGGTTTTCGCCCAGCTGAATGTCAGCACGGTGATGGGCACCGCCCAGGTCGGCGGGGTGATCGCGCTGGCGGCGGCCAAGCGCGATATCGACGTGCATTTCCATACACCCAGTGAAGTCAAGGCCGCGGTCACCGGAAACGGCGCCGCGGACAAGGCTCAGGTCACCGCGATGGTCACCAAAATCCTTGCGCTGCAAGCAAAACCGACACCCGCCGATGCGGCCGACGCGCTGGCGCTGGCCATCTGCCACTGCTGGCGTGCACCGGCGCTGGCCCGGATGGCTGCGGCGCGAGCGCAGGCCGATCGGCAGCGTGCGGCGTACCTGGCCAAGGTCCGGTCCAAAGCCGAGGCGACGCGATGATCGCGGCGGTACGCGGGGACGTGCTGGGGGTGGCGCTTGACCACGCGGTCATCGAGGCCGCCGGCGTCGGATACCGGGTCAACGCGACGCCGGCGACGCTGGCCACGCTGCGGCCGGGGACCGAGGCGCGGCTGATCACCGCGATGATCGTGCGCGAGGATTCCATGACGCTCTACGGGTTCTGCGATGCAGACACCCGCGACCTTTTTCAGACGTTGCTGTCGGTGTCCGGTGTCGGTCCCCGGCTGGCGATGGCCACGCTGGCCGTGCACGACGCGGCAGCGCTGCGACAGTCGCTGGCCGACTCCGACGTCGCCGCGCTGACCCGGGTGCCGGGTATCGGCAAGCGCAGTGCCGAGCGGATGATCCTGGAGCTACGCGACAAGATCGGCGCGGTGGGAACCCCGGCGGCGGCGCCGGCGGTCAACGGCCGTGCGGTGCGGGGGCCGGTGGTCGAGGCGCTGGCCGGCCTCGGATTCGCGGTCAAGCACGCCGAGGAGGCCACCGACAAGGTGCTGGCGGCAGACCCGGATGCGACCACCTCGACGGCGTTGCGGGCCGCGCTGTCGCTGCTGGGTAAGGCCACATGAGCGACGACGGCGGGTTCGAGGACCGCGACCTCTCGCCGACGCTGGCGGTCGGCGAAGGTGACATCGAGGGCGGACTGCGGCCACGTTCCCTGCGGGAGTTCATCGGCCAGCCCCGCGTCCGCGAACAGCTCCAGCTGGTTATCGAGGGCGCCAAGAACCGCGGCGGCACCCCGGATCACATCCTGCTGTCCGGGCCCCCCGGTCTGGGCAAGACATCACTGGCCATGATCATCGCCGCCGAGCTCGGCTCCTCGCTGCGGGTGACCTCGGGCCCCGCCCTGGAACGCGCCGGTGATCTGGCGGCGATGCTGTCCAATCTGGTGGAGCACGACGTGCTGTTCATCGACGAAATCCACCGCATCGCCCGGCCTGCGGAGGAGATGCTCTACCTGGCGATGGAGGACTTCCGGGTGGACGTGGTCGTCGGAAAAGGACCCGGTGCCACGTCGATCCCGCTGGAAGTAGCACCGTTTACCTTGGTCGGCGCGACTACCCGCTCGGGGGCGCTGACCGGCCCGCTGCGCGACCGGTTCGGCTTCACCGCGCACATGGACTTCTACGAGCCGGCCGAACTGGAGCGGGTGCTGGCCCGTTCGGCCGGCATTCTGGGCATCGAACTGGGCGGGGCGGCCGGGGCCGAGATCGCCCGACGCTCGCGCGGGACGCCGAGGATCGCCAACCGGCTGCTGCGTCGCGTCCGGGACTTCGCCGAGGTGCGCGCGGATGGCGTCATCACCTGCGATGTCGCGAAATCGGCACTGGCGGTCTACGACGTCGACGAACTCGGCCTCGACCGGCTGGACCGCGCGGTGCTCTCGGCGCTGACCCGCAGCTTCGGCGGGGGCCCGGTGGGGGTGTCGACGCTGGCCGTCGTGGTGGGGGAGGAGGCCGCGACTGTGGAGGAGGTGTGTGAGCCGTTCCTGGTGCGCGCAGGTATGGTCGCCCGTACGCCGCGGGGCCGGGTGGCGACTAGGCTGGCCTGGACGCACTTGGGTGTGACGCCCCCGGCGAACCTCGGTCAGCCGGAATTGTTCGAATAACCGCGAAGGAGGACGCAGATGATCACCGCCGCTCTGGTATTCGCCGCGCTGGCAGCAGCGCTGCACGTCTACATCTTCAGCATGGAGTCATTGACCTGGACCTCGGCGCGGACCCGGGCGGTGTTCGGCAATACGCCCGCGGACGCTGAGACCACCAAACTACTGGCCTTCAACCAGGGCTTCTACAACCTGTTCCTGGCGATTGTGACGGGCGCCGGCATCATCGAGGTGGTGCTGGGATGCCGGGCCGTGGGTGCAGCGCTGATCTTCGCCGGCGTCGGGTCGATGGCGGCCGCGGCGGTGGTGCTGGTGCTCTCGGCGCGAGACAAGGCGCGCGCGGCAGTGATTCAGGGGTTGTTCCCGGCTATCGCGATTGTGCTGCTGCTGTTCGGCCTCTGCAGGTAGGGCAGATCCACGCACCCAGGATGGAAAGCCGACCATAGTGACCGTTCGGCCTCTGCAGGTAGGGCAGATCCTCGGCCCGAAATCGGCAATTCCGAACGCGGCCGGTCCGGACGTTTCCCGTTGTGTCGGCCCGGCCGACTCGGCCGCCCCGACTGTGTACTCACGGCGTCGACTGTGAGCCTGTGGCGTTGACTGTGAGCCCACGGCGTTGACTGTGAAGCCTGGGCGGAGATTTCGGCCGGATCGCCGCCACACGCTCACAGTGAAAGCCGTGGGCTCACAGTGAAAGCCGTGAGTTCACAGTGAAAGCCCTGGCTTCACGAACCGAGTCCCGGTGAGCCTTGCCCTTGAGGCCCTTGAGGCCCTTGAGGCCCTACAGATCGGCGAGCAGCCCCGTCAGCACCTCCATGCCTTCGGTCAGCAACTCGTCGCTGATCGTCAGCGGGGGCAGCAAGCGGATGATGTTGCCGAAGGTGCCGCAGGTCAACACGATGACCCCAGCCGCATGCGCGGCCTTGGCGAGCTTCGTCGTCAGCTCGGGGTCGGGATCGGCTGTGCCGGACTTCACCAGCTCGACGGCGATCATGGCACCGCGGCCGCGCACATCGCCGATCCGATCGTCGCCGGTCTGTGCTCGCAGCAGCGGCACGGTGAGCAGGCGCTCGATCTCCCGGGCGCGCTCGATGAGGCCGTCGGATTCGATGGTCGCGATGGCCGCCAGTGCCGCCGCGCAGGCGACCGGGTTGCCACCGAACGTGCCGCCCAGGCCACCGGTGTGCGCAGCGTTCATGATCTCGGCCCGGCCGGTGATCGCCGAGAGCGGCAACCCACCGGCGATACCCTTGGCCGAGACGAGTATGTCCGGCTCCAGGCCGTCCGCACCCTCGTGCTCGCAGGCGAACATCGCGCCGCTGCGGGCGAAACCGCTCTGCACCTCGTCGGCGATGAAGACCACGTCGTTCTCCCGGCACCACGCCAGCAGTGCGGGCAGGAAGCCTTCGGCCGGAACGATGAAGCCGCCTTCCCCCTGGATCGGTTCGATGATCACAGCTGCCAGGTTCTTGGCGCCGACCTGTTTGTCCATCACCGAGATCGCGCGGGCCGCGGCTTTCTCGCCGTCGGTGGCCAACTCCTTGTCCAGCAGGCCGTCGCGGTAGGGGTAGGACATCGGCGCGCGGTAGATCTCCGGTGCGAACGGGCCGAAACCGCTCTTGTAGGGCATCGACTTGGCGGTCAGCGCCATGGCCATGTTCGTGCGGCCGTGATAGGCGTGGTCGAACGCGACGACGGCGGGTTTACCGGTGTGCGCCCGGGCGACCTTGATCGCATTCTCGACGCCCTCGGCGCCGGAATTAAACAGCGCGGAGCGTTTCTGCCCGGTCCCGGGCGTGATCCGGTTCAGCTCTTCGGCGACGGCGACGTAACCCTCATACGGTGTCACCATGAAGCAGGTGTGGGTGAACTCGGCGACCTGTTCGCGCACCGCTGCCACGACGGCCGGCGACGAGTTGCCGATCGTGGTGACCGCGATGCCGGATCCGAGGTCGATCAGCCGGTTGCCGTCGACGTCCTCGACGATGCCGCCGCCTGCGCGGGCCACGTAGACCGGCAGAGTGACCGATACAGCCGAGGACACCGCGGCGTCGCGGCGCGTGTTGAGTTTCACCGACTCCGGACCTGGGATTTCTGTGGCCAGATGACGGCTTTGTTCCAGGCTGGCCACCGGTTTCTCCCTTCGCGGCGCGGCGGTCGCGTCGCAGGAAAAGCCTAGCGGTCGGGTGCCATCCAATGGGGCCGCGACGGGCCGTCAGAACCTGTGTGGATTCCGCTCCGCAGTCCCCTTGGCGATATGGGTTCGGTGTACGACCTGCGGGAATGGCACACTGGATGATTGGCGACGTGAGTTGGGTTCCGGCACGAACCGGTGCGGGTCCCGGATCTCGCGAGGATATTCGATTAGAACCGAGACGAAAGACAGGCGTGCCGATGGAGAGTTTTGTCCTGTTCCTGCCGTTCATGCTCATCATGGGCGGCTTCATGTACTTCGCTTCGCGGCGTCAGCGCAAGGCGATGCAGGCGACGATCGACCTGCACGAATCGCTGACGCCGGGCGACCGGGTGCACACCACCGCCGGGCTGGAAGGCACCATCGTCGCCATCGCCGACGACACCGTCGACATCGAGATCGCCCCCGGCGTGGTGACCACCTGGATGAAGCTGGCGATCCGTGACCGGATCCTGCCGGACGACGACGAATCCGATGACGAATCCGACAACGAATCGGCCGACGCGCCGGGTTCGATATTTCAGACCAACGGGGCCGGCGAGCAGGCCGGTTCGGTCTCGGACCGGGCCGCCAAGGATTCCTGACCCGCGCTTCCGGGCGCGCGTGCGACACCCCGCTGAGTGCGGCACGTACTCTTTGCGGAGGCTCTCACAGCGCCAAGAACCAATTCTCGAGGAGATTCAAGGACCGTGGCATCGTCTTCGGCGCCGGTACATCCTGCCCGCTACCTGTCGGTGTTCCTGCTCATGCTGGTCGGCGTCTATCTGCTGGTGTTCCTCACCGGAGACAAGAAGGCCGCCCCTAAGCTGGGCATCGATTTGCAGGGTGGCACCCGGGTGACGCTGACCGCGCGCACCCCCGATGGCAAGCGCCCGAGCGTCGAAGCGCTGGCCGAGGCGCAGCAGATCATCAGCTCGCGAGTCAACGGCCTGGGTGTCTCGGGTTCCGAGGTTGTCATCGACGGTGACAACCTGGTGATCACCGTGCCCGGCAATGACGGCAACGAGGCCCGCAACCTGGGCCAGACCGCGCGCCTCTATGTCCGCCCGGTGCTCAACTCGCTGCCCGCGCAGCCGGCTCCGGAGGAGGGGCAGCCGGCCGGGCAGCCCGACGGTGGCGCACCGGGTGCGCCTGTACCCGCGGGACCGGGCGATACCGTACCCGCGGGACCGGGCGATGCCGCACCCGCGGGACCGGGCGATGCCGCACCCGCGGGCAGGCCCGCGCAGACCGGAAAACCCGAACAACCCAAACCGGGTGCCCCGGCACACCCGCGTGGGCAGCCCCGGCCGTATCCGCAGGACCCCAACCCCTCGCCGGCGCCCAGCTCTTCGCCGACGCCCAGCTCTTCGCCGACGCCCAGCCCGGCACCCACCTCCGGCCAGGCCCCGCCGGCCGCCATTCCCGCGGCCCCGGACCCGCGCAAGGACCTCGCCGAGCGCATCGCCCAAGCCAAGAAGTGGCGCCAGGCCACCAGCCAGTACATCCAGCTGATCGCCCTGCAGTTCGAGGCCACCCGCTGCGAGGAGGACGACATCCTGGCCGGCAACGACGACCCGACTCTGCCGCTGGTCGCCTGCTCCACCGATCACAAGGTCGCATACCTGCTCGCGCCATCGATCATCAGCGGCGAACAGATCCAGGACGCCTCCTCCGGCATGGACCAGCGCAGCCTCGGCTACGTGGTCGATCTGCAGTTCAAAGGTCCGGCGGCGAATATCTGGGCGGATTACACCGCCGCCCACATCGGTACCCAGACCGCGTTCACCCTGGATTCCCAGGTGGTCAGCGCGCCGGCGATCAGGGAAGCCATTCCCGGCGGGCGGACTCAGATCAGCGGTGGCGATCCGCCGTTCAATGCGGCTACCGCCAAACAGCTCGCCAACGTCCTCAAGTACGGCTCCCTGCCGTTGTCCTTCGAGCCCTCCGAAGCCCAGACGGTGTCGGCGACATTGGGATTGACGTCGATGCGGGCGGGCCTGATCGCCGGTGCGATCGGCCTGGCCCTGGTGCTGTTGTATTCGCTGCTGTACTACCGGGTGCTGGGTCTGCTGACGGCACTGTCCCTGGTCGCTTCGGGCGCAATGGTTTTCGCAATCCTGGTGCTGCTGGGCCGGTACATCAACTACACCCTGGACCTCGCGGGCATTGCCGGTCTGATCATCGGTATCGGCACCACCGCCGACTCCTTCGTGGTGTTCTTCGAGCGCATCAAGGACGAGATCCGCGAGGGTCGCTCCTTCCGGTCGGCGGTCCCGCGCGGCTGGGCCCGGGCCCGCAAGACGATCGTGTCCGGCAACGCGGTGACCTTCCTGGCCGCCGCGGTTCTGTACGTCCTGGCGATCGGCCAGGTCAAGGGATTCGCCTTCACCCTGGGCCTGACCACCGTCCTGGACCTCGTCGTCGTGTTCCTGGTGACCTGGCCGTTGGTCTACCGGGCCTCCAAGACTGCGATGCTGGCCAATCCGGCGTACAACGGCCTCGGTGCTGTTCAGCAGGTTGCCCGCGAACGCCGGGCCTCCTCGGCCGGTGCCGGCCGGGCCGCGACCAAGACCGGACGGGGGTAACCGATGGCGTCCAAATCCGAATCCGGCAGCGGGACCAAGCCCGCCAAGCCCGGCACGTCAGTTGATCTCGCCGAGGACCCAGCGACACCCGCCGCACCGACGCACAGCTTCCTCTCCCGTCTCTACACCGGCACTGGCGCGTTCGAGGTGGTGGGGCGGCGCAAGCTCTGGTACGGCATCAGCGGTGCGATCATGGCGATCGCGATCCTGGCCATCCTGATCCGCGGATTCACCTTCGGCATCGACTTCAAGGGCGGCACCACCGTGTCGATCCCCGCCTCCGGGGGCAGCGGAACGATCCAGGTTGCCCAGGTGGAAGAGGTGTTCCACGACGCGATCGGCCATGACCCCGAATCGGTGGTCACCGTGGGCAAGGGGTCGTCGGCCACGGTGCAGATCCGGTCGGAACACCTGTCCAATGAGCAGACCGAGAAGCTACGCAACGCCCTGTTCGACACGCTGGCGCCCAAGGGGGCCGACGGGGAACCCAGCAAGAGCGCGATCAGCGACGCGGCCGTCTCGTCCACCTGGGGTGGCCAGATCACCAAGAAGGCGGTCATCGCCCTGGTCGTGTTTCTGGCGCTGGTGGCGGTCTACATCACCATCCGCTATGAGCGCTACATGACCGTATCGGCGATCGCGGCGATGATCTTCGACCTCACGGTGACCGCGGGCGTGTATGCGCTGGTCGGTTTCGAAGTCACTCCGGCCACGGTCATCGGCCTGCTGACGATCCTGGGTTTCTCGCTCTACGACACCGTCATCGTGTTCGACAAGGTCGAGGAGAACACCCACGGCTTCGAGCACACCACCCGGCGAACGTTCGCCGAGCAGGCCAATCTGGCGGTCAACCAGACTTTTATGCGCTCGATCAACACCAGCCTGATTTCGGTGCTGCCGGTGTTGTCGCTGATGGTGGTGGCGGTGTGGCTGCTGGGTGTGGGCACGCTCAAGGACCTGGCGCTGGTTCAGTTGATCGGCATCATCGTCGGCACCTACTCGTCGATCTTCTTCGCCACTCCACTGCTGGTGACGTTGCGCGAACGCACCGAACTGGTGCGCACACATACCCGGCGCGTCATGCGGCGGCGGGGTGCGGCGGGCGGCGCGGAGCAGACGCCGGACCGGGCGGCGGGTGCCCGGGAAACCGAAAATCCGGACCCCGAAGCCGAATCCGGCACCGAAGCCGACTCCGAATCCGACTCGCCGGCGCGATCGGGGGAGAGCACCCTGGCGGCACCCGACCCCGCGACAGCGCCCGGCAAGCCTGCGGTGACGAACAAACCGGCGCCGGGGGCACGGCCGGTGCGTCCCACCGGCAAGCGGACCGCCGGCAAGCGGAACGTGGGCAAGCGGTAGCCGCATGACCACTGGATTTCGATGGCGAAAAGCCGTGGGGGCAATCGGTATTGCCGCGGCGCTGGCGGCGCCGGCGCTGTCGGCGTGCTCGGGCGGTGTGGCCCGCCAGATCGACTACGTCGTCGACGGCGCGTTGCCGACGTACAACACGAACACCACCGTCGGCGCGGCGTCGGCAGGTGCGCAGGCCTTCGCGCGCACGCTCTCCGGCTTCGGCTATCACGGGCCCGACGGGCAGGTGGTCGCCGATCATGACTTCGGCACTGTCTCGGTAGTGGGCGGTGCACCGTTGGTGCTCGACTACCAGATCGCCGACAACGCCGTGTATTCCGACGGCAAGCCGGTCACCTGCGACGACCTGGTGCTGGCCTGGGCGGCCCAGTCGGGGCGGTTCGGCGGATTCGAGGCCGCTTCCCTGGCCGGGTACATCGACATCGCCGGCATCGAATGCGCGCCGGGCCAGAAGAAGGCGCGGGTGTCGTTCGCCCCGAACCGCGGTGTTGTCGACTACGCCCAGTTGTTCACCGCGACAACGATGATGCCCTCGCACGTCATCTCCGAGGCGCTGGGCGCCGATATCACCGACGCGCTGCAGAACAACGATATCGCGATCGTGGAACAGGTTGCGCGACTCTGGAATTCGACATGGGACCTCAAGCCGGGCGTTGATCTCAAACGGTTCCCGTCATCGGGCCCGTACAAGATCGGGTCTGTCCTGGACGGCGGCGCGGTGGTGCTGGTGGCCAACGATCGTTGGTGGGGCGCCGCACCGCTCACCAAGAGGGTCACCGTGTGGCCGCAGGGCGGCGATATTCAGGATCGGGTCAACAAGCGCCGGGTCGACGTGGTCGACGTGGCAACCGGATCGTCGGGGGCGCTGGCAACGCCGGACGGCTACGAACGTATCGACGCGCCGGCGGGCGGGATCGAGCAGTTGATCTTCGCCGCCCGCGGCGCGCTTGCCCAGGCGGAAGCCCGCCGGGCGGTGGCCCTGTGCACGCCTCGGGACAGGATCGCCGGCGACGTCGGGGTGGGAATCGCCAATTCGCGGCTGAACCCGGCGGCCGACGACGCGGTCTCCGCCGTTGACGGCATCGCAGAGGCAGCCCCCTATAACGCCGCGGACCCCGCTGCGGCCGCAGAAGCGCTCGGCGGTGCGCCGCTGGCGGTGAAGATCGGCTACCGGGGGCCCAACGCGCGGCTGGCCGCCACCGTCGGGATGATCGCCGACGCCTGCGCACCCGCCGGGATCTCGGTATCGGATGTGATTCTCGACGTACCCGGACCACAGGCGTTGCGGAACGGGAAGATCGACGTGCTGCTCGCCTCCACCGGCGGCGCCTCCGGCAGCGGTTCCACGGGTTCCTCGGCGATGGATGCCTATGACCTGCACGGCGGCAACGGAAATGATCTTTCGGGCTACGCGAATCCGCAGATCGACGGAATAATCGATGCGCTTGCGGTTTCGGCGAACCCGGCCGAGCATGCCAGACTGCTGGCCGAGGCGGCGCCGGTGCTCTGGGGCGACGTGCCGACGCTTCCCCTGTACCGGCAGCAACGGACATTGTTGATGCCCAAGAAGATGTTCGGGGTGAGTGCGAATCCCACCCGGTGGGGGGCCGGCTGGAACATGGATCGTTGGGCGTTGACCCAGTGAGGAGCCGGCGCACCGGTGTCGAGGTTGCCGACATGATCGCGTCGCTGACCCGGACGGTGGCCGGCTTCCCGGTGCCGGGCGTCGCGTTCAGGGATCTCACACCGCTGTTGGCCGACGGCGAGGGAATGGGCGCGGTGACCGACGCACTGGCCGGCCTCGCCTCCGGCGCCGACCTGGTGGCCGGTATCGAGTCACGGGGCTCTGTGTTGGCCGCGGCGGTCGCCGCCCGACTGGGTGTCGGTGTGCTGTCGATCCGCAAGAGCGGCAAGCTTCCGCCGCCGGTGCTCAGCGAGGACTACCGGACGGAGTACAGCGTCGCCACCATGGAGATACCCGCCGGCGGACTGGACCTGGCGGGCAGCAGCATTGTGGTGATCGACGACGTCCTGGCCACCGGTGGCACGCTCGGTGCCGCCCGGAAACTGCTCGAACGTGCCGGAGCCGACGTCATCGCCGCCGCGGTGGTCGTGGAGTTGACGGCGCTCGGTGGCCGCGATGCCGTCGCACCACTGCAGGTGCACAGCCTGAGCCGCAGCTAGCGGGCTGCCCGCGGCTTGCTGGCGCGATATTCTCGATGGCGGAGGTGACCGACGTGGCGGACGACCAGAGCACGCTGCAAGCTGCGGCTCCGCCTACCGACCCGTCGCCTGCCGGCCCGTCGGGGGCCACCGAGCCCATCCCCGAGGCATCGACCGAGTCGGTCAAGCCCAGCAGCGCCTCCCGGCGCGTCCGTGCGCGGCTGGCCAAGCGGATGACCGCACGAAGCGGTGCGATGAACCCGGTTCTCGAGCCGTTGGTGGCGGTACACCGGGAGGTCTATCCCAAGGCGGACCTGTCGATCCTGCAGCGCGCCTACGACATCGCCGATCAACGGCACGCGACCCAGCTGCGCAAGTCCGGCGACCCCTACATCACCCATCCGCTGGCCGTCGCCAACATTCTGGCCGAATTGGGCATGGACACCATCAGCTTGGCCGCAGCCCTGCTGCATGACACCGTCGAGGACACCGGCTACACCATCGACGCGCTGTCCGAGGAGTTCGGCGAGGAGGTGGGCCATCTGGTCGACGGCGTCACCAAGCTGGACCGTGTCGTGCTGGGTAGCGCCGCCGAGGGGGAGACCATCCGGAAGATGATCACCGCGATGGCCCGTGACCCCCGGGTGCTGGTGATCAAGGTGGCCGACCGGCTGCACAACATGCGCACGATGCGTTTCCTACCACCGGAGAAGCAGGCGAGCAAAGCCCGCGAAACACTGGAAGTCATTGCGCCCCTGGCGCATCGGCTGGGGATGGCCAGCGTCAAGTGGGAGCTCGAGGATCTGGCGTTTGCCATCCTGCATCCGAAGAAGTACGACGAGATCGTCCGTCTGGTCGCCGGCCGCGCACCGTCGCGGGACACCTACCTGGCCAAGGTTCGCACGGAGATCACCAACACGCTCAATGCGTCGAAGATCAAGGCGACGGTGGAAGGCCGCCCCAAGCACTACTGGTCGATCTACCAGAAGATGATCGTGAAGGGCCGCGACTTCGACGACATCCACGACCTGGTCGGCGTCCGTATTCTGTGCGACGAGATCCGCGACTGCTATGCCGCTGTGGGCGTGGTGCATTCGCTGTGGCAGCCGATGGCCGGCCGGTTCAAGGACTACATCGCCCAGCCCAGGTACGGGGTGTACCAGTCGTTGCACACCACCGTCATCGGCCCCGAAGGCAAGCCGTTGGAGGTGCAGATCCGCACCCGCGACATGCACCGCACCGCCGAAACCGGTATCGCCGCGCACTGGCGCTACAAGGAGGCCAAGGGGCGCAACGGGGTTCCGCACCCGCCGGCGTCGGCCGAGATCGACGATATGGCCTGGATGCGACAACTGCTCGACTGGCAGCGAGAGGCCGCCGACCCGGGGGAGTTCCTGGAGTCGCTGCGCTACGACCTCGCCGTCAAGGAGATTTTCGTGTTCTCGCCCAAGGGCGACGTGTTCACCCTGCCCGCCGGTTCCACCCCGGTGGACTTCGCCTACGCGGTGCACACCGAGGTCGGGCACCGCTGTATCGGCGCCCGGGTCAACGGCCGGCTGGTCGCGCTGGAACGCAAACTGGAAAACGGGGAAGTCGTCGAGGTGTTCACCTCCAAGGCGCACAATGCCGGGCCGACGCGGGATTGGCAGCAGTTCGTGGTGTCGCCCCGAGCCAAGACCAAGATCCGGCAGTGGTTCGCCAAGGAACGACGGGAAGAAGTGCTCGAGGCGGGCATGGAGGCGATGGCCCGTGAAGTCCGGCGGGGCGGACTTCCCCTGCAGCGCCTGGTCAATGGCGGGTCCATGGCGGCGGTGGCCCGCGAGTTGCACTACGGCGACGTATCGGCGATGTACACCGCGATCGGCGAGGGGCACGTCTCGGCCCGGCACGTGGTGCAGCAGCTGCTGGCCGAACTCGGCGGTATCGATCAGGCCGAAGAAGACCTGGCCGAGCGGTCCACGCCGGCAACCATGCCCCGGCGCCCGCGAAGCACCGAGGATGTCGGCGTCTCGGTCCCCGGGGCGCCGGGTGTCCTGACGAAGCTGGCCAAGTGCTGCACCCCGGTTCCCGGCGATGTGATCATGGGTTTCGTCACCCGCGGTGGCGGTGTCAGCGTGCATCGCACCGACTGCACCAACGCGACAGCGCTGCGGCAGCAGTCCGAGCGCATCATCGAAGTGAAGTGGGCGCCGACGCCGTCGTCGGTGTTCCTGGTGGCGATTCAAGTGGAGGCACTGGACCGGCACCGGCTGCTTTCGGACCTGACGCGGGTACTTGCCGACGAGAAGGTGAACATTCTGTCCGCCTCGGTCACCACCTCCGGCGACCGGGTGGCGATCAGCCGGTTCACCTTCGAAATGGGCGACCCCAAGCATCTGGGGTATCTGCTCAATGTGGTGCGCAACGTCGAAGGCGTCTTCGACGTCTACCGGGTGACGTCGGCGGCGTGACTGGCCGTTGACTCTGCGCCCGTGGCGCAGTTCACTCGCACTTCTGCGCCACCGGCGCTCGCGTCAGTCCGGCAGCACCGAGGTGATGGTCACCGATTGTGCCGGGGTTCCGTCCTGTCTGCCACCGGCGACGCCGGCGGCGGCGATCTTGTCCAGGGTGGCCAGTCCGTCGTCCTGGATGGTGCCGAAGACGGTGTACCCCGGCGGCAGCGCCGAGTCCCGGTAGACCATGAAGAACTGGCTGCTGTTGGTGTCGGGTCCGGCATTGGCCATCGCCAGGGTGCCGCGCGGGTAGATCACCGGCTCGTTGAGCTTGGGGTCGCCTGCCGGGTACTGGTTGGTGGGGTACTCGTTGGCGAACTGGTATCCCGGGCCGCCGGTGCCGTCGCCCTTGGGGTCCCCGCATTGCAGCACTGACAGCCCCGGCGCCGTGGTCAGCCGGTGGCACTTGGTGTCGTTGAAGTACCCCTGGGTGGCCAGGCTGATGAAGCTGTTGACCGTGCAGGGGGCCTTGCCGTTGGCCAGCATCAGGCCGACCGGCCCCTGGTCGGTCATCATGCTCACGCTGACCTGGGCCGGGTCGGTGGGCACTTTCCCGGTGCGCGGCGGCTTGACGTCCTTGCCGGACTTGTTGACGTCGGCCGGATACTGGCAGTTGGCGCCCAGGTTGGCCGGTGCCTTGAACTCGGTCATCGGCACCGCACCGCCGAGGTTCACCGGTGATAGATCGGAAGCCGGCTCGTCGGACGCGGCACTGGTCGACGCCGACGGCGTTCCCCCGTCGTCGTCGCCGTTGCCCGAGAAGACGAACACCAGCCCGACGATCGCGGCGATCACCGCAATGGACACGCCGGCGATGATCAGGTTCCGTTGCTGCTTTTCCCTCTTGGCGCGGCGTTCCAACTGCCGCTGAAGTTTCCGCTTACCGGTCGCACGTCGCTGCTCATTGGTTGGCACGGCGGCCATCTTTCCATGCCGCCCCGGACGACGCCCGCGATGGCTCCCCGGCCGGCATGGAAAACTGGTCACCGTGTTGATTTCCGGATTTCCCGCCGGGATGCTGCAGTGCAATTGCTACGTGGTGGCGCCGGGGCCGGGTGCCGACGCCGTCGTCGTCGACCCCGGCCAGCGTGCGTTCGGGCAGCTGCGGCGCATCCTCGACCAGAATCGGCTGACCCCGGCCGCGGTGTTGATCACCCACGGCCACATCGATCACATGTGGTCCGCGCAGAAGGTCTCCGATACCTTCGGCTGCCCCACGTTCATCCACCCCGAGGACCGGTTCATGCTCACAGACCCGATCTACGGGCTGGGGCCGAGGGTGGCGCAGGTGTTTGCCGGGGCCTTCTTCCGCGAGCCCAGGCAGGTCGTCGAGCTGGACCGCGACGGGGACAAGATCGATCTCGGTGGTATCTGCCTGTACGTCGACCACACCCCGGGGCACACCCGGGGATCGGTGTGTTTCCGGGTTCCGCAGGCCACCGCGGCCGACGAGGATGCGGTGTTCACCGGCGACACCCTGTTCGAGCGGTCGATCGGCCGCACCGACCTGTTCGGCGGCAGCGGCCGGGACCTGCTGCGCTCGATCGCCGACAAATTGCTGGTCCTCGACGACAAGACCGTGGTATTACCCGGCCATGGCGATGCCACCACCATCGGCGCAGAACGCCGCCTCAACCCGTTCCTGGAAGGGCTGAGCCCATGACGGGATTCGCCGCGCCCAAGGGTGTGCCGGACTACTTTCCGCCGGACTCCGCGCAATTCCTGGCTGTGCGCGACGGGCTGCTCGGGGCGGCGCGGACCGCCGGGTACGGGCACATGGAACTGCCGATCTTCGAGGACACCGCGCTGTTCGCGCGGGGCGTCGGCGAGTCGACCGATGTGGTGTCCAAGGAGATGTACACCTTCGCAGATCGGGGCGACCGCTCGGTGACGTTACGTCCGGAGGGCACCGCCGGCGTGGTGCGCGCGGTGATCGAACACGGCCTGGACCGCGGCGGGCTGCCGGTGAAGCTGTCCTATGCGGGCCCCTTCTTCCGCTACGAGCGTCCCCAGGCCGGCCGGTATCGGCAACTCCAGCAGGTCGGTGTCGAGGCGATCGGTGTCGACGACCCGGCCCTGGACGCCGAGGTGATCGCGACCGCCGATGCCGGATTCCGGTCCCTGGGCCTGGACGGCTTTCGGCTGGAGATCACCTCGCTGGGTGATGACAGCTGCCGGCCGCAATACCGGGAACTTTTGCAGGAGTTTCTGTTCGGGCTCCCACTGGACGACGAGACCCGCACCCGCGCACAGCTCAACCCGTTGCGGGTGCTCGATGACAAGCGCCCCGAGGTTCGCGCGATGACGGACGCTGCGCCGGTGATGCTCGACCACCTTTCCGATGCCGCCAGGGCGCATTTCGACACTGTGCTGGCTCACCTGGACGCGCTCGGGGTGCCCTATGTGGTCAACCCGCGGATGGTGCGTGGACTCGACTACTACACCAAGACCACCTTCGAGTTCGTCCACGACGGGCTGGGTGCCCAGTCCGGTATCGGCGGCGGCGGACGCTATGACGGACTGATGCGCCGGCTGGGCGGACAGGACCTGTCCGGCGTCGGCTATGGGCTCGGTGTGGACCGGACGATGCTGGCGCTGCGTGCGGAAGGCCGGAGCGTTGGTGACCCGGCGCGTTGTGAGGTGTTCGGAGTTCCGCTCGGCGCGGCGGCCAAACTCGGGTTGGCGGTTCTGGCGGGGCAGTTGCGCGCCGCCGGTGTGCGGGTGGACCTGGCATACGGTGATCGCGGGCTCAAAGGCGCGATGCGTGCCGCGGACCGGTCCGGGGCCGGGTTGGCACTGATCGCGGGGGACCGCGATATCGACGCCGGCAACATCGCGGTCAAGGACCTCGGCACCGGCGACCAGGTGTCGGTGGCCATCGACTCGGTTGTAGACGAGGTGGTTTCGCGGCTGCGGTAACGAACCCCGTAGCGTTTCCGATATGTCAAGGGTGAAGAACCTGGCGAGCACCGTCCGGCGGGCGGCGTGTGCGGCCGCTCTGCTCTTCTGGGTGGTGGCCGGGCCGGCAACCGCAGGTGCGGACCCGGCCGTGCATACGGTGACCTACACCGTCACCGCTACCGGGGAGCTGACGGGCAGCGTGCGGTACATCATCAGCGATCCGGCCAGTCAAGCGGACTTCAACGCGAATTCCGCGGAATTCCTGACCACCGTGCCGACGGCCTTCAGCGCCGGGGAGCCCTTGGTCTACACCGTCACGCTGACCGATCCGAACCAGTGGGCCTACGTCAGCGCAAGCGGCGGCTGCCACTGGCCGAACTGCGGTTCGGGGATACCCGAGCTCCAGTGCGAGATAGCCGTCGACGGTCAGCCGGTGGTCGCCCAGACCGCAACCACCGGTGTGACCTGCTCTACGCGGCCCTGGTAGCCCGGGGCCCCAGGCCCCAGGCCCCAGGCCCCAGGCCCCAGGCCCCAGGCCCCAGGCCCCGTCATTGCCGGGTGGCTTGTCGAACCGAGGTGGGTAAGGGGTAGCCCTCGGCGGGTCCGGTGTGGGTGACGACGACGATCTCAGTGGGCTCGACGCCGATCGCGCGCAATCTGTGGGCGATGGACGCGTCGAAATAGGCGCTCTCGCCCGTCGCCAGCTCGATCCTGCGATCGCCGTACTCCAACTCGACCGCGCCCGCGTGCACGAAGACGAACTCCTGGCCGGCGTGATCGGGACGTGGATCGTCGGCGGCGCCGGCGGTGGGCCGAACCACGAACGGTGCCATGGACTTGCCCGACATGGCGGTCGCCAATGCGCGATAGCGCTCCACCGGGGCGGATTGGTCGGGGGTGCGGTCGACGGCGAGGTTCTCCTCGACGGCACTTTCGCAGAACAGGTGTCCGATGTCGACGCTGAGCACCCTGGCGACCTTGAGGGCCACCGCGATCGAGGGCGTGCTGTGACCGCGCTCGACCTTGGACAGGTAGCCCTTGGTCAGGCCGGTCTGTCCGGCCAGCTCGGTGAGGGTAAGGCCGCGCTGCTTGCGTACGGCGCGAAGTCGGGGCGTCACCATTAGTTGGTCTCCTACTGCTGCGTGACACGAAATATCTTGCGCGGCCAATTTCCCGAATTCCCTGCCCCGCAGAAGTTTCCTATCGAGTCAATAGTTTCCTATAGTAGAATTTCTGAACCTATTGCTCTCAATGTGCCACATATTCAGGATTCGGGGAACCGATGGCAACGACTTTCAACGATTCGAAATCCGACCTGATGGCTCGGGCCCAACAGCGACTCGATGCCCAAAGCGAGGACTCGACGTTGAGCACGCGCCAGAAAATCGCGCTGACCTGCCGGGCACTGTTCGACGCGGGCCACGACTCGGGATTGGCCGGGCAGATCACGGCCCGGGCCGAGGATCCGGCCACCTACTACACCCAGCGGCTCGGCCTGGGTTTCGACGAAATCACCGAGGACAACCTGCTGGTGGTCGACGAGGACCTCAACGTCATCGAGGGCTCGGGAACCGTCAATCCCGCGAACCGCTTTCACAGCTGGATCTACCGTGCCAGGCCGGATGTGCGGTGCATTGTGCACACACATCCCTTCCATGTGGCCGCGCTGTCGATGTTGGAGGTGCCGTTGATTGTCTCGCACATGGACACCACGCCGCTCTACGACGACTGTGCTTTTCTGGCCACGTGGCCGGGTGTGCCGGTGGGCAACGAGGAGGGGGAGATCATCGCCGCCGCGCTGGGAGACAACAAGGCCGTCCTGCTGGCGCACCACGGACACGTCGTGGCGGGTGCCAGCGTTGAGGAGGCATGCTCACTGGCAGTCCTCATCGAGCGTGCCGCCAAGCTGCAACTGGCCGCGATGGCCGCCGGCGAGGTCAAGCAGCTGCCCGCCGAATTGGCGCGGGAAGCCCACGACTGGACGCTGACCCCGGCCCGCAGCCGGGCGAACTTCGCCTATTATTCCCGCCGCGCGCTGGCGCGCCACCCCGATGCCATTCATCGCTGACCCGTTGCAGGTCAACCTGATTCGAGGAGTCTTCGCGTGTCCGGACCGCGCATTCACGGCATCGTCGCCTACCCGGTCACGCCCTTCCGCGCAGCCGGTGGCAGCGGCGGGGTAGACACCGGGCGGCTGGCCGCGCTGGTGACGCGGCTGGTGTCCTCGGGCGTGCACGCCATCGCGCCGCTGGGCAGTACCGGCGAGTTGGCCTATGTCGACGAAGCGGAGTTCGACACCGTCGTCGACACCACCATCGCCGCGGTCGACGGGCGGGTGCCGGTAGTGGTGGGGGTCTCGGACGTGACCACCGCCAACACCGTTCGACGAGCCCAGTACGCGCAGCACGCGGGCGCCGGCGCGGTGATGGTCCTGCCGGTGTCCTACTGGAAGCTGAGCGACCGCGAGATCCTCGGGCACTACCGCAGCGTCGGGGAGTCGATCGACGTCCCCATCATGGCCTACAACAATCCGGCCACCAGCGGCGCGGATATGAGTCCGGAACTGCTGGTCACCATGTTCGGCGACATCGACAACGTGACAATGGTCAAGGAATCCACCGGCGACCTGGGCAGAATGCGTCGCATCAGCGAACTCTCCGGCGGGACGCTGCCCTTCTACAACGGCAGCAACCCGCTGGTGCTCGACGCTCTCAAGGCCGGTGCCGCCGGATGGTGCACGGCCGCACCCAATCTGCGCCCCCAGCAGTGCATCGATCTGTACGACGCGGTCCGCGCCGGACATCTGGACACCGCCCGGAGCCGCTACGACGACCTCAAGCCGCTACTGGAGTTCATCGTCGCCGGGGGATTGCCCACCACCGTGAAAGCCGGGCTGGACCTGCTGGGGTTCCCGGCCGGAGACCCGCGGGCACCGCAGTTGCCGCTGGACGCCCCGGGCCGTGCCCGGCTGCAGGCGATTCTGGCGGGTGACTAACCCAGATCCCCGGCGGCGAAGGTGTCGCATTTGTTGGGGTCACCACTCTGATAGCCGACAGCGAACCACTTCTGCCGCTGCGTCGACGAGCCGTGCGTCCAGGACTCGGGGTTGACCTGACCGGTGACCTGCTGCTGGATGCGGTCGTCGCCGACCGACGCTGCCGCCGACAGCGCATCCTGGATATCCTGGTCGCTCAACGGCTCCAGGAACGGCGCGCCGGTGCTCTGCTGCTTGACCGCTGACGCGTAGTGCGCCCATACGCCGGCGAAGCAGTCGGCCTGCAACTCGGTGCGCACCCCACTGCCCCGCGCGCCCTGCGCTCCGGCGGTGGCGCCGCCGAGTGTCCCCAGCAGGTTCTGCATGTGGTGGCCGTATTCATGGGCCACCACGTATTCCTCGGCGAACGGACCTCCGCTGGAACCGAATCGGTCCACCAGCACCGAGAAGAAGTCAGTGTCGAAGTAGGCGGTCCGGTCCACCGGGCAGTAGAACGGCCCGACTTCGCTGCTGGCCGGCCCGCAACCCGTGCTCACCTGGCCGCTGAACAACCGCAGACCCGGGCGGGTGTAGCCGGGCATCAGCTGCTGCCACACCGCGTCCAGGGAGTTGCTGGTGGCCACCACGCGGCACTGGACGTACCGGTTGGCATCGGCCCCCGTCTTGCAGCTGTTCAGGTCGAATCCGGGGGCCACTTCGGCGGTGGAATCGATCGGTTGCTGGCTGACGATCCCGCCGGGGTCGACGCCTAGCAGTAGCGCGACGACCACGATGAGCAGCCCCCCTACGCCACCGCCGATGGCGATGCGTCCCATCCCGCCGCCTCTCGACGACGATGCCGCACTGGTGTCGATTTGCATGCCCTCGTTAAAGGTCATCGTTAGCGTCCAATCTATTCCTGGCCGGTCCACTGGCGACCGCGCTGAACCAGCCTATCCCGGGCCTTCGCTCGCCGCCGCCAGCAGCGGCACCAGCACGTCGCTGATCGGGGTGGCGAGCCCGTGTGCCCTGCCTTTGCGGATGATCACGGCGTTGCGCACGTCCCACTCCAGCTGCCGGTGCGCCTCCCGATCGGCCAGCATGGAGGTTCCCATGTCTTCGGGTGCTGTCCGGAAGAGTTCCAGCAACTCCCCGGTCAGCTCCTCGCCCAGGTGGGCGCCCTCGGCGCGCGCCACCGCAACGCATTCGGCGATATAGCGGCGTGCCAGCGCGGCCACGTCGTCGCGACGGAACATCCCCGAGCGCCGCCCTGTCAGCGCCATCAGCCCTGCTACCGCGTTGAGCACCAGCTTGCGCCAGTTGACCGTGGCGAAATCGGGGTCGCAGGTCACCTGAGCACCGCAGTCGCGCAGCAACTCCGCGAATTCCTCGGCCGCGGCCCCGGCGGGCAGCACCAGTGCGGCCTCACCGCGCAGCCGCACCCACCCCTGCGGTTGGGTCTCCGCCGCGAACCACACGCTGGCGGCGATGACGGTGGACGACGGGCACAGCGGCTGCACCCGTTCGATCTGCTCGACGCCGTTCTGCAGGACGATCACCCGGGTGCGCTCGTCGCACAGCCGGTGCAGCCATCCGCGGGCGGCATCGTTCTGGGTTGCTTTGACCGCCAGCACCACCGATTCGACGGGGCCGGTCACCGACCCGGGATCGGTTCGAACCGGACCCGGTACCACGATGGGATCGCCGCCGTCCGGGCGCAGCTCGATGTGCTCACGCGGGGTCCGACCGCACACCTGGACCCGGTGGCCGGCCGCGTAGAGCAGCGCGGCCACCGTCGTCCCGACGGCGCCGGGACCCACGAGTGCGATTCCGGTTGCTATGCGGCAAACCTACCGGGTCGAGAAGACGAGCGCACCGGCCCTCTAAACTGGGCAGTCGTTTGCTCCAGGTAAAGGGGACACTTGTGCTGCGCAGCCACGCCGCCGGTTCGCTACGGGAAAGCGACGCCTCCCAGCAGGTGACGCTGGCCGGCTGGGTGGCGCGCCGGCGCGACCACGGCGGCGTCATCTTCATCGATCTGCGGGATGTCTCCGGTGTTGCCCAGGTGGTGTTCCGGGAACCCGAGGTGCTCGCCCAGGCCCATCGGCTGCGGGCGGAGTTCTGCGTGGCGGTGTCCGGGGTCGTCGAGATCCGCCCGGAGGGCAACGACAACCCGGAGATCGCCACCGGCGGCATCGAGGTCAACGCCACCTCGCTGACCGTGCTCGGCGACTGCGCACCGCTGCCCTTCCAGCTCGACGAGCCGGCCGGTGAGGAACTGCGGCTGAAGTACCGCTACCTCGATCTGCGCCGGGACGGCCCGGCCGCGGCGATCCGGCTGCGCTCGCAGGTGAACGCGGCGGCCCGCGAGGTGCTCGCGCGCCACGGTTTCGTCGAGATCGAGACGCCGACGATCACCCGATCCACGCCGGAAGGCGCGCGCGACTTCCTGGTGCCCGCCCGCCTGCGGCCGGGGACCTTCTACGCGCTGCCGCAGAGCCCGCAGCTGTTCAAGCAGTTGCTGATGGTGGCCGGCATGGAGCGCTACTACCAGATCGCCCGCTGCTACCGCGACGAGGACTTCCGCGCCGACCGCCAGCCGGAGTTCACCCAGCTGGATATCGAAATGAGCTTCGTCGATCAGGAGGACGTGATCGAGGTCGGTGAGGCGGTGGTGTCGGCGCTGTGGGCGTTGAAGGGCCACCAGCTGACCCTGCCGCTGCCGCGCCTGACCTACGCCGAGGCCATGGACACCTACGGCTCGGACAAGCCCGATCTGCGCTTCGGACTGCCGCTGTCCGAACTGACCGACTTCTTCACCGACACCACCTTCCGGGTCTTCCAAGCACCGTACGTCGGTGCCGTGGTGATGCCTGGCGGTGCCAGCCAGCCGCGGCGGACCTTCGATGCCTGGCAGGAATGGGCCAAGCAGCGCGGGGCCAAAGGCCTGGCCTATGTCACCATCAGCGAGGACGGCGAACTCGGCGGCCCGGTGGCCAAGAACATCACCGATGCCGAGCGGGCCGGACTGGCCGACCGCGTGGGTGCCAACCCCGGCGACTGCATCTTCTTCGCCGCGGGCGCCCGCAAGGCGTCCCAGTCGCTGCTCGGTGCTGTGCGCAACGAGATCGCCAAGCGGCTTGAACTCATCGACCCCGACACCTGGTCGCTGCTGTGGGTGGTCGACGCCCCGCTGTTCGAGCCCAGCTCGGACGCCGTCGCCGCCGGCGATGTGGCCGTGGGGGAGGGCGCCTGGACGGCGGTGCACCACGCGTTCACCTCGCCGAAGCCGGAGTCGATCGACACCATCGACACCGATCCGGGATCGGCGCTGGCCTACGCCTACGACATCGTCTGCAACGGCAACGAGATCGGCGGTGGCTCGAT
>NZ_JBKECZ010000081.1:0-2787 GCF_047975165.1 Mycobacterium sp.
AGAGACGGCAGCGGTTGGTTGTCGGTGGGCATTTCGGCGCGGCGCGAGATCATCTCGACTACCTGCCCACCGTGTTCGCCACCATCTACATTGGTGGTGGGCCTGGCGCGGTGGTCGCCGGACTTGCTGGCTTGCAGGGCGTCGAGGTCGTGATTGGTCGAGCCCACCGCCAGGGCGGCGGTAATCCCGGCTAGGAGCCTGGGTCAGTAAGATTTTTGTGTGGGTCTAGCGGCGTTGTGGAATATGGTCGGTTCGAGGGTGCGCTGAGGGCGGTGACCGTCGGCGTGTTGGCGCCCTGGATGCACACTCGACGTCGTGAACTCACGGTTGCGGCGTTCAGGCCGCTGGCCGCTCAGCTGGCGGTGAGCCCGGCCAGGCCGTGCACTCCGATGTGGCCGTGGAGTTTGCGCAGGTTGTGGCAGGCGGCCAGCAGTAGTCATTCACCGCGGGCCTGCTCGAACCCCCGCAGCAGTAGGTGGTTGGCGTTTTGCAGGGTGGCCACCTGGCCGAAGACGGGTTCGACGATGGCCTTGCGTCGGGCGTAGACCTTGTGGCCGGTCTTGGTGGTGAGCTTGCGGGCCATGCGTTGCTTGGCGGTGGCCGACTCGGGGATCCGGCCACGCGTGGCGACCGGCGGCGGGTCACCGCGACGCGTACGGCCGACGGCGACGAAGAACTCGGTGCCGCACGTGGCAGTGTATTCGGCGGCGCGATCGAGGTTGTCAGCCCAGCAGTACCCGGCATCGGCAAGGACCTGAGCGGGTACCTGCCCGGTGTTGGTAGCGACTTGCTCGGTCAACGGCATCAAGTTGGCGACATCGGAGGCGTTGGTGTTCACCTCGGTAGCCACGATCACCTGGTGGTCGGCATCGACGACGGCTTGGGCGTTGTAGCACTGGTGGAACGCCCCATCGCCGCTGAGCATGATCTTGGAGTCTGGGTCGGTGAAATTGCGTTGCGCTTTTGGTTTCGGGGTGGCCGCCTCGGCGGCAGCCGCGCCTGTGGCGGCAGTGGTGTCGTCATCATCGCCGCGTTCGCGGGCTTTGGCCTCAGCCTGCTCACGGGCCCGCGCACGGGCTTCTTCTTCCAGAGCGGCCTTGGCTTCGCGGATCCTTTCCAACCGGGTTTCGCGGCGGGCCAGCTCTGCGGGCAATTCATCGCCGCGCCGGTTCTTGCTGAACTTCTTGTCCTCGTCCTTGTCGATGCGCTCGGCCTCGGCCAGCAGCGCTGAGACCTCGCCGGCAAGAACCTTCTCCTTCTCGCTCATCCGCGCGTAACTCATCGCCTTGCGTTTGGAGGCGTTGGCCCGCACCTTGGTGCCATCGAGTGCGACCTGGCCCAGGCTGGCCATGCCGGCGGCTTGGCACAATGCCAACGCTTGGACGAACAGATGCCCCAGGGCTGACAGGTGGCGTTTGCAGAACCGGGCGATAGCCCGATAATCCGGGGCGCTACCTGCAGCCAGCCACCGAAACGCGACCACATCGACGCAGGCGGCCTCAACCTTGCGTGACGAGCGAACTCCGGTGGTGTAGCCATACAGCAGAATCCGCACCATCAACCGCGGGTCATTAGGTGGCCCACCACGACCCTCGGTATAGGCCGCGGTGATACGCGACAGATCCAGGTGCTCATCGACGAGGTCGGCGACGAATCGGACCAGATGATCGGCCGGTAGCCAGTCATCCAGCGATGGCGGCAACAACAACCCCTGATCCGGGTCGAACATCCGAAACGTCTTGTCCACCGGCAGCCTCGGCACCAAAGAATGCGAATCCACCCGCTGCTCGGAATCTACCTCGAACAACCGACCACTATCGACATCATCAGACACACCCCAACATCGCGTGTCACCGCCGATCAGCCGAGCACCCCGCCAGGCGTGTTACTGACCCAGGCTCCTAGTCGCTTACGCCAGTACACCAGTGTGGACGGGTCGAATCCGTTGTCGTCCAATGCCATCCCGGTCGCGACCTTCCAGCGCAGGTCACACCGGGCCGCCTCGGCGGTCTCCCGATCGGACAGATCATGCAGGGTCTGCAGCACCAGGATCGCGGCCATCACCGACGCCGGGATCGACGGCCGCCCTCGCCCCGAGGGGAACAGGTCCTCGAACTCCTTGTCACAGAACAGATCCTGGCGATGGGCAGCCAGGAACGCGAACATGCTGCCCTCAGCCACCAGATGACCGACCAGCGCCTCCGCGTCCAGCAGTTCCCGATCCGCCCGCTCCACACCCTGCACGAAGCTATTTCCTCAGTTCAGGCCTATATTCCGAGGAGGCGCGCCGATTATTCAGCGCCCTCCTAGAGCACATCGAGGATGCGGCGGGCGCCCTGCGTCGAATCCATACGTTGTTGCGGCCAGGGGGCCACCTGTTTCTAACGGTGTCGGCGTACAGCTTTCTGCACTCGACAGACGACGATGTAGCTGGTCATTTTCGTCGCTACACTCGGCGCACGCTGGAGCGCGCGGCGTTTAGCCAGGAATTCAGGACAGAATTCGCCACTTACCTCTTTTCTCCGTTACCACCTCCGGTATTTGCGTTCCGGACTGTGCCGAGTTGGCTGGGATTGCGGCGCGCAAACTACACCGAGGAACAGACAGCCGACCATGTGCGCGAGGGCTTTTCAGCTCGATTGGTAGATCGCATACTTGATCGGGAGGCGAGGCAAATCGAGGCCGGACGTACTATCCCGTTCGGCAGCAGCTGCCTCGCGGCTGTCGTCAAGGATTGACTGTCGGGAACTGTGCACACCGGCACTGGCCCAACGTTTCACCGAGACC
>NZ_JBKECZ010000082.1:0-3357 GCF_047975165.1 Mycobacterium sp.
AAAATAAAATTAATAAATTAAGAAACTCTTTAATGGTTGCTGCAATATATGACTTAGAAACTACCAGATTAAATCTTGTAATACCCAGTGCCCCACGTATGACACTACCAGAGTTTGATGTTAGAAGAGAAATGTTAGAGATGTGGGAATACACTCTTGAGCAAGTAAAGAAACTAAAGGAGCAAGAATAATGTGGGGAATAACATACACAGGTGCAGAAACATTTAACACTGAATGAATAATAATATATTCTAAGAGTGGTACACCAATACACATTAAAAATGTGCTTAATGCACAATTGATCAATGGTAAGAGATTAGAGATAATCCATACCATAGATGGAGCAGAATGTAAATCAGAGTTCTATACGCAAGATTATATGGGAATAACATATGATAGAACAGAAGAACCAACATTTGAAGAATGAGAATCATTCTAAAGGAGAACAATAATGAAAAGTAAAGAAGTATTAAATGCAGAGATCAGATTAGAGTATGCAAGAGAAGAACTAGAAAAGATCAGACAAGCATTCAAAGAAATAAAATGAAAAGAACCATTAGAGTTCTATAGAGCATCTAAAATCTATGATAAAGATGTTGATGCTGCAAAAGAAAAGATTAAGAAAATCAAACAAGAGATCAAGGAGTTAAAGAAAAGTGCCTAAAGAAGAACTATACTATTGTGTTAAGTGTAAAGGACATTACACAGAAGAACACATTGGTGTTGAGTTAGGAAACTTCAATAGTATCTATTGTAAAGAATGTTATGAGAAAAATAAAGACTCCATTGATTTGGAGTTGGGGGTGGAGTAATGAGAAGAAATTGTGAAGTAATAGTAGATATGAATACAGAGAAAAAATTAGTTCAAGCTGCAAAAGATATGGACTGAGAGTTCTATCGTCCCTTCTCCCAAAAGGTGATTGGTAATTACTGAGATGAAGACTTTGAATATGACTTCTGATATAAGATTCACGTAGAAGGTTCTTACGGATGGGAGTAAAAGAAACCAACCTTACCAATCTAATAGAAGCATACCTTAAAAAGAAGGGTGCACTATTTGTTAAATATATGGGAACATCATATTCACTGCAAGGGTTCCCAGATGGGTTCGGGTGTTATAAAGGAAAGTTCTTTGCTATAGAGATCAAAGTACATCCAGCCAAACCCAGACCCAACCAATATGAGTGAATAAGAAGAATCAATGAATGATATGATGGAAAAGCAATCTGAGTTGATGATACAAATTGAAAACAAGAGTTAACAAAACTCTTAAAGGAGATAGACAATGGCAATGGTAAGTAATGATCTAATATCAAGATTGAAAAGGAGAGTGGGGGGGAAGGTGCTATACGTAGCCCTTACCCACTACTACACAAATATAATAGAAGTTCTAGTTAAGACTGATGAGTACATGCTTATCTATAAATGAAAGAAGTCAGGATTAGAGTTTCTTAAAATAGACAACAAATCAGCATTAGAACTTGATAAGTCAATCAAGATAATCCCAAGGGCTAAGATGATGGATAACATTGAGAACACAATAGAGTATCTACTATCAACATATGATAAGATATGTGTTAAATACAATGAAGTTCTTATTGGAGAGTATGAAGGATACCGTGAAGATGCAGCCACCTAAGAAGGGATTCTATTCCTGTGCTAAGTGTGGGGTGGAGAGTGTGTCGGTAGAAGGACAGATCTGTATATTATGTTCATAATAAATATAATCAAAACCCATAAAAATTAAGTTATAAAAGGAGTAGAAATGAACAAAAGAGAATTATTTAAAATATACGAAAAAGAAATTTTGCCTAATGTTTCGTTAAGAAATGAAATGATGGAAAATTTAAATTTACATATTGGAACAATTAAAAGATGAGAATTAAAAAAAGAAATACCACATCAATACTTTAATGAAATCAATAGATTATTAGATTATAAATATGAATTGGATATTTCAAAAATGGAAATGTATAAAATGAACGATCAATTCTTTACCCCAATTTCCGAAGCGAAAAGATTGATTGATTTAACAATCAATTTTATAACTAAGAATTA
Organism: Mycobacterium sp.; assembly: GCF_047975165.1. Lineage (GTDB taxonomy): Bacteria > Actinomycetota > Actinomycetes > Mycobacteriales > Mycobacteriaceae > Mycobacterium. Next base: position 2,059 of record NZ_JBKECZ010000082.1, read on the forward strand.
TAAAATTGACCTAAAAGAATATACATTTTTGGAACCATCTGCAGGTAGTGGTGCATTTTTTGAATCATTCCCTAAAGGATATAAAAAAATAGGATTAGATATAGAACCTCAAATTAAATCTATAAAGAAAATGGATTACTTTGATTTCAATATTAACAAAAAGACTATTATAATAGGTAATCCTCCGTTTGGATTGAGAGGTAATTTAGCATTGAGGTTTATTAATCATTCTGCTAAATTTGCTGATTTCGTAGCTTTTGTTTTACCCCCACTTTTCAATAGTAATGGTAAGGGAACGCCTGCAACAAGGGTAAAGGGATTTAAGTTGGCTAAAGAATTTGAAATTGAAGATAATAATTTTATATATCCTGATGGTACCAAAGTTAAGGTAAATTCAATTTTTCAAATTTGAACTAGATTGGAATCTAAGAAAGTTAAAGCGATCGAAGTTAAACCGCCTAAATCAGATTTTCTAAAGGTCTACTCTCTATCCAGAGGCGGAGATTCATCATCTAATAGAAATATTGATAAACTAGATAAATGTGATATTTATTTACCTTCTACAACTTTTCACAATATTAAAGCTTATAAAAGATTTGATGATCTTCCACACAATAGGGGTTATGGTGTGATACTGGATAACAAATACAAAAAGAAAATTAAAGAAATTTTGTCTCAGGATTGACAGGAAATTTCTTTTAAATCAACTAACAACGCAAATAATTTAAGATCGCAATTGATAATAGATGCAATCGAAATTCTATTAAAAAAATAAATATCCACATTTTAGAGTATGAGTAGTCATACTCTTTTTTTGTTCCAAAAATTTGGTATAATATATGTGTTAAAAGTTTTATAGATTTACTTTTACCGCGCATTTAAAATCTAAGCTTAACAGCACACTCAAAGGAGAAAATAATGTTAGAAAATAACAACCAAGATAATTTATCTACTGAAGAAATAGTAGAAGAAACTCAAGAAGTTTCACAACCAGTTGTAGAACCTGCAGAAAAAACTTACACACAAAAAGAAATGCAAGAGAAGATCAACTCAGTCCTTAAAAAGGAAAGAGAGAAGTTAGCTCATAAAGCAGAGAAAAAGGAATCTTCATACGAAGAGAGACTGACTATAAGTGAAGAAGAGAGAAGAAGAGACAAAGAAGAAGCAGAACATAGAGCTGAATTAGCAAGGGAAGCAACTAAAGAAGTCCTTAATGACTCAATCAAAACTTACATCTCATCTAAAGTTAAAGAAACACACGTAGATAGAATCTACAAGATCACATTAAGTGATGCCGGA
>NZ_JBKECZ010000083.1:0-1503 GCF_047975165.1 Mycobacterium sp.
GCGGCCGGTGTTCGGGCATGCCAAGCAGGGCGCCGGTTTCGGACACACCAAGATCGCCGGCAAGCAGGTACTCCGCAAGGGTCTGTCGCCGTTGGCGACCACGATCAGCACCCGACAGGCCGCTCCGGTCGTGGCCGGGATCCGGCTCCGGGGCGGGAGCAGCGGCTCGGGCAAGGGCGCGGCGTCGATGGTCCGCGAGGCGATCAAGACCGCACAGGCCGCGGGCGTCAGCGGCGAGATCTTGGTGCGTGGCGACTCGGCCTACGGCAACAGCGCGGTCGTGGCCGCGTGCCTGAAGGCAGGCGTCCGGTTCTCGGTCGTGCTGACCAAGAACCCGGCGGTCACCCGGGCCATCGCCGCGATTCCCGCCGATGCCTGGGCCCCGGTGCACTACCCCGGGGCCGTGGCCGACCCGGACACCGGGGAGCTGATCAGCGACGCCGAGGTCGCCGAGATCAGGTTCACCGCGTTCGCCTCTACCAAGCATCCGGTCACCGCCCGGCTGGTGGTGCGCCGGGTCCGCGACCGGGCCAAGCTCGATGAGTTGTTCCCGGTGTGGCGTCACCACCCGTTCTTCACCAACAGCACCGAGCCAACCGTCGAGGCCGATCTCACCCACCGCCGGCACGCGATCGTCGAGACCGTGTTCGCCGACCTGATCGACGGACCTCTGGCGCACCTGCCCTCGGGACGGTTCGCCGCCAACGGCGCCTGGGCGATCTGCGCCATGATCACCCACAACCTGCTCCGCGCCGCCGACGCCCTCGACCCACATCGGTCGGCACCGGCTCGCGGCGCGACGCTGCGCCGCCCGCTCATCCACATCCCAGCCCGGCTCGCCCGGCCACAACGCCGGCCCGTGCTGCACCTGCCCGAGCACTGGCCCTGGGCCAACAAGTGGCTGGCGATCTGGACCGCAGTCCTCGGTCAGGCCAACGCGCCCCCAGTAGCTGCCTGAGTCCCCGTCCACCGCCGCGAAGGCACGACCAGAAGAACCCGAAGTGGAAAGGCTGGGCAGACCAGCGGCTCCACCACACCCGCAGGCCCGGCCACCACCCCCAAAACACGACGAGGCTGCCCCGCCAGTCATTCCACGGATTCAGGCTAAGCAAGAACAATTCTCCCAGATCAGGAGCACTTTCCCTTCCCTGTTACGTCACACGGGCCGGGTCACCATGGAAGCCCGAGGCTATCCACGGTCTGAGGGTGCGTGTACTGTAATCGATTGCTAGTACCCTACGCGGCACCTCACCGGATCGAGAGAAGCCCATGAACGCTCAGGCACCGAGGCCAGAGATCATCTGCATCGGGATGTCGGTGGTTGACGTGCTGGTACGCGGTTTTCATGTGCCCGCACCGAACTCGACCGAATTCGTCGATGAGGTTCGCATCCATGGCGGAGGCGATGCCCACAACCAGGCCATCGCCCTTGGGCACCTCGGGCATCGCGTCGCGCTAGCCACTCGGACTGGCGATGACGCCCCGGGGAGGATCGTCCACACC
>NZ_JBKECZ010000003.1:0-2224 GCF_047975165.1 Mycobacterium sp.
AAGTTTTCAATATCTTTCATTGATTCATCTTTCTAATCCCCTAAGTTATTCTCATTTCTGAATGTTAGGATATGCTCTTAGGTCAAATCCGTAATTCTCTAGGAATTCGAATATTAGAGTTTCCTATTGTGGTTCAAATGAGATTACAGAAGAATCCACTGAAGGATCTCCTGTTCTTTCTGATCCTATAATTGTATTTTCATGGATGTATTCATCTCCTGATTCTGATCCACCTCAGAAGCCCCAATCTCTATTGGCAATATCTGTGTCAACTAAGTCAGCATATAGTTGCGCTATAATAGCATTGTTGAATTCTGTCATTATGTAGTTTTTATCTAGTTCAGCTGCTAGTACTGTAAATTGCTTTTGTCTTAATGATGCTGATGTATCATTTCCATCTGCATCTTTCATTTCGATCCTTTTGTCAGATCCATTTTTAAGAGCAATAGAGTTAAGCAATCTAGAAATTCTATTTTGTGTAAATTTATTCATCTTCTTCTCCTTCTGCGATTGAAGAAAGAACATCATCAATTGATTCTTCTTCTTTAGGTTCTTCTGAAGGATTTAGTAAAGAGATTATAGAATCAAATTTACTATCAGTTTCTTTTTTATCTGTATTTGTATCTATCAGTTCTTGAATAGCTGAAGCAATTGCATCTTTGTGTTCTACTAGATCAGCAATTGTATCTTCTCCTAGTTCTCCCTGAAGGATACCTAATAATTTTTCAATCATGTTTTCTTTCCTTATATTGCGCCACATGATATTTGTTAGTAATCGCGATTAATTATTAACTACCATAATTATATATAAAAAAATATGCCAATGGCATATTTCTTATTTTAGGAATATTTATCAGTATTTAATATTTCTAATATAGATTCGAAATTTTCAATTGCTTCTTCAGATTGTTTTTTTTGTTCTGGTATATCATGAAAGAATATATCCATTTGTTCTTTTAGATATGATATTTCCCTTTCGAGAAATTTAATGTTTTTCTTTACATCTTCAAATTTTTCTTCTACTCCATATCTTAAAACATATGATAATAGTCCTTTTAAACTTTCATATTTTTTCATGCTTTCTTTTGTATGATTTTTTTGTATCCCTAGTCTGGTAATTTGTGCTAAGTTTTTATCTCTGCAGGCGTCTTTGTATCTAATACAAAGATCAGAATAAATTCTTTTTTTAATTTCGATAACACTATCTAAATATAATGACAATTCATTTGTTAATTGTATCTTGTCTTTATTCATCTTCTTCTCCTTTAAAATTTTTTAGATTAAATAAGAATCTATTTATGATCTCAAAATCTGTTTCTTTGTTTTTTTCTTCCATTGCTTCGTCTACTAGTTGATCTATGTTTCCAATTTTATCTACAAATCAATTTTCAATCTTATCGTTGAATGTAGTTATGATGATAGCATACAATGATCCGAATACTATTATGTCATTTAATAATAAGATACCTAATAAGTTTGATACTTTACCTGAAGTGCCGAATGCTAAATATATAGCAATGACAAATATAACTAATTCAATTATCATTGGTATCGCTATAGTTAAGAAATTATATTTTCTCTTTAATTTCTTTTTGATCTTAAACTCTTCAATGGTTCTTTCGTAAAATTTATCTTCCATGTGATCTAGTATTTAAATAAATTGATTGATTCAATTATTGAATTAACTTCTTTAATGTTTTCAGCTAATTCTAATTTGATTTTAGATTCTTCTTCATCATCATCATTAAGATCATTCATAAATTCTAAAAGTCTCTCATCTTCATCCTTAAGGAATTTAATATGATCTAAATGTTCTTCTGCATATCTTTGCTTACCATGTTCCTTTAGGTATTCTAAATATTCAATTAAACTTTCTGTTTTTATTATTCCGTCTTTATGATTTGATAGTAAGGCAATCATTACTGTATATGTTGTATCATCACCTTTATCTAATGCTTCTTTTTTTGCTTCTTTTAATTTATCTGTATTTTTATTTCCTTTTATAAGTAGATCATGTAAATACATAATGTGTTCGTGTAGAATCTTCTCTCTTTCAGCTTCAGAGATAATTCTATATTCTTCTATGTTCTCTTTTGACATAATTTGCTCCTTTGTTCTAAGTAATATGAGTTTTCGGTTTTTATATAAATTGTTAATATTTATATAACTCATATATACAAAGTATATATGATTTATAGAGAGAAATCAACCCCTAAGAGAGATT
>NZ_JBKECZ010000084.1:0-2516 GCF_047975165.1 Mycobacterium sp.
GTAAGCAATTTTGGTTATAATGTATGCGACTACGAATTACCTAATGAGTAGGAGCATACATTATAACAACCAATTAGCTATTACTGACGAATATTGATTGGTAGAGAATCATAATGAATGAGTGCTTAGCACTATTCAATTAGTTTAGTCTTTGTGGATAGTGGTATGTCAAGTGAGAGAGAATTATGTATTTAAAGAAATATGATTTAGATAGAGAGTAAGAGCTAAAAGTCATCCAGTATATCAATGAAGTATGATCCATGGGTAAATGAATTATTAAGCAAAGCACCTTTAGGGATGATATGAAAGGTATAGATGCAACTGGATTCGAGATTAATTCAAGTAAGGAGAATAATAGACTGTTTATCCAGATAAAGAGTGATAGTTGACTCAAGATAGATAACATGCAGAAGATAGAATATCTATACAGAGTGACTAGAGAGATGATCAATAAAGATAAAGGTGCATCAAGAAGACTAGTATTGTGATCACACAAATATAATAAGCTTTGAAATTATTCGATTGATAAACTATTAGCTAAACTTAAGAAAGAGATATAAAAAAACCACCAAGATTATTCCTGGTGGTTTTTCCTACCTAAAAGCATTTCTGCTTATTTATAAGTGTTATAGACAACTATATTATAGCACTCTTTATTAAAAGTTATCCACAATTTTAATAAAAGTTATCCACAATGAGTTTTACTAGTTATTACTTCGAAAGAAGTAAAAGCAAAACTCTCTCTCCCTTTATTCCGGGTTTCTCTTTCCTTTAGTTTTCTTTGTTGTATAGGAAAGCCCCCCCTACCCCCCAGACGAATATGTGTCTTAACTTGATGGAGTAGAGATTGGCTTCCTGTACTAGAAGAATCCTAAAGGTTAGATCCACCCGGTATTCTCCCATAGATTCCGGTGTTCTTGCTTATGCAAGTATCTCTTACTGAATCTCCCATATCCAGTACCTTCTGTATTTCTTTGAGTATAGGCTGTTGCCCCCCCTGTATAACAAAGTGAGCAGTCTATAACACTTTGTCAATATAAGTCTATCACACTTTTTAGATCCATCCCTAGAGTTGTAATTCCTTTGAATAAGCACTTTATTACACATTTCAACACTCTTTTTTGATTTGATAAGTTATCCATAGGAGCAAAAGAAAACCCATAGAATGCTCTCTATGGGTGTGTAAAAGGTAATTAAATCTCTTTGTGTTGTTTGTTCTTCAATATTAATTACTGTTCTTTATTGTTTGTATAATTTTTTTGAATTTAGTATTGACAATGTTTAGATCATTAGTCATCCATTAGCTTCATAATCTTTATATGATAGATTAGTGATGCTAATGTACATAGAGTTAATACTAACCCTAGTGTGCTAATGAATATCATTGCTAATAGGAATGTAATCATTTGTGTCTATTTGTCCTTTAGGTAGTAATTGTATTGTTATGCAGTTTGAATTCTATCAATCTGCTAAGTTGTCTTTTGAACTTACTCCAGAGATTGTAATTTTAGTTCTTATGCTAAATACTCCAGATTGAATTGATTTAATAAACTCTTGTGCGCTTTCTAGGTCACAAGCAACATATCTGAATTCTCATTCTTCTCCCGCTGTCTCTCTTGATCATACTGTGAATATATCTTGTTGTGTTGGTTCTATTCCATCCAACTCTTTAAAATCTTTATTTGTCATTTGTTTTTACTTTTTGGCCTTTCTGTATTCTTCTTTGCATTCATGCCTTAGATCATTATATTTGTTTTTGTATTCGTCTAATAGTTCAGTTAGCACTGACAATATTTCTTCAGCTTCTTCTTTCACTAACTCTATCTTTGAAGTATTTTTTATTAAACGTATAGTAAATCATATATGATCTAGTTTCTTAATCTTTTCAAGCGTTGAATCTCTTTCTTCTTCTAGATTAGTTTTCTTCTTCATAATAGGTAATTCTTCCTTTTTTGTAATTTAAATGTTTTTATGTTTTTCTAGCATTACTTTCAATCTTTGAAGTCTTTGATTTCTAAATCTTAATCTTCTTGAAAGAAATCATTGTCAATCTAATGCAACTGGTTCTAAAGGATTTCTTTTCAATGCCTTTTCAGCTCATCTTAAATTAGGCGTACCTAGTTTTATCATTATCTCTTCTCTTTCAATTTCATCTTCTAGGAATTTAATCAATGCTTCATTCATTTTAATCCACTTTCTTTAATTGATCTTTCAAAGTTGCAAGTTCCATTCTTATATTGTTGAATTTCTTCTTTAATCCATGATATCTATTTTCTCAATGAATTTCTTTTGGTAGCATATCAATTCTCTTATTGATATCTTTGTGATCTAGTTCATTTCCTTCTAGATCATATGAAGTTCCATCTGCTTCATATTCGATTGTTATTTCTTCTGTATAAGCTTTACCTTTTGTAATCTTAGTTATCTTTCCATTCAATGAATGATCTTCTAGTCTTTCATTGTCTGCATGTTGATATTCTTTATGTGAACTATGATGTACTCAATAACATTCAGTA
>NZ_JBKECZ010000085.1:0-14771 GCF_047975165.1 Mycobacterium sp.
GGCAATGGCGGCTGGCTGTTCGGCGACGGCGGCGCCGGCGGAACGGGCGGCGCCGGCGGCGGCACCGGCGGGGCAGGTGGGTCGGCCTACCTGCTGGGCACCGGCGCCAACGGCGGGGCCGGTGGGGACGCCGGCGGCGGGTTACTCGGCATGGGCGGCACCGGCGGCGGTCGCGGCCTGTTCTGGGGCGATTTCGGTTTCAGCGGGACCGGCATGGACGGCAAGACCGTCCCGATGCAGCTCATTGCCGGCACCGAACCGGTGGTCGGGCTCTCGGTGAACGGCGGGCCAACCGCACCCATCCTGGTCGACACCGGATCGCAGGGCCTGGTCATGTCGATCAAGGACGTCGGGGGACTATCGGGCCTGGCCCGTATGGGGCTGCCCACCGGGATGAGCTTCAGTGCCTACAGCGGCGGGCTGACCTACCTCTACGCCACCTTCCCCGGCGCGGTGGACTTCGGCAACGGTATCGTCACCCCGCCCACCGGCGTAGACGTCGTGCTGTTCTCCATCCCCACCTCCCCGGCCGCCATGGGCGCGTACTTCAACGCCTTCCTGACCAACCCGTTCACCACCCCGTTCGACGCCTACTTCGAGAGCGCCGGAGTCGACGGCGTGCTGGGTGTCGGGCCGAACGCGGTGGGCCCGGGCCCCAGCATCCCCAACCAGGCGCTGCCGGGAGACCTGAACCAGGGTGTGCTCATCGACATCCCCGGCAATCGGCTGCAGTTCGGGCCCAACACCGGGGTCCCCAACTTCACGATGAGCGGCTCCCCCATCACCACCCTGTACGTCGACGTCGGCAATACCGGCTCAGTCCAGGCCGTACCCTCGATCGTCGACTCCGGTGGCGTGCTGGGAACCATGCCCTCGTCGGTGATCGGCGGCGCCGGAAGCCTGCCGGGCAACACCGACATCTACGTCTACGCAGACGCGGCCAAGACCAACCTGCTGTACTCCTACAACACCTCCTGGTACCAGCCGAGTGTCATCTCCTCGGGCCTGATGAACACCGGGTACCTGCCGTTCAACCTGCAGCCGATCTACACCGACTACAGCCCGGCCGGCGTCGGTACGACAGTCGTCAATATGTAGCGGCACCGCCGCGAGCAGCAGCAATGCGCGCATTGTGTGCAATATGTGCAGAGTGTGCAATTATTGACAGTTGTGATGACTCAATTGAGCCTGCGCGAGCGGCGCCGCCGCCAGACGAGCGCGGACATCCGCGGAGCCGCGGTACGCCTGGCCCAGGACCGTGGTTGGGACACCGTGACCGTCGAGGAGATCTGCGTCCTGGCCGGCATCTCGGCCCGCACGTTCTTCAACTATTTTCCGAACAAAGAAGCGGCCATCGCCTACGGCCCGTCGGACGTGCCCGACGAGCTGGCCGCCGAGTTCGTCGCCGCCGGGCCGGCGTCCTACTCGGTGGTGCTGGGCGAATTGATCACCCTGGCCGCGCACCATCTTCGCGACATGCCCCCGCAGCGCGACCAGGCGGTGTGCATGCTGGAGCTGGCGAAAACCACCCCCGGGGTGCTGGCCGCGTTCCTGGCGGAGATGGAGCGGTTCCAGACGCAATTGACCGATATCGTCGCCAAACGCCAGAATGTGCCGGCCGACGACGAAATTCCCGTCCTGGTGTCCGCGCTGGCGTTGACTGCGGTGCGTTCGGGTATCGAGCGCTGGTCGAGCAGCGAGGCGCTTGACGCCGATGACACGCCCATGCCCTACGTGGAGCGAGCCGCCGCTCTGGTCAACAGCATTTTCACCGATTAGCCCAGTGACCGCCCGCACATAAACTTGCACACTCTGCAAGTTATGCAGAATATGTATCTATACTTCGGTGGTGCGACTCGCCCGCAGCCGCGAAACACCCGCGGTTACCGCACGTTCAGGAAAGGACCATGTGAATGCAGCTGGCAAAAGTTGTGCGTAGGGCGTGGCTGCCGCTGCTGATCGTGGCGGTCGTAGCGGTCGGCGGCTTCACCGTGGCACGGGTCAAGTCGTTTTTCCTCTCCCAGCAGGCCAACGTGCTGACCTCGGCAAAGGTGGACGATTCCACCCCGTTCAAACCCAAGGTCGTCAAGTACGAGATCTTCGGCTCGGCCGGCCACGCCAACGTCAACTACCTGGACCTCAGTGCATCCCCGCAACGCATCGACGGTGCACCGCTGCCGTGGACCCTGGTGCTGAGCACCACCGCCCCCTCGGTATTCCCCACCATCTCCGCACAAAGCGACGGCGACTACCTGGGCTGCCGGATCACCGTCGACGACGAAGTCAAGGATGAGAACATCGCCAACGGCGTGCACGCCCTGACCTCCTGCCTGGTGAAGTCGGCATGAGTACCAGCACCGACACTCCCACCCTGGAGAAGCCGACCGCCACCGTTGCCCCCGCCAAGCACGCCGCCCGCCCGAAGCTCCCCCACTTCCTACGGACATTCGCCGTACCGGTCATCCTCGGCTGGATAGCACTGATCGCGGTGCTCAACGTGGTCGTCCCGCAACTCGACGAGGTCGGCAAGATGCGCTCGGTCTCGATGAGCCCCGACGACGCGCAGTCGGTGATCGCCACTAAGCGGGTCGGCGAGGTGTTCGACGAGTACAAGTCCAACAGCTCGGTGATGATCGTGCTGGAAGGCCAGGACCCGCTCGGCGCCGACGCCCACACCTTCTACGACCAGATGGTTTCCAAGCTGGAGGCCGACACCGAACATGTCGAGCACGTACAGGACTTCTGGAGCGACCCCCTCACCGGTGCGGGAGCGCAGAGCAACGACGGCAAGGCCGCCTACGTGCAGGTCTACCTCGTCGGCAACCTCGGCGAGTCAAAGGCCACCGACTCGGTCGAAGCAGTGCAGAACATCGTGGAGAGCGCAACCCCGCCCACCGGGGTGAAGGCCTACGTCACCGGGCCCGCCGCACTGGAAGCCGACCAGCACCTCGCCGGCGACCGCAGCCTCAAGGTGATCGAGTCGGTGACCTTCGCGGTGATCATCACGATGCTGCTACTGGTCTACCGCTCGATCGTCACCGTGCTGCTCACCCTGGCCATGGTCGTATTCGAGCTGGCCGCCGCCCGCGGCGTGGTGGCGTTCCTGGGCTACCACCGGATCATCGGGCTGTCCACGTTCGCCACCAACCTGTTGGTCACGCTGGCCATCGCCGCCGCCACCGACTACGCGATCTTCCTGATCGGCCGCTACCAGGAAGCCCGTTCGGCCGGCGAATCCCGCGAAGACGCCTACTACACCATGTTCGGCGGCACGGCTCACGTCGTACTCGGATCCGGCATGACCATCGCCGGCGCGACGTTCTGCCTGCACTTCACCAACCTGCCCTATTTCCGCAGTCTCGGGGTGCCGCTGGCGATCGGCATGGTCGTGGTGGTGGTCGCCGCGCTGACGCTGGGGCCGGCGGTGATTTCGGTGGCTTCGCGGTTCCGTCAGATACTCGAACCCAAGCGGGCGCAACGGATTCGCGGCTGGCGCAAGGTCGGCGCCGTCATCGTGCGGTGGCCGGGCCCGGTCCTGGTGATGACGATCGGGATCGCGCTCGTGGGCCTGCTGACGCTGCCCGGCTACCGGACCAACTACAACGACCGCAACTACCTGCCCGCCGACCTGCCGGCCAACGCCGGCTACGCCGCCGCCGACCGGCACTTCTCCAAGGCCCGGATGAACCCCGAGCTGCTGATGATCGAAACCGACCACGATCTGCGCACATCCGAGGACTTCCTGGTGATCGACAAGATCGCCAAGACCATCTTCAGAGTGCCCGGGATCAGCCGCGTACAGGCCATCACCCGCCCCCAGGGCACGCCGATCGAGCACACGTCGATCCCGTTCCAGATCAGCATGCAGGGCGTCAGCCAGCAGATGACCCAGAAATACCAGGAAGACCAGATCGCGGACATGCTGCGCCAATCCGAGGAGATCCAGACGACCATCGACAGCATGGTCAAGATGCAGGGCATCACCGCGGAGATGGCCGACACCATGCACGTGATGGTGGGAAAGATGCACGCCATGACCATCGATGTCGCCGAATTGCGCGACCAGGTAGCCAATTTCGACGACTTCTTCCGGCCCATCCGGTCCTATTTCTACTGGGAGAAGCACTGTTTCGACATCCCGGTGTGCTGGTCCATGCGGTCGATCTTCAACGCCATCGACGGGGTCGATCTGATGACCGACGACATCCAGAGCCTGATGCCGATCATGGATCATCTCGACACGCTGATGCCGCAGATGGTGGCGCTGATGCCCGAGATGATCCAGAACATGCAGAACATGAAGACCATGATGCTGACCATGTACTCCACCCAGAAGGGCCTGCTGGAACAGCAGGAGCGGGCACAGCAGGATTCGGCCGCGATGGGCAGGGCGTTCGACGCCTCCAAGAACGACGACTCGTTCTACCTGCCGCCGGAGACCTTCGACAACCCCGAGTTCAAGCGGGGCATGAAGAACTTCGTCTCCCCCGACGGCCACGCGGTGCGTTTCATCATCAGCCACGACGGCGATCCGATGACGCCGGAAGGTATTTCGCACATCGACGCGATCAAGAAAGCCGCCTACGAATCACTCAAGGGCACCCCGCTGGAAGGCTCGAAAATTTACCTTGGCGGCACCGCGGCCACCTACAAGGACATGCGCGACGGCGGCAACTACGACCTGCTGATCGCCGGGATCGCCTCGATGTGCCTGATCTTCATCATCATGCTGCTCATTACCCGCAGCGTGGTGGCTTCGGCCGTCATCGTGGGCACCGTATTGCTGTCGTTGGGCGCGTCTTTCGGTCTTTCGGTATTGATCTGGCAGCACCTGATTGGGATTGAACTGCACTGGATGGTGCTGGCGATGTCGGTGATCATCCTGCTCGCCGTCGGCGCCGACTACAACCTGCTGCTGGTCTCCCGGTTCAAGGAGGAGATCCACGCCGGATTGAACACCGGCATCATCCGTGCGATGGGCGGCACCGGATCGGTGGTCACCTCCGCGGGACTGGTGTTCGCCTTCACGATGATGACGATGGCGGTCAGTGAGATGACGGTGATCGGTCAGGTCGGCACCACCATCGGTTTGGGCCTGCTGTTCGACACCCTGATCGTGCGTTCGCTGATGACACCGGCCATTGCCGCACTGCTGGGCAAGTGGTTCTGGTGGCCGCAGCGGGCCCGCCAGCGGCCGGTCCCCTCCCCCTGGCCCACACCGGTCGAGCCGTCGGCCGACGGGCAGGCCACGGCACCGCTCACCGTCGGCGGCTGACACCACCGCAGCCGTCAGGCCCGGCGGAGTTGATCGACGATCGCCGCGCGCGCCGCGCGCCCTTCCGGGGTCGGAGTCAGCGGATACACGTGCAGCAGTCCCGGCTGTTCGTGATAGTCGACGGGCACCCCTGCTGCCCTTGCCTTTTCGGTGAACAACCGTGCGTCGGGGTTGAGGATGTCGCGGGTGCCGCTGAAAACGGTCAGCGGCCCCAGGCCGGCCAATGCGGCCGCAATCGGATTGACCCGAAGGTCACTCAGATCCAGATCGCCGCGCCACCGATCGGCGAACACGCGCAGCGCATCGCGTCCCAGCCACGGATCGTCCACTGACCCGATCAGCGGGTTGGCCAGCGACAGGTCCAGAACCGGCGAGATCAGCACCGTCTCGGGAAGAATCACGTCATGACGGTCGCGCAGCATCAGTGCCGCCGACAACACCATCTGGCCGCCCGCCGAATCGCCGGCCAGGCACACCCGGTGGACCTCGGGCTGGGCCCGGGCCCGCGCCTGGGCTTGGGCCCGGGTCAGCGCCGCGATGACCATGTCCACGATCACCGGCATCACCTCGGCCGCGGTGGTGTGCGGTACCAGCGGATAGATCGGAACGATGACTTCGGCATCGGCCTCGGCAGCGATTTGGGCGGCCAATCGCCAATGCGCGCCGGTGATTTCGTTGACCCAGGCGCCGCCGTGCAGATAGAACACGGTGCGCCCGGGACAACCGTCGCCGACACTCTCCGGGGCCGCTTTCCGGTTCGCCTTCGGGGTCAGGGTATAGACCGGCCAACCCGATCCGTGCTCGAAGGCCACCTCCACATCACGCCGCAACCGCGGCGGAGGCCAGAACGGTTGCTGCTGCCCGCCCCGGTTATCGATATGTGCGCGAGCCGATTCCGCGTCGAGGTAGGCCCGATGCCTGCCCGTCGCGGCCAGCAGCAGCGGCAGCGCCCGGCTGCGCCAGCTCGTCAACGGATCATCCCGGCGCCCGGGCGACGATCACCGGCATCCGCACCGAATGCACCAGGGCATTGCTGACCGAACCGACCAGCGCGCCGGCGACCGCGCCGCGGCCGTGACTGCCCACCACAAGCAGTTGGGCCGACTCCGAGCGGGCAACGAGTTGATGCACCGGACGATCGGAGACGACGACACGGGTGACCTCGACATCGGGATAGCGTTCCTGCCAGCCCGCCAGCCGCTCGGCAAGGCTGCGCTCGGCATCGGCGGCCAGGTTCGACCAGTCCAATCCCGGTAATTCGGTCACGTCGTGGTCGCTCCAGGCGTGCACGGCGATCAAGCCGACCTCGCGGTGCGACGCCTGGTCGAAGGCGACCGCGGTGGCCAGTTCCGAGGCCGGCGACCCGTCGATGCCCACCACCACCGGTGCGCCGGCCGGATCGGGCATCAACGGATCTTCGTCATGGACCACCGCAACCGGGCAGTGGGCATGCCGAACCACGCTGGCGCTGACCGAGCCGAGCAGCAACCGTGCGACCGCTCCGTGGCCGGCAGATCCCACCACCAGAAGTTCTGCCTCTTGTGACATCTCGATCATCGTCGCCACCGGTGCGGAGAACACCAACTCACGGTTGACGACGAGCCCCCTGCTCGCCGGGACGGCTTGCCGAGCCGTCTCGAGCGCCTCGGCGAGAACCTTCTTACCCCCGTCCTCCTGCCAGGAAGCCCAAGTGTCGGGGAAGGGCATCGGAGGCCAGGTCTTGATATCGGTGTTGACCACGTGCACCACGGTCAGCGGCAGATTCCGCAGCGCCGCGTCGCGTGCCGCCCAGACGACCGCGGCATTCGACGCCGGAGAGCCGTCGGCACCCACAAGCACCCCGTACCTGGTGTCGATTCCGGTAGCCGCTGAGGTCATTTCGGCGTCCTTGGGGTGCGTGCGGTGACGGCTGGGGCCATGTCCTCACGCTATCAGCACGTTCGCGCCGGCCGGGTCACCGAAGGCCTGCCGCCGGCTCCGTCACGAAGTCGATGAGTTCTTCGACCCGGCCGATCAGCGCCGGCTCCAGGTCGTTCCAGTCCCGCACGGCCGAACGTATTCGCTGCCATGCCCGGGCGATGTCGGCGCGGGTCGCATGCGGCCAGCCCAGTGTCCGGCACACGCCGCGCTTCCATTCGATGTGGCGCGGCACTGTCGGCCAGGCATCGAGGCCGAGACGCTGCGGCTTGACGGCCTGCCAGATGTCGACGTACGGATGCCCGGCCACCAGCGTGTCGGCGCCGCCGGGACCGGTGCGGACCGCCTCGGCGATCCGCGACTCCTTCGATCCGGGAACCAGATGGTCCACCAGCACGCCGAGCCGGCACCCCGGGCCTGGCCGGAACTCCTCGACGATCGACACCAGATCGTCGACGCCGCCGAGGTACTCCACCGCGACGCCCTCGATCTTGAGGTCCTCGCCCCAGACCTGGGCGATGAGTTCCGCGTCGTGGCGACCCTCGACGTAGATCCGGCTGGCGCGTGCGACTCGGGCTCGCACACCTGTGACCGCCACCGAGCCCGACGCGGTGCGCCGCGAGTCCGCGGAGTCGCGCGGCGCGGCAGGGCGCGGCGCCGTGAGAATCACCGGCCGGCCTTCCAGCAGGAATCCCGGGCCCAGCGGGAATCCCCGGGTCCGGCCGTGCCGGTCTTCGAGGTAGACGCGTCCGCATTCGACGCGCAGCACCGCACCCACGTAGCCGGTCTGGGCATCCTCGACGACCATCCCGGGTTCCACCGGGTGCTCGACCGAACGCGGTGTGCGTCTTGATCCCCCGGCCAGCACATCGGTTCCATAGCGATCGGTCACCGGGCAATACTAGGGGCAGTCAATCCTTGAAATGCACAACCTGGTGCGTCGCCGCCAGCAGGGCGCCGTCGCGACTCCACAGCCGAGCGCTTTGATCACTGTGGCCGCGGCCGAAGGCGTTGGCGCGCGCGCTGCCCAGAACGTAGTCGTCCCCGACGGCCTCCAGTTGCGCTTGGTCGGCGTGGAAGTAGCTGGTCAGCGATACCGTGCCGGCCCGGACGACGGCACCGCGGCGCAGGAAGATCCGGGGATAGAACACATCGCACATCGCGGCCAGTGCCGCAAAATCGAGGCGGCGCCGTACCTGGTGGCGCATCCACAGGGTGGTCGTGGAGGAATCGGCGGGTCGGGCGCCCTCACCCGGCACCGGGCCCTGCACGAATCGCATGTCGTACTGCCGTGCCCAGGCGATGAAATCGCCCAAACCGCCCGCGGGCGTGTCGTCGGGACCCGGAACTTCGGGAATCGTTGCCTCGATATCCGACCAGGTGTCCCGGCGAATCGCCAATACCGCTGTGGCAGTGGCTGTTACCGAGCCGTCCTGGGTTTGTTCGATGATCCAGTGCTGGTTGGTGCGGTTGGTGCGGGCCGCCCGGACGGCGATGTCGAATTCTCCGTCGGCGATGGGTGCGGTGTAGTTGACGGTCAGTGCCAGGGGTTCGCCGATGCGGTCGGGGTGTCCTTCGACGGCGCGCAACAGTGTGGCGGCGGTGATGCCGCCGAACGGTCCGACCATGTTGGCCCACTCGGGCCGGGTGCGGCCACGCAGGCGGCCCGGGTCCGCGGGGTCGGGGCGGTTCAGCCGCAGGGCTTCGTCGAACGGGTGGCTCGACGGTCGCGGCTCGGTCATGCCGGCGCCGCCCCGGCGGGGAAGTAACGGACCCGGGTGATCCGGTTACCGCGCCACCCCACATCGGCGAAAAGGATGCCGCGCCCGTGATCGGAGGTCACCGAGACCACGACCGTGGGACCCGAGCCGATCACCTTGGTCCAGCTGGCCCCGCGGAGCCGCTCAGCGAGTCCGGCGGCATCGAGCGCGTCAGTGTCGCCCAAAGTCATTGGCGCGGCCACTGATAGCGCCCCGACCGTAGACTGGTCGTCGCGAACGGCCGCATGGAGGAAAGTCTCGACCAGCTTCTTGTGTCGCTTGCCGGCACGGCGGAATCCCGTCATGAAGCCGATCGTCCCGCCCGGCCCCTGGTTGCCCAACAGGCCCTTGACCAGCCCCGCACCCGGCTGCAGGGCATGCGATCCGGTTTTGAGGAACTGCAGCATCATCGCCGGTAGCTCCCAATACGCCCGCAGGCGGGTAACCTTCCACTCGCCATCGACCTCACGCAGGTCGTAGCGCAGGAATGCGGGGATCGCCATGGTGACCCCCGGCCCCATCGACACTTCGAGATCCAGATCCCGCAGCACCGCCGAACCGGAGACGATGTCGAGGTCGCGATGGAACGTGATGTCCCGCGGAGCGATGAAAGTGTCGTAGAAACGCTGGATTTCGTCATACCCGACGTGCGGCGCGGATCCCACCGGGTCTTCGACACGGGCGTCGGTGGCGAAGACCTGCACCCAGGCGTCGCGATCGTGCACCGAAACCGCCGCGGGTGAGCGTTCAACCGCGGCCAGCAAATCCCGGTGTGCTGTCGTCATCAACTTCCTCCGATCAATTCGATACTTGCCGAACGCATCTCGGCCAGCGCCCGCTCGGTCGACTCCCGCGATACACCCGCCGTCATGTTCAACAGCACCCTGGTGTTCAAGCCCGCCCGAACAGCGTCCCCGGCGGTGTGCAGGACGCAATGATCGGTCGCCACCCCGACCACGTCGACGGCGTCGACGTCACGCTTGCGCAGCCACGTCAGCAGTGGTGTCCCGATGTCGTCGACACCCTCGAAGCCGCTGTAGGCCGCACTGTAGGGCCCCTTGCGGAAGGTCGCCTCAATGGGGCTGGTGTCCAGTCCGGGCGCGAAGTTCGCCCCCGGACTGCCCGCCCGGCAGTGCGGCGGCCAGGAGGTCGAGTAGTCCGGATCGGCGGAGAAGTGCTCACCGGGGTCGATGTGAAAGTCCTTGGTCGCCACCACGTGGCCGTACTCCGGCCGGCCCGCCAGATAGTCGCTGATCGCCCGGCTCAGTGCGTGTGCGCCGGCAATGGGCAGCGCACCACCCTCGCAGAAGTCGTTCTGCATGTCGACGACGATCAGTGCCCGCATCCGTCGGTCCTATTGCCGTCCGGCCGGGCTGCGGTTCCATTCCATCCAGCCGACGCCGCGGCGTCCGTCGGCGGCGGTGACGGCGACCCAGGCGCGCGGGAACATGCTCACCCGTCCGTCGGCGGCGGTCAACCGTACCGGCGCGTGGGCGCGCATCGCGATCTCGGCGGTGATGGCGCCCGGATCCAGGGTCAACACCTGGTCTTCGGGTAACCCGTTGGCGCCGAATGCCTCCCGGATATCGACGGAGGTGAGCTCGACGATGTCACCTGCGGCGTCCTGGGCGTATCCGATGCTGATCGCCGGGACGTTCGGCAGGTGCAGGATCAGGCCGTGCCAGTGGGTTCCGTCGTCCAGGTGCAGGGCACTCCACATCCAGTCCATGCTCCACCAATCGCGGACCCCCCAGGAGTGGTCGCGCTGGCCGGGAACCGAATCCAACCGGTAGGTCACGTCGTCGACGACGACCGTGCCCGATACCGCGCACGGAATCTCATACCGGGTGGTGAGCCGGTAGGTGTAGGGCGTTCCGGCGGTGGCCCACACCAGGTTCATGGCGATCTCGACGGGCTCCCCGCGCTCACCGCGGAGCAGCGCCGACGGGTCGGTGTAGGACTGAGCGGAGGCGCGCAGGTCCACCCGGTATTCCCGTAGCGGATCGGCCGCCGAGTGGGACAGCGTCCATCCGTCACCGTCCAGCCGCCACGGGTCATCGGGCAACGGCACCGCGCAGTCGACGGCAACGGTCGGCAGGTCCGGGCCGCACAGCAACGCGTGCAGCCACGCGGTCTGTTCGCCGGCCACCAGGCCGAGACGGAACCAGCCGCCCAACCCCGCGGCCGCATCGACGAAGTCGGCGTACCAACTCTCGCTCCACAGCGTTTCGGCGGCGGGAGTGTGCGCGGATTCGTCCTCGGGTGCGGGCCGCAAGGGCTCAGGTGGCGCCGCGGCGGGCAGGATCGCCAGCGCGTCGGTGTCCCTGACGTGGGCGCAATGGCGCGCCAGCATCGCCAGGAACATCCGGTCACCCCGATCGGTGCGCTCCACCAGCATCGCCGAGACGATCGCCATCACCACGCCGAAGAAGCTCTGCCGGCGAACGCCCTCGCGGATATCGGCCACGGTGACCGGCGCCTGCGGGCCGAGCGCCTCGCGATAGGAGTTCAGCAGCGTTTCGCACTGGTCCCGGCGGTCCTGCTCGGGCAGCGCGCAGCCCAGGAAATATGCCAGATCGGTGAAAGCCGGGCCCCAGGAGACCGTTTGCCAGTCGACGACGGTGAGCTCCCTCTCGGCACCGTCATCACCGAAGAGCAGGTTGTCCAGACGATAGTCGCCGTGCACCAGACCCCGAAGGTCGTCGCGAGCCGCCTCCTGCGCCAGGTAGGCGTCGAAGGCACCGACCAGCCGTTCGCAGATGTCACGTTCTTCGGGCGTCATCCGATCGTCGTAACGGTCGACGAATCCGGCGTACAGGGCGGCGATCATCGCCTGGTTCAGCGGCGACTCCCGGTTGAGCCACTGCGCATCCGCGAGTGCGGCATCTCCCAGCAGCGGGCCGTGCAGTTCACCCAGCGCGCGCACCGCCACAAGCGCCTGATCGGCGGTGGCACCGGTGATTTCGTCACCGGAGGTGGCCGGGACCGCGTCGGCGAGCAGCAGGTCGAATGCCGCGCCGGCGACGTCGATGGCGGCGTGAAGGCAGGGCGCGATGGCGCCGCCGAGGCGTGGCGCGATATCGGAATAGAACCGGACTTCCCGCTCGTAGAGTCCCATTGCCAGCCCGGTCTGCCGGCTCACCGGGTCGGTCGCTGCGACCTTGAGCACCACCGATTGCCGGCGATGACCGGGATCCGCGGAATCTGTTGCCGCGTACTGCAGCCCGACCCGGTAGCACTGGCTCATCTGACCGGTGCCGATCCGCTCGACGGTGAAGTCGCGAACGTCGCCGGAGCCGAGCACCGCGGTGAGCCACTCGACGGTGAGGTCACCGGGCTGCGCGATGACCCGGGCCCCGTCTCCGCCGGTATCGGAATCCATCGAAATCACCGCGCCAGGGAGAATCCGTCCCAGGCCAGCCGGCGGTGCTGGTGTGGATCGAGCTCGATGCGGGGCCTGGCGTCGAAGACCATCACGGCACGTTCGGCGCGAGTGTGCCGCGGCCAGTCGTCACCCGGCACACCGGTGCGGCTGAAAGACCGCCAGCGTCGCTGGATATCGTTGCTTACCCGCAGGGCGGTGCGCCGGTCCGCGGCCGCGGTGAGCAGCCCGCCCAGACGGGTGCGGTAGATGTCGAAAACCGCCAGCAACTCGGTGGCATGCGTCGCCCCGAAGCCCGCCCACTTCAGCGTCCGCGGTGCAAAGTCGTAGCGATACAGGTAGGTGGGTGCGTGTTCGCCGTGCGCGTCGGCGATCTGCCAGGCCGCCGCACCGAACGCGAAATCGCCACCGATCTGGATGCACGCCGACTCCGCGGGGTAATCCGGGTAGGCGTCGGTAATACGCTGCCGGACACCGGGTTCCACACTGGACAGCAGTTCCTCGACCATCGGCATGTTGGTAGGCAGCATCCCCAGGAAGCGGGTGAACAGCCGGCCCTCGTCGGCATTGGTTCCCACGATGAGCGGCACCCGGTGCGCCCGGCCGGTACGCATCGCCTCGACCGGATCGAGCGGCAGCACGTCGTCGCCGAACACCGGGCCGACGGGGAACGCGCCCAGCCGCTGGCGCATCCCGTGACTGATCAGGCGGTGCTGATTCTTGACCAGCTGTTCCGCGGGCGCCCGCAGCAGCGCGTCGGCCGCATCCGCCCGGCGCGCCCCGAGCAGGTCGGCGAAGCGGCCGGCGAACTCGGCGGCCACCTCCTGCGGCCGGGTCATTCCGGCCGCCGGGCTCTCCGAGATGGCCCGATGGAACAGGCCCTCGGCGGCGGGGACGGCCAGCAGCGTCGCGGCAATGTGCGCGCCCGCGCTCTCGCCGAAAATGGTGACGTTGTCCGGGTCCCCGCCGAAATTGGCGATATTGTCCTGCACCCAGTGCAATGCGAGCACCAGGTCGCGCAGGAACAGGTTGCCGTCGATGGTGACATCCGGTGTCGACAGCGAGGACAGGTCCAGACAACCCAGCGCACCCAGCCGGTAGTTGACCGACACGTACACGCAGCCGCGGCGGGCCAGGGCGGCGCCGTCGTAGATCGGCGTCGCCGAGCTACCGAGGATGTAGCCGCCGCCGTGGATGAAGACCATCACCGGCAGCGGGTCGCCGGCTCCAGCTTCGAGTCCGGTGGGTGCGACGACGTTGAGGGTCAGGCAATCCTCGCTCATCGGCTGGTACTTGCCGATACCGAGCATGGTGTAGCGCCGCTGCTGAGGCGCGCAGTTGGCGAACCCGTGGCAATGCCGTACGCCCGGCCAGGGCTGGGCGGGTTGCGGCGCGCGGTACCTCAGCGGGCCCACCGGGGGCCTGGCATAGGGGATGGATCGCCACCGGTTCACGCCGTCGCGGGTGAAGCCTTCGACGATGCCGGTGGTGGTGCGGGAGCGGACGATGCGCTCATGCATGCCTCGACGGTAACCCAGCGGCGTCGGCCGAATGCATGCGCCCGGCGTGCGCGGCTGCTGATTCCGCGACGCGGCGGCTAGCCTGGCGGGATGCGGATCGGCGCACTGATCGCAATCTCGTTGCTGGTCGCGGGGTGCTCACACGCGACCGATGACCACTGGAGTGATTCGCACACCACGACCCCGCCGGGAGCGCCGGCGTCACCGGCGACGTCGGCCCCGGCTGCCGGCGCCCCGATCGCCGCGGTCATCGCCTGGATCGAGGCGGCCCATCCGGTGGATCCGGCCGGCTATCACGTCGCCACCCGGGACGGCGCGGTCACCCAACTCGACACCGACATCGCGTTCAGCGTGCCGGGAGCCGAGACCCGGTGCACAACCGACGCCGAACACGCCGGCGATGTGCTGGCCTGCCTGGTGGAACTATCCGATCCGCCGCCCCGGCCGGCGACCGCCTACGGCGAATGGCGGGGCGGCTGGGTCGACTTCGATGGAATCACCCTGCGGATCGGGTCCGCCCGCGGTGACCCGGGGCCCTTCGTGCACGGCCCCGGAACCGAATTGGCCGACGGCGACTCGCTGTTCTTCGACAACTTCCGCTGCCGCGCCGACCCCGGCGCCCTGTACTGCGTGAACTACGCCCACCGATCCGCCGTGCGCTTCGGCGCGGCCGGGATCGAGGCGTACGGATGTTTGCGCCCGGCACCGCCGCCCGACGGCACGGGGATCGCCTTCGACTGCCGGTGATCTACTGCCCGGCCGACCCGTCCCGGCCCAACAGCAGTCCACTGGAACCGCCGGCGCCGCCGTCCCCGTCCGATCCGGCCGGCGCACCCGGCCCGCCACCGCCGCCCGCGCCGCCGTCGCCGCCGTCGCCGATGAACGTGGCCGCCCCGCCGGCGCCGCCGGCGCCACCC
>NZ_JBKECZ010000086.1:0-18653 GCF_047975165.1 Mycobacterium sp.
ACCCAGATCTCCGACGAGGTCCGCTACAAGTACCGCTACCTCGACCTGCGCCGCGCGGAGTCGGCGGGTGCGATCCGTCTGCGGAGCGACGTGAACCGCGTCGCCCGATCGGTGCTGCACGACGAGGGCTTCGTCGAGGTGGAGACCCCGACGCTCACCCGGAGCACCCCGGAGGGCGCGCGGGACTTCGTCGTCCCCGCCCGGCTCAAGCCCGGCTCGTGGTACGCCCTGCCGCAGAGCCCGCAGCTCTTCAAGCAGCTCCTGATGGTCGGCGGTCTGGAGCGGTACTTCCAGATCGCCCGCTGCTACCGCGACGAGGACTTCCGGGCCGACCGCCAGCCCGAGTTCACCCAGCTCGACATGGAGCTCAGCTTCGTCGACGTCGAGGACGTGATCGCGATCTCCGAGGAGATCCTGTCCTCGTTGTGGGCGCTGATCGGCTACCGGATCCCGACACCGATCCCGCGGATGAGCTACGCCGACGCGATGCGCCGGTTCGGCTCCGACAAGCCCGACCTGCGGTTCGGGCTCGAACTCGTCGAGTGCGCCGAATTCTTCTCCGACACCCCGTTCCGGGTGTTCCAGGCGCCCTACGTCGGGGCGGTGGTGATGCCCGGCGGGGCCTCCCAGCCGCGGCGAACCCTGGACGGCTGGCAGGACTGGGCCAAACAGCGTGGACATCGCGGCCTGGCCTATGTGCTGGTCGGCGACGACGGCACGCTGGGCGGCCCGGTCGCCAAGAATCTCTCCGACGCCGAACGCGATGGCCTGGCCGCCCATGTCGGTGCCGCCCCGGGGGACTGCATCTTCTTCTCGGCCGGCCCGGTGAAGGCGTCCCGGTCGCTGTTGGGTGCGGCTCGGATCGAGGTCGCCCACCGGTTGGGGCTGATCGATCAGGATGCCTGGGCGTTCGTCTGGGTGGTCGACCCGCCGCTGTTCGAACCCGCCGAAGAGGCCGCTGCCTCCGGTGACGTCGCCGTCGGGTCGGGGGCCTGGACGGCCGTGCACCACGCGTTCACCGCGCCCAAACGCGAACACCAGGGGGGCATCGAGTCCGATCCCGCAAGCGTGCTGGCCGACGCCTACGACATCGTCTGCAATGGCAACGAGATCGGCGGCGGCTCGATCCGTATCCACCGTCGCGACGTCCAGGAACGGGTGTTCGCGGTGATGGGAATCGATCATGCCGAGGCAACGGAGAAGTTCGGGTTCCTGTTGGAGGCCTTCACCTTCGGGGCGCCTCCGCACGGAGGGATCGCATTCGGATGGGACCGGATCAACGCGCTGCTGTCCGGTGTCGAATCCATCCGCGAGGTCATCGCGTTCCCCAAGACCGGTGGCGGCGTCGACCCGCTGACCGATGCGCCCGCACCCATCACCGCCCGGCAACGCAAGGAATCGGGAATCGACGCCCAGCCCGGACCGACCGAGGGGCCCCCGCCGTGCGAGAGCCGCTGAATTCGGCCATGGCGGCTGTTCGACGACTACGCACCGTGCTGTGGCCGGTCGCGCAGACGTCGGTCGCCGCCGGTCTGGCCTGGTACATCACCCACGATGTGCTGGCGCACCGGCTGCCGTTCTTCGCGCCGGTCTCGGCGGTGGTGTGCATGTCGGCCACCAATGTGCTGCGGGCCAGGCGTGCCATTCAGATGATCGTCGGCGTCACCCTGGGGATCGTCATCGGCGGTGGACTTCAGACGGTTTTGGGTTCGGGACCGGCCGCCATGGCCGTGGTGGTCTTCGTCGCGCTCGTGATGGCGGTGCTGCTGGGCTACGGCGTGATGGGGCAGGGGCTGGTGTTCGCGAATCAGACCGCGGTCTCGGCCGTCCTGGTCGTGGTCTTCACCCGCCATGGCGTGGTGGTATTCGAGCGGCTTTTCGATTCCCTGGTCGGAGGCTGCCTGGCCATGGTGTTCTCCCTGCTGCTCTTCCCGGCCGATCCCGAGCGGCTGTTGAGCCAGGCGCGCGCCAGTGTGTTGAAGGCCGTCCACGACACCCTCGGGCAGACCGCGGCGGTATTGAACGGCAGCGGTGCTTCCGACCCGCTGTGGCAGCAGTCCATTTTCGAGCGGCTGCACGGGCAGGTCGGACAGCTGATCGAAGCCCGGGCCACCGCCGACCTGGTCGTGCGGACGGCGCCCCGCCGATGGGCGTCACGAAGCACGATTCGCGAGATCGACACCCAATGCGCCCGGCTGGGGTTGTTCGTCGATTCCGTTCTACATCTGGCGCGCACGGTCAATCGTCCGCTTGAACCGGCGGTCATGTCGGTCATCGACGCGGTGCTGGCAGCGCTGATGGCGGGAACGGGGCTGGCCGACTCCGATCCGGCGGACGCCGCGGCACACGTCGCCGAGGCAAGCCGCCGGGCAGCGGAATTGGCCGCGGGCGCCCGCGACAGCGTCGACGTGGTGGTCGCCGATGTGGTGGTGCGCTGTGCGGCGGATCTGCAGGCCGTGGTGGACCGCGCGGTGTGCTGAGGGAGCGGGGTGAGGTGCTCTAGGCTGGCCGCTACCGGGTGGCGCGTCCGGCCGCGGTCGACGACGGAGGGTGCTGTTGCAGGCTGACCAGTGGTCCGGCGTCTTCGAGCCCGTGGAGTCGCGGCGCTACCGGGTGACGCACCGCACCGAATACCGGTATTCCGACGTGGTGACCGGCTCGTACGGGCGCGGGTTCCTCACGCCGCGGGATTCGTTGCGTCAGCGCTGTATCGCTCACCGGCTGGTCATCGACCCGGCCCCGGCCGACAGTTCCACCAGCCGGGACAGCTACGACAACATCAGCTCCTACTTCCACGTCACCGAGCTGCACCGCACGCTGACGATCACCAGCGACAGCATCGTCGACGTCGCCCCGCCGTTTTCGCAGCTCTACAGCAGCGGCCCGGCGCTGCAACCGTGGGAGGACGCCCGGCCCGGTGATCTTCGGGGCGCTTTGGCGACCGACTTCACCTTTGACCTCACCCCGCCGGAAATCAGCGATGGGGTGCGCGAATACGCCGCACCCAGCTTTTCGCCGGGGCGCCCGCTGGTGGAGGTGCTGCGCGACCTGGCAACACGGATCTTCAACGACTTCAGCTACCGGTCCGGGTCGACGACCGTCTCCACCCGGGTCGAGGACGTGCTGCGTGCCCGGGAGGGAGTGTGTCAGGACTTCGCCCGGCTGGCGATCGCCTGCCTGCGGGCCAACGGGCTGGCGGCCTGCTACGTGTCGGGCTACCTGGCGACGGACCCGCCGCCGGGGAAGGAACGAATGATCGGTTCGGACGCCACCCATGCCTGGGCATCGGTGTGGACTCCGCAACAGGCCGGGCATTTCGAATGGCTCGGGCTCGACCCGACCAACGACCAGTTGGTCGATGAGCGGTACATCGTCGTCGGGCGCGGCCGCGACTACGCCGACGTCCCACCCCTGCGCGGCGTCATCTACACCAGCTCCGCGCACAGCGAGATCGACGTCGGTGTCGACGTGGTCCTGTTCGAGGGCGATGCGCTGCCCGGGTGATCCTGCGGGGTGCGCGCAGCCCGGGTGCGGGCCGGGGGCCAGGTCACGACGGCTAGGCCGGCAGGGTGCGGAACTCGTCGGGCCCGCCCCACAGCGGCTGGATCCCGCCCGGGAGCGCCAAATGTGTCGCGGCGATCGTGTCGGCCAGTTCCCGCAGTGCGCCATGCGTCTCGCCGAGCAATTCGGCCAGGACGTCTCGGCGTCCGTTGGTGATCAGTTCCAGCTCGGCGGGAGCAGAGCGGCGCAGGGAGGTGCCGGCCTCGTCGATCATGCGCTCGGGACGTGAGGACCCCGACGAACCGGGCAGATCTTTGAGGTTGGACCGTAGCTGGTCCAGCTGATAGACCAGGGATCGTGGGTTCTGCGTGTCGAACAGCATCAACTCGGTCACCGCCGTGATGCTGACCGCTCCCAGGTTGCGGCGCCGGTAGGTGACCGAGGATTCGCAGGCCTCCAGCGTCGCCTCGACGATGGCCCGTTCGGCTGCGCTGCCGCGTACCGGCACCAGGGTGTCGGCCAGCAACGCCGACAGCCAGAGTCCGCGTTCGATGCGCTTGCCGATGTTCATCATCGTCCAGCCCACATCCCGCACCATCGACTCGCCGGCCACCCCGGACAGCGTCAGCATCCCGGCTAGGGTTTGCGACTGGGCCGTCGCGAGCAGGCCGTCCGCCTCTGCCAGTGACTGCGGCGGCTCGGATTGCAGCCCTACGGCTCGCTCGACGCCGGCCAGCACCATCCAGGTGTCGTTGGACAACTGGTCGCGCACCGCGCGGGCCGCCAGGGCGAGTCCGGCCACCGACTCGATCAGCGATCCCGGCCGGTGCGGATCCGCCGTCATCGACCACAGCGTCGACGGGGTCACCGCGATCGTCTCCGCGTGGTCGCCGGTGCCCGTTTCGGTACCGGTTATCCGTCCCAACGCCGAGATCAGGGCGGGAATGCACTCGCTTTCCGCACTGTCCTGCTGGTGCCGGAACGCGTGGTAGCGCTGCCGGGCGAGGATCAGCAACCGGGCCGTGTTCTCGGCGCGCTCGCCGTAGCGCCCCATCCAGAACAGGTCGGACAGCACCCGGGGCGAGCTGACGCCCCAGGTTCCCGTCCCGGTCTTGATGGGCAGCTCGGTCACCTGCGGGGCCGACGGCGTCGAAATCGTCTCGGTGATCGTCCGGTCCGTCGGGCGCACCCAGACATCATTGGCGGCAACGGTGTTCAGCGTGTAGGCGGCGGGGCCCGGGGCCAAGACATAGCCGAGGCCGCCGACCATCGGGGCATAACCGCCGCGCTGCGCGACGGTGAACAACCGCATTCCGACCGCGGCCGCGGACAGCACGCCGGTGTGCCCGGTGGGGGCGGATGAGAAAACCGGCAGGTCCTGGCCCACCCACCGCCAGGGCTCAGCGGTGATAC
The DNA here is from genome assembly GCF_047975165.1 of Mycobacterium sp. GTDB lineage: Bacteria > Actinomycetota > Actinomycetes > Mycobacteriales > Mycobacteriaceae > Mycobacterium. The sequence continues at coordinate 4,915 of NZ_JBKECZ010000086.1, forward strand.
GAGCGCCGAGTTCGGCGAGTTCGGAAGATGAAAGAGTCGGCCCGACAATGGTTTTCCCGCCGTCTACCGGCTTGATCAACAGCGACGACAGGTTCGCCGACAGGTGAGAGCGCTCGGCCGCGATGCCGCCCCAGTAGCTCGACGGGCTGTGCAGCAGCAGATCCTCATCGAGCAGGTGGCGGGCCAATGTGGGCAGAAAGTGTTGCAGCCCAGGGCTTTCCAGGATCCCACTGCCCAAGGTGTTGACCACGCTCACCGTGCCCCGATGCAGCGCCTCCACCAGGCCCACCACGCCGAGTCGCGAGTCGCCGCGCAGATCCAGCGGGTCCGCGTAGTGCGCGTCTATCCGGCGCAGCACGACGTCGACACGTTTGAGGGTGCCCAGCGAGCGCATCCACAACGAGCCCTCGCGCACCACCAGATCCGCACTCTCGACCAGGGGAAAGCCCAGCAGGGTGGCCAGGTACGCCTGGTCGAACGCGGTCTCGGAATAGATGCCGGGGCTCAGCAGCACCACCACCGGATCCTGGGCGGCATCGGGCGCGGCGTCGATCAGGCTCAGCCGCAGCGCCTGGGCGAACGGGGTGGTGGATCTCGGCACGATCCCTTCGTAGAGATCGGGTATCGCGTTGGTCAGCACCCGCCGATCGGCCAGGGCGTAGCCGGCCCCCGAGGGGGCCTGCGTCCAGTCGGCGTTGACCTGGAAGCGGCCGTCGGGTGAGCGGCTGACGTCGCATCCGTGCATGAACAGCTGGTGCCGTCCGGGCACCTTGATGTCCTTGTCGACCCGGACGTAGCCGGGGTGGGCGAACACCAGTGTGGCGGGCAGCAGTCCCTCGGTGAGCAGGGTCTGGGGTCCGTAGAGGTCGGCGAGCACGGCGTCGAGCAGCCGCGACCGCTGTACCAGTCCGGCCTCGAGTGCTTGCCAATCGGGGGAGGAGACCACCAGTGGCAGGGTGTCCAGGTGCCACGGTGCCGGTTCCCGGCCGTGGCCCGCGGATGCGCCACCGGCAGCCCGCTCGGAGACTCCGGCGTAGGTGATGCCGTCATTGTCGACGAGGCTGCCCACCACCGAGCGCAGCCGGTCCAGCCCGATCCTGCCGCGTTCGGTGATCGCATCCACCAACTCGCCCCAGCCGGGCCGCACATTGCCTTGCGCGTCGATGAACTCGTCGTATCCGCCGCCGGCGTCGCCAGGCGAGCCGGGGTCGAAGAATGCCTGCTGGCTGCGGGCGGTGCGATACCCGGCCAGCAGCTGGTCGGCATCGTAGTGGCTGACCGGCTGGGCGGGCCCGGGCGTCACCGAGGTGCTGCTCATGGCGCCCGCCCGCTCAGCGCGGACTGCCGCCCGCAGCGGGCCGTTTCCGGTGTGTGCTGCGGGCGGCAGTCATGCCGATGGCGATCGCGGGTCAGCCGTACTGCGGGCCGGGGTAAGGCCCCGGTGACGCACCGGACAGTTCCAGCGGCGCGACCGGACCGCCGGTCAGCTTCCGGTAGGTGTACACCTGGATCAGGTACGCGACCGGTACGGCGGCCACCAGCCCGATGCCGCACGCCAGCTGCCCGACGAACATCACCGCCCCCTGAGCGATCCAGGCCAGCAGGGCGGGTCCGAGGTTGGCCCGGACTGTGGCAATACTGGCCTTGACGGCGTTCACGGGCGAGAGTCCCCGGTCGATGGCGAATTGGATTGCGAAATACGCCAGGAACGCGAAGATCAGGCCGGGGATGACGCACAGCGCGCTGCCGATCGCCACGCCGACCAACACCAGCAGTCCGGCGAGGATAGCCGGGCCCAAATTGCGTGGTTTGAGGAAGCTGCCGATCGTGACCGGTCTGCCGTCGGCGATGTCGAGGCTCCCCGAGATGAAGCTGGCCTGCATGTAGATGCCGATCACGGCCAGGAAGAGGCCGACGAGGAGAGAGAGGATGAGGCCGCCGGCGCCGAGCTCGATGCCCGCGCCGGTTGACTCGAATGTTGTGCTGCCGGTCTCGGGATCGAAGGTGTAGGTGCTGCTGCCCGTCGTAGTGGCCGAGCCCATGAGCCACGCGTACATGATGCCGGTGGGGACGCCGATACCGATGAGGAATATCAGGGCGGGCACGGTCATCGCCGCGAGGTTCTTGGTGAACTTGCCCCATGACCAGCTGAAGGCATCACCGATGCTGAAGGGGGAGCCGGCACCGGGGCCGCCACCGTAGCCGGGCAGCGGCGGGTATCCGGCGGGCGGCACGCCCGGCGGACCGTAGCCGGGAGGGGGGTAGCCGCCGGGCTGACCGGGCCGCTGCCCGTAGTCCGGCGGCGGGGGCGCGCCGTAGCCCGGAGGTGGTCCCGGCGGGGGCGGCGGCGGGGGCGCGCCGTAGCCCGGAGGTGGTCCCGGCGGGGGCGGGGGCGGCGGGGGTGGCGGTGCGCTGTGACGTGGCTGAGGCGGTTCACCCAGCGGGCCGGCCGGGCTTCCTGGGTATTCCGGTGGTTGGCTCATTTCGATTTCCTGGTTGCCTCTCGTGTTCGTAGCTGCTTTGGCGGTCACCCGGGTGGATCGCGGCTCGATAAACCGGAACTTAGCAAATCGGCGCCGACCTCGCGCGCTTGCCGACAATCCGCCGTACATCGATCAGGCCTTGCCCCGGTTGCCCTCATGCTATCGGGGCATCGGGTGCACCGTGGTATGCCTGATGGCGTGTCCGACGGCCTGTTCGCTGCCCCCGGTGCGCGCGGATCCGACGATCCGGGCGTTCCGGGCACGGCCGGCCCCGGTGCGCCCCTGGCGGTACGGATGCGCCCGGCATCGCTGGACGAGGTCGTCGGACAGGGACATCTGCTGGCGGCCGGGTCCCCGCTGCGGCGCCTGGTCGAGGGGTCCGGTGTTGCCTCGGCGATCCTGTACGGCCCGCCGGGCAGCGGCAAGACGACCCTGGCGGCGTTGATCTCGGGGGCGACCGGGCGCCGTTTCGAGGCGCTGTCGGCGCTGTCTGCCGGTGTCAAAGAGGTGCGGGCCGTGATCGAGAAAGCACGTTGGGGCGTGCTCGCCGGCGAGCAGACGGTGCTGTTCATCGACGAGGTGCACCGATTCTCCAAGACCCAGCAGGACGCGCTGCTGGCCGCGGTGGAGAACCGGGTGGTGCTGCTGGTGGCGGCGACCACCGAGAACCCGTCGTTCTCGGTGGTGGCGCCGCTGTTGTCGCGATCGCTGATCCTGCAGCTGCATCCGCTGACCGCCGACGACGTCGGGCTGCTGGTGCGGCGCGCGGTCGCCGACCCGCGCGGACTGGGCGGGCGCGTCGAGGTGGCGCCCGCGGCCGTCGACCTGCTGGCACAACTGGCGGCGGGCGACGCCCGCCGGGCCCTGACCGCACTCGAGGTGGCCGCCGAAGCTGCGGAAGCCACCGGCGGGCGGGTTACCGCCGAAACCGTCGAGCAGTCGCTGGACAGGGCAGCGGTGCGCTACGACCGTGACGGTGATCAGCACTACGACGTCGTCAGCGCATTCATCAAGTCGGTGCGCGGATCCGACGTGGACGCGGCGCTGCACTATCTGGCCCGCATGCTTCTCGCCGGCGAGGATCCGCGCTTCATCGCGCGCCGTTTGATGATTCTGGCCAGCGAGGACATCGGGATGGCGGACCCGACCGCGCTGCCGCTGGCGGTTGCCGCGGCGCAGACGGTGGCGCTGATCGGAATGCCCGAGGCGCAGCTGACGCTGGCGCATGCCACCGTGCATCTGGCGGCCGCGCCGAAGTCCAATGCCGTCACCGCGGCATTGGGGGCGGCGATGAGCGATATCCAGGCAGGTAGGGCGGGGATGGTGCCGGCGCACTTGCGCGACGGGCACTATTCGGGTGCGGCCGCGCTGGGCAATGCGCAGGGCTACCGCTATTCGCACGACAGCCCCGATGGTGTGGTGGCGCAGCAATATCCACCCGATGAGCTGGTCGGCGTGAACTACTACCGGCCGTCCACGCGGGGCCGCGAACGTGAGGTCCGGGGTCTGCTGGACCGCTTGCGCTCGATCGTCCGCGGGTAGCATCGTCACCGAGCGTGCAGTCGGTGAGAAAACGGTTGCGGATTTTCGCAGTGGCGACACGCCCGCCACACAGCTGCGACCCGTATGCGAGGCTGAACGGGCCGAAAGACGAGTTGGCAAGCCCGTCTCCCGAAGCCTTGAGGAAGCGCCAGTGCAGACACACGAGATCAGGAAGCGGTTCCTCGATCACTTCGTGAAAGCCGGCCACACCGAGGTGCCGAGCGCATCGGTGATCCTCGACGACCCCAACCTGCTGTTCGTCAACGCCGGGATGGTCCAGTTCGTACCGTTCTTCCTGGGCCAGCGCACACCGCCCTACGCCGCAGCCACCAGCATCCAGAAGTGCATCCGCACCCCCGACATCGACGAAGTCGGCATCACTACCCGCCACAACACCTTCTTCCAGATGGCCGGCAACTTCAGCTTCGGCGACTACTTCAAGCGCGGTGCGATCGAGCTGGCGTGGTCGCTGCTGACCAGCCCGGTCGCCGACGGCGGATACGGCCTGGATCCGGACAAGTTGTGGGCCACGGTCTACCTCGATGACGACGAGGCCGCCGGACTGTGGCAGGACATCGCCGGCCTGCCGGCCGAGCGCATCCAGCGCCGCGGAATGGCCGACAACTACTGGTCCATGGGCATCCCCGGGCCGTGCGGGCCGTCCTCGGAGATCTACTACGACCGCGGGCCGGACTTCGGCGTCGACGGCGGACCCATCGCCAACGAGGACCGCTATCTCGAGGTGTGGAACCTGGTGTTCATGCAGAACGAGCGCGGCGAGGGAACCTCGAAGGAGGACTTCGCCATCCTCGGTCCGTTGCCGCGCAAGAACATCGACACCGGCATGGGCGTGGAGCGCATCGCGCTGGTGCTGCAGAACGTGCACAACGTCTACGAAACCGACCTGCTGCGCCCGGTGATCGATCTGGTGGCCGGCCGCGCGCCACGCCGCTATGACGCCGGCAATCACGCCGACGATGTCCGCTACCGCATCATCGCCGACCACAGCCGCACCGCGGCGATCCTGATCGGCGACGGCGTCAGCCCGGGCAACGACGGCCGGGGCTACGTGTTGCGGCGGCTGCTGCGCCGGGTGATCCGGTCGGCCAAGCTGCTCGGTATCGACGATCCGCTGCTGGGCGATCTGATGGCCGCGGTGCGGGACGCCATGGGCCCGTCCTACCCCGAGCTGGTGAGCGACTTCGACCGGATCAACCGCATCGCGGTAGCCGAGGAGACGGCGTTCAACCGGACTTTGGCGTCGGGTTCCAAACTGTTCGAGGATGTTGCGGGGTCGACTAAATCTGCCGGCGCCACCGTGGTTTCCGGCTCGGATGCGTTCACCCTGCACGACACCTACGGCTTCCCGATCGAGCTCACCCTGGAGATGGCCGCTGAAGCCGGGCTGACCGTCGACGAGGCCGGCTTCGGGGAGCTGATGGCCGAGCAGCGCCGGCGCGCCAAAGCCGACGCGGCCGCGCGCAAACACGCCCACGCCGATCTGACCGCGTACCGCGACCTCGTCGACGCCGGCCCGACGGTGTTCACCGGATTCGACGAACTGAACTCCGAGGCAAAGGTGCTCGGTATTTTCGTCGACGGCCGACGGGTTCCGGTGGTGTCGCACACCGACAGCGCCGGCGCGGACCGGGTCGAACTGATCCTCGACCGCACGCCGCTGTATGCCGAATCCGGCGGCCAGATCGCCGACACCGGAACCATCAGCGGTACCGGGTCGGGCGGCAGCGCCCGGGCCGCGGTCACCGACGTCCAGAAGATAGCGAAAACCCTGCATGCGCACCGGGTCACCGTCGAATCCGGCGAATTCGTCGAGGGTGACACCGTGGTGGCCGCCGTCGACCCGCATTGGCGCCGGGGCGCCGCCCAAGGACACTCCGGCACACACCTGGTGCACGCCGCGCTGAGGCAGGTCCTGGGCCCCAACGCCGTCCAGGCGGGTTCGCTGAACCGCCCGGGGTATCTGCGCTTCGATTTCAACTGGCAGGGCCCGCTGTCCGGCAGCCAGACTTCGCAGATCCAGGAGGTCACCAACGAGGCCGTCGAGGCCGACTTCGAGGTGCACACCTTCCTGGAGCGCCTCGACAAGGCCAAGGCGATGGGTGCGATGGCGTTGTTCGGCGAGGCGTATCCGGACCGGGTGCGGGTGGTCGAAATGGGCGGGCCGTTCTCGCTGGAGTTGTGCGGCGGCACCCATGTGCGCAACACGGCGCAGATCGGTCCGGTGACCATCCTGGGCGAATCCTCGATAGGTTCCGGAGTGCGCCGGGTGGAGGCCTATGTGGGCCTGGAATCCTTCCGGTACCTGGCCAGGGAGCGGGCGCTGATGGCCGGGCTGGCCTCATCGCTGAAGGTGCCCTCCGAGGAGGTGCCGGCCCGGGTGAGCAATCTGGTGGAGCGACTCAAGGCGGCCGAGAAGGAACTGGAGCGGGCCCGGCTGGCCACGGCACGCGGGGCCGCGATCACTGCCGCCGCGGGTGCTGAGCGCATCGGTAACGTACGGGCGGTGGTGCAGCGCATGTCGGCGGGGATGACGGCGGCCGATCTGCGTACGTTGGTCGCCGACATCGGCGGCAAGCTGGGCGGCGAGCCGGCGGTGGTGGCGCTGATAGCGGAGGGAGAGAACCGGACCGTGCCCTATGCGGTGATGGCCAATTCTGCGGCCCAGGACATCGGTATCCGCGCCGACGACCTGGTCCGCGAACTAGCGGCGGCCGTGGACGGGCGCGGCGGCGGCAAGGCGGATCTGGCGCAGGGGTCGGGCAGGAACGCCGGCGGTATCGATGCCGCTCTGGCGGCCGCGCGGTCGGCGATCGCGACCTCAGGATGTGCGGGTTGATGGTTGCTTCGCAGCGGCGTCAGCCGGATCGTCCCGGGGACTGTGACCCGGGGCCCGGCCGGCGCCTCGGTATCGACGTGGGCGCGGTGCGTATCGGGGTGGCGGTCAGCGATCCCGAAGGCATCCTCGCCACCCCGGTGGAGACCGTGCGCCGCGAACGCTCCGGCCGACACCTGCGCCGACTTGTCGCACTGGCGGCCGAGCTGACGGCTGTCGAGGTGATCGTCGGGTTGCCGCGGACGCTGGCCGACCGGATCGGCGCGTCGGCGCAGGATGCGATCGGGGTTGCCGACGAGTTGGCGGCGATGCTGGCGGGCCGGACCCCGCCGGTCCCGGTGCGGCTTGCCGATGAGAGGCTGACCACCGTCTGCGCGCAGCGTTCGCTGCGCGAGGCGGGTATACCGGCGCGGCGGCAGCGCGGTGTGATCGATCAGGCCGCCGCGGTGGCGATTCTGCAGGGCTGGCTGGACCTGCGCCGCAAGGTCATGACTGAACAGGTGGCTGATGGCTGAACACGAACGTGCGAGTGCGAACGGCCGGGCCGCACCGACCGCAGTCGGGGCCGCTTCGCACCGCAAGAAGCCCGAGCGGAGCGACCACGGCGGGCGCAGCAGGCGCGTCGGGGGTGTATTCGTGGCCTGTCTGCTCGCCGTGGTCGTGGTGTCGGCGGTGCTCCTGGGCTCGAAGATGTGGCACCGGGTGTCCGGTCCGACTCCCGACTACACCGGCAGCGGTGAGCGCGACGTCGTCATCCGGGTGCACGACGGCGACTCGACCACCGCGGTCGGGGAGACTCTGCTGGAAAACCGGGTGGTGAGCACCGTGCAGGTGTTCCTCGATGCCGCCTACGGAAACACCGCGATCGCATCCATCCAGCCGGGCTACTACCGGGTCCGCACCGAGATCCCGGCGGCCGACGCGGTGGCACGGTTGACGAATCCGGACAACAGGGTGGGCAAGCTGGTCGTTCCGGAGGGGCGACAGCTCGATGACACCACCGACATCAAGACCGGCAAGGTAACCCCGGGCATCTTTACCCTGATTTCGCAGGCCACCTGTACCGATCTCGATGGCGACGAACACTGTGTTTCGGCGGACGACCTGCGGACGGCGGCCGCCAAGAGCAGCCCGTCGGCGCTGCGGATTCCGGATTGGGCGCTGGAGCCGGTGCGGGGACTGGGCGAGGATCACCGCCGGATCGAGGGCCTGATCGCGCCGGGCACCTTCAACGTGGATCCGGCCGGTTCCTCCGAGACCATCCTGGCGGGCCTGATCACCGACGGTTCCGAGGAATACCAGGACGCCGGGCTGGTCGAACACGCCAAGTCGGCGGACCTGTCGCCCTACGACATTCTGGTGGTGGCGTCGCTGGTGCAGCAGGAGGCCAGCCCGGAGGATTTCGCGAAGGTGGCGCGCGTCATCTACAACCGCCTGGATGAACCCCAGCGGCTGGAGTTCGACTCGACGGTGAACTACCCCCTGGACGAACGGGAAGTGGCCACCACCGACGTCGCCCGGGGCGAGCGCACACCGTGGAACACCTACCAGTCCGACGGCCTGCCGGCCACCGCGATCTGTTCGCCGAGTGTGGATGCGGTGCGCGCGGCCGAGAGCCCAGAACCCGGTGACTGGCTGTACTTCGTCACCATCGATTCCGACGGCACGACGCTGTTCACCAGGGATTACCAAGAGCATCTGGCGAACATCGAATTGGCCAAGGGCAACGGTATTCTCGACAGCTCGCGATGAAGGGCGGACGCGCGTCGCGCGGTGGCGACGCGCGCGGTCGAACAGTTCGGGAAAGGGCTCCCGGGAAGGCCGGCGTCCTGGGTTCGCCGGTTGCCCATTCCCGATCCCCGCAGCTGCACCTGGCCGCCTATCGCGCGCTGGGATTGACCGATTGGACCTACCAGCGCATCGAGTGTGATGCGGCGGCGCTGCCCGGTGTCGTCGCGGGGTTCGGGCCGGAATGGGTCGGTGTGTCGGTGACCATGCCCGGCAAGTTCGCCGCGCTGCGGTTCGCCGGCGAACGCACCGCGCGTGCCGAGCAGATCGGGTCGGCCAACACGCTGGTGCGTACCGCCGACGGGTGGCGGGCCGACAACACCGACATCGACGGCGTGGCCGGAGCATTGGGGCCGGTCTCGGGGCATGCGCTGGTGGCCGGTTCCGGCGGTACCGCACCGGCCGCGGTGGCGGGGCTGGCGCAACTCGGCGTCACCGGGATCACCGTGGTCGCACGTAACCAGGACAGGGCCGCGCGCCTGGTCGACCTGGGCAACCGGATCGGTGTCCCGACGGGTTTCTGCGGGATCGACGAGCCTGGACTGGCCGAGCAGGTGGCCGCGGCTTCGGCGTTGGTGAGCACCATCCCCGCCGACGCCGCAGCCCGCTATACCGACGTTCTTGCCGGCGTCCCGCTGCTGCTGGACGCCATCTACGATCCCTGTCCGACACCGCTGGCGGCCGCGTTGAGCGCCCGCGGAGGCCGGGTGATCAGCGGTTTGCAGATGCTGCTGCATCAGGCGTTCGCGCAGGTGGAGCAGTTCACCGGGCTGGCAGCACCACGCGAGGCGATGACTTGCGCCGTGGCCGAACCGGACTAGTCTTGCCGCGCATGCGGATTGCGGTGACCGGACTGGTGCTGGTTTGGCTGGGGGCGCTCAGCTACTCCGATGTTCGGGTGCGCAGGCTGCCGAACGTGCTGACGCTGCCCGGCGCGGTGCTCATCGTGCTGGGTGCGGGGATGGCGGGGCGGGCAGTGCCCGCGCTGGCCGGGGCGGCCGCACTGACCGCGATATATCTGAGTGTGCATCTGGTGGCGCCGAAGGCAATGGGGGCCGGCGATGTGAAGCTGGCGATCGGCCTCGGCGGCTTGACCGGCAGCTTCGGTGTCGGGGTGTGGTTCCTGGCGGCACTGGCCGCACCGCTGCTGACGGCGGTTGCCGGACTGGGCGCCCGAACCCGCGGTATCGCCACGATCGCGCACGGACCCTCGATGTGTGTGGCCGCCGCCGTGGCATCGGGGTTGGCGCTGCGTTGAATCGGTGCGAACACGGCGATACCGCGGGCGCCGGGGCCGGGCAGGACCGTGGAAAGATGGGACGGGTGTTGCGTTGGATCACCGCCGGAGAGTCGCACGGCCGCGCGCTGGTGGCCGTAGTCGAAGGCATGGTCGCCGGCGTGCGGGTCAGCTCCGCCGACGTCGCCGACGATTTGGCCCGGCGCCGGCTCGGCTACGGGCGCGGTGCCCGGATGAAATTCGAACGCGATGCGGTGACCGTGCTGGCCGGGGTGCGCCACGGCGCCACTCTCGGCGGTCCCATCGCTATCGAGATCGGCAACACCGAATGGCCCAAGTGGGAGACGGTGATGGCCGCCGACCCCGTCGACCCGGCGGAGCTGGAGAACACCGCCCGCAACGAACCGTTGACCCGACCGCGGCCCGGGCATGCCGACTACGCGGGCATGCTCAAGTACGGTTTCGACGACGCCCGCCCGGTGCTGGAGCGTGCCAGCGCCCGCGAAACCGCGGCACGGGTCGCGGCGGGGACGGTGGCGCGGGCGTTCCTGCGCCAGGCCCTGGGCGTCGACGTGCTCTCCCACGTCATCTCCATCGGCGCATCGGCGCCCTACGACGGTCCACCGCCGCGCGCCGAGGACCTGGCGGCCATCGATGCCAGCCCGGTGCGCGCCTTCGGGTCGGCGGCTGAAAGCGCCATGATCGCCGAGATCGAGGCGGCCAAGAAGGAGGGCGATACCCTCGGCGGTGTCGTCGAGGTGGTGGCTTCGGGGCTGCCGATCGGGCTGGGCTCGTTCACCAGTGGCGACAACCGGCTGGACAGCCAGCTCGCCGCCGCGGTGATGGGAATCCAGGCGATCAAAGGGGTGGAGATCGGTGACGGCTTCGAGACCGCTCGCCGCCGGGGTAGTCGCGCTCACGATGAGATGTTCCCGGGGGCGGACGGGGTCGACCGGTCGACCAACCGGGCCGGCGGGCTGGAAGGCGGCATGACCAACGGGCAACCGTTGCGGGTGCGAGCGGCGATGAAGCCGATCTCCACTGTGCCGCGCGCGCTGTCCACCATCGATATGGCCACCGGTGCCGAGGCGGTCGCCATACACCAGCGCTCCGACGTGTGCGCGGTGCCGGCCGCCGGGGTGGTGGCCGAGACGATGGTGGCCCTGGTGCTGGCACGTGCGGTACTGGAGAAGTTCGGCGGCGATTCGTTGCCCGAGACTCGCCGCAACATCGAGGCCTACCGGCGCATCCTCGCCGACCGGGTGGCGCCGGCGGCCCGGGCTGCGGGAAACTAGCGGGGCGGTGATCAGCGACATGGCTCCCAGAGCGGTACTCGTGGGTATGCCGGGTTCGGGCAAGTCGACCATCGGCCGCCGGTTGGCCAAAGCGCTGGGGGTGAGCCTGCTCGACACCGACGCGGCCATAGAGGCGCGAACCGGGCGCAGCATTGCCGACATTTTCGCCAACGACGGCGAGCGGGAGTTCCGCAGGATCGAGGAGGACGTGGTGCGCAGCGCGCTGGCCGAACACGACGGTGTGCTGTCCCTGGGTGGCGGCGCCATCACCAGTCCCGGTGTGCGCGCCGCGTTGGCCGGCCACACCGTGGTCTACCTGGAGATCGGCGCCGCCGAAGGTGTACGGCGTACCGGGGGCAGCACCGTGCGGCCGCTGCTGGCCGGACCGGACCGAGCCGAGAAGTTCCGCGATCTGCTGGCCACACGTGCTCCGCTATTCCGCCGGGTGGCGACCATCCGGGTGGACACCAACCGGCGGCACCCCGGGGCGGTGGTGCGCTACATCGTGTCGCGGTTGCGGTCACCTGCCGAGGCCGCCAAATGACGGGCCGCCGAATGACGGACAGCACCGCGCCGGTCACCGTGCAGGTTGCCGTCGACCCGCCGTACCCCGTGGTGATCGGCGCCGGGCTGCTCGACGAGCTGGAAAGCCTGCTCGGCGACCGGCACAGGGTGGCCGTCCTGCACCAGCCCGCGTTGGGCGAGGTTGCCGAGAAGATTCGAATCAGATTGGCCGGCAGGGGGATTGACGCGCATCGTATTGAAATTCCCGATGCCGAGGCCGGAAAAGACCTGCCGGTGGTCGGTTTCATCTGGGAAGTGCTGGGCCGCATCGGAATCGGCCGCAAGGACGCCCTGGTAAGCCTGGGCGGCGGCGCGGCGACCGACGTTGCGGGGTTCGCGGCGGCCACCTGGTTGCGCGGGGTGGCCATCGTGCACGTGCCCACCTCGCTGCTCGGCATGGTCGACGCCGCCGTCGGCGGCAAGACCGGTATCAACACCGACGCCGGCAAGAACCTGGTCGGCGCATTCCATCAGCCGCTCGCGGTGCTCGCCGACCTGTCCACCCTGAAAACCCTGCCGCACAACGAGGTTGTCGCCGGAATGGCGGAGGTGGTGAAGGCCGGGTTCATCGCCGACCCGGTGATCCTCGACCTCATCGAAGCCGATCCGCAGGCGGCGCTTGCCACCGGCGGCGACGTGCTGGCCGAACTGGTCCACCGGGCGATCGCGGTCAAGGCCGAGGTGGTCGCAGCCGACGAGAAGGAATCCGAGCTGCGTGAAATCCTCAACTACGGACACACTCTGGGTCACGCGATCGAACGCCGCGAGCGATACCAGTGGCGCCACGGTGCCGCGGTGTCGGTAGGGCTGGTATTCGCGGCCGAACTCGCCCGGCTCACCGGGCGACTCGACGACGCCACCGCGCAGCGGCACCGCGAGATCCTGACGTCGTTGGGTCTGCCGGTCTCCTACGATCCCGACGCGTTGCCGCAGCTGATCGAATTCATGGCCGGCGACAAGAAAACCCGTGCCGGCGTTCTGCGGTTCGTCGTCCTGGACGGATTGGCCAAGCCGGGGCGCCTGATCGGACCGGACCCCGGCCTGCTGGTGACCGCCTACGCGGGAGTGTGCGCCCCGTGAGCGGATGCGGCGGCGCCGATTGCGCGGTGGCGCCGAGAACCCCCGCGGTGCGCGGTGAAGGGCAGGAGCGGGACCGATGGCTGTGGTGAACGTGATAAACGGCCCGAACCTGGGCCGGCTGGGCCGGCGAGAACCCGAGGTGTACGGCAGCCTGACGCACGACGAACTGGTTGGCATGGTCGAACGCGAGGCCGCCGCACTCGGTCTGGAAGTCGTTGTGCGGCAAAGTGACGATGAAGCCGAATTATTGGACTGGATTCATCGGGCCGCGGACGCGTCGGAACCGGTGATACTCAATGCCGGCGGTCTGACACACACATCGATCGCGCTGCGCGACGCCTGCGCCGAACTGACCGCTCCGCTGGTCGAGGTGCACATATCCAATGTGTATGCGCGCGAGGAATTCCGGCGCCACTCGTATCTCAGCCCGGTGGCCACCGGGGTGATTGCCGGCCTGGGTGTCGACGGATATCTGCTGGCGTTGCGCTACCTGGCCGGCAGGGTGGCGCGCTAGGCCTTGCCGGTGTCCGGCCCGGCGTCGTCGGTGTCGATGCGAATCACTTCGGTCTTGGCGTCGGTGTCCACCGTCGGGATTGCTTCGGTGGGTGCGTCGCGTTCGATGGTGGCCACCGCGGCGGCCTGCTCCTCGGCCCGGGCGGTGGCGGCCGCAATTTCACCCGTCGGGCCCTCGCCGCTCCGGATGGCCTCGAAGACATCGGTGTCGGCGCGAGCGGACCCGCTTTGCGCGCCTCCGTGACTGTCCACCGGCGGGGCATTCCGGTCGATCAGCCAGCGGCCGATCGCGCTACCGATGACCCCGGAGAGGAAGAGCAGCAGTGCGGTGACCGAAGCGAACGTCGTCAGCTCACTGACCAGCCCGCCGGTGTAGATGTCCT
>NZ_JBKECZ010000087.1:0-138459 GCF_047975165.1 Mycobacterium sp.
CCCCGTCGCCCGCCGCCCCGCACCTGACGCCCCGCCCCGCGCCCGCCCCGCGCCCGTCGCCCACGGCGACAAACCGTGCCGAACCGCCCGGCGCCTACTGGCGCATCATGACCGCGCGGACCATCCCCGGCTCGTCGCGGTCGGCGTGCGGCGCGACGTCGATGGTCACGCTGTGCACGGTCGCGGTGCACACCCCGCCGGGGGACTGGTAATGGTCGATCACCGCAACACCGGTGTCGCGGCCGATATCCAGGGCATCGGTGGTGGCAAACAGGTAGCCGCAGGTGTTGTCGACGCGCTCCTGGCCGACGACGTTGCCGTCGACCAGCAGACGGCCGGTGCCGCCCTTTCCGACGCCGCCGCCGTCGTAGTCGAATTCGTAGCGCAGCGTGTGGGGTCCGGGAGCCAGCGGCTCGGTGCCCCGGACGTAGTAGTACTCGTGGTCGACCCAGTTGTGGCAGTATCCCGGAACACCGTCGTTGAGGTAGATCGTCCAGCCGCCGAATCGGCCGCCCTGGGCGACCACCGCCCCGTTGGGGGCGTCTGCGCCGACGGTGATCTCCGCGGACACCGTGTGCGTGCGGTTCTTGACGTTGGGCACCGTCGACTCCCCCAAATGGGTCGCGCCGGGGTACAGCGTCAGCGACGTGCGCTTGCCCATCAGGTCCGGCCGCCCTGCCGCCACCGGATCCAGGCGCGCGGTCTTGCGGTCGTCGATCGGGAACACCGAATTCTTTGCAGCCTCCGTGAGGAACAGTTCCTGCAGCCGGGCCAGCTCACGGGGCCGTTGGGCGGCTATGTCGTTCGCCTGGCTGTGGTCGTCGGGCGCATACAGCTCCCAATCGTCGTCGGCTAGCGGCGCCAGCTCACCTGTGAGATCCCACGGCACCGAGTGGATGGTGCAGGCCGACCAGCCCTCGTGGTAGATGGCACGGTTCCCGAACAGCTCGAAGTACTGGGTGGTGCGGTGCTCCGGCGCCCCGGCGTCGTCGAAGGTTTTCGTGAAAGACGTTCCATCCATGGGCTTTTGGGCAACTCCATTGACGATCACCGGCTCCGGTAGCCCGGCGGCGGCCAGGATGGTCGGCACGATGTCGATGCAGTGGGTGAATTGCGTGCGCACCTCGCCGCGGACCGCGAACCCGGCGGGCCAGTGCACGACCATGCCGTTGCGGGTGCCGCCCCAGTGCGAAGCGACCTGCTTGGTCCACTGGTACGGGGTGTTCATCGCGTGCGCCCACCCGACCGTGTAATGGTTGAACAGCGTCGGCCCACCGATCTCATCGAACCGCTCCAGCATCTGCGGAATCGTTTCCGGCACGTTGTTGTACTGGGCGAACTCGTTGAGGGTGCCGTCCGGCCCCGCCTCTGCGCTGGCCCCGTTGTCGCCGAGCATCAGGAAGATCAGGGTGTCGTCGAGTACGCCCATCTCCTCCAGCGCGTCGACCACCCGGCCGATCTGCTCGTCGGTGTGGGTGGCGAAGCCCGCGTAGGCCTCCATCATCCGGGCGTGCAGGCGGTGATGGTCGTCGGACAGTGCGTCCCAGGCGGGGATTTCTGCCGGCCGGGCGGACAGTTCACAGTCCGGCGGCACGATGCCCAGCCCCCGCTGGCGTTCCAGGGTGCGTTCCCGGCAGGCGTCCCAGCCGTCGTCGAACTGGCCGTGGTAGGCGTCGATGTAGGAGTCGGACACCTGGTGCGGCGCGTGCGTGGCGCCGAACGACAGGTAGGCGAAGAACGGCTTGTCCGGTGCCATCGTGTCCTGCTCGCGGACATAGGCGATGGTGCGGTCGGTGATGTCGACCGAGAAGTGGTAGTCCGGGTCGTCGGGCGTGGTCGCCGGTATCGTGCCCGCGAACACCGTCGGGTGGTACTGATCGGTCTCGCCGCCGAGGAAGCCGAAGAAGTGCTCGAAACCCTCGCCGGTCGGCCACCGGTCGAACGGGCCGGTGGGGCCGGTTTCCCACACCGGCGTCTGGTGCCATTTGCCGAAGGCGGCGGTGTTGTAGCCGTTGAGCCGGAGCAACTCGGCGATCGGGGCGGCGCTGGGTGGGCGCATCGAGGTATAGCCGGGCCAGCTGGTGGCGAGTTCGGTCAGTATTCCCATGCCGACGCAATGGTGATTGCGCCCGGAAAGCAGCGCCGCCCGCGTCGGGGAACACATCGCGGTGGTGTGAACCGGCTGAACCGCAGGCCGTTGTCGGCGAGCCGCTGCGTCGCGGGCATCCGGCACGGACCGCCGAAGGGTGACGACGCACCGAAACCCATATCGTCGATCAGCACGATCAGCACGTTCGGCGCGCCCTTCGGGGGGCGCACCACGTCGAGGCTCGGGGCGGGGCCCGCGTCGCGGATGTCGGCCGGAGCCGCCGGAGTGTGGACGGGACGGGTGATCGGTAGCGACGCGCGCGAGGGGTCCATGCGTCGAGTACAGCACCCGATATGGGCTCTCGTCAGAACTGTCCGCCGCGGCGGACTCAGCGCGCGCCGCTACCCCCGTGGGCGTACCCCCAACCTCGCACTGTGACTCTTCTCCAATGGCTGTGCCGGTGCACGCACGCGCAGTATCATCGAGCGCGCAGCTGGTTTGCCGGTGGCGTCCCGTGCGCTATCGGCATCAAGTGGCAAACGCTCGGTCAGGTTTGCCGCGAGAGGGAACCCGGTGGGAATCCGGGACTGTCCCGCAGCGGTATGCAGGAACGACAGCCGTCTTTGACGTAGCAAGCACTGGCCCTTCCGGGCCGGGAAGCGACGGCCAGTAGGTGCACCGGCGTCGGTGCGTGCCTGTGAGTCCGAAGACCTGCCGGCTGTACCGGGTACAACGGGTACCCGGTGCGCGTCGCCTCGTGGATTGGGCGGATGGCCATTGCTGGAAATCGGGTGCCTCTCTACGGCGCCGCGGATCGGCTCCAGCGGCTAGACCCCACATCGGGCCGGCGGGCATACCGTCGGATCGAAGGGCGCCTGATGCCGGGTCGAGCAGTTGCCGCGAACCCTGTGGGCGCTGGCTGCATCGAATCGCCTCGCGCCGCCGGCGGGTGTCGATGACCGCCCCGGTGTGGCTGGCGTCGCCGCCCGAGGTGCACTCGGCGCTGCTGAGCAGCGGCCCGGGACCGGCCCCGCTCCTGGCGTCGGCGGCCCAGTGGAGTTCGCTCAGCGCCACTTATGCCGAGGCCGCCGAGGAGGTGTCGGCGCTGGTGGACGGCGTTTTGGCCGAAGCCTGGGAGGGTCCGAGCGCGGCGGCCTACGCCGCGGCCCACGTGCCGTATCTTGCTTGGCTGGTGCAGGCCGGTGCGGACAGTGCGGCCATGGCCGCCGAACAGGAAGCCGCCGCCGCCGCCTACACCGCCGCCCTGGCCGCGATGCCCACCCTGGCGGAGCTGGCCGCCAACCATGCCGTTCACGCAGCGCTGACGGCGACGAACTTCTTCGGCGTCAACACCATCCCGATCGCGCTCAACGAAGCCGACTACGTGCGGATGTGGATCCAGGCCGCCATCGTGATGAGCACCTACCAGGCGGTCTCGGCCGCGGCCGTCGCCGTCGCGCCCCGGATGGGCCCGGCGCCGGTCATCGTCAAGGCCGACTCCGCGCCGGTGGGTACCGCTGCGGCCCAGCCGTCAATCCAAGACCGGTTCGACGAGTTCATGCAGTGGCTGTGGCAGCTGTACACCGCGTTCTACAACAACGTCATCCAACCGATCGTCGAGTGGTTCGCCAACATCCCTTTCCTGCAAACGATGTTTGCCGACATCGACCCCTACCTGCTCACCCTCGGCAATCCGCTCACCTACTTCAGCCCGCTCAACATCGGATTCGCCGTCGGCTACCCGATGGACCTGGCCACCTACATCACCCTGCTGTCGCAGACCTTCGCCTTCATCGGAGCGGATCTCGCCCTAGCGTTCGCGTCGGGCAACCCGGGGACCATCGGGCTGACCATCATGTTCGTCACCGTCGAAGCGATCGGCACGATCATCACCGACACCATCGCGTTGCTGAAGACGACGCTGGAGAGCACGCTGGCGATAACCCTGGCCGTGGTTCCGTTGCTGGCCGCGCCGCTGGCGCCGTTGGCCGCCGGTGCCGTGCTGGTGCCCCTCGGCGCCAAGGGTCTGGCGACGTTGCTGGCCGTACCACCGCCGGTGCCTGCCGCTCCGGCGGTGCCGGCCCCTGCGACGCTGGCCCCGGTAGCTGCGCCCGCAACGCCGAGCCCATCGCCGGCTCCGGTGGAGTCGGTCACCGCGGCGCCCGCGCCCGGGGCGCCACCGTCGCCGCCGCCGACCGCCTCGCCGCCCACGGTGACCGGTGCGGGTGTGGGTGCGCCGATGGATGCCTTCGGCTACCTGGTGGGCGACCTGGGCTCGGTTGCCAAACGGGCGGCCGCCGCCGGTGCTCGCAAGAAGGCACCCGAACCCGACAGCGACGAGGAGCCCGCGATAGCGTCGGCCCCCCAGGAGCCGGCCGATCAACCGCGGCGTCGGAGGGCGAAAGTCACGCGCGCCGCCCGCGGTTACGAGTACGCCGATCTCGATGAGGGGCTGGCTGCGGGGGGCGCCGGGGATGGGCCTGCGGCCGCCGTGACCGGCGCGGGCCGCCGAGCCGGAACCCTGGGGTTTGCCGGTGTCACCAACAGAACAGCCGCGGCAACGGCGGCGGGGTTGATCACGGCGAACGCCGAAGCCGCACCCCGGGTGCCGATGATGCCGAGCACCTGGGAGGCCGGCTCGGCAGCGGGCCCGTCTGAGAACGTGGCCGACAGGGATTCGCGGACGGATCTGGCGTAGGCGGTGTTACGTGTGCCCTGGGGAACGGGCGGTCATGTGCTCAGCAGCCGGCGGCGAACCGGTATGCCCGGCACACCTCGGGAAGCCGTTCGTCACCCAGCCGGCTGATTCGCTTCGCGAACCGTGAACGGTGCAGGGTGAACAGGTTGTCGAAGTTGGCCGCGCACGGGCGCGGCAAACCATCGCTCGCGTCCAAGCCGACTTCGGTGGGAATGCTCCGAATTGTTGGCGTCACCGGAGCGACCAGCAGTGACGTCAGGCGCGACGTGAAGCGCTGCCGCGTCAGGACGAGGACGGGGCGAACCTTGTCGCCGGGTACGTCGGCCCACCACACCTCGCCGCGGTTGACCACCGGGCCGACTACTCCTCCCACGGCACCGCGGTGAGGTCGACCGGGACGGCTCCGGGAAGTCCCTCGTCGGGGTTGGCCTCGAGCCACTGCTTCTCGAGTTCGCGTTCGATGAGAGCCGAGAGCGCTTCATCGAGAAGCTGCGAGATGTTCGACGTCCCGGTCACCTGCTGAGCCTCTCGCAGACGCTCCGGTGTGAGCGTGGCGGAGATCTTGGTCCGGGTAGTCATGACAATTATCCTATGAGTTATCCGTAGAATTTGCGGACGGAATCGGAGGGCTGGAGGCTGGAGGCCGGGGCTGAGGACCGGGGAATTGGGGGACGCGGGGCCCGGGGGGATCGGGGCCCGGGGCACGGGGCCCGGGGCTGGGGGCCGGGGGATCGGAGGCACTGGGACCGAGGGAGTCAGCCCGCGGGTTCCGGGAGCCGGGTTGACGGGAGCCGGCCGGGGGCGTCCAGTGTCGAGATCAGGGGAATCGCATGTCCATGGTCGCCAGGCCGAAGATCTTCTTGCCAGCGGACTTCGCGCCGACCAGCACGACACCGGTGCGGGTGGCCGGGTCCAGCGATTTGATCCGGCCGCTGAACTCGATGTCGGCCCCCTCGGTAGCCGACACGATGACCGGGGCGGACAGCCGCACCGCGTAGCGGGTGACCGCACCGGGGTCGTGCGACCAGGTGGAGACGAACCCGGCACCCAGGCCAAGGGTGAGCATGCCGTGGGCGATCACGTCGGGAAGTCCGGCCAGCTTGGCCAGGTCCTCGTCCCAGTGAATCGGGTTGGCGTCACCGGCGACGCCGGCATAATTCACCAGGTCCCCGCGCGACAGGCGGCAATGATGCACCGGTAGCGCGTCGCCGACCTGCAGCTCGTCGAACGGCGGGGTCCCCGGCGTTCGGGTGCTGCCTCCCTCGGCGATGTGAATGGGGCCGTCGGGCCGGACGGTTTTTTGGTAGTCGGCGTCGGATTCGCCGATCTCCAGGACGTTGAAGTCGTGCATCATGGCGGCCTGAACGGCGGCCTTGGTCGCCGGGTTCACCTCGGAGGCCATGACGCCGACGACGGTGGTGTGCAAAGTGTGCACCCGCTCGCCGGCCCGATCGGTGAAGGTGTTGGTCACGGTGATCAGGTCCCGGCCGGCGACGTGGCGAACCGAGGTCAGCTCGACGTCGATGATCAGCTCGTCACCGGAGACGATCGGGCGGTGCTGTTCGAAGACTTCCTCGGTCTGGACGTAGGTGTCGTAACCGATCACCACCGACTCGAACATCCTGCGGTTGCAGGCCATGCCCGGGACCGAGGTGAACGTCAGCGGCGCCACCAGGCCGGAATATCCCAGCTCGGCGGCGGCGTCGACGTCCCAGTGCGCGGGGTGGTAGTCCTGGACCGCGCGGGCGTATTCGCGCACCTTCTCGCGGCCGACCAGGTAGGTGCGTTCCATCTGGTAGTGGTGGCCGACCCGCGATTCGAGCGTCGACGCTTCTGGTGCAGTCATGAATTTATGCCCGACTTTTCTATCGGCTTGTCGCTGAGGCCGACCAGAGCACACTAACGTGTGGACACCGCACGGCGGGCCGCCGCGGGGCGTCCGTCTGTCGGCGTGGCCGGGCCGTCAACCCCGGACCCGCGCCGCGAGCGTAACGCCACTGTCGTCGCGGCCTCCGAAAATGGCACTGGCGTTACGCTCGCGGGAAGAGGGGTCGGGCGGCCGGTTGCGGCCATCGGAATTGGTGTTTATAACGATTCGGCATTATTTTGCTGGGGTGATCTCCTCAGTATTGCGCGCAGTCGCACGGTCGTTTGCCCCCGCCGCGGCGGTGGCCGCCCTCGTCGGCACGGGTCTGTCAGTCGGGCCCGACGTCGTTTCTTCCGCCCCGGAGATGCGTCTGGTCGACGCGTCGAACCCGCTGGCCGGCCAGCCCTTCTACGTCGACCCGATATCGCTGGCCATGAACGCCGCGCACAGCGCCAACCCGCCCAGCGCACAGCTGACGGTTATCGCCAACACGCCGACGGCGTTCTGGCTGGACCAGGCGTTTCCGGCCGGCTCGGTCGGCGGCCGGGTGGCCAGCTACGCGGGCGCGGCACAGGCCGCCGGCGCCGTGCCGATTTTCGCGCTGTACGGCATCCCGCATCGCGACTGCGGTAGTTACGCCGCGGGCGGCTTCGGCTCGGGTGCCGCCTACCGCGCGTGGATCGACAGCATTTCGGCCGGGCTCGGCGGCTTCCCTGCGGCGATCATCGTCGAACCGGACGCACTCGACATGGCCGACTGCCTGTCCGGCGACCAGCGACAGGAACGCTTCGACCTGATCCACTACGCGGTGGACACGCTGACCCGCGATCCGGCCGCGGCGGTCTACGTCGACGCCGGCCACTCCCGCTGGCTCAGCGCCGAGGAGATCGCCAACCGGCTCAACCAGGCCGGTGTCGGCAATGCCCGCGGCTTCAGCCTCAACGTCTCCAACTTCTTCACCACCGAGGAGGAGACCGGCTACGGCGAGGCGGTATCGGGCATGACCAACGGTGCGCACTACGTCATCGACACCTCGCGCAACGGCGTGGGACCCGCGCCAGACTCGGCGCTGAGCTGGTGCAACCCCGGCGGCCGGGCCCTCGGGACCCCGCCCACCACCGACACCGCCGGCGCCCACGCCGACGCCTACCTGTGGATCAAACGCCCCGGCGAATCCGACGGCTCCTGTAACGGCGGACCGTCGGCCGGCCGCTTCGTCAGCCAGTACGCCATCGACCTGGCCCAGAACGCCGGCCAGTAGGGGCTGCTGCCAGGCCGCGACGGCGCTTGGCGCCCACCTCTCCCGCCGTACCGCGACCGTGACTGCGACCGTGACGGTGGTGTCACTTTCGGTGGTCGCGGTGACTGTGGGGTAACGCTCGGCGGGTGGGCTGTCGGCTGTGACGGTGGTGTCACTTTCGGCGGCCGCGGTGACTGTGGGGTAACGCTCGGCGGGTGGGCTGTCGGCTGCGACATTGGTGTCACTTTCGGTGACTGAGCCGTACAGTCTGTGCATGGACGTCGGCGAGTATCGGACCTATGACGCCTGCGGCCTGGCGAAGTTGGTCGCCGAAAAGCAGGTGACGGCAGCGGAATTGCTCGCGTTGGCCCGGGAGCGCGCGGCCGCGGTGAACCCGCGGATCAACGCCATCGTGCGCGACATCCCCGCCACACCTGAGAATCTGCCCGACGGCCCCTTCTCCGGAGTGCCTTTCCTGATCAAGGATCTCATGCAGGACTACGCCGGGCTGCCCACCTCGCAGGGCTCCCGGTCGCTGATGAAAACGCCCGTCCCTGAGCATGCGACCATCGTGCGACGCTGGATCGACGCCGGCCTGGTCATCTTCGGCAAGACCAACACTCCGGAATTCGGAGCGAAGGGGATCACTGAATCCGACGCCTGGGGCCCGGCCCGCAACCCCTGGAACCTGGACCACACACCGGGAGGATCCTCCGGCGGATCGGCGGCCGCGGTAGCGGCCGGCATCGTTCCCTGTGCCGGCGCCAACGACGGCGGCGGCTCGATCCGTATCCCGGCCGCGTGCTGCGGTCTGGTCGGCCTCAAGCCCGGCCGCGGACTGGTGCCAAACGGACCGGCGGCGGCGGAGCCCATGCACGGAGCCGCCGTGCAGGGGGTCGTCTCCCGCACCGTGCGCGACACGGCGGCGATGCTCGACGTCATCTGCGGCGGTGAGGCCTCCGGCCCCTTCCTGCCCGAGATGCCCGCCGCGTCGTATGCGTCCTGTGTAGGAGCGGATCCGGGAACCCTGCGGATCGGGGTGCGGGTGCCCTCGGCGATCACGCCGAAACCCCACGCCGAAGCGTTCGCCGCCGTCGAGGCGACGATCGCGACGCTGACCGATCGCGGCCATCGGGTCGAGGAACTGCCCGAGGCTCCCTACGATGACGCGGCACTCGCCAGGGACTTCCTGCTCACCTGGTTCGTCACGGTTGCCTGGAACGTTGACACGGCCAAACGACTGACGGGCGCCGGTGACGACGCGTTCGAACGCGACACGCTGATCATGGCCGCACTCGGTCGCGCCACTCGAGGTGTGGATTACGTCGACGCCGTGGAACGTCGGCATCAGCACACGCGCCGGCTGAGCACCTTCTTCGAGTCCTATGACCTGTTGCTGACTCCGGCGCTGGCGACCCCGCCGCCGACGATTCACCAGTTCGATCTACCCAGGAGCCTGCAACGGGCATCGGACGCGCTGATCAAGACCGGCACCGCCCGTCTGCTTCGGCACACCCGGATCGTCGACGACATGGTGGACAAGAACCTCGGCTGGGTGCCCTACACCCAGCTGGCCAATCTGACCGGCCGGCCGGCAATCTCGTTGCCTTTACACTGGACCGCGGACTCACTGCCGCTCGGTGTCCAGTTCGTCGCACCGCTGGGTGGTGAGTCGCTGTTGATCAAGCTGGCTGCCCAGCTCGAAGAATCGATCCCGTGGGCGGGGCGGTTGGCACCGACGTGAACGATAGAACGACGTGAGCGATGCAGCCGTGACGGGTGCGTTCACGCGTTTCGGGGGATCGCGATAGGGGAATTTGGTCATAGTGTTGCAGAGGCCGGCACTGACCAGCGTGCGCAAACTGTGGCGGCAGGGCGATCAATTCGATTGGTTGTCGGGTTACATCGCGGCCCGCGGCGTCAGCGGCGCCACTCGCGCTCTGATTGCGACGATCTCGGCTTCGCTGGTGCTGTGTCTGATCGCGCTGCTGTCCGGTTGGGACGGACCCCGCGGACCGGTACCGGTCGCCATGACCTGGACCGCGATCGGCCTAGGGACGGCGGGGTGCCTGCTGTGGATATGGCGCTGGCCCAGTCGCGCGCAGTCGATTGCGTTCGCGGCGGGATGCAGTATTGCGGTCGCCTTGGCATGCCTGGCCCATCCCAATCCGCTGGCCGCGCTGATCGGGTGTATCGCCTTTGCCACGTTCGGCGCCTACATCGCGTTCTTCCACCGGACGGACTTCGTGCTGTACAACTTCGCGTTGGCCGCCGTGGTCGTGACATACGAGGCGGCGCGGTTGGCCGTCTCGGGGCACCCCTCCCTGGCTGCGGTGGATTTTTGGCTGGTGGTCGAAGTGAACATCGCCCTGCCGTTGGCCATCGGAATCCTGGTCCGGGCATTGGCCGGCGACTTGTTGCGGGCCGACCGTGACCCGCTGACCGGCCTGTTGAACCGACGGGCATTCCTGCACAAGGCCCTGGGGATGATCCTTGCCCGCAAGGGTGAGGATGCTCATCTGATTGTGCTGACGATTGATCTGGATGACTTCAAGAGTCTCAATGACGAACGCGGGCACGCTGCGGGAGACAAAGCCCTGGTGCAGGTCGCCCACGCGCTCCAGACCGCGGTCGACGACCACACCGTGACGGCACGCAGCGGTGGTGAGGAATTCCTGGCGGCCGGCACCTTCCGGGCCTGCGAAGCCGAATCCCTGGCGGCCGGGTTGTGCCGTGCCATCGCAGAGTCGAATGCGGAGGTCACGGCCAGTGTCGGCGCCGCGTGCACCGTCCTGCACAGCGTGCCCCCGGGCGAGCACCAGGAGATGCTGGAGAAGCTGGTCACCGCCTCGGACTCCGCGATGTACCGGGCGAAACGCCTGGGTGGCAACCAGTTCTACGCCGACAGGCGGTGTTGACCGTACTGCCCGCGCCGACAGGGGCCGCCCCATGCGACCGAGTGCCGGCGCGATCGCATGCGTGTGCGACGATCGGAGCTATGACTGACCAGGTCGTCGACCGGATGAATGCGGCGATGGAATCCACCATTCCGGTCGCTGCCCGCATGGGGGTCAAGGTGCTGGAGGCCCGCCGGGGTTTCGCCGCGGCGAGCGTCCCGCTGGAGGGCAACGGCAACCATTTCGGTGTGGTGTACGCCGGTGTTTCGTTCACCGTCGCCGAAGTCCTCGGCGGCATCATCGCGCTGTCCACCTTCGACGTGACCAAATACTTTCCGCTGGTGAAGAACGTCGACATCGCATTCGTCGGCATGGCCACCTCCGATCTGCGGGCCGAGGCGACGATGGACGAGGAGACGATGGCCCGCGTCGATGCTGAAGCCACGGAGAAGGGCAAGGCCGACTACGTACTGGAGGCGGTCGTCACCGACGCCGCCGGCAAGGTCGTCGCCACCACCCGCGGGCTGTATCAGCTGCGCGCCCATAGTCGCTGACGAAGCGGCAGGCGACGCGCGTCGAGCGCCGGGTGCGGGATGCCCGGCGCGGGTGCTGGGGGCGCGGGGACGCGGGGACGCGGGGCGAATCTACTGCGCCGACTTCTCCAGGATGTGCACACCGCAGGCCGACCCGAGTCCGATCACGTGCGCCAGCCCGACCTTGGCGTTCTCGATCTGACGGTCGCCGGCCTCGCCGCGCAGGTGGTGGCAGACCTCCCAGATGTTGGCGATGCCGGTGGCCGCGATCGGGTGCCCCTTGGACTGCAGGCCGCCGGAGACGTTGACCGGCGTGGAGCCGTCACGCCAGGTGGCGCCGGAGTCGAAGAAATCGGCAGCGCCGCCTTCGTCGCACAGCATCAGGTTGTCGTAGTGCACCAGTTCGGCGGTGGCGAAGCAGTCGTGCAGTTCGACCAGATCGAGATCGGCGGGGCCGACGCCGGCCTGCTGGTATGCGGCGGCGGCGGCGTTGCGGGTAAGGGTGTTGACGTTGGGCAGGACCTGACAGCCTTCTTCGTACGGGTCGGTGGTGAGCACCGAAGCCGAGACCTTGACCGCCCGGCGGCGCTGCTGGCGCGACAGCGACTTCAGCGTTTCGCCGTTGCACACCACCGCGGCCGCGGCGCCGTCGCAGTTGGCTGAGCACATCGGCCGGGTGTTGGGGTAGGCGATCATGACGTCGTTCATGATCTGGTCGAGGGTGAACCTCTTCTGGTAGGCGGCCAGCGGGTTCAGTGTCGAGTGCGCGTGGTTCTTCTCGCTGATCTTCGCGAACAGTTCGAAGCTGGTGCCGCCGTATTTGTGGCCGTACTCGGTGCCGATCTGTGCGAACACCCCGGGCATGGCTTCGGTGCCGATCCGCCCGTCGACGGGTGCGACGGCCCCGTAGCGGCCCGCCGGCTCCCAGACGTCGGCGTCGCGTTTCTTCCTCCCGCCGGCCCCGAGAAGCCCGGCGCCGGAGAGCTTCTCCACGCCGACGGCCATGCCGTAGGCGGCCTCGCCGGCTTTGACGGCCATGATGGCGGTTCGCAGCGCGGTGGCGCCGGTGGCGCAGGCGTTGGCCACGTTGTATACCGGGATGCCAGTCTGACCGATCTGCTTCTGCAGCTGCTGGCCGATACCGGCGTTGGCCGCCATCAGGTTGCCGGCGGCGAGAACCCCGACGTCGGCCATGGTCAGCCCGGCGTCGGCCAGCGCGCCGGTGGCAGCCTGGGCGGCCAGATCCACGGTGTCCAGGTCGGGGTGCTTGCCGAACTTGGTCATGGTGATCCCGAGGATCCAGATGTCGTCGTGGGCGCCCATCGCAGCTGCTCCTTCGTCGGTCGGTTGCCGGTGGTCTATACGGGTTCGAACCCGAAGCCGACGGCCTGGGTGCCTTGGGAATCGGTGCCGACGCAGTAGGTGGCCAATCGAACCTTCATGCCGTCGCGAACGTGTTCGGGGTCGGGTTCGACGTTGATCACGTTGGCGCGGACCTGGGTTCCTGCGCAGTCGACCACCGAGGCAACGAATGGGACCGGGATCCCCGGTGCGGCGAAAGCGACGATCGTGAAGGCCCGGACCGTCCCCTCGGCGGCGATCCGGACGGGTCTGAATTCCGTGCCGAAACAACCGGCGCAGGCATTGCGGCGGTCGAAGAACCGGGCGCCGCAGCGGGTGCACTCCCGAGCGACGAGGTGCGGGTCGCCGTCGTCGAGCCTCAGGTAGTCGACCAGGGGAATCCGGCGGGCCATGGCAACCTCCGTTCTCTCCGAATTGTTCTCGCCCCCGGACGCCGTATTCCTCACCCGAGGTCGGCGGCCACCTGTTGGAGCGCGGCGAGATGGGCATCGACCGAGCCCAGGCCGGCCCGCATGGTGTTCACCGACACGTGGGTGGCCCCGGCGGCCCGCCAGGCGTCGATCGCGGCAGCGGTTTCGTCGCGATCACCGGACCAGCTGACCCGGCCTTCGAGCCCGAGGTCGCCGGCGTTGCGGCCGGCTGCCGCAGCAGCGCGCGCCACCTGTTCGCGGGCGCGCTCGAACCCGGGGCCGGGCCCCATCATCGGAAACCAGCCGTCGGCGAGGCGGCCGGCACGTTCGTAGGCGCGCTCGGAGTTGGCGCCCATCCACACCGGTATCGGCCGCTGGATGGGCAGCGGGGCCAGACCGGCCGCGGTCACCGTGTGATGGGTGCCGGCGAACGTGACCGACGGCTGGGTCCACAGCTTGCGCAGCACCTCGACCTGCTCTTCGGAGCGTCTGCCCCGGTTGGTGAACCGTTCGCCGAGCGCCTCGTATTCGACGGTGTTCCAGCCCAGCCCGATACCGAGGCGAAACCGGCCGCCGGTGAGCAGATCCACTTCGGCGGCCTGCTTGGCCACCAGCACCGTTTGCCGCTGCGGCAGGATGATCACGCCGGTCACCAGTTCCAGCGAGGTGATCGCGGCCAGGAAGCCGAACATGACGAACGGCTCGTGGAAGGTCGACTCGATGGTGTAGGGGCCCTGCCAGTTTCGGTGGACGGTCGTGTCCGCACCCAGGACATGGTCGTAGGCCAGGATGTGGGTGTACCCGAGTTCTTCGACCCGCTGCCCGTAGGCGCGGATGGCCCCGCGGTCTGCGCCCAGCTCGGTCTGCGGGAACACGACTCCGATGCGCATCAGGCATTCAACCACGGCGCCGTCCGGGCGGCTTAGGGTCAAGGGGTGACGATCCGCTACGACGCCGCGCTGCGGGACCGGATCCGTACACATCTGACCGGCTACGAGAGGCGCACGGTGGCCGACCCGTCGAAGCGCCGGGCAGCTGTGGCGGTGGTGCTCGTCGACTCCGAATCCGGCGAGGACAGGGTCGATCCGGCCCCGGTGGACGCCTGGATCGCCGACCGCCCAATGCCGGATGACCTGGACGGGCGGATGGTCGACGTTGCGGGCGGTGCGGCTTTTCTGCTGTGCCGCAGGACGTCCCGGCTGAGTTCGCATGCAGCGCAGTGGGCACTGCCGGGCGGTCGGCTGGACCCGGGTGAGACGGAGGTCGACGCGGCCCTGCGGGAACTGGACGAAGAGGTGGGTCTGCGGCTGCCGGATTCGGCGGTGCTCGGGCTGCTCGACGACTACCCGACGCGGTCGGGATATGTCATCACCCCGGTGGTGCTGTGGGCTGACGGGCGGGCCGACCTTCATCCCTCGCCCGACGAGGTGGTGGCGGTCTACCGGGTGGGATTGCACCAGTTGCAGCGCGCTGATTCGCCCCGCTTCGTTACGATTCCGGAGAGCCTGCGGCCGGTCGTCCAGATTCCGCTGGGCAACGATCTCATCCACGCCCCGACCGGGGCGGTGCTGCTGCAGGTGCGGTGGCTGTGCCTGGAAGGCCGCCGCGACCGGGTGGATCAGCTGGAGCAGCCGGTGTTCGCCTGGGAGGAGTCGTCGGGCTGCACGTGAAGATCTCTGGCGCCCTTCATATTTCGCAGGCCAGAGCAGTTCACGCATCCGATACAGCCGACACATTCGGTGCACCCCGCGCAGGCGATGCAGGCGATGCATCGTGCGCAGGAGAAACACGCCAGGCAGGCCAGGCAGTCGGTGACCGCAATGCACAGCATGATGAGCAGGCTGCCGACCACCCCGAAGCTGCCTGCGGTGGCCGCCGATCCGGCGACGGCGATGCTGCCTGCGGTGGCCGCTGATCCGGCGACGGCGATGCTGCCTGCGGTGGCGGCTGATCCGGCGACGCCGATGCTGCCTGCGGTGGCGGCTGATCCGGCGACGGCGATGCTGCCTGCGGTGGCGGCCGATCCGGCGACGGCGATGCTGCCCTCGGTGCCGATCGATCCGGCGACGGCGATGTTGTCCGGGACGGCTATCGAACCCGCAGCCGATCCATCGTCGACGGCGACTATCGATTCCGACGCGGCCATCCGGCCATCATGGCAGTCCGGCGGTCGATGTCAATGGAGTATCGGTGCGCCCGCGCCCTCGCACCCCCGCGCCCGCGCTGTCATCTGACCCCTACCTGATGGCCAATCCGGTCAGCGCTCGCGAAATGACCAGACGCTGAATCTCACTGGTGCCTTCGAAGATGGTGAATATCTTGGCGTCGCGATGCATGCGCTCCACCGGGTAGTCGCGGGTGTAGCCGTTGCCGCCCAGGATCTGGATGGCCTCGTCGGTGACGTAGACCGCGGTCTCGCTGGCCACCAGCTTGGCCATCGAACCTTCCGCGCAGTCGAAGTCCTGGTTGTTGCGTGCCATCCAGCCGGCCCGCCAGACCAGCAGCCGGGCGGCGTCGATCCGACTCTTCATGTCCGCCAGCTTGAATGCCACCGCCTGGAACTCGCCGATCTTGCGGCCGAATTGTTCACGCTGGCAGGCATAGTCGAGTGCGTACTCGTAGGCGGCCCGGGCCACACCGACTGCCATGGCGCCGACCGTCGGCCGGGTGCGTTCGAAGGTCTTCATTGCGGCCTGACCACCGGCAGACGTACCGGCCTTGACTCGGGCGATCCGGGCCTCGAACTTCTCGCGACCGCCCAGAATCGCGTCCTCGGGCAACCGGACATTGTCGAGCACCACCTCGGCGGTGTGCGAGGCACGGATTCCGTGCTTCTTGAATTTCTGCCCCTGGGCCAGTCCCCTGGTGTCCGGCCCGATGACGAAACTGGCCTGCCCGCGGGTGCCGAGCTCGGGGTAGACCGAGGCCACCACGATGTGCACGTTGGCGATACCCCCATTGGTCGCCCAGGTTTTGGTGCCGTTGAGCACCCATTCGCCAGCCGCCTCATCGAACCGCGCACGTGTACGTATACCGCCGACGTCGGATCCCGCGCCGGGCTCTGAGGAGCAGAACGCGGCCAACTTGGGGTCATCGGGGGTGCCGAACATCTGCGGCACCCACTGTCCGATTTGCTGCGGCGTTCCGTTGCCGGCCAGTGCCGCCGCGGCCAGACCGGTGCCCATGATGGACAACGCGATGCCGGCGTCACCCCAGAACATTTCCTCGAACGCGGTCAGCATTCCCAGCCCGGTCGGCTCGGCGGCCTGCTGCCCGAAGAAGGCCGGCGAGTACAGGCCGACCTTTGCGGCTTCCTGGATCACCGGCCACGGGGTCTCCTCGCGTTCATCCCACTCGGCCGCCGCCGGGCGAATCACCTCGGCGGAGAATTTGTGCACCCAGTCGCGCACTTCGATCACATCGTCACCGAGCCGCAAGGAGAAGGTCACCGGTAAACTCCTGAAATAGATTGAGAGCAAGTATCTTTAGGCGCGCGACAGGGTGTAAGACTATTCACCTGCCATGCCGA
The DNA here is from genome assembly GCF_047975165.1 of Mycobacterium sp. GTDB lineage: Bacteria > Actinomycetota > Actinomycetes > Mycobacteriales > Mycobacteriaceae > Mycobacterium. The sequence goes on from NZ_JBKECZ010000087.1 coordinate 16,626, forward strand.
AGGCAAGTCCGTCCCGGCGGCGCCCGCGTCGTCCGACGAGCCGGGCCTCAGAAGAAAAAGCCGCAGTGCGGAGCGGTGTCCACCGCGAAAAGCCGGTCGGCGGCGGCCAGTGCCGCGGGGTCATCGGCCCGGACCCTGCCCGCCAGCGCCTGGCTCCGCCACGTCGTACCGCCGAGCAGCACGGTGGCCAGGGCCGTCACATCGATGTGCAAGTCGGGGCGCCGGTCGGTCGGCTGGGCGCCGTCGGCGGTGATAACGAACGTCGCCGAATTGTTCTCCAGCAGCGGATCGGTCACCGAGACGGCCACAGAATCCGCGGCGGCGTAGTGCCGTGCGCCCAGTGTCGCACCGACATCGACTATCCGCAGCCAGGTTTCGTCGAAGACCGCGGCCACTTTCGCCGCCCGTCGGTCGCGCAGCAGCAGGGGCAGCGGATCGTCGACGGGGAGCATCCAGAAGACGATGCGGTCGATCAGATCCAGCCCGAGGAGAAACCGCAGGAGTCCGAGGTAGGCCTGGGCGGTGGGTGCGAAGAAGTCTTCGACGGCGATGGTGCGCTGGTCGCTGACAAACCAATTTCCGGTGTCGACGGGTCGGTAGCGGGCGAACCCCGTTTCAGCGCCGGGTTTGCCGTGCACGGCGATATACGAAGGTTCCGGCGATGATTGGCTGCGCAGCCGCAAAGCCCGCCACCACATCGGTGAGCGGTCGACGGTTCCGGGGCGGGCGGGCCGATGTGCCGAACAGATTCGCGGCAGGACGTCCCACGCGTCGGCGGCATCCACCAGCCGCACCGGCCCACCGGTTCCCACGTCGGGCCGCAGGGCCGCCCGTGCGGTCAGGACCTCGATGCTCTGGGTGGAGCTGGCCACGCCGTATCCGTAACGCTCGTAGATCGTGGCTTCCGAGGCGCGCAGCGAGGCGACCGCTTCGCCGCGGGCGGCGATGTCGCGCAACTGGTGTTGTACCAACTCGGTGGCGATGCCACGCCGGGTGAACGACGGCGACACCCCGACATCCGTCACGGCGGCGTGGCGAACGACCGCACCGCCGGGCAGCGTGAGCCCGCCGGCCACCGCGTCGGCAGTGCCGACGAGCTCGTCGCCGACGAACGCCCCGATGGTGCGGCCGGGCTCGTGCAGTGTGCGGATCTGCCCGGGTCGCGGTGCCGGCATTGGCGGAAGGCCGATCATCGCGGTTCGGAACAGGTTGGCCGCGGCCACGAGCTGATCCTCGGTGTTGAGCACCCTGATGTCGGTGGTCACCAGGCCATCATGGCCCGGTGCGGACGGCCGCGGCTAGTCGGCGGGGTGCGGGAATGCCGGCCCGAGGAAGCGCTCCACCATGGCGCGTTCGGCGGCCGGATCCTTCAGCGGCCAGTACCACAGCGAGAGGAAGACGTGGATGAGCCACTGTGCGGCCAGCGGATCCTCGACGTCCTCGCCCAGCATTTCCGCCGCGAACTTCTCGACCACCGGAGATGCCGCCAGCCATTCGCTCGGCGCCGGCATCTTCGAAGACGACGGCCGCATCAGCGGATACGAGCGGATGCGTTGCAGGGCAACGATAGTGGCCGTCACCACCCGGTCCCGGCCGGTCAGATCCTCGATGGCGGCACGCACCGTTTCCAGGATGCGGGTTGCCTGCACGGCCACCACGCCGTCGCGGATGGCCGACTTGCCGCCCGCGCGGCGATAGATCGTCGCCGGCGAGCAGTGCACCGCGGCGGCCAGGGCGTCGACGGTGAACGCCTCGTAGCCGCTGCGGGAAATGAGATCGGCCGCCGCGGAGTAGATCCGTTCGGCGGCCTCGTCGTGCCTGCTGCGCCCCAGGAGCCAGTCTTCACCGGTCATCGAGGGCGCTCCTGTGGGCGGGGTCAGGTGACAGAGGGTAACCTTCTTTTCGCACCGTGAGAATATTAGCCGGGTCCTTATCAGGTGTCGTGCCTGTTGGTGGCGCTCGGGTGAGAGTGTCACCGTGCGGCGGCACCGCCTATCGCCCCTCAACTTCGCCGACGGGTATTGCCACCGGCCATCGTCGGCATCCAGCCTTGTCCCGTGGCAATCGATCCCGGGAGCTTCTTCGGCGCTGCGACGCTGCAGGATCCGTATCCCCTCTTCGAGCGAATGCGCGCGGCAGCGCCGGTGCACCGTATCGGCGATTCCGACTTCTATGCGGTGTGTGGCTGGGACGCACTGATCGACGCCGTGAACCGGGTGGACGACTTCTCCTCCAACCTCACTGCCACCGCGGTCTTCGGCGCGGACGGAACGCTCACGCCCTTCCCGATGTTCGAGCCGGGCAACCCGATTCACGCACTCGCCACCGCCGATGACCCGGCGCATGCCCTACACCGCAAAATACTGCTGCCGCACTTGTCCGCCAAGCGGGTCCGGGTCATCGAGGACTTCGCCGCTGGCGTCGCCGATCGCCTCTGGGAGGAGAACCTGCGCGACGGCCGCATCGAGTGGATGGGCGCGGTGGCCAACCGCCTGCCCATGATGGTCGTCGCCACGTTGCTGGGCCTGCCCGCGGCCGACGTCGACGATCTCATCCGGTTGGGCTTCGCCACCACGACACTGCTCGACGGGGTGGTCACCCAGGAAGCACTCTCAGCAGCCGGGGTCGCCGCAGTGGAACTGTCGGGCTACATCGCCGAGTATTTCCAGAACGCGAGTGCCACCGATGATCCCGGCCTAATTGCCGATGTCGCCGCTCGGTACGCCGCCGGTGAGCTGGAGCAGACGACCGCGATGGCCATCATGCTGACGCTGTTCAGCGCGGCCGGAGAATCCACGGCGTCGCTCCTGGGCAGCGCAGCGTGGATTCTCGCCAGCCGCCCCCAGATTCAGCGTCAGGTACGCCAACACCCCGAGCTGTTGACGGCGTTCATCGAGGAGACGTTGCGTTTCGAGTCGCCCTTCCGCGGCCACTATCGGCACGTGTGGCGCGACACCACCCTCGGCGGGGTGCAGGTGCCCGCCGATGCGCACCTGCTGCTGATCTGGGGATCGGCCAACCGGGACCCGGCACAGTTCGAACATCCCGGCGAATTTCGGCTTGACCGCGCGGGCACCAAGGGGCATCTGGCATTCGGGAGGGGAGTGCATTTCTGTGTCGGGGCCGCACTGGCCCGACTGGAGGCTCGGATCGCCTTCCGGATGCTGTTGGAGCACACCGACTGGATCGAGCCGGCCGAGGTCGGCCGGTGGTTGCCGAGCATTCTGGTCCGCCGCTTGGACCGGCTTGAGTTGGCTGTTCGCTGAGGCCGGGCTGTATCCGGGCGGCAACCTCGATCCTGTTGGACACGACACCCGGCCACATGCTCGCCCACACCGCCACCATGGCCGAGGTCCTCATCGGCGGGGTTCGGGTAGGCCGCGGCACGGCAATGCTCGATGATCTGCGGGCCGCGGGCATCGTTGTCCCTCCGGCAGACGAGGACCAGCCGCTGCGGCTGGCCGAACTGCGCACCACGACTGGGCTCAAATTGCCCGACTGCTGCGTCACCGATATCGCACTGCACCATCGGGCCACCCTGGCAACCCTCGATGACACACTGGCCGCAGCGGCACGGAAACTCGGCATACCCGTCATCCCGTAAACGCCCGGGGTGGTGCACGGGCAACCTCGTGCACCGCGGCACCCGGCAACTAACCTTCGACTATGAGCCCACAAAAGCCTCACAAGAACCCCATCGCCCGCGTTGTCCTGGAATGGCCCGTCCTGCGGCAACTGCGCAACGGGGATGTGCTGGGCCGAGGGCCCGCGGTGACGTCCGCGAACACCCGGGCGATCACTGCGCGCACTTCGACGGCCGACCGCGTGGTGCAGAGCGTCTGCCCCTACTGTGCCGTGGGCTGCGGCCAGCGTGTGTACGTCAAGGACGAGCGCGTCGTACAGATCGAGGGCGACCCGGACTCGCCGATCTCGCGCGGACGGCTGTGCCCGAAAGGTTCGGCCAGTGAGCAACTGGTCAACTCCCCACGCCGGCAGATCACCATGCTCTACCGCGCGCCGCGCGCCACGCAGTGGCAGACCCTCGACGTCGACACCGCCATCGACATGGTCGCCGACCGGTTCATCGAGGCCCGCCGCCATGCTTGGCAGGACATCGACAACAAGGGCCACCCGCTGCGGCGCACGATGAAGATTGCCGCCCTCGGCGGGGCAACGCTGGACAACGAAGAGAACTACCTGATCAAGAAACTCTTCACCGCCGCAGGCGCCATCCAGATCGAGAACCAGGCCCGTATTTGACACTCCGCCACGGTTCCCGGTCTGGGAACCTCCTTCGGGCGCGGCGGCGCCACCCAGTCACTCCAGGACATGGCCAACGCGGACTGCATCATCATCCAGGGCTCCAACATGGCCGAATGCCATCCGGTCGGATTCCAGTGGGTCGAAGAGGCAAAAGCCCGTGGCGCCAAGGTGATCCACGTCGACCCGCGGTTCACCCGGACGTCTGCGGTGTCCGACAAACACATTCCCATCCGGGCCGGCTCCGACATCGTGCTGCTGGGCGCGCTGATCAACCACGTCATCGCCAATGACCTCTGGTTCAAGGAGTACGTGCTGGCCTACACCAATGCGACGACGGTGATCAACGAAAACTACCGGGACACCGAGGACCTGGGCGGCCTGTTCTCCGGGTTCGACCCCCAGACCGGAGGCTACGACCCCTCGTCGTGGGCATACGCCGTGTCCGAAGACAGCCACTACGAAAATCGTTATGCCGGGGGGGAGCCCGCAAATCCCGGTGCGCAGCCCCGGCACCATTCGGAGATCCTGCACGACGACACCCTGGCGCACCCGCACACGGTATTCCAGATCCTCAAACGGCACTTCGCCCGCTACACCCCGGAGATGGTGCGCGACGTCTGCGGGATCGGAATCGACGACTTCGACTACCTCGCGCGCGCGGTCACCGAGAACTCCGGCCGGGACCGCACCACCTGCTTCGCCTATGCCGTCGGCTGGACTCAGCACTCACTGGGCGCTCAATTCATCCGCACCGCAACGATTCTGCAGCTCCTGCTGGGTAACATGGGGCGGCCGGGCGGCGGCATCATGGCACTGCGGGGCCACGCCACCATCCAGGGTTCCACCGACATCCCCACCCTGTTCAATCTGCTACCCGGCTACCTGCCGATGCCGAAGGCGGGCCAGCACGACACCTTCGACGACTATGTCGAGACCGTCGGTCCGAAAACCCGGAAAGGCTTCTGGGCCAACGCCGATGCCTACCTGGTCAGCCTGCTCAAGGCGTGGTGGGGCGACGCCGCCACCGCCGACAACGATTACGCCTACCACTATCTGCCGCGGCTCGACGGCCCGCACGACACCTACCGGACAGTCCTGGGGATGCTCGACGACGAGGTCGACGGATACTTCCTGCTGGGGCAGAACCCCGCCGTCGGATCGGCGCACGGACGGATGCAGCGGCTGGGCATGTCACACCTGAAGTGGCTGGTGGTGCGCGATCTGAACCTGATCGAGTCGGCCACCTGGTGGAAGGACGGACCGGAGATCGCCTCGGGAGAACTGAAGACCGAGGAGATCGACACCGAGGTGTTCTTCTTCCCGGCGGCCACCCACGTCGAGAAGGCCGGGACGTTCACCCAGACCCAGCGGCTGGTGCAGTGGCGTCACAAAGCCGTTGAACCGCCGGGCGACTGCCAGAGCGAAATGGCGTTCTTCGTCGAACTCGGCAACCGGATCCGGGAGCGACTGGCCGGCTCCACCGACGAACGCGACCGTCCGCTACTGGATCTGACCTGGGACTACCCGGTCGACGAGGACGGCGAGCCGATACCGGAATCCGTGCTGGCCGAGATCAACGGCACTCATCTGAGCGGGCCGGCGGTCGGTGACCCCGTCGCCGCCTTCACCGACCTGCGCGCCGACGGATCCACGGCCAGCGGCTGCTGGATCTACGCCGGGGTCTACGGCGGCGGGGTGAACAAGGCGGCCCGGCGGGTGCCCGGGGGCGGTCCGGGACCCAGCCAGTCGCAGTGGGGCTGGGCGTGGCCCGCCGACCGTCGCATCCTGTACAACCGGGCATCGGCCGACCCCGATGGCGCTCCGTGGAGCGAACGCAAGAAACTGGTGTGGTGGGACGAGCAGCAGGACCGCTGGGTCGGCGACGACGTACCCGACTTCCCGCTGGACCGCGCCCCGAACGCCCGCCCGGGGCCGGATGCCGGCGGACCGGACGCGCTGGCCGGCGACGACCCGTTCGTCATGCAGGCCGACGGCAAGGGCTGGCTGTTCGCCCCCACCGGCCTGGTCGACGGCCCGCTACCCACCCATTACGAGCCGCAGGAGTCGCCGATAGCCAACGCGCTCTACCCGCAGCAGCAGAACCCGTCGCGAATCATGTTCCCGCGCAAGGACAATCTGTGGGCGCCCAGTGCCGGCGAACCGGGCTCGGATGTGTATCCGTATGTATTCACCACCTACCGGCTCACCGAGCATCACACCGCGGGCGGGATGAGCCGCTGGCTGCCGTACCTGTCGGAGTTGCAGCCGGAGATGTTCTGTGAGGTCTCACCGGAACTGGCCTCCGAACGCGGGCTGGAGCCCTACGGGTGGGCCACCATCGTTTCCCCGCGCGCGGCCATCGAGGCCAAGGTGCTGATCACCGCGAGGATGACCCCGCTGGTGATCGGCGGACGCACCGTCCACCAGATCGGGCTGCCCTACCACTGGGGTGTGGGCAGCGACGCGGTGGTGAGCGGAGACGCGGCCAACGACCTGCTCGGGGTGGTCCTGGATCCGAACGTGCAGATCCAGGAATCCAAGGCCGGCTCCTGTGACATCCGGCCGGGCCGGCGTCCGCGGGGAGAGGAACTGCTGCGGCTGATCGAGGAGTATCGGTCGCGCGCGGGTGCGACCGTCGAGACGGGCAATGTTCGCCTCACCGGGGGCGGGCGGACTGCCGGGGACGGGCGGACTGCCGGGGATGGGCGGACTGCCGGGGACGGGCGGACTGCCGATCCGGGCGGGGAGGGCTGATGGGCCAGCTGTCCGGACCGACCGACCCCACCGGCGACGCGAGGTGGCCGAATCCGCAGCGACGCAAGGGGTTTTTCACCGACACCTCGATCTGCATCGGCTGCAAGGCCTGCGAGGTGGCCTGCAAGGAGTGGAACCGCAATCCGCTCGACGGGGACCTGGAGCTGCTCGGCTCGTCCTATGACAACACCGGCCACCTGGGCGCCAGCACCTGGCGCCACGTCGCGTTCATCGAGCAGGGCCGCGACCGCATCGAGGCGGCCCGCGAATCCGGGCGGATGCTGGTGAGCCTGGGCATGCCGGCCTTGCCGGCGGTGTCGGCCATGCCCGCCGCGCCGGGTCCGGTTGGGTCCGCCCCGCCGGGTCCGGTTGGGCCCGCCGCGCCGGGTCCGGTTGGGCCCGCCGGCACCGGACCGACGGACACCAGACCCCCGGGCACCGGCCCCCTGGAAACCAGCCCCCCCGACACCCCCGAATTCCGCTGGCTGATGGCCTCCGACGTCTGCAAACACTGCACCCACGCCGGTTGTCTGGACGTCTGCCCCTCCGGCGCGCTGTTCCGCACCGAGTTCGGCACCGTCGTCGTCCAGGACGATGTCTGCAACGGCTGCGGCACCTGCGTGGCCGGCTGCCCGTTCGGGGTGATCGAACGCCGCAGCGACGGGACCTACCGCACGCCCGCCCAGCGATCGGACCGGCCGGCCGAAACGGTCGCCACCGGCGTCGCCCAGAAGTGCACGCTCTGCTACGACCGGCTCGTCGAAGACCAGGTGCCCGCCTGCGCCCAGACCTGCCCGACCACGTCGATCAAGTTCGGCGACCATGACGATCTGGTCGCCCGGGCCCGCGAACGCGTCGCGCAGCTGCACGCCCGCGGGCTCACCGAAGCCCGCCTGTACGGCGCCAACGAGCACGACGGCGTCGGCGGCACCGGGTCGATCTTCCTGCTGCTCGACGAGCCGGAGGTGTACGGCCTGCCACCGGACCCCAGGGTGTGCACCGCCGACCTGATGCAGATGTTCAAACGGGCCGGCCTGGCCGCGGCGGGCATGGCCGCGGCAGCCGGGCTGGCTTTCCTCAGGGGGCCGCGATGAGCACCTCCGAGTACGACAGCCTGCGCCCGCCGCAGCCCGGTGGCAAGCGTCGCCGCCGGGGCGGCAGCGGAAAAGGCAAACGCCGCCGCGACGAATCGATCATGGTGCCCGACGCGGAATTCACCAGCTACTACGGACGCCCGGTGGTCAAACCGCCGCCGTGGGACTACAAGGTCGCGCTGTATCTGTTCCTGGGCGGCGTCGCGGGCGGGTCCGGGCTGCTGGCGGCCGGCGCCCAGCTGACCGGCCGGCCGGCGTTGCGCCGCAACACCCGGCTGTCGGCGCTGGTCGCGGTGGCGCTGGGTGCGGTCGCGCTGGTCCTCGATCTGGGCCGGCCCGAGCGGTTCATCAACATGATGCGGACCATCAAGCTCACTTCCCCGATGAGCCTGGGCTCGTGGATCCTCGGCGCGTTCGGCACCGGTGTCGGAGTGGCGGCGGCCGCCGAGGTGGATCGGATGACCGGCGAACGACTGCCGCTGGGCCCGCTGCGCCCGGTGCTGCGCGGACTCGAAGAACCCGCCGGGTTGGCGGGCGCGGCCTTCGCACCGCCGCTGGCCGTCTACACCGCGGTACTGCTCGCCGACACCGCGACCCCGACCTGGAACGCCATGCGCGAGGAACTGCCGTTCGTGTTCGTCGGCTCGGCGAGCCTGGCCGCATCCGGGCTGGCGATGGTCACCACACCGGTCGCCGAGGCCGGTCCGGCCCGGCGGCTGGCCGTCTTCGGCGTGGCCGGCGAGCTGGTGGCGATGCGGCTGATGGAACGGCGGATGGATCCGGTGGCCGCCGAGCCGCTGCATCAGGGCCGGCCCGGGGAGATGTTGACCTGGAGTGAACGGCTGGCCCTCGCCGGCGGGCTGGGCACCCTGTTGGGGGGCCGCCGTCGGGGAGTGGCGATGGTCTCCGGTCTTGCGCTGATGGCGGCCTCGGCGCTGACCCGCTTCGGGGTGTTCGAAGCGGGCAAGGAATCCACCCGCGACCCGCGCTACACGATCGAGCCGCAGAAGCGCAGGCTGGCCGCCCGCCGCGCGGCCGGGATCACCGGCGACTCGATCACCACCGCGGGCTGAGGGTCCTGCGACTACCCGATCCCGCGGCTACCGGATCTCGCGACGACCGGATCCCGCGGCTTCCCGATCCCGCGACTACCGGATCTCGGTGCCGGCGCTCGCGACAGTGTGTCCGATCACCGGATACCCGGGGACTTCGCCGGCCACCAACAGGCCCCCGGAGGTCTGCGCGTCTGCCAGCAACAGCAGGTCGTCCTCGCCGACACCGGGTGCCGGGTACAGATGCGGGCGGACCCAGTCCAGGTTGCGGTGTGTCCCGCCGGAGACGAACCCGTCGCGCAGCGCCCGGCGCGCATCCTCGATCACCGGGACCGCGGCACGTTCGATGACCGCGCCGACGCCGGACGCCCGACACATCTTGTGCAGGTGCCCGAGCAGCCCGAAACCGGTGACGTCGGTGGCTGCGCGGGCGCCGGCCGTCAGTGCGGCCGCAGCGGCGTCCCGGTTGAGGCGGGTCATCGTCTCGATTGCTTCGGGGCAGGTTTCGCCGGTCCGCTTGTGCCGGTTGTTGAGCAGGCCCACCCCGATCGGCTTGGTCAGCGTCAACGGCAGTCCCGGCTCGGCGGCGTCGTTGCGCAACAGTCTGGCCGGGTCGGCGACGCCGGTTACCGCCATGCCGTATTTCGGCTCGGGATCGTCGATCGAGTGGCCGCCGATCAGCGGGCAACCCGCCTCCGATGTCACCGCCAGACCGCCGCGCAGCACCTCGGTGAGCAGCTCCAGGGGCAGTACCTCGCGCGGCCAGCCGACGAGGTTGATCGCGACCACCGGCCGCCCGCCCATCGCGTAGATGTCGGACAGCGCGTTCGCCGCCGCGATCCGGCCCCAGTCGTAAGGGTCGTCGACGACCGGGGTGAAGAAGTCGGCGGTGGACAGCACGGCGAGCTCGCCGACCCGCACGGCCGCGGCGTCGTCGCCGTCGTCGAGGCCGACCAGCACATCCGGACCGGATTGGCCGGCCAGACCGCGCACCGCCTCCTCCAGCTCGCCCGGGGGGATCTTGCAGGCGCAGCCGCCGCCGCGGGCGTAGCCGGTGAGCCGGGTGGTGGAGGACATGGTGGTGAGCCTAGGAGGGGTCGGGCTGGGCCTGGGGCGCCGGGCGCCGGGGCCGGAGCCGGAGCCGGAGGCTGGACCTCGGACGTCGTGCCATGTGCGATTGCGCTGGCGCCGGGCTGTGGCCGGACAGCCGGACCTCGTCGGCAATGCGTGATCGCGCCGGGCGCCGGGCCGCGGCCCGATCGGAGCCGGACAGCCGGACCTCGTCGGCAATGCGCCGACCGATCCCCATTAGGTTTACCGGTGGAGGCGTTTGGGTTCCTGGTGGTCCCCCCGGTCGTCAAAACCGGTGAGGCCGAGTAGCTCGGTCTGGCGGGTTCGATTCCCGTCCGCCTCCGCGAATCGGTGTCTGACGAGGAGGCCGGCAGGACACGTGACGCACGTCGACCCGCGCCGGCTGATTCCACGCACCGATCAGCTGATGGCGCTACCCGCGGCGCGCCAGGCGCTGGCGCGGCTGGGGGAGAGTGTCGTGCTGGGCGTGGTGCGCGGCGTGCAGGACCGGGCGCGCGGCGGCGATCTGGCGCCCGAGCAGGTTCCCGACGCCGTGACCCAAGCCCTGGACGGGAGGACGGCCACCCGGTTGCGCCCCGTCCTCAACGCCACCGGGGTGGTCGTGCACACCAATCTGGGTCGGGCACCGCTGTCGCCGGCCGCGGTCGAGGCACTGGTGGCCGCGAGCGGCTACGTCGACGTCGAACTCGACCTAGCCACCGGGAGCCGTTCCCGACGGGCGGTCGCTCTTCGGGAGGCGCTGCTGGCCGCCTGCCCGGCCGCCGGCGACGCGCTCGTCGTCAACAACGGCGCCGCCGCGCTGGTACTGGCCACGACCGCGCTGGCCGGCGGCAAGGAGGTGGTGGTCAGCCGCGGGGAGCTGATCGAGATCGGCGCGGGTTTCCGGCTGCCCGAGCTGATCGCCGCCACCGGCGCCCGGCTGCGCGAAGTCGGTACCACCAACCGTACGAACCTCGCCGACTACGCCGACGCGATCGGCCCGGAGACCGGATGCCTGCTCAAGGTGCACCAGAGCAACTTCCGGGTCGAGGGCTTCACCGCCGCCGTCGGCCTCACCGAACTCAGCCCGCTGGCCGGTGAGCGGGGCATCCCGCTGATCGCCGACCTGGGCAGCGGCCTGCTGACACCCGACCCGCTGCTGCCCGGCGAACCGGACGCCTCTACCGCCCTGTCCGAGGGCGCCGACGTGATCACCGCCAGCGGCGACAAGCTGCTCGGCGGCCCGCAGGCCGGCATCGTCCTGGGCCGCGCGGAGGCGGTGAACCGGATGGCGCGCCACCCGCTGGCGCGCGCGGTGCGCGCCGACAAACTCACCCTGGCGGCACTGGAGGCGACCCTGTGCGGCGGCTCCTCCCCGGTGACACAGGCCCTGCACGCCGACCCGGCGGGGCTGCGGATGAGGGCCGAAAGGCTGGCCGCAGCGGTCGGCGCTGTCGTCGTCGCACACGACGGCCGGGTCGGCGGCGGCGGCGCCCCCGGTGTACCGCTGCCGGGGTGGGCGGTGCGACTGCCGGAATCCGCGGCCGCCGCGTTGCGTGCCGGCGACCCGGCGGTGCTGCCGCGGGTGCACGCCGGCGCCTGCCTGCTGGACCTGCGCTGTATCCCGGAATCCGATGACGACCGGCTGCTCGCCGCCGTCCGCGACGCGTTGGGCACAGACCCCTGAGCAGCCATGTGGTGGCCACCGCCGGGCACGTCGACCACGGTAAAAGCACCCTCATCCGCGCGCTGACCGGCATGGAACCCGACCGCTGGGAGCAAGAGCGCCGCCGCGGGCTGACCATCGACCTCGGCTTCGCCTGGACGACACTGCCCTCGGGACGCGACGTCGCCTTCGTCGACGTTCCGGGACATCAGCGTTTCCTGGCCAACACCCTGGCCGGCCTGGGCCCGGCGCCGGTGGTCTGCTTCGTCGTCGCCGCCGACGAGGGCTGGCAGGCGCAGTCCAGCGATCACCGCGACGCGATCACAGCCCTGGGCATCCGGCACGGTCTCATCGCGGTCACCCGCGCCGACCGGGCGCCGCAGCGGGCCGCAGACGTGCTCGCCCAAGCCCGGGCCGAGCTGGCCCCGGCCGGCTGGGACGAGGTTCCCGGTGTCGTCGTCTCGGCGGTCGACGGCACCGGCCTCGATGATCTGCGGGCCGCACTCGATGCCTTGCTGGCCCGGGTGCCCGCACCCGAGACTGACGCCCGCCTGCGGCTGTGGGTCGACCGATCCTTCACCATCGCCGGCGCGGGCACCGTGGTCACCGGGACGCTGTCCGCCGGAACGATTGCGCGCGGCGACCGGCTGGCTTTGTCCGGTGAGCAACGCCGGGACGAGGTGGTGGTCCGCGAACTGCAGAGCCGCGGCGAGCCGTATCCGGAGCTGGGGCCGGTGGCACGGGTGGCGCTGAACCTGCGCGGCATCTCCCGCGACGCCGTGGGCCGGGGCGATGCGCTGGTGACCCCGAACGCCTGGCCCAGCACCGGGGTCCTGGATGTGCGGCGAACTACCGGAGGCCGGTGGACCGAGGCCCCGGAGCGACTGGTCGCGCACGTCGGAACCGCGGCAGTGCCCGCCCGGCTGCGCCCTTTCGGCATCGACCACGGACGGCTCACCCTCGACCGTCGGCTCCCGCTCGTGCTCGGAGACCGGCTGGTGCTGCGCGATCCCGGCACCCACCGGGTGCTAGGCGGGGCGCTGGTACTCGACGCCGACCCGCCGGAGTTGCGGCGGCGCGGCGAGGGAGCCCGCCGGGCGGTGACGCTGGGTGAGATGACCGCCGCCGGCTCGGTGGGCATCGAGGTGGCTCGTCGCGGCGCCGTGCGCGAAAGTCATCTGAGCCGGCTGGGCGTTCCTGTCGACGAGGTTCCCGCCGGGGTGCGGGTGCTGGCGGGCTGGTGGGTGCATGAGGCGACCCATGCCGCTTGGCGGCAGCAGCTGGCGGATGCGGTTTGTACTTTGCACGCCCGGGATCCGTTGGCCAATGGGCTTTCTCGCGGTGCTGCCCGCGACCTGCTGGCACTGCCCGACGAGGCGCTGCTCGACGCCGTGGTGGAGGAGGCGGGCCTTGAGCAGCGAGGAGGTCACATCCGGATGCTGGGTGGCGCCGGTCTCGGGGAGGCCGAAGCGGCGGTGAGCGAAGTCGAGGAGCGGCTGGATGCGGAGCCGTTCCGGGCGCCGGAGGCCTACGAATTGCAGGCGCTGGCGTTGGGTGGCCGCGAACTGGCCGCGGCCGAGCGCGCCGGGCGGTTGCTGCGGCTGTGCGACGGCCTGGTTTTGCTGCCGACGGCCCCCGCGCTGGCGATGCGGGAATTATCCCGGCTGGCGCAGCCGTTCACCGCCAGCCAGGCGCGCCGGGCGCTGGGAACCACCCGCCGGGTCGCAATACCGCTGCTGGAACACCTCGACGCCCGCGGCTGGACGCGCCGGGTGGATGCCGGCCACCGTGAGGTCGTACGCTGACGCCGGGGTCCGAACTATTCAGGCGCGCGCGGTCGCGCGGCGAGGAGAACACATGTGCAAGGCGGTGCGGTGCGGTGTCTGCGGAAAGACGACGTGGGAGGGCTGCGGGCAGCACATAGACGAAGTCCGCAGCACGGTGCCCGCTGATCAGTGGTGTGAGGGGCATCCCGTCGGCGACACCGGCGACTCTGCCGCGCCGAGCGTGTAGCCACTGCGGGTTTTCGGCGATTTTCCGCTCTGCCGCGCCGAGCGTGTCACTACTGCGGTTTTTTCGCTGTTTTTCCGCAGTAGTTACACGTTCGGCGAGGCTGGGGTCTGGCAGGGGACAGGGTGGCCGGCGGCCGGGGGGCACGCCGCTCAGAGCAGGTCTTCGGGAGTGTCCCACCGCACACCGGGAAACCTGGCGAAATCCGTGTCGTAGCTGACGATTCCGGCCCGATGCTCCACCGCCAGCGCGGCCAGGTGAGCGTCGTTGACCAGGTTGCCGCCCGTCCCGACCCGCCCCAGCAGGCCCGTCAGCACGTCGGTATGTCGGGCCGTCGGGTGCACCTGCACCGCGCTGGGCGCCGCGCACCACTGCTGGACCTGCTGCACCGCGAGCGTCGGCGTCAGCGGTGTCGGAAACACACCGGGCCTGGTCGTTAGGCGGAGGAACGCCAGCATCGGAACCCATGCCAGGCCGACGGTATCGGCGCCTGACAGCGCCCAGTCCAGCCAGCGACGACTCGCACCATGGTGTGCGCTTGCCGAATTGACCGCGTAGATAAGGACGTTGGCGTCGACGATCTTCACGCGTCGCGCCGTTGAAGACGGATCAGCTCCTGGTCCTCGAGATCTGCGGCTACCTGGAGCGCCCGGTCCAGATCGATGGCCGGAACTCCGAGGTCCGCGACTTGGGTCTCGAACCGTTGGGGCGGCGGGCGATCCTGGGCGCCGGCGCGTATGGCGTCGTTGAGGGCCTGTTTGAACGACACCCCGCGATCACGCATCAGACGCCGGATGACGACGAGGGTGTCGTCATCCAATGTCACTGTCGTCCGCATTTTGACAACATAGCATCAGGGAACATGACAGCATGCTGTCAAAATTCGAAGCCCGAGCGGGCGCTGGGGCGCTGGGGCGCGGGGGTGCGGGGGCGTTGGGGCGCTTGGGCGCGGCGGCCGCGCCACGGCCGCGCGCGGGCGTAACGCTAGTGCGGCGGCCGCGCGCGAGCGTAACGTCAGTGCGTTTTTTCCGGTGGTTTTTCGCCTTGGCGTTACGCTCGGCGATTCTGGTGGGCGCCGCCCCGGGCGCGGGGCCCCAACCCGTCAGGCCTGCAACGCGGCCAGCGTGTCGTTGAGCGTCTTGCTCGGCCGCATCACCGCCGAGGTCTTGTCCGGGTCGGGATAGTAGTAGCCGCCGATATCCGCTGCCGCACCCTGCACCTGGTTGAGTTCGGCCACGATCCGGTCCTCGTTCTCGGCCAGTGCCTTGGCCATGGGAGCGAAGTGCTTCTTCAATCCACTGTCTTCGTCCTGGGCGGCAAGTTCTTGAGCCCAATACATGGCGAGATAGAACTGACTGCCCCGGTTGTCGAGTTCGCCGGCCTTGCGCGACGGGCCTTTGTCGTTCTCCAGCAACGTGCTGATGGCGGCGTCCAGCGTCTCGCCCAAAATCCTGGCCCGCTGATTGCCGGTCTTGATGCCGAGGTCCTCGAAACACGCTCCCAGCGCCAGGAATTCGCCGAGTGAGTCCCAGCGCAGGTGGTTTTCCTCCACCAGCTGGTGGACGTGCTTGGGCGCCGAACCGCCCGCCCCGGTTTCGTACATTCCACCGCCGGCCATCAGCGGGACGATCGACAGCATCTTGGCGCTGGTCCCCAGCTCCAGGATGGGGAACAGGTCGGTCAGGTAGTCGCGCAGGATGTTGCCGGTGGCGGCGATGGTGTCCAGCCCGCGGATCTGCCGTTCGATCGTGTAGCGCATGGCACGCACCTGCGACATGACCTGGATGTCCAAGCCCTCGGTGTCGTGTTCCTTGAGGTAGGTGTCGACCTTGGTGATCAGCTCGTTCTCATGCGGCCGGTACGGGTCGAGCCAGAACAACACCGGCATGCCGGAAGCGCGGGCGCGGTTCACGGCCAGCTTGACCCAGTCGCGGATCGGCTCGTCCCGCACAATTGGCATCCTCCAGATGTCACCCTCCTCCACGTTCTGCGTGAGCAGGACCTCGCCGGTCTCGACGTCGACGATGTTGGCCACCCCGGTTGCCGAAATCTCGAAAGTCTTGTCGTGCGAGCCGTATTCCTCGGCCCGCTGGGCCATCAGGCCCACGTTGGGGACGGTGCCCATGGTGACCGGATCGAACGCGCCGTTGGTCTTGCAGAAGTTGATGATCTCCTGGTAGATACGCGCAAACGTGGACTCCGGATTCACCGCCTTGGTGTCCTTCGTCCGTCCGTCGGCGCCCCACATCTTGCCGCCGGCGCGGATCATGGCGGGCATGGAGGCATCGACGATCACGTCGCTGGGCGAATGAAAGTTCGTGATTCCCTTGGCGGAATCGACCATCGCCAGCTCGGGGCGGTGTTCGTGGCAGGCGTGCAGGTCGCGGATAATCTCATCGTGGAGTGACGCCGGCAGCGACTCGATCTTGTTGTAGAGGTCGACCAACCCGTTGTTGACGTTGACGCCCAACTCGTCGAACAGTGCCTGGTGCTTTTCGAACGCCTCCTTGTAGAAGATGCGCACCGCATGGCCGAAGACGATGGGATGCGAGACCTTCATCATGGTCGCTTTGACGTGCAGGGAGAACATCACGCCGGTCTTGTAGGCGTCATCCATCTGCTCTTCGTAGAATTCGCACAGTGCCTTTTTGCTCATGAACATGCTGTCGATGATGTCGCCGGCAAGCAGTGGCACGCTGGGCTTGAGCACCAGGGTCTCACCACCGGTGGTCTGCAGCTCCATCCTCACCTCGCGGGCGCGGTCCACCGTCATCGACTTCTCGCCGTGGTAGAAGTCGCCGTGCTTCATGGTCGCCACGTGCGTCCGGGACGCCATCGACCATTCGCCCATGCTGTGTGGGTGATTGCGGGCATACTGTTTGACCGCTTTGGGTGCGCGACGGTCTGAATTCCCTTCCCGCAGGACCGGGTTCACCGCACTGCCCAGGCAGGAGCCGTAGCGTTTGCGGATTTCCTCTTCCTCTTCGGTCTTCGGGTTCTCCGGAAAATCCGGAATGTTGTAGCCCTTGTCCTGCAACTCCTTGATGGCGGAAACCAGCTGCGGCACCGAGGCACTGATGTTGGGCAGCTTGATGATGTTGGTCTCGGGATCCTGGGTCAGCCGACCCAGGTCCGCCAGATTGTCGGGAACGCGTTGACCTTCGTCCAGGTGGTCTCCGAACTTGGCCAGGATGCGCGCTGCCACGGAGATGTCACTGGTTTTGATGTGGATACCGGCGGGCTCGGCGAAGGCTCGCACAATCGGGAGGAAGGAGTAGGTCGCCAGAAGCGGCGCCTCGTCGGTCAGCGTGTAGATGATGGTCGGCTGCTCGGCGCTCATGCGTATTCTCCCGGCGTCAGTGTCGGTCAGATTGTGAGCGGGTCGATGAATCGTCCGCCACACCGTCGACCCTATCCGACCGTAACTGGGAGTGAACCATCCGGTTTCCGGCCGGACCGGGGCCGCTAGGTGTCGTCTCGCGGTATGTCGATGACCACTGCGGTGATGTTGTCGGGCCCGCCGGCTTCGTTGGCGGCCTCGATCATCGCCGCGCAGGCTTCGGCGGGGTCGGCGTGGGACTCCAGGATCTGTGCCAGGGTCTCGTCGTCGATTACTCCGTGCAGCCCATCGCTGGACAGCAGGATCCGGTCGCCCGGCGCCAGCTCTATCGCGGCGGTGTCGGGTAGTGGACGCGGGTACATGGCCACGTGGCGGGTGATTACCGCGCGGGCGGGGTGGTAGGCGGCCTCTTCGACGGTGACCGTCCCGGCGTCGATCAGATCCTGGATCACGCTGTGATCGCGGGTCAGCTGTTCGATCGCCTGCTCCCGGAACAGATAGGCGCGGCTATCACCCAGATGGGCGATCAGTGCGCGCAACCCTTCGACGACCACCGCCACCAGCGTCGTGTCGGCCCCCGCCGCACGGTCATCGGTGGCGGCGTAGTCCCGGAAGCCGTCGCAGTATTCGACTACCGCACGGCCCAGTGCTTCCGGTGCGAGCTCGGCCTCGGGCCGTAGATGACGGGCCACATAGCCGGGCAGCATTGCGACCACCAGGTGAGCGGCGAGCGCTCCGTCGGTACTACGGGCGATCCCGTCGGCGAGCATGAACAGCGATCGCGGGGAATCGCTGTCCAGGTGTGCACCCCAGTGATCCTGATTGGCCTCACGCCACCGGCCGACGTCGCTGAGTCCGGCGAACCGGACTGAGCCCCCGGCCGTCATGCCCGATCCCGACCCGGCCGAGCCCGTCCTGCCTGATCCCGACCCGGCAGGTTCGGTCCCGGCCGATCCCGTCCCGGAACGGCGACGCCGCCGTTGATTGCGCACTCGCCCACCGATCGGTTCCGGACACGCGCCAGGCCGCGGTACATGCCGATCACCCGCCGCTCGTCGTCGGGCAGCTCCGCCCGCGCTGGGCGAGGCTGGTCCGGGCCGGGCTGCATGCCCGGACGTACCCGGATGTCCCGGGTGGGCACGTTACCGGGTGGGGTCGGGGCTGTGGGTATGCGTGTGCCCGTTGGCTCGTTGTAGCCGGTCGGGCTTTTGCGGGTTCGCGACCCAAGGGCTATGTACGGGCTTGTGTGCATTGGTAGCGTCGAGCAATGCTCTTTGCTGCGCTGCGAGATATGCAATGGCGTAAACGTCGGCTTCTCATCACGATTGTCAGTACGGGGCTGATCTTCGGCATGACGCTGGTGATGAGCGGGTTGGCGAACGGCTTTCGAGTCGAGGCCACCGAGACCGTTGATTCGCTGGGGGTCGACGTGTTCGTGGTGAAGGAAGGCTCCGCCGGGCCGTTTCTGGGTTCGACGCCGTTCCCTGCTGTTGACCTGAACCGGATTCGATCCGAAGCCGGGGTGACGGCGGCGGCGCCGTTGGGCTGTGTCGGGACGATCATGAAGGAAGGCTCCTCCACCCGCAACGTGACGGCCTTCGGCGCACCCGAACACGGACCCGGCATGCCACAGGTTTCCGAGGGGCGGGCGCCGTCCGCGGTGGACGAGGTGGCGGCGTCGAGCGTGCTCGGCCGCCACATCGGCGACACCATCGAGGTCGGTTCGCATAAACTGCGGATTGTCGGTATCGTGCCCAATTCGACTGCGCTGGCAAAGATTCCCAACATCTTCCTGACCATCAAGGGCCTGCAGGAGGTGTCCTACAACGGGGCGCCCATGGTCACCTCGATCGGCGTCGACGGCGATCCCCGGTCACTGCCGGGCGGCTACCAGACCTACGATCGGACGGGTGCGGTCAATGACCTGATCCGCCCGCTGAAGGTTGCGGTGAACTCGATCAGCATTGTGGCCGTGCGGTTGTGGATCGTGGCAGCCCTGATCGTCGGATCGGTTATCTATCTGTCCGCGCTGGAACGGGTTCGCGACTTCGCGGTGTTCAAGGCGATCGGCACCCGTTCGCGCTCGATTCTGGCGGGACTGATGCTGCAGGCCCTGGTGATCTCGTTCCTGTCTGCGGCTGTCGGTGTTCTGCTGGGGAAGCTATTGGCGCCGCTTTTTCCGATGGTCGTCGTGGTTCCGACGGGCGCCTATATGCTGTTGCCGGTGCTCGCGGTCGTTATCGGAGTGTTGGGCAGTCTTGCGGGGTTGCGGCGCGTGGTGACCATCGATCCCGCCCGAGCGTTCGGAGGTCCTTGAGCCGTGGGCGATCTCAGTATTCAAGACCTGGTTGTCGAGTACTACAGCGGCGGCTATGCCCTGCGGCCGATCAACGGTCTGGACTTGGATGTGGCTGCCGGGTCCCTGGTGATTCTGCTGGGACCGAGCGGCTGTGGGAAGACGACGTTGCTGTCGTGTCTGGGCGGTATCCTGCGGCCCAAATCGGGTGCGATCAAGTTCGAAGACGTCGACATAACGACGCTGGAGGGTCCGGCGCTGGCGGAATACCGCCGGAACAAGGTCGGGATCGTATTCCAGGCGTTCAACCTGGTGCCAAGCCTGAGCGCACTGGAGAACGTGATGGTGCCGCTGCGGTCGGCCGGAAAATCGCGTCGCGAATCACGCAGGCGGGCAGTGGAATTGCTCGAACGGGTCAATCTCGGCGACCGCATGAAGCACCGGCCGGGTGACTTGAGCGGTGGCCAGCAGCAGCGCGTCGCGGTCGCGCGGGCGATCGCGCTGGATCCGCCGCTGATCCTCGCCGACGAACCGACGGCGCATCTGGATTTCATCCAGGTCGAGGAGGTGCTGCGGTTGATCCGCGAGCTCGCCGAAGGCAACCGCGTGGTGGTGGTGGCGACCCACGACGCCAGAATGCTACCGATGGCCGACCGGGTCGTGGAGTTGACGCCGAACTTCGCCGATGCGGAACGGCCACCGGAAGAATTCACGCTGAAGGCCGGTGTGTCTCTCTTCGAGCAGAGCACGATGGGTGAGCTGATCTATGTGGTGACCGAGGGTGAAATCGAGTTGGTGCACGAAATGGCCGACGGCAGCGAGGAATTGATCCGGATCTGCGGGCCCGGCGACTATTTCGGCGAGATGGGCGTGTTGTTTCACATGCCGCGTTCGGCCACTGCCCGTGCTTGCACCGACGCGAAGGTGACGGGCTACACCGCCCAGGTGTTCCGTGAGATCCTCGGCGGGAGCGGACTGGGCGACCTGATCCGCCACGTGGCACTTAACAGGGACTAGTCCGCCCGGCGACGACGGGTGACTACCCGAACCGGGCGAGCCATTCGCGCAGGCCCCTGCCATTGGGGTTGCGCCAGTGCCGACAAGCATTGTGATACACCGACGCTCGGCGGCCGCACGCCGTGCGTCGGGGTCCGTGCGGCACACCGATCGGTTCGTCCGCAGCGATCATGACGAGTCAGGGGCATTCCAGGGCAGAACGCCGGAGGCCCAGTGGGACAGCTGCTCCACCTGCTCGTTGCTGTACAGGTGGCGCGGGGGCGTGACGAACGTCGAGTAGGGCCGGCAACGGATCACCACCCGTTGCTCACGCTCGCACATTGCGGTGACGGCCGGGCGCCCCTCTTCGCCGACGGGCTGTCCCGACATGCGCCCGGCAACGGCCATCATGACGTCGATCGACAGTGCACGGTCGGCGTCGACGGTCGCGTCCGCATAGACCTGCAGGTAGCTGAATGGCCAACGCTCGTCCAGGACGCAAAGGCTGACCTTGCCGTCGCGCGCGACTACGCGGGCTTTGCCCCGGCCGGCCATGGTGGACACGAGCAGTTCATCGCCGTCGGTGGGGATGTAGTAGACGACGGACATCGCCGGTCCGTCGTTGCGGCGGCGGTAACCGAATACCGCGGTGCGGTGGGTGTGTACGAATTCCCTACGCTCGGAAGGGAGCATGTCGCGGTCGGTCGGAGGCGTGTAGGGCTGGGGCGCCAGCGGCAGGAGCATGCCGCTCAACCTACTCGCTAGTCGCCGAACCCAGCTGGGGCCGGAGCGGAAGCGCCGCCAAGGCGCGCCGCGGCGAACGCAGCCCCTTCGTCGATCATCGCGGCGTCGTTCGGGTAGGACGTGTGTGCGGCGAAGTTCATCCCGTCCGAGCACACCGGATCCTCTGGCGCGCACACCTGGATGGTCTTGGCCTGGTACAGCGGGCCGATTTCGAACGCCGGCGTGCCGAGGAACTCCATCGCTCGGGCGTTCGGCGCCCCGAACAGCACCACCGATGAGACGTGCTCGGCCACCTCGGGATCCAATGGCCTGGGCACTGTCACCGGGTCGATACCGTAGGGAACCACCGCGGAGGTGACGAAGCCCATCACCGCCGCGCCCTGCGAGAAGCCGCCGAGCACCATCTGGGTGTCGGGGCAGGATCCCACCATCGAAACCAGGTGTGTCCCAGCATCTCTGATACCTTCGATGCCGGTGGCCCACTCTTCGGTAGCCGGATAGTCGACGGCGTAGACGTCCAGCGATTTCCCGGGGACACGCGGGAGTAGCGCGTCGACGAATGCCTGACCCGTCGGGCCCACGCCGGGGTCCTCGTCGGTGCCGCGGGCGAACATCACGTGGACGTCGGGGCAGGGTGCGGCGGATGCGGTAGGGGTGGCGGAGGTGATGACGGCCGAACTGAGGCCAGCGGCAACGGCGGCCACGGAACCTAGAATGCGAGCGATCATGGTATCTATAGTCCCCCCATCAGGCGTGTGCGAAACCCCAACGCGCATAACGATGGCTAGAATTTTTCCATAACGTTTCGCGACGCCGAATTGCCCGCCGCGACCATTGCGCGCGTGCTCCTGCAAGGCAGGCCCTGGCCGGTACCGGGTGCGGCGGCTACCTGCTACCCGGCGAGGGTGCTGATCGCGGCACGCAGTTTCGCTGCGGCCTCGTCGGCAACGGGTTGCAGACCGGCTTCATCCATGACGGCGACCATCAGTTGCGGATCCATCGCCTCGACAAGGATCCCGCCGCCGGAGGTGTTGGCTCGCACCACAACATTGCAGGGCAGCAGCTGGCCGATCCGCCGGTCGGAATCCAGGGCGCGGGAGGCCAGCGACGGGTTGCACGCGCCGAGGATCAGGTAGTCCTCCATGTCTTTGTCGATCTTCTGTTTGAGCGTGGACTTGATGTCGATGGTGGTCAGCACTCCGAAACCTTGCTCGGACAGTGCGGCGGTGGTCTTTGCGACCGCGTCGTCGAAGGATGTGCGCAAGACGGTGCTCAGGGCACAGGTGCCCGGCGGAGTCGATGACATGGTGAATCCTTCCTCTCGTTCAGGCCAGGGCCAGGAACAGCTTTTCCAGCTCCGCCTCGGTCAGTGGCGCCGAGACGCCGTGCGACGTGCCGTTGATGCAATCACGCAGACCCGACGCAACGATCTTGAACCCGGCGCGGTCGAGTGCTCGGGAGACCGCCGCGAGTTGGGTGACGACCTGCTTGCAGTCGCGACCCTGCTCGATCATCGAGATCACCCCGGCAAGTTGCCCCTGGGCGCGGCGCAGCCGATTCAGCACGGCGTTGACGCTGTCTTGGTCGCTGTTCATCGTCTGCCTCCGTCGCACTTGTCATTCACAATACCCGTGGGGGTATATTTACACAATGGTGCGGCCGCCTCACGGGTGCGCACGGGGTCGCTGCAGCTGGCTGAACTCCGGCGTGGCAGCCAATACCGCCACCGAGTCGAACAATTCTCGCCCGGCCGCGGGATTCGGCACTGTTGTCAGCACCGGCCCGAAGAATGTTTGGCCGTTGATCCGCACGATGGGGCTCCCGCCGGTCTCGCCCAGCGCCTCTTGGCCTGCTCGATGGGATTGCCGGACGGACGGATCCAAGGTGGTGTCGGCAAGCGCGTCAACGGTGGTTTGCCGAGCGTCGGCGGCGGCGAGAAGGTGTTCGGCGAGTTGATCGTCGAGGGCGGCCGACCGGTCGAAGTACTGTTTGCCGAAGGCAAAGTATGCCGCCGCAAGGCCTTCGGGGCCGACTTCGGTGCGGATTGCGGTCATCAGTCGGCCGAGTCGCTTGGAATCGTCCATCTGAGGCTGTTTTTCTGGCGGCACATCGTGCCCCTCGTTGAGGATTGCCAGGTTCATCAGCTGCAATTCGACGGCGAATCCTGCCGATCCGGCGACGCTCGTCAGCCAGCGGGCGGTGTTCCAGGAGAAGGGGCACACCGGGTCCAACCACAGTGTCACCTCGGTGGTGGTGGTCGCGGTGTCGGTGGTGGTGTCGGCGGCGGCGGTGGTGCTGCTGGTGGTGGTGGTGTCAGTGGTGGCGGTGGTGCTGGTCGCCCTGGGGTTCATTCGCGTCTCCTGTAGGTCATCGCGGCGGGGACGAGTACCGCCACTGTATACCATAGGGGGTATGGTATCGAGCCGGGTTCCGGATGGGCCGCTGGGCCGCTGGGCCGCTGGAAGCTGCGCCGATGGGCCGGCGGGCCGGCGGGAGCCTGGCCTGACTTCGGACACGGTCTCCGAGATTCTGCTTCGTTGGGTCTTTGACCTGTGGGTTTGCGTGGTCAGTTGGCCTGTTTGGGGGACCAGACGGCTAGGTTCGTGCGGTGGCGTACGTGGTGAAGGCGCGCACGACCTCGCGCGCGGCGGTGGTGAATCGCTCCGGGGCGATTCAGCCCGCTTGTTCGCGAGCGTAACGCCAGGGCGAAATCTGGAGCGCGAAATCGCAGCCACGTTACGCTCGCGAACGACTCGCACTCACGTCTGGGTACTGAGCAAAATGTCCGAATTCAGGCCCGGCGTTGGGGGCTGGCGCAGCCGCTTCGGCGCCGTGTTCCTGCCCCGCTTACTGGCAAAATCAACCGAATGGGGAATATATTGCGAGACAGTGTGGTTAGCCGTGAGACGACGATATAAAGAAGGCGCACACCGATTGTCGTGTGATGCGCCCGACGCGCGCGGCGAGCTGTGCTCCATCTCACAGGTCGCATGTCGTGATGTTCACCCGATCGCGACAACTCCGTAAGGTTGACCGATTCTAATTGAGCTGGACAACGTTTCATTGACCGCCTGTACGAATACGAGTGACCAGTTCAACCCAATTCCATCAATGCCCGTCGCAGCCGGAAAGGATAAACTGTGACCACCATGCAGAGTTGGATCAACAAGAGTCCCCTGGGTGTCGACATCCTCTTGCCGATGAGGGCGCGTGCCGGACATGCCGTGGATGCAATGCTGCGCGCACGGACACCGCGCCGGATACCCGGTCCGCGCCACCGGTCGCCGACGTCGTGCCCGACGCAGTCGGGGATCCTGATGGAGCCGGGTATCGAGCGCTGCTGACCCGCGCGTCGGCGGCAGCTATTGGGTGTCGGTGGGCCAGCGGGTACCGTCGACTCATGGCGCTCCCTGAACCAGCACACGATTGCGCGGCTCTCGTCACCGGTGCGTCATCGGGAATCGGCGAGCAGTTCGCGCACATACTCACCAAGCAGGGCTATCAGGTTGTGCTGATAGCCCGCAGCGCCGATCGTCTCGCCGAGATCGGTGGCCGACTGGGGCCACAAGCCCACGTCTTGCCCGCCGACCTGTCCGACCGCGCAGCGCGCAGGGACCTACCGTCCCGCGTTGCCGAGCTCGGTCTGGTGCCCGAAATCCTGGTCAACAACGCCGGGTTGTCCACGCTGGGAGTTGTCGCCAAGGCCGACCCCGAGCGGGAACTCAACCTGGTGGAGGTGGATGTCGCGACAGTCGTCGACCTGTGCAGCAGGTTCCTGCCCGGAATGGTCGAGCGCAAACGCGGCGCCATCCTGAACGTGGCGTCGACGGCAGCGTTCAGCCCGTTGCCGGGGCAGGCCGCCTACGGTGCGGCGAAGGCATTCGTCTTGTCCTACACCCATAGCCTGCGCGGTGAACTGCGGGGAACCGGCGTGTCCGTCACCGCGCTGTGCCCCGGGCCGGTGGCCACTCGGTTCACCGACACCGCGGGATTCACCGAGCAGGAAGCCGACGCGGCGCTCCCGCGGATCATGTGGAAACCCGCCGATGAGGTCGCCCAAGCCGGCATCGACGGGTTGGCGAAAGGGGAGGCCGTCGTGGTTCCCGGCTGGGCGAACCGGGTGACGTCGTCCTTTTCCCGGGTGGTGCCGCCGGAGTGGCTGCTTCCACTGCTGTCCCGCGTGCACCCGGCGATGAAACGTCAGTGAGTTTCAGGGCTGAAACACCATGATGCCGAACATGATTGCCATGCCGGCGGCCATCATCGCCTGAAGCGCCTCGACCGCCCCGCTTCGCCACCGTCCCGTTTCCCGGCGCCGGCTGACGAACCGATTTCCCCAGACGGCGACGGCCGCGGCGAAAAGGATGGTCCAGAACCAGTTTCCGGCGCCCACCCAACCCTGGGCGGCGCCGTGCGCCGAGTCGTGCGCCCCGGGCATGTGCTTCCCCGCCACGTCCATCCCGGGCGGGTGCGTCCCCGGCATGCTCGTTTCAGGCGCCGACCCGTGCGCCCCGCGCGACCCGTGCGCGCCCTGCGGACCCGATCCCGCCGGCACCAGTTGGCCGCCCATCACGGCGTACATCCAGGCCATCGCCAGCATCATCGCCACGTGATAACCGCATTTCAGCCACGCCACCCCGGGGTGGGCCGCAGCAGCGGCCGTCCCGGCGAACCACGCCGCTGCAGCCAGAAAGAAGATCTCGGCCGGGACCTCGGGCACTCGCAGACCGGCCGGCCAGGCCATCACCGCCATGCCAAGCGCCATGACGACGTGCAATCCGTTGCCGATCATCGACCTGCGGGATCGGCGGTCGGAGACGACCACGAAGCCCGCGGCGGTCAGCAGGAACAACCCGGTGACCCCGAGACGCAGCGGCAGGTCCTGGATCATCCCGGCAAGACTAGGGGGTGAGACCAGCGGGCATGTCGGTGGGCCGTCGTAAGCTGCAAGGGTGGACCACGACGGGAGGGTTGGCGCGCCTGACGCGTTGGCCGGCGGTGCCCGCGGGGTGTTGGGACGGGCTGCGGTGCTATCCGGTGGGTTCCTGGCGGTTGCGGCCGCCGTGGCGGTCTACGGCCTGCTGACCGGGCCGTCCCGCTATGCCCTGAGCGGCAATCCGTTCCCCGGCGCGTTCGTGAGCGCGGCCGAACCGGTCGGATACTTCGTCATGATGTTGCTGAGTGCGTTGTGCATGGGCGCCCTGATCGCGGTTGCGGTCACTGCCAAGCCCGAAGCGGACGGATTGCTCGACCCGGCGGCATTCCGCATACACCTTGTGGCCGAAAGGATTTCGCTGATCTGGCTGATTGCGGCCGGTGCCATGGCCGTGGTTCAGGCCGCACACGATGCCGGGGTGGGACTCCGCGCGCTGCTGGGCAGCGGGGCGCTGTTCGACGCCATCGGGGTCTCGGAGATGGCCCGCGGCTGGATCGTCGTGCTGATCTTCACGCTGCCGATAGCGGTGACGCTGCGGTTCAGTACCCGTTGGGTCAGCCACGTGGTGCTGCTCAGTCCCGCCGTCATCGCCGTCGTCGCGCCCGCGGTGACCGGAAACCCGGGACAGGGTCCAGATCACGACTTCTCGACAAGCTCGGCCATTGTGTTCGCCGTCGCTGTCACCGCGATGGCCGGGCTGAAGATGGTTTCGGCGCTCGTCCCGGTGGCGTCGACCGGTGGCATAAAGGTGTTGTACGTTGCCTGCGGTGCGCTCGCGCTGAGTTACGGCGCGATACTGCTCTACCTGCTGGTTCCGGGCTGGTCGGTGAATTCGGACTTCGCTCGCCTCGGTCTGGGCGCCGGGGCCGTCGTGGGGTTGGTGTGGCTCGTCGACTGCCTGGTCCTGTTCGGGCGGGTCCCGCGGTCGGGCGCACGGGGGACGGTCGAGAGGCTGCCGGCGGTTGCCGGCTTGGCCATGACGGCAGCCCTGGGGGCGATCGCCGCGATGGCCGTGCAGACCGCACCGCGATTCCTCGCACACCGATTCACCGGCTGGGACGTGTACCTGGGCTACGAACTGGCGCAGCCGCCGGCCTACTTCGGCGTGCTGAGCATGTGGCGGTTCGACACCTTCATCGGAACCGGCGGCGTTGTGCTGGCGATCGCCTATCTGGTGGGCTACCTGCGGTTGCGACGACGCGGCACCGCCTGGCCGGCCGGGAGGTTGGTGTCCTGGCTCTGCGGCTGTGCGGCACTGGTGTTCACCAGCAGTTCGGGCCTGCGGACCTACGGTTCGGCGATGTTCAGCATCCATATGACCGAACACATGATCCTCAACATGTTCATCCCGGTGCTGCTGGTGCTCGGAGGCCCGGTCACGTTGGCGTTGCGGGTGCTGCCGGCCGTGGGCGAGGGGCAGCCGCCGGGGCCACGCGAATGGGTGACCTGGCTCCTGCATTCGCGGGTGACGACGTTCCTGTCGAATCCGATCGTGGCCTTCGTGCTCTTTGTGGGATCGCCCTACGTCGTCTACTTCACCTCGCTGTTCGACACGCTGGTCCGCTACCACTGGGGCCACGAGTTCATGACCGTCCATTTCCTGTTGGTCGGCTACCTCTTCTACTGGGCGATCATCGGTATCGACCCGGGTCCGCGCCGGCTCCCGTACCCGGGACGCATCGGCCTGCTGTTCGCGGTCATGCCTTTTCACGCGTTCTTCGGTATCGCACTGATGACGATGGCCGCGCCGATCGGCACCTCGTTCTACCGGTCGATCGAACTGCCCTGGGTGCCGGATCTTCTCGCCGACCAGCACCTCGGCGGCGGCATCGCCTGGGGCTTGACGGAGGTGCCGGTGTTGATCGTCATCGTGGCTCTGGTGAGTCAGTGGGCGCGTCAGGACCGCCGGGCTGCGACCCGGGCCGACCGGCACGCGGACAGCGATTACGCCGAAGACGACCTGGAGGCGTACAACGCGATGCTGCACGAGCTGTCCCGGATGCGCCGCTGAGCCGGTGATACCGCGCGGGCCGGGGCGGCCGTGGACCCTCGTCGACCGCCCCGCCGCCCGCCGAGGTGATACCGCGCGGGCCGGGGCGGCCGGCAGCCGACCGCGCACTACCGGCGACCGGGCCCGGCGCACCTCGACCGCCGGGGACCGTCCTCAACCCAGAACACCGTCCTCAACCCAGAACGGTGAAGTTACCCTCGCCCTTCAACGCCGCTTGCACCTGTTCGCGGGTCAATTCGGCATTGGCCGACACGTGCACCGCCGAGGTGCCGTCGGTGTTGAGATCGATCCTGACTCCGGTGACCGGTTTCAACGCCGTCAGGGCGGTGGTGATGGTCTCCACGCAACCCGCGCAGTGAAGTCCGTCCACGTTAAAGGTCTGTTCTGCCATGAGTTTCAAGCCTTTCCGGCGCCGAAGTTGCGTAGTCGCAGACTATTGGACACGACGAAGAACGACGAGAACGCCATTGCCGCCCCCGCGATCAACGGGTTGAGCAGACCCGCAGCTGCTATCGGTATCGCCGCGATGTTGTACCCGAAGGCCCAGACCATGTTCATTTTGATGGTCCGCATCGTGGCCCGCGCCAGATCCAGGGATAGCGGCACGATGTCAAGATCGTCGCGAACCAGGATGATGTCGGCGGCGCCGATCGCGACGTCGGTGCCCCGGCCTATCGCTAATCCCAGATCGGCCGAGGCCAGGGCGGGCCCGTCGTTGATGCCGTCTCCGACCATCGCGACTGTTGCGCCTTCGTCGCGCAGGCGTTGCACCTCAGCGACTTTGCCCGCGGGCAAGACGTCGGCGACGACGTCGTCGATGCTCAACCGGGATGCGACGGCGTCTGCGGCCAAGCGGTTGTCCCCGGTGAGCAGCAGTGTTCGCAGCCCACGGCGGTGCAGTGCGGCCACCGCGTCGGCGGCCGAGTCCTTGACGGCGTCGGCGATCGCTACCGCCGCGCACACCCGGGCGTCTACCGAAATGAAAACGACTGTCTCGCCGTGGGATTCGCCTTCGGCCCGGGCGGAATCCAGTTTCGGGTCGGCGGGGGCGGCCCGGGTGATCCAGGACGGTTTTCCCACCTCGACGGTGTGGCCGTCCACGATTCCGGACACGCCGCAACCGGCGACCGCGGCAAAATCGGTGACCGGCAACGGATCCGGGGACGCCGCCAGGATCGCGGAGCCGATGGCGTGTTCGGAGGCGGCCTCGACGGCCGAGGCGAACGCCATGACCTCGGCGACGTCGCATCCCTCGACGGCGGTGACGTCGCGCACTGTCAACGTGCCGACGGTCAATGTCCCGGTTTTGTCGAACACCACGGTGTCGATGCCGTGGACGGTCTCCAAGGCCCGATAGCCCTTGATGAAGATGCCCAACTGGGCGCCGCGCCCGGAGGCCACCATCATCGCCGTCGGGGTGGCGAGGCCGAGTGCGCAGGGGCAGGCGATCACCAGGACTCCGAGCGTCACCGAGAATGCGCGTTCCGGGCCGGCGCCGGCGATCAGCCAGGCCGCACCGGCCGTCGCGGCAATGGCGAAGACCGTGGGCACGAACACCGCGGAGATCCGGTCGGCGAGACGCTGGGCGCCCGCCTTCTGCGCCTGAGCCTCCTCGACGAGGCGGACCATCGCGGCGAATTGGGTGTCGGCGCCCACAGCGGTCGCCTCGATGATCAGGCGGCCGTCCAGCACGACGGTGCCACCGACCACGGCGGCTTCGGGCCGTACGCGCACAGCCTGGGCTTCACCGGTCATGGCGCTGGTGTCGATGGACGCGGTGCCCTCGACGACGACGCCGTCTGCGGCGATCGTCTGGCCGGGACGGGTGACGAAGCGCTGGCGCTTCTTGAGTTCGCCGGCGGGTATCTCCAACTCCGCGCCGTCGGGCAGCAGCACCGTGACGTCCTTTGCCCCCAGTGCGGCCAGCGCGCGCAGCGCACCCCCGGCCTTGGACTTGGCGCGAGCCTCGAAGTAGCGGCCGGCGAGTACGAAGACGGTGACCCCGGCGGCGACTTCCAGATAGATTGCGTCGCTGTGCAGGATCGCCTGCCAGACTCCGTGGGTTTCCCGCGGCGGTTTCGGGACGAAGACGGTGGCCAGCGACCAGCCGGTGGCCGCGATGATGCCCACCGAGATGAGCGTCTCCATCGATGACGTCCGGTGGCGTGCATTGCGCAGCGCGACGGAGTGGAACGGCCAGGCTGCCCAGGTGACTATCGGCGCCGCGAGGGCGGCCAGCACGAATCCCCAGCCCGGGAACCGGGTGGAGGGGACGATCGCCATCATGTTCGACAGGTCGGCCAGGGGGACGAACAGCACCGCGGCCACCAGTAGTCGCCGCAGCAGACTGCGCGCGTGATCGGCGTCGGGATCGGCCGCGGCCCGGTTCCGGCCCGCGGAGTCGTCGTGCGGAGCGGCCTGATATCCGGCCTGCTGCACGGTGTCGCACAGGTCGGCGGCCGTGACGCCGGCGGCGTCGATGGTTGCGATGCGGGTGGCGTAGTTGACCGATGCGCGCACACCAGGCACCTTGTTGAGCCGCGTTTCGACACGGGCTGCGCAGGCCGCGCACGACATGCCGGAGACATCGAGCCGGATGCGCTGCGTCGAACTCCCCTCGGAGCTCTCCACGAGCGGAATCGCCACTGTGTTCCTCGGATCTTCCTCAGGCGTTCCGGGGGCTTCCCGGGGGCCTGCCTAGCCGGTCGCCGAAACGTAAGGCCAGCGTACTTGCGACGGGCCGCCCCTTTGGGCTGGTATGGGGCTGGGGCCGGGGCCGAGGTGCGGCTGGGGTCGGGCTGCGGCTGGGGTCGGGCTGCGGCTGGGGTCGGGCTGCGGCCGGGGTGCGCCGAAGACACGGCCGGGCCGGCTACCTGGCGATCATGGGGACCAGGTAGCGGGCGGCGTAGTCCCGGACGGCCTGCTGGTCCGAGGTGTCGAGGCGGTCGGTGGGAAACACGATGATGCCGACGGCCACGCGCAACAGGATCTCGGCGATGTTGGCCAGATCGGTGTCGGGCATCTGGGCGCCGCAACGGCGAAGGGTGTAGGCGATTCCGTCGGCGAACTGCCCGATCGGGAATGCCTGCGACCGCGAGAACATGCCGAACAATTCGGGTTCACTGGCCGCCAGGCGCGAATACAGCGGCGTCCCCTCGACGAGGCGCACCCCGAGAACGAACGCTTCGATCACCGCTTCCTGCGGATTGCGGCCTTTGGTGGCGTGGTCCAGGGTGGTGAAGAAGCTCTCGGCCTCGCGGCGCACAACAGCCTCCAAGAGCGCGTCCTTGCTGGCGAAACGGCGGTAGATGGTGCTGCGGCTGACGCCGGCCCGGGTGGCGACGTCCTCGATGTTCGCCCGACGAACGCCGTAGGTTTCGAAGACCGTGCGTGCCGTATCGAGGATGACGCGTTCGAGATCACCGGGTTCGGTGTCGGCGGTGTCGGGTTCGGGCCCTGTCTTCGGTGGCATGGGCGCGAGTCCTTTCGGGTCCGGGGGAGTCCTGACGCCTGGTGATCCCTTGGGGTCGAGCGTGCCGTTCGGCGCGACGATTGTCACCACCAGACTGTCATCACCTCCAATCGCGACACCGATTGCATCGTGCGGCCCGGTCCCGTAACCTATCGTGAAACAAAGGCACAGTTTTGTGTCTCTGCGTCACAGTCGATGCGGGCCGATCACAGGGGGTTCCCTATGACTACCGAACAACAACTCGATTTCGCCGACGGAATCCGCGAGGCGGAGCCGATGATGGTTGACGAGATCGACGAGTCCGCGCCCGTGCTGGGCCCGGATTCGCTGATCTGGAAGTTCTACGGAGACGTCCGCACCCAACTCTTCGGCTTCCAGCGCACCGCCGGTACCGAGAACTGCATCGAACAACTCGGCCAGGGCGTGCTCGACCACTCGGTGGTCTTCAGCGACACCATCGGCCGGGCGAAGCGGACCGGTCCGCCGTTGATGAGGACGGTCTATTCCGAGGACCCGCACGGATGGGGCCGCACCGTTCGCGATTTCCACAAGAACATCAAGGGCTCCATCAGCGACGGCTCGCGGTACCACGCGCTCAACCCGGAGCTGTTCTACTGGGCGCACGCCACCTTCATCGACCAGGTGCTCTACAACACCGACACCTTCATCCGGCGGCTGACGCACGAGGAGAAGGAGCAGATCTTCCAGGAAAGCCGGGTGTGGTTCCGCCTCTACGGGGTCAGCGACCGCGGCCAGCCGCAGACTTACGACGAATTCGTCGCCTACTGGGACGGCATGCTCGACCGGTTCGTTCCGCACAAGACGGTCCTGTACGGCACCGGCTACATCCGCAAAGGCATTCCCGCCCCGCGCAGAATCCCGGGCCCGATCTGGAAGATCCTGTCGGCTCCGGTCAACGCCTACACCCGCCTTGTTGTCGTGGGGACGTGCCCGCCGCAGATGCGCGAGGTGTGCGACTTGGAGTGGAACGACCGGAAGGAGAAGCGGTTCCAGCGTTTCGCCGCCGTCGTGCGCGCGGCGAATCCGCTGATCAACAAGCTGCCGGTGCGTTTCATCTACACACCCTGGGCCACCGAAGCCTGGGCGCGCGTCGGGGTCGACCCACGCCGTCGGCACAACTCGCCGGCGGCTTAGCGGGTTTCGCAGCCCGGGTGGGCCGCGCGGGTTCGCAGCCCGGTTTCGTCGGCCGTCATAACCGGCGCGTGCCTGGCCCCTGGCCCCTGGCCGCTGGCCCCTGGCCCCGGGCCGCTCTCCGCCCCCGCCCCCGCCCCCGCCCCCCCGATTCGCGCTCGCATCGGAGTCGGCGCGACAGCCCGGCCGCAACGGCTGACAACCGCCGATCAGACGATAAGGTGACCATGGGTCATAGTCATGGTCAATAGGACGGCACGCAACGAGGAACGCAGCCCATGAATCCGGTGATGCAGGCTTTCGATCAGGCCGTGAGCAGATTGGCCAACCCCGCGCGGGTCGCCGACGCCGACAGGCTGCGCAAGGCGGCATCCGGCAAGACCGCCCTGATCACCGGCGCCTCGTACGGCATAGGTGAGGCGACCGCGCGCAAGCTCGCCGCCGCCGGGGCGACTGTCCTGCTGGTAGCCCGTTCGACAGACCGTCTGGACGAGGTGGCCGCCGCAATCAACGCCGGCGGCGGAACCGCGATCGCCTACCCGGCCGATCTCAGCGATGAGGCCGCTGTCACCGAGCTGACCAAGCACATCAACGAGGACCATGGCGCGCTGGACATCGTGGTGAGCAATGCGGGTATATCGATGCGGCGGTCGCTGCGCGACCAGTTCGACCGGCCACACGATTTTCAGCGGACCATCGACGTCAACTATCTGGGGCCGATCTGGCTGCTCCTGGGGCTGCTGCCGCTGATGCGCGAGGCGGGACGCGGACACGTGGTCAACGTGTCCAGCGTGGGGGTGCGGGTGGCACCGGGTCCCCAATGGGGTGCGTACCAGGCTTCGAAAGGGGCTTTCGACCGTTGGTTGCGCAGCGTGGCCCCGGAACTTCACGGCGACGGCGTGGACGTCACGACGATCTACTTCGCCCTGGTGCGCACCAGGATGATCGAGCCCACCCCGCTGCTGGGGAGATTGCCGGGTCTAACCGCGGACCAGGCGGCCGACGCCGTCGCCAAGGCGGTCATCGAGCGACCCCGCACCAGTGAGCCGCCGTGGCTGTGGCCCGCCGAACTGGCATCGGTCCTGCTGGCCGGGCCGGCGGACATCGCGGCCCGGCTGTGGCACCGCAGGATTTCTGCGGATTCCGCCGGGGCCGCTTCGGACACCGGAGAGCGGGCATGATGGCTGTGTTTGACAGTGTGCTGCCGGCGGCGACTCGCGGTGCGTTGTCGTCGGGGCTGCTCGGTCTGCCCGGCCCGCCGGCGGTGTTGCGGTTGGTGCGGGAGGCCGGCCGGGGCCGAGTGAACCTGTACACACTGCTCGCGATTTCGGCCGCGCGATGGCCGGAGCGCTCGGCGATCATCGACGACGAGGGTGTGCTCAGCTATCGCGAACTGCAATCGACGACCGAGGCACTGGCACGCACGCTGGTCGATGACGGCGTCGGACCGGGCCAACCGGTTGGGATCATGTGCCGCAACGGGCGGAATTTCGTCGCGGCGGTGTTCGCCACCGCTTTGGTGGGGGCAGACGTTGTGCTGGTCAACGCCGAATTCGCCGCCGACGCCCTTGCCGGCGCACTCGAGGCGCACTGCGTGCGCACGGTGCTCTGCGACGATGAATTCGTCCAATTGCTAGACCGGACGGCCGAGTTCGTCACGACCATCGACCCGCAACGGCTCAACGTTGCCGGTGGCAAGCGGCCCGCCGTCGCCCGATCCGGCCGAATCATCCTGCTGACCTCGGGCACCACCGGCCTACCCAAAGGGGTGTCGCGAACCCCGATGATCACCGGGGGCCTCGGTGTCGGAGCGAGCCTTCTCGACCGCACCAAACTGTGTGTGGGCACCCGAACGGCCATGGCGGCCCCGATGTTTCACAGCCTGGGCTTCGGCATGCTGCTACTGACCGTGAGCCTGGGTGGGACCGTACTGACCCACCGGCGCTTCGACGCCGAAACAACGCTGGCGCAGGCATCGCTGCACCGGGCCGACTCGATGTGCGCGGTGCCGATCATGCTTTCCCGGATCCTGGACCTGGAGCCGCCGGTACGAGATCGCAACCCGCTGTCATGCCTTCGGGTTGCGATATCCAGTGGCGACCGGCTGAGCCCGGCCCTGGCCCGCCGATTTATGGACGCCTACGGAGAGGTGCTGTTCAACCTCTACGGTTCCACCGAGGTCGGCATCGGCTCGTTGGCGACTCCTTCGGAGTTGCGGCGGTTTCCGGAGACGGTGGGCAAGCCGGTCGCCGGCTGCCCGGTTCGCATCTACGACCGCTGCGGACGGCGGGTCGGCCCGCGTGTCACCGGACGCATCTTCGTCGGCGGCGGCCTGAATTCGGAGCACTATGCCGGCGGCGACGGGAAACCGGTTGTCAGCGGGATGGTGGGTACCGGCGACATGGGCTATCGCGACGACGAGGGCCGGTTGTACATCGTCGGACGCGAAGACGACATGATCCTTTCGGGTGGGGAGAACGTCTATCCGCGTGCGCTGGAGAACGCCCTGTCGGGCCATCCCGATGTAGCCGAGAACGCCGTGATCGGTGTGCCCGACGAGCGGTTCGGCAACCGGCTGGTCGCGTTCGTGGTATTGCGTCCGGATTCCGGTACCGACGCTCGATCGCTGCGAGAATACCTGCGGGGCAGAGTGTCCCGGTTCGAACAGCCCCGCGATATCAACATTGTCGACACCATTCCGCGCAATCCCGCGGGCAAAGCGGTGCGTCGAGAGCTCTCGTCTGTCGCGAGCGTAACGTCAGTGCGATAAAACGCCCCGGAATTCGCTCCCACGTTACGCTCGCGGTTTTTTTGGGGGGCGGCGCCCCGCACTGGCGGCCGGCGGCCGGCGGCCCGCGGGTCTCAGCCCTGTTTCCGGATCGTTAGTCAACCGCGACATTGGCCTACGGCCCTGACACGGGGATCGCGTTGTCCCCTCGTGTTTCACTCGCCCGGAACAGATTGAACCGCCGCGTGCGGCAGATGACGATTTGGGATGAGGTCGGGATGAGTCAAGCGATGAAGTTCGTTGAAAAGCTCGCTACCGCAGTGGCAACCGTGCCACGCAGGCTGGCCGCCGCGGCCGCCGGCGCGGCGATGCTGACCGGTCTCGTCAGCATCGCCGGTGGCACGGCGACCGCGGGGGCGTTTTCCCGGCCGGGCCTGCCCGTGGAATACCTGCAGATACCGTCGGCCGCGATGGGCCGCGACATCAAAGTGCAGTTCCAGGGCGGCGGTCCGCACGCGCTGTACCTGCTGGACGGCCTGCGGGCCCAGGATGACTACAGCGGCTGGGACATCAACACGCCGGCTTTCGAGGAGTTCTACCAGTCGGGGCTGTCGGTCGCGATGCCGGTGGGCGGGCAATCCAGCTTCTACAGCGACTGGTACCAGCCTTCGCGCGGCAACGGCCAGGACTACACCTACAAGTGGGAGACCTTCCTGACCCGTGAGATGCCGGCCTACCTGCAGGCGAACAAGGGTGTTGCACCGACCGGCAATGCTGTTGTGGGGCTGTCGATGTCCGGGGGTTCGGCGATGGTGCTGGCCGCCTACTACCCGCAGATGTTCCCGTATGCTGCGTCGCTGTCGGGCTTCCTCAACCCGTCCGAGGGCTGGTGGCCCACCATGATCGGTCTGGCGATGAACGACGCGGGCGGTTACAACGCCAACAGCATGTGGGGCCCGTCCACCGACCCGGCCTGGAAGCGCAACGACCCGATGCTGCAGATCCCGCGGCTGGTCGCCAACAACACCCGGATCTGGGTCTACTGCGGCAACGGCAATCCCAGCGACCTCGGTGGCGACAACATCCCGGCGAAGTTCCTGGAGGGACTCACCCTGCGCACCAACCAGCAGTTCCAGCAGACCTACACCGCCAGCGGTGGCCGCAACGGGGTGTTCCAGTTCCCCAACAACGGCACGCACTCGTGGAACTACTGGAACCAGCAATTGGTCGCCATGAAGCCCGACATGCTGCAATTGCTCAGCGCGGTCAACACCCCGCCGCCCGTCGCGCCCCCGGCCCCAGCCCCCGCGGCCGGGGAGGCTCCGGCGGCAGATGCCGCGCCGGCCACCTGATCATCGTCGAACTCCGAATCCGTCGGCGGGGCTGCTAATTGAGCAGACCCCGCCGATCGGCGTGCAGGTAGGTGTACCCGGTGGTCAGCGCGCACGCGACGGCGGCGGCGGCAAGCATCTGACTTCCGTTGACCACCCGGCTGATCGCACCGCCGACCGCGGCGCCCGACATGAAACTGGCCAGCGACAGGAAATAGCCGAGCCAGTCTTCGATCTTGCCGCCGGCCAGGTGCCGTTCGATGCCCTGGCCCATTTTGACGATGGTTCCGGTCACGTAGCTCAACGGCACCGACACTTCGCCGTCCTTGACGAAGGAGGTGTTCAGCGCCCCGACGCCGAAAACGATAAACATGATCGGCACGAAGTCCAGCGGCGATCCCTCCCAGCCGCCCAGGACGATGTCGATGCCGGCAGCAGACAGCAGAGCGAAGGTCGTCAGCACCGTCGGGCCATGCGGATGGGCCACCCAGAATCTTCGCCGGCATATCGAGGAGACGATCACACCGGTGACAAAGCACAGTAGAAGTGCCGCCGCGCTGACGGAGAGCCCCACGTCGTCACGGAACACCCCCAGGACGGCACGTTGAGCATTGCCGGTCATGAACGTCACGAAATATCCGGCAGAGTGGGTGAACGCGGTGGCCCCCAGTATCCCGGCGAGCCCGGACAGCAGCCAGGACAACCGCGCCTCGCTGTCGTAGATCTCCCTTTGCACCCCAGCATGCTCTCAGAGCCGTATCACGGTGCCGTAACACAGGAGGTCAGGCAGGCGGCCCCTCTGCCAGAGTCACTCTCTCGGTCTGTGGAACCCCCAACTTGGAGATCCAATGGATCGTGACCACATCGTTGGGGTGGTAGCCGATGAGCGCAT
This sequence comes from Mycobacterium sp., assembly GCF_047975165.1. Classification (GTDB taxonomy): domain Bacteria; phylum Actinomycetota; class Actinomycetes; order Mycobacteriales; family Mycobacteriaceae; genus Mycobacterium. The sequence continues at coordinate 54,434 of NZ_JBKECZ010000087.1, forward strand.
CGGACATCGCGGTGGCCGAGTCGATCCGCGTGTCGTCCAGGGCGGTGATCACGTCCCCGGGGGTGATCCCCGCCAATGATGCCGGAGCGTGGCCCACGACGCGCTGAACACGCGCGCCGCTGCCGTTGTTGTCGACGACCCCGAGCCCGAGGAAGGCGGTGGGGCCGACGTGAACGGTGGGTCCACCGGTGCCGGACCGGATGTCGTCGGCGATCCCCATCGCCGTGCCGATCGGGATGGCGAACCCTTGGCCGCCTCCGGACATTTGGAAGTTCTCGGTCGCGGCTGTGTTCATCCCGACCACCTGCCCGCCACCATTGACCACGGGACCGCCGGAGTCTCCGGGCTGAATCGGCGCATCGAACTGGATCAATCCGGTCAGCGTCTCCTCGGCGCCGGTCAGCGAATCGGACGCCTGGACGGTCTGGTCGACGGCGAGCACCTTGCCGGCCAGGGCACGGGGCGTGCCGCCCTGGCCACCGGTGTTGCCCATCGCTACCACCGGATCGCCGACGGCGACGACGTCGCCGATCACGGCGGAGGGCAGCCCGTCGGCGCCTTGGAGGTGCAGGACGGCGATGTCGTGGGAGCGGTCGTAGCCGAGGACGTCGACGCCGTAGGTGCGGCCGTCGCCGAGGCTGACCGCGCTGATGTCGGTGGCTCCGGCGATGACGTGGTTGTTGGTCAGCACGACTCCGTCGGAGTCGATGACGATGCCGGTCCCGGCGCCGACGGCGTTGTTGTAGCCGAGTCGGGTGTTGATGTTGACCACCTGCGGGCCCACCTGGGCGACCATCGTGAGGGGGTCGAGCGGCAGCGTCGGGAAATCGATGGCCGGTGCGGCGTGAGCTGGTGCCGGCGGGATCGCCAGGCTGGAACCGGCCAGGGCCAGCACGGCCACCAGCCAGCCCGCTGTACGGCGGCGCGAATTGCTCATCCCTGTGAATCCTCCTGCGTCGGCTGAATAACCGAATGGTCCCCGTCCGGGGTCATAGACGGCGACGTTGTCTCCCGCCGTGTCTGCTACCACCGTAAACCCAAAGCCCGACAATTTTGCGGTGGCCAGCAGATACAACGAACGAACCCCGCCTGGAGTTTCCTGGAACTTCGTGTGAAATGGGCCCGAGCCCGTCCTGCCCGGATCGGTGCCCCATGCTGGCCCCGGCGGAGGACCAATACCGGCCCAGCACCGCCCCCCGGGGCCAGCCGCAATACCGGCCCCGACACCGGCCCTTGTGCTGGGCGCCCGTTCGGGGAAAAGTTGCTACCGCATCCTGTGGACTGGATCACGTGGTGTGCCGGAGTGGGCGGGGGAGCCCGGATTTGCCTGACCCCCCAGGGGGCGGGGGGGAGAACCGGAGGATCGTCGTGGGCGACAGAGCAGGTAGTTCCCCGGCGGCGGCCCCGTCCGCGACCTCGCCCGCGGGCATTCGCAACGTCGTCCTGGTCGGGCCGTCGGGCGGGGGCAAGACCACACTGGTCGAAGCGCTACTGGTGGCCGCCAAGGTGCTGTCTCGGCCGGGGTCGGTGGCCGACGGCAGCACCGTCTGCGACTTCGACGACGCCGAGATCCGGCAGCAACGCTCGGTGGGCCTGGCGGTCGCGTCGCTGGCGCACAACGGCATCAAGGTCAACCTCATCGACACCCCCGGATACGCCGACTTCGTCGGCGAGTTGCGCGCCGGCCTGCGCGCCGCGGACTGCGCACTGTTCGTTGTCGCCGCCAACGAAGGTGTGGACGAACCGACCAAGTTGCTCTGGCAGGAATGCAGCCAGGTGGGTATGCCGCGTGCGGTGGTGATCACCAAGCTCGACCACGCACGCGCCAACTACCCGGAGGCGTTGGCTGCCGCGCAGGGCACCTTCGGCGACAAAGTCGTTCCGCTCTACCTGCCGACCATGCACGCCGGAGGTGCCGGCTTGATCGGACTGCTCTCGCAGGTCCACTACACCTATGGTGACCGGAAGCGGACCGAATCCGCGCCCGCGGAGACCGAAGCCGAGCGCATGCAGGAGGCGCGCGGCGCACTGATCGAGGGCATCATCGAGGAGTCCGAGGACGAATCGCTGATGGAGTGCTACCTCGGCGGGGAAGCGATCGACGAGTCGGTGCTCATCGAGGATCTAGAGAAGGCCGTGGCACGCGGGTCCTTCTTCCCGGTGATCCCGGTGTGCAGCAGCAGTGGCGTCGGAATGCTGGAACTGCTGGAGGTGGCCACCCGGGGTTTTCCGTCCCCGATGGAACATCCCCTCCCGGAGGTCTTCACCCCGCAGGGCGCCGCCCACGAGGAGCTGACCTGCGATGCCGACGCGCCACTGCTGGCCGAGGTGGTGAAGACGACGTCGGATCCCTACGTGGGCCGGGTCAGTCTGGTCCGGGTGTTCTCCGGCACCATCAGGCCCGATGCGACCGTCCACGTGTCGGGTCACTTCTCAGCTTTCTTCGGCGACGGCGACGGCGACGCCGACGGCGACGGCCACGGCCACAGCCACGGCCACGGCCACAGCCACCCCGACCACGACGAGGACGAGCGAATCGGTGCGCCGTCGTTCCCTCTCGGCAAGCAGCAGCGACCGGCGTCGACGGTGGTGGCCGGTGACATCTGCGCGATCGGCAAGCTGAGTCGCGCGGAAACCGGCGACACCCTGTCCGACAAGTCCGAACCATTGGTGCTCAGACCTTGGACCATGCCGGACCCGCTGCTCCCGGTCGCCATCGCGGCGCACGCCAAAACCGACGAGGACAAACTGTCGGTCGGGCTGGGCCGGATGGCCGCCGAGGATCCGACGTTGCGGATCGAACAGAATCCCGAGACCCACCAGGTGGTGCTCTGGTGCATGGGCGAAGCGCACGCCGGGGTGGTGCTCGACGCGTTGGCCAATCGGTACGGGGTCACCGTGGACACCGTCGAACTGCGGGTCCCACTGCGAGAGACCCTGGCGGGCAGGGCAAAAGGTCACGGCCGCCATGTGAAGCAGTCCGGCGGACACGGTCAGTACGCGGTGTGCGACATCGAAGTCGAACCGCTGCCGGAGGGATCGGGATTCGAGTTCCTCGACAAGGTGGTTGGCGGTGCGGTACCGCGGCAGTTCATTCCGAGCGTCGAAAAGGGTGTGCGCGCACAGATGGAAAAAGGCGTGCACGCCGGCTACCCCGTCGTCGACGTGCGGGTCACGCTGCTCGACGGCAAGGCGCACAGCGTCGACTCCTCGGACTTCGCGTTCCAGATGGCCGGCTCGCTCGCGCTGCGCGAGGCCGCGGCAGCCACGAAAGTCGTGCTGCTCGAACCCATCGACGAGATCTCGGTGGTGATCCCCGACGACTACGTCGGCGCCGTGATGGGCGACCTGTCCGGGCGGCGTGGCCGGGTGCTGGGCACCGACACCGCCGGCAACGACCGCACCGTGGTCAACGCCGAAGTGCCTCAGGTCGAATTGACGCGCTATGCCGTCGACCTGCGTTCGCTGGCCCACGGTGCCGCGTCGTTCACCCGCTCCTTCACGCGCTACGAGCCGATGCCGGAATCCGCGGCGGCCAAGGTCAAAGCGAGCCAATAGTTGCCATGTCGACCGTCGACGGGCTTCCGGCCCACATCCTGCTCAATCACCTGGTGGTGGTGCTCGGCCCGCTGGCCGCGATCCTGGGGGTCGTGTGCGCGGTGTGGCCGGCAGCGCGGCGGCGGCTGATCTGGCTGGCCCTGACGCTGGCGACGATAACCCTGATCGTGACGCCCCTGACCATCAATTCGGGTGTCTGGCTGGCCGGCAGGTTGGGTAACTCGCAGGAGATCGAGCACCATCGGGGCCTCGGTGAAATCCTGATCTACGTGATCGGGGCTCTGGTGGTCGCGCTGACCGCGCTTGCAGTCGTAGGCCTGCGGGTGAGCCGAGGCCGCACCGTCAAACCCGCTGCGCACATCGCGGTCAGCGTGTTGGTGATCCTCGCGTCCGCGGCCACCCTGGTGCAGACCTACCGCGTCGGGGATTCCGGCGCCCGCGCAGCCTGGGGGGGCCTGGCGACGGCGTCGGCGCAGCGTTGAGTCGCCCGGCGATGCCACGCGAATCCGGGTGACACCACCCACTCGACAGCCTGACCCGTGGCCTCCGCGACGACGATCGAAGTCGTGGTCGTGAGGCCGTACGCAGACGGTTGACCAGCGCGGACATGCCAACTGTCCCGATCCCGAACGGCGGCTGACGGCTTAGCCTCGATCCACCGAATGACCCGGAGGAACGGTGCTGAGGTGGCTGTTGCTGGTCGCAGTGGTTGTGGGCAGGGGGTATCGGCTGGTCTGTCCAGCTTTTCCTGTGTGCTCCGGTAGGGCCTTTCGGCGGGTGATCAGGTGGTGATGATTTCTGGTGGAGTTGACCGAATGTCCAGCGCTTGTCGCCGCAGGTGACCTTTCCCGACGCCTTCCCACCCAAGCGGTAGGGGTGCCAATCCTGATTCAGGAAGGGGACCGATGAGAACACTCCCCGCCGCCCAGGGTTTTCGGTCACCGGAATCCGTCGTCGAACTTCAGATCGACCTCGCTGTCTCCGATGACCGTCCTGAGCCGGTCGCCAGTCGCATCTACGAGGTCAACCTCGCTTTCGGCCTCGATGGCGAACCTAGTGCGGTCAGCGCGTACTCCGTCTATGGCCGTCGACCACACCACCTGGCCAGGGTGTAAGACGATCGCCGCGGTGGGCCGATTGCCCCCTGGATGGCGGTTTTCACTGCATAGCGCAACCACCACCCGTCCTTCTCGGGCATCGGATAGCCGCCAGAACCACCCCTCCATCTCGGTGCCGTGCGAGGGCAGCAGATCACCGAAGGGCACATCTGCTCCCGCGCGCCGATATGGCGATACAAGCTGATCACGGGTTTGGACTACTGAGGAAACGACATCCACGTCGGAACTGATACCAGCACGCGCATCGATTGAACCCTATCGCACGCCAGTGTCGGGAACTGACAAAAGCCTATCGAGGATTGTCAAGACTCAGACCCGCATTGTCGGCGATCCTGTGTCTACCGGGCACATCATCCGAAACGCCTGCTCCGAGCGAATCTTTCGCGACTCGATTCACACAACCAACCCTCCCGCCCCGCGGAGAAAGCTGAGCAAAGCATGTTCTCGATCGCCATCGTCCTCTTCATCATCTTGTTCCCCATTCTCGTCCCTGCGACTGTCAGCGCGGTTGGCGCCGTCTCCGACGCACGCCGGCGCCGACGCGAGCGGGCCATCACGACGCCGGCCTACACGCCGGATGTTCTGGTGAGCAGTTGGTCTCACTATGTGAGACCAGCATCGACAAGCAGACGTGACAGCCCGAGCTGGGCGCACTGCGCGGCGATCGGACCCAGTGCGACACGAGCGTCGTCTCCCCGGCCAACGGCCGTGAAGGCTTCGATGCGGAGCACGTGCGCATTCAGCGCCGCCAACGGTCGACGCTCGCCATCGATCGCAGCGATCAGATCGGTCGCCCGTCGGCACGCTTGCTCGCGGTCATCAGCAGCTGCGCTCCCCGAAAGTAGTCGCACGGCGGAGTCCTCGTTGAGTTCGGCCGTCATTGTGGCGATCCCACTGTCGCGGGGAATTGTGCGGGGCGAGAGTAATTCGGCGGCAACCACGGGCGGGATACCGATGCCCAGCCGGATGCGCTCGTTGTTGATCCGGGCGGCAAGTCGAGGCAGCCGGAGGTGAACTGCCGCCTTGGAACCGGCGGAAAGACGGTCAGCCGCAAGACCGAGATTTCCCTCCCCCGCCTTGATCCGTGCACCGATCACATACCCGGCGGCCAGGTAGTCCACCCCGCCACCGTCGGACCCGAGGAAAAAGCTGTCGTCCAAGAGACGCGCGGCTTCAACCAAATCACCGGTCTCGTAGAGCAATTCGCCAAGAAACGATCCCGCCAGCCGGGCCGCGTGGGAGTGCGATCCGATTCCGTTGGCAATCTCGAGTGCCGCGCGGCAGTTCTCCAGCGCCGCCGGAATATCGAGCCGATGCCTTGCCGCCATACTCCGGTAGCAGTGCCCGTAGACGGCGGAGAACGGTCCCATGATTTCCTGATAGGGCGCGGCCCAGTCAAGCAACTGGTCGGCGGCACCGAAGTCGAAACGACAGATGGCCGCGAACGCCGCGACGGTCCCCGCGGACGCGGGAACCCGTGGATGCAAGGAGTTCGGCCTCGACATCGCCTCGGCGACCAGTTCGTCTATCCGCTCGACCCGATCGGCCAGGGCGTCGGCGACCGCCCGCAGCACGTCAGCCTCGGTTCGCAGATCCGCACGCATCGCGTCGGGAAGGTCGGCGCGGCCCAAGGCCGCTGCGAAGCGGTCGAGCGCGCTGTCCGCGCGCACAGAACGCTGCAAAAGGATGTTTGCCCAGGCTATTACGAGTTGGATCCTGGGCCGCGGAACCACCAACTGCTGGGGCAGCTTCTTCACAATCCCGAGTAGCGTTGTCATCTTCGATTGCTCTAGCAGGTTGGTCTCATCTTGCTCGACAAGCTCTACGGCACGAGTGGGATCGCCGGCGGCCAGCGCGTGGTCAACGGCCTCGTTGAGGTAGCCGTTCTCGACAAACCAGGTCGATGCTGCACGGTGAAGCTCTACAACGCGTTCTGGTCGATCACGTTCGTGGCGACGGCGCAAGAAATCGGCGAACATCTGGTGGAAGCGAAACCACTGCAGATCGTCATCGATCCGCTGCAGGAACAAGCCGCGCTGTTCGACGTCTTCCAGCCAGGCCTGCCCGTTCGTCACGCCGGCCAGCGCGGAGGCGAGGCCGGCGCAGGTCCGCTCGGTGACGGATGTCGCCAACAGGAACTCACGCAGATCGCCGTCTAGAATATCCAATACGTTCTCGCCCAAGAATTCTCGGATCACGTCGCTGGAACCGCAAAGTTGACGCAGCAGGCTGCCGGCATCACCGCCGCCGCGAAGCGACAACGTGGCCAGCTGCAGGGCTGCGGCCCAGCCGTCGGTCGATGCGGTCAAGGCCTCCACGTCGCCGCGCGACAACTGTAGACCCCCTACATCGTTGAGCAATGACGCCGCCTCGTCAGTATTGAAACGCAATGCACCGGAGTCGATCTCGATAACTTCATCGCGAATCCGCAACTTGCCCAACGGCAATCCGGCACGGGACCAGCTGGTGACGATGACCTGCAGATGGTCACATCCGTTGTCCAACAGGAAGCCAAGGGCGGCTGTGGTTTGACTGTCCGTTACGCGCTGCCAGTCGTCGATCACCACCGTGAGCGCTTCGTCCTTTTCGTGGATTTCGTCGACGAGAGCGGTCAAAACATAGCGACATGCGTCATCTCCGTATTCTTCGAGCAGCTGCCCGAAGGACTCGGCTACAGCGGGACGAACCCGCCGAATCGACTCGAGTAGGTGCGCCAGAAACCACACCGCGTTGTTGTCGTCGTCGTCGACCGTCAACCAGGAGACAGCGATATCGTCGCTCGCGAGTTCGTCACGCCATTGCGCCGCCAGCGTGCTCTTGCCGAAACCTGAAGGCGCGTGCATCAGAACCAACCGCCGGCGTCCGCCTCCCCGCAGGACATCGAGGAGTCGGCCACGGGCAACCAGCGACCTGGTAGGGACGGAGGGCCGGTACTTCGTCGCGGGTGTCGGGGGCGTTTCGAAAGTCGAGGCCGCGTCGCGATTACGCTGAAACGGGTGGGTTCCGGACGACTTTTGACGCTCCACACCGAGTTCGACGGGACGTGGCATATCGTCCACGGTGAGGCCGTTGCGTTGTTGAACTTCGCGCAACTCGTCACCGAATTCCGCGGCGCTCGCGGGCCTTTCCGCCGGATCCCGAGCCATGGCCCGTGCGATGATCGCTGCCACGTCAGCCGGCAGTCCCGCTACGTCCAGGTCCGGGAGGTCCTGCGAGGTCACCCGTAGAAACTGGGCCACTACCTGCTCGCCACTGCGCCGCTCGTACACGGCATGACCGGTCAGCAGACAGAACAAGGTCGCGCCCAGTGAATACACGTCCGATGCCGGTGTGGACGATCTCCCTTCGAGCACTTCGGGCGCGGTGTAGGCCGGCGACCCGGCGATCACCCCCGTCGCCGTCTCGAAACCGCCGGCGATTCTGGCAATCCCGAAGTCGGTCAATTGCGGTTCCCCGTAATCGGTCACTAGAACGTTCCCGGGTTTCACGTCGCGATGCAGTGTGCCGGCGCGGTGCGCGGCATCCAGGGCACCAGCGAGCTTGACCCCTATGGTGAGCGTCTCGCGCCAACCAAGAGGCCCGTGCCGTCGGACCAGAACCTGCAACGAGTTCTTGACGTAGTAGGGCATCACGATGAAAGGACGGCCGCTCGCCAACACGCCTACCTGCAACACGTTCATGATGTGCGGGTGTCCGGAAAGGCGACCCATCGCGCGCTGTTCACGCACGAAGCGGTCGAGATTGTCCGGGTCAAGGTCGGTGGTCAACACCTTCACGGCAACGGCTCGGTCCAGCGACGGCTGGGCGCAGCGGTACACCACGCCGAACCCACCACGCCCGATCTCCTCGACGTCTTCAAAGCCCGCCCGCCATAGTTCCGCGGGAATATCCGTGACTTGGTCCCGGCGTGTCTCAAGGGGATCGACGTCGGTCATCGACGGCCACTATCTCTTGCCGTGAGGCTTTCCACCACCACTGTCATCGACTCAGGTCCCTGGTCATTGATGGGAGGACGAGGCAGAGGGCAAGGCAGACGTCGGCAGGTCAGCGCGGTACTGCCGGGGAGTCTTGCCGAACCAGCGTCGACACGACCGATTGAGTGCGCTCTGCTCGGAGTAGCCCAGTAGAACCGCAATCTGGCTTAAATACAGCCCCGGTTCGGCGAGGTACCTCGCCGCTTGATCGCGTCGTTCCCGCTCGATGAGATCCTGGCATCGCACACCCTCGGCGGCCAGGCGCCGTTGCAGCGTCCGCGGATGCATGGCGAGCTGGTCGGCGAGGACCTCAGCGGTGCATTGGCCGGTGGGCAGCAGACGACGGGCCAGCTCGGACACCCTTGCGGACAGCGTGGCGGTGCTCGGTGGGTAGTGGGACTCCAGGTACTTCGTTGCGATGCGTCTGGTTTCCGGATCTGCGTTGTCGATCGGCCGCTCGGCCAAACGGCGGGGTACCTCAAATCCACACCACGTCTGCCCGAACCGAACGGTACAACCCAGGGCAGCGTCGTATGAGGCGTCCGGCCCCACTTGCTCGTGCTTGAATGCGACGACGCGGGCTCGTGCGTCTGGGCCGCCAAGAAAGCGGATCATGCGGACGGCGTTGGCCATGCTGAGCTCGTAGCCCTGAAGCGGATACGGAAACGCCGAGTCGGTGACCTCGTAACTAAACCTGACGTTTGACCCCGCGGTGGTTGGTGAGACATTCAGCGACAGGGCCGGCGAATGTACATACAAGTAGCGCCCGATCGCCTCAAACCCGCTGAGCAGCGTCTGCGCATTTCGCGCGATCACGGCTATGGGGCCAAGGATGGCCAGACCCTGCCAGCGGGAAAGGCGAAGTCCGAATTCCGGGCAGTTGAGTTCCTCTGCGCTGGCCTCCAGCATCTGCACGAACCCGTCCAAAGACATGAACGCGTCCTGCTGCTGCTCGACACCCGGCCGGATACCGAAGCGCTGGAGAAAGGGCCGCGGGTCAGCACCGAGTTCCCGGATCAGATCTGAGTATCCCCACAGGTTGGTGGCGCGGATCAAACTGCCCATGCTCATCACCTCCCTGTGTCGGGTAATGATAAAAGACTGTCGGGAACTGTCAAGGCTTTCGACGGCGTGCACGACTATCCTAGGCCAACGCGGACGCGCCACCGTGCGGCCACGGCACGCGAGGATTGCGTCGGGAAAAGATAACAGTCTGTCGCACTCGGTCAATACTTTGCCGGTCGCAGCACACGATTCTTGATACAGCGCCTGCACAGAGCAGTAGCCCAGAAGTGCGAGGAATTACATGACCGCAGTACATTTCGATGTCCTGATCATTGGTGCCGGCCTATCCGGTATCGGTACCGCCTGCCACATACTCGCCGAACTCCCCCACAAGACCATCGCCGTGCTAGAGCGACGCGAGCAGTTGGGTGGCACGTGGGACCTGTTCCGCTACCCGGGCATCCGTTCGGACTCAGACATGCTCACCTTCGGGTACAAGTTCCGCCCGTGGCGGGAGTCGAAGGTACTCGCCGACGGGCCATCCATCCGGCAGTACATCGCCGACACCGCTGCGGAGTACGGCGTCGGCGAGAAGATCCGATACGGCTTGAAAGTCGTCGCCGCGGACTGGTCTAGCCCGCAGAGCCGCTGGACCGTCACCACCGTGCACGAGGCAACCAACGAAACCCGCGTCTACACTTGCGATTACCTCATCAGCTGTACCGGATATTACGACTACGACGCCGGCTACCTGCCGACTTTCGCCGGCATGGACCGCTTCGCGGGGCGCTGCGTTCACCCGCAACAGTGGCCCGAAGACCTGGACTACGCCGGCAAGAAGGTCGTGGTAATCGGCAGTGGAGCAACGGCGGTCACCCTCGTTCCGGCGATGGCCGGCCCCTTCCCATCCCGTGCCGAGCACGTGACCATGCTGCAGCGCTCGCCGTCGTACATCTTCTCACTGCCCGCAGTCGACAAGATTTCTGAAGTACTGGCGCGCTTCCTGCCTGACAACTGGGTATATCGCTTCGGCCGCAAACGCAACATCACGTTCCAACGTCGGCTCTACCAGGCCTGCCGGCGCTGGCCCCGCCTGATGCGCCGACTTCTGCTCTGGGAAGTGCGCCGTCGCATGGGCCCGTCGGTCGACATGAGCAACTTCACCCCGGAGTACCTGCCCTGGGATCAGCGGCTGTGTGCCGTACCGAACGGCGATCTATTCAAAGTGCTGGCATCCGGTGCGGCATCGGTGGTTACCGATCAGATCGACACCTTCACCGAGCAGGGCATCCTGTGCACGTCCGGACGGGAGCTCGAGGCGGACATCATCGTCACTGCGACCGGCCTCAACATCCAGATGCTTGGCGGCGTACAGCTTTCCGTAGACGGTCGAACCCACCACCTGCAGGATGGGATGACCTACAAGGGCGTGCTGGTGCAAAACATTCCCAATCTCGCCTGGATCATCGGCTATGTCAACGCATCGTGGACCCTGAAGTCCGATATCGTCGGCGCCTACCTGTGTCGCTTGTTCAAATTCATGGACGACAACGGCCACGCGGTGGCGACACCCCGCGATCTGGAGAACTGTGCGCTGGGCATCGACATGTTCGACCAGCTGCGATCCGGCTATGTCGAGCGCGGTAAGCACCTCTTACCGCGTCAAGGATCCAAGCACCCGTGGCAAGTGCTCATGCATTACGAGAAGGACGTCAAGGTCCTTCTCAAAGAGCCCATCGACGACGGTGTGTTGCACTTTGCCGCCGTTGCCCGAGACAACGCGGCGGCCTGAGTTATAGTGGAACTACGCAAGAGAGCCATCCGGTCCGTATTGCGCGGGGCCCGACCACTGTTCGCGTCCCGCAGGCTCGGAGTGGCCGGCCGGCGCCTCATGCTGGCAACGCTCACGGCCGCCGCGCGTCCTCCCAAGGGCACCCGCTTCCAACGCGTCTCGATCGCGGGGGTCCCCGTCGAGCGCGTCCAGCCCCCGCAGACCGAAATTCGCGGCACCCTGATCTACCTGCATGGTGGGGCATATGCCCTGGGCAGCGCCAAGGGCTACCGCGGCATGGTTGCCCACCTTGCAGCTGCGGCCGGCATGACGGCGCTGGTCCCCGACTACACGCGCGCACCGCAGGCCCGTTACCCGGTTGCCCTCGAGGAGATGGCCGCCGTGTACTCGTGCTTGCTCGATGATGGCCTTGACCCGAAAACCACTGTCATCGCTGGTGATTCGGCTGGTGGTGGGCTGGCACTCGCACTCGTCATGGCGCTGCGCGATCGCGGACTCCCGACTCCCTCCGCGCTCGGCCTGATCTGCCCATGGGCCGACCTCGCCGCCGACATCGACCAGACGCGACAAGTACTGCGCGATCCCCTGATCCTTCCGTCCATGTGTAACGAATGGGCATTGCGCTACGCCGGATCCTCCGATCCCCGCTTGCCCGGCATCTCTCCGGCGTACGGCGATATGGGCGGCCTACCGCCGATTGTCATGCAGACCGCGAGCGACGATCCTGTCTCCGTCGATGCGGACAAGATCGAAACCGCCTGCGCCGCATCGCGAACAGGCCTCGAACATCGCCGTTTCTTCAGCATGTGGCACGACTTTCATCTCCAGGTCAGCCTGCTCCCCGAAGCGCGCGAAGCGGTCGCCGACCTCGGGGCAAGGCTACGTAGCCACCTCCACCAATCACAGGAAGTCGTCAGATGAGTCCATTTCGAAGGCAAGGTCGCAGTGATCACCGGGTCCGGGTCCGGCATCGGTAGGGCCCTGGCCCTCAATCGCGCCGAAAAGGGAGTTAAGCTTGCCCTTTCTGACGTCGACACCGAGGGACCGGCCGAAACGGCGCGCCTAGCCCAGGCATTGGGCGCACACGTCAGTTCCGATCGACTCGACGTCGCTGAACGGGAAGCCGTACTGGCCTGCGGAGACGCCGCCGTCACACATTTCGACACCGTCCACCGGGTCTACAACAACGCCGGCATTGCCTACAACGGCAACGTGGAGAAGTCGGAGTTCAAAGACATCGAGCGCATCATCGACGTCGACTTCTGGGGTGTGGTCAACGGAACTGAAGCCTTTCTGCCGCATGTGATCGCATCCGGCGACGGACACATCATCAACGTCGCCAGCCTGTTTGGTCTGATCGCGATTCCCGGTCAAAGCGCCTACAATGCAGCGAAATTCGCTGTGCGCGGCTTTACCGAGGCGCTACGCGAAGAGATGTTGGTCGCCAAGCACCCGGTCAAGGTGACCTGCGTGCACCCTGGCGGCATCAAGACCGCGGTCGCCCGCAACGCCACTGTCGCCGACGACGAGGGCCAGCAGACTTCGCGGCGTTCTTCGACAAGCGACTGGCTCTGCATTCACCCGAGATGGCCGCAAAGACCATTGTCGACGCCGTTGCCAAGGGCCACGCCCGGGTCATGGTCGGCTGGGAGGCCAAAGCCGTTGACGTGCTCGCGCGCATCACCGGCTCGTCCTATCGGCGCATCGTTGCCGCCGGCGTCGCGAAATTCTGCCCCTGGTCCGCGAGTAGCGGCACCCCACCTCACAGAAAGACACACATCACCGTGAAAACCACTGCCGCGGTCCTGCTTGAGGCCGGCGAACCGTTCGAACTGATGGAGCTGGATCTCGATGGGCCCGGTCCGGGCGAGGTGCTGATCAAGTACACCGCTGCGGGGCTGTGCCATTCGGATCTGCACCTCACCGACGGCGACCTGCCACCACTGTTCCCGATCATGGGTGGCCATGAGGGATCCGGGGTCATCGAGGAGGTCGGAGCCGGCGTGACCAAGGTCAAGGCCGGTGACCATGTGGTGTGCAGTTTCATCCCCAACTGCGGAACCTGCCGCTGCTGCTCGACCGGCCGGCAGAGCCTGTGCGACATGGGGCCACCATCCTGGAAGGCAGCATGCCCGACGGTGCATTTCGATTCCATTCCAAGGGAGCCGATTTCGGTGCGATGTGCATGCTAGGGACATTCGCTGAACGGGCCACCGTGTCCCAACATTCGGTAGTGAAAATCGACGAATGGCTACCGCTTGAGACGGCGGTGCTGGTCGGCTGCGGGGTACCGTCCGGTTGGGGTACCGCGATCAATGCCGGAAACCTGCGGGCAGGTGACACAGCCGTCATCTACGGTGCGGGAGGCTTAGGCATCAACGCGGTCCAGGGCGCAACCGCCGCCGGCTGCAAGTACGTCGTCGTTGTCGACCCCGTGTCGTTCAAGCGCGACACCGCGCTCAAGTTCGGCGCGACCCACGCGTTCGCTGATGCCGCCAGCGCCGCGGCGAAAGTCGACGAGCTTACCTGGCGGAAGGGCGCCGAGGCGGCGCTAATCCTGGTGGACACCGTCGACGAGGAGGTCGTAGCGGCGGCGACCGCGGTGATCGGCAAGGGCGGCACCGTCGTCATCACCGGGTTGGTGGACCTCGCCAAACTCACCGTGCATGTTTCCGGAACCGACCTGACGCTGGACGAGAAGACGATCAAAGGATCTCTGTTCGGTTCCTGCAATCCGCAGTACGACATCGTGCGGCAACTGCGACTATATGACGCGGGCCAGCTCAAGCTGGACGAACTAGTCACCACCACTTACACCTTCGAGCAAGTGAACGAGGGCTACCAAGACCTGCGCGATGGCACGAATATTTGCGGCGAAATTGTAGACAAATGAGCCATTGATGGAGAAGCTGGCGGGTGCCGAGGCTAGCCCTCGCGGACCGATGGCCCGCGGGCACGAGAGGAGACTCAGGACTTGATGCGCAGACTCAACGGCGTTGACGCGCTGATGCTGTATCTCGACGGTGGCAGCGCCTACAACCACACGCTCAAGATCAGCGTGCTCGACCCTTCGACGGATCCTGATGGCTGGTCGTGGCCGAAGGCGCGGCAGATGTTCGAGGATCGCGCCCACCTGCTGCCGGTCTTTAGGCTCCGGTATCTACCGACACCGCTGGGCCTGCATCACCCCATCTGGGTCGAGGATCCCGATTTTGACCTCGACGCGCACGTGCGCCGAGTCACGTGTCCCGCGCCCGGGGGGACGGCGGAATTCTGCGAGCTGATCGAGCAGATCTATGCACATCCGCTCGACCGCGACCGCCCCCTGTGGCAGGCCTGGGTGGTCGAGGGCCTCGAGGACGGCCGCGTCGGCCTGGTCACGCTGGTGCACCATGCCTACTCCGACGGCGTCGGTATCTTGGACATGCTCTCCGCGTTCTACAACGACACGCCTGACGATGCCAGCGTAGTTCCGCCCCCGTGGGAACCGCCGCCACTGCCGTCGGCAAGGCAGCGATTGGGTTGGGCGCTGCGAGACCTGCCCGGCAGGCTCAGCAAGATCGCCCCGACCGCGCGGGCCGTGCGTGATCGGGTGCGCATCGAGCGGGAGTTCGCCAAAGATGGCGAACGGCGTGTCCCGTCCGCATTCGACCGCTCCGCTCCGCCGGGCCCCTTCCAGCGTGGGCTGTCCCGTAGCCGGCGGTTTTGCTGCGAATCGTTCTCACTCGCCGAAGTTCGCGAGGTGAACAAGACGCTCGGGGTCACGATCAACGACGTCTTCCTGGCGTGCGTCGCCGGTAGCGTGCGCCACTATCTCGAGCGTTCCGGCTCGCTTACCGACGGCGCTATGGTGGCGACGATGCCGCTCGCCGTCACCCCGGCGGCCGAGCGTGCACACCCGGGTAACTACTCGTCGGTCGACTACGTCTGGCTGCATACCGACATCGCCGACCCGCTCGAGCGGCTGCGCGCGACACACGTCGCCGCCGAGGCGACCAAGCAACACTTCGCCCAGACCAAGGACGCCGACTTCGGCGCTTTGGTCGAGCTGCTGCCGGAACGCCTCATCGCGGCCCTGGCGCGTGGCAATGCCCGAACCAAGGGCCGCTTCGACACGTTCAAGAACGTGGTGTTGTCCAACGTGCCAGGGCCGCGTGAGCCGCGGTATCTCGGCCGGTGGCGCGTCGATCAGTGGTTCTCCACCGGACAGATCTCCCACGGCGCGACGCTCAACATGACTGTCTGGAGCTATTGCGACCAGTTCAATGTGTGCGTCCTCGCCGATGCCGCCGTGGTTCCCGACGCATGGGAATTGGTGCGCGGCTTCCGCGCCTCGCTCGAAGAGTTGCTCGCGACGGCACGTACACAGACCACATCCAAGGAGACGGCCACATGACGCGCATCAGTCCCATCGATCTGTCATTCCTGTTGCTCGAGAGGGCCAATCGGCCAAATCACATGGCTGCCTACACGATCTTCGAGAAGCCGAAAGGGCAGGAGTCTTCGTTCGGACCTCATCTCTTCGAGGCATATCGGGACAGCCAGGCTGTCAAGCCCTTCAATCACAAGCTGAAGTGGCTAGGCAGAGATGTTGCCGCTTGGGAGACCGTTGAGCCCGATATGCACTATCACATTCGGCACATCGCACTACCGGCACCGGGTTCGATGCGGCAGTTTCACGAATCGGTTTCGTTCCTCAACACCGGCCTGCTGGACAGGGGGCACCCGCTCTGGGAGTGCTACATCATCGACGGCATCGAGAACGACCGGATCGCGGTCTTTCTCAAAGTGCACCATGCGCTCATCGACGGCGAAGGAGGCCTGCGCGCTATGCGCAGCTTCCTCAGCGATTCACCGGACGACAAGGCGCTGGCCGGTCCCTGGATGTCGTTCAACGGCGCTCTCCGGCCGCGCCGGGCAGCCACCACGCCGTCGCGCACCGAGCAGCTGCAATCGATGGTCAAGGGGCTCAGTAAACTGCCGGGAGGCCTTTTCGGTGTTGGCGCAGACGTGGCAGACCTTGGCGCGCAATCACTGAGCCTCAAGGCGCGCAAGGCGTCCCTGCCCTTTACTGCGCGACGCACCCTGTTCAACAACACGGCGAAGTCAGCGGCGCGCGCGTATGCGAACGTGGATCTGCCACTTGCCGGCGTGAAGGCCCTCGCCAAGGCGACCGCCACCTCTGTCAACGACGTGGTGATGACGGTGATCGACGACGCGCTGCATCACTACCTCGACGAACACCAGGTGCCCACCGACCGACCACTGGTCGCTTTCATGCCAATGTCGCTACGCGAAAAGTCGGGCGACGGCGGAGGCAATCAGGTGACCGCCGAACTGATCGCGATGGGTAGACCCGAGGCGAGTCCCATTGAGCGCCTTAAGGAGATCAACGCGGCGACCACGAGAGCGAAGGATAAAGGGCGCGGAATGCAAACGGCGTCACGCCAGACCTATGCGCTCCTTCTACTCAGCAGCTTGACGATGGCGGATGCCCTACCCCTACTCGGGAACCTGCCGAGCGCCAACCTGGTGATATCAAACATGAAGGGGCCCACCGAGCAGCTGTATCTCGCCGGCGCCCCGATGGTCGCCTTCAATGGCCTGCCCATCGTGCCGCCTGGCGCCGGACTCAACGTCACCTTCGCCAGCATCAATACAGAACTTTGTATCGGAATCGGCGCAGCGCCGGAAGCCGTTCACGAGCCCTTCCGGCTGGCCGAACTCATGGAACAGGCTTTTGCCGAACTCCAAAGCGGAGCCACTGCAACGAGTCCCACAACACCGAAGCAGAGGACCACATGAAGAACATCGGCTCCATGCTCAGACAACGGGCAACCGTCTCGCCCGGGCTCGAAGCCTACGTCGAGCCATCGACCGACGTGCGCATGAAATACGCAGAGATGAACGCGCTGGCGAACCGGTGCGCAAACCTGCTCACCTCCCTGGGGATCGGTAAAGGCGACCGCGTGGGATTGCTGATGCCCAATAGCGTGGAGTTTTGTTGCCTGTTCTATGGCGCAGCCAAGATCGGGGCGGTAGCGGTCCCGCTCAACACACGCCTGGCTGCGCCCGAGGTGAGTTTCATCCTGTCCGACAGCGGCAGCAAAGCGGTGATCTTCGGAGCGGAGTTGGCGGCGGTGGTTGACGCCGTCAGGGCGGATACCGACCCACCTCGCACTGTCACCTACTGGTTGCCGATGGGAGACGGCGTTGACTCGTTGGGCGACCGGCTGAGGTCGTCGTCCGCCAACGAACCAACCGTTAACTGCGGCGGCGACGACAACCTTTTCATCATGTACACCTCGGGTACTACCGGACGCCCGAAAGGCGTCGTGCACACGCACGACTCGGTGCACTCGGCCGCAAGCTCATGGGCCTCGACTGTCGACGTCCGCTACCAGGACCGCCTGCTGCTCCCCCTGCCGATGTTCCATGTGGCAGCGTTGACGACGGTGATCTTCAGCGCCATGCGCGGGGTCAGCCTGATCTCGATGCCTCACTTCGATGCAACGAAGGTGTGGTCACTGATCGTCGACGAACGGGTCTGCATTGGTGGCGCCGTGCCGGCGATCCTCAACTTCATGCGGCAGGTACCCGAGTTCGCCGAACTCGATGCGCCCGATTTCCGCTACTTCATCACCGGTGGTGCGCCCATGCCGGAGGCGTTGATCAAGATTTATGCCGCCAAGAACATGGAGGTCGTGCAGGGCTACGCGCTCACCGAATCCTGCGGCGGCGGCACCCTGCTACTTAGTGAGGATGCGCTGCGCAAGGCCGGCTCGGCCGGACGCGCCACCATGTTCACCGACATCGGCGTGCGTGGTGACGATGGCGTGATCAGCGAGCGGGGCGAAGGCGAAGTTGTGATCAAGTCCGACATCTTGCTCAAGGAATACTGGAATCGCCCTGATGCCACCCGAGACGCCATCGACAACGGTTGGTTCCGCACCGGCGACATCGGCGAAATCGATGATGAGGGTTATCTCTACATCAAGGATCGTCTCAAGGACATGATCATTTCCGGCGGCGAAAACGTCTACCCGGCCGAGATCGAAAGCGTGATAATCGGCGTTCCCGGGGTCAGCGAGGTGGCGGTCATCGGCTTGGCCGACGATAAGTGGGGCGAGATCGCCTGTGCCATCGTTGTCGCCGATCAGAACGAGGTCAGCGAGCAACAGATCCTCGACTTCTGCGGAACCAAGCTTGCGCGCTACAAGTTGCCGAGAAGGGTCATCTTCACCAAGAGCATCCCGCGCAACCCGACCGGAAAGATTCTCAAAGTAGTACTGCGCGAACGGTATTCGACAATCGCCTCGACGTGACGCGCCAGTTACTGGCGGGCCATCGCGATCCGGAAGCGCTCGTCGGGTCTAATGTAGTGGTCGGCGTCGTTGGCGTTCTCGCCAAGATCGATTCGCACCCAATCGATTTTGCCGTTGGACCTGCTGGGCGGAGCCGTGTAGTCGGGGCTGACGGTGGTGCCGGACTCGTATCCGACGTCGGTGGTTTCGTCGGTGGCGAAAATGAAGCCTTGTGTTTGCGCGACACGCCAGTAGCGGATGACAGCCATATCCACCCTTGAAATTGCTTGCGGCGCATCGTTTATCGCTGTGTGATACGCCCAGGGAGGTTTCGATGCGGATCGCGATCACCGCACCCAAATCCCCGTAGCAGGTGCGTGACGCCGGGATCGCGCCATGGCGAGCCTCGATCGCCTCCCACGCTCGCTGGCGGACCTTGTTGCGCACTAGCGCTACCTCGACGATGCTCGGCTGCTCCATCTCGTTAAGGGACCGCCACATCGTCGGAACCGACGCCACCGCCCCGAACAATCGGTGCTGATCGCGCAGCATCGCGGTGCCGGCCAGGTTCTGCGCGCCGCCGGCGATCGACACCGCCACATCGCGCAGCACCGAG
This sequence comes from Mycobacterium sp., assembly GCF_047975165.1. Classification (GTDB taxonomy): domain Bacteria; phylum Actinomycetota; class Actinomycetes; order Mycobacteriales; family Mycobacteriaceae; genus Mycobacterium. The sequence continues at coordinate 73,801 of NZ_JBKECZ010000087.1, forward strand.
CCCCGGTAGTGAGTGACCTCCGGGCGCGATAGCACCGCAGACAAACCGATGGTCAAACCCAGGTTGTCGGCCAGCATGCGCGGGATCGCAATCCCGGCATGCCCCACCACGTCGTCGCCACGGACCTCAACCCGCACATTCTTCGACCAGTCGGTATTGGTCTGCGTCTGATAGGTGTGTTCTCATCTCGGATAATGGAACTTCAAGCACTCCGATCGTCCTTGTGACAGCGCACCTTTCGCGCCAACGACACCCATCAACGCCTAGCCGCGTGAAAGATCCAGGCATGTGGGTCAGGGGCCCGTCGATGAGGTCGGCGAAGACCATTTCGATGATCGCGTGCTGGCGGTGGGTGATGTCGGCATGGGTGGTTGGTAGGTCGGTGTTGGTGGAGAACGGGTGATACCGCCAGACCGGGAACAGGGTGTCGCGGAAGCGGGCGTCTTTGACCCGACGCACCACCAATCGGGCGGTGAACCGGTCTTTGGTGGCCGCGAACGCGGTGTAGCCGATCTCAGCGACTTCGGCATCGGAGATCCACTCGCCGGTATCGGGATCACGCACCGCGCCCGGATATTTCACCGCCGCCCACGCGGACTCGTCGATGGCATTGATGGCCCGGTCGATCGCGGCGTTGCGGCCCATGACCACGGAGAACTGTGCACCGTAGCGCCGGCAGGCGCCGACGACAGCGCGAGTGCCGTAGGAGGAATCACCACGCACCAGGATCGCACCGATTGCCCCGACAGCTCGGGCTGTGGTGATGGCCTGGGCGACCATCCGGCCGGTTCCTTTGCCGGAGCCGGTCCTGCCGGCCCGCAGGCGCATCCCGGCGATCGCCGTGCTCAGTTTCGGTGCAGGGTTGGCCGATCCCGACTCGATCCTCGGTGCGGGGATGGAAATCTTGTCGGCCAACAATTCAGGCAATCCGGTTTGGGCGGCCAGCGTCATCACCGGCACCAGTCCGGCACACGACACGCGATGGGCATCATCGAAGACAGCCGACGACGCAGCGCAGCTATGGGACACTTGCACCGGAAGTGCCTTTCTGAACTGGTCTGATTGATGCATAGAGAACACCGATCCTCCCAGCTCAAGGGCGCTTTCCTCATTCCGACACCCCATGACCAGCCAATACATCGGTGAATCCAGGCTAAGCCTGAGATTGCCCTACACCAGCGGTTGCCGGTGGCCGGCCAGTAGGATGGCTGGTGTTCGTCGCACCGACCCGAAGGGCACAGGCAATGCGTGCAGTGGCTCGTCATCTGTTCGTGGTGCTGGCGGCTGCCACCATGGTGGCAGCAGGGTCGGGCAGCCCGGCCACCGGAGCCGTTCCGGTGCCCCATGCGCTGCCGGATGTTGCGTCGATCTTTCCCGCCCCGGGCTCGGTTGTGGGTGTGGCCACTCCGGTGGAGGTGACGTTCAGCGCACCCGTCGTCGAGCGCCATGCCGCCGAACGAGCCATCCGAATCGACTCGCCGAACAATGTGACGGGGCACTTTCAGTGGGAGAACCGCTACGTCGTGCGCTGGATCCCGGACACATACTGGGCGCCGCACTCGCGTATTTCGGTCGGCATCCAGCAACTGACCGAAGGCTTCGAAACCGGCGACGCCCTCCTGGCCGTGGCGGACATCTCCGCGCACACCTTCACGGTGAGCCGAAACGGCGAAATATTGCGCGTCATGCCGGCGTCGATGGGCAAGCCGAGCCGCCCGACCCCTATCGGCAATTTCAGCGCCTTGTCGAAGGAAAACAGCGTCGTGATGGATTCGCGGACCATCGGCATCCCGCTCACTGACCCCGATGGGTACAAGCTCACGGCGTACTATGCGATCCGCGTCACCTGGAGTGGCGTCTACGTGCATTCCGCCCCGTGGTCGGTCGGCTCGCAGGGCTACGCCAATGTCAGCCACGGCTGCATCAACCTGAGTCCGGACAACGCCTCCTGGTACTTCAACCAGGTGAACATCGGTGATCCGATCAACGTCATCCCCTGATCTGCCGGTTCGCGGCATGGCGGCGAAACCCGGGGTGCGCACGGTCTAGGCTCGGCGGCATGGCCAACACTCTGCAGGAGTCCGGGGTCTCCGCAGTCCTCGACACGATGTACCGCGCCGCCGACGACCAGTTGGCGTCGTTGCGCGAAAGACACAACGAGTTCGAACGACCGATGACCGTGCGGGAACGCTCCGAGGCTATGAGCGAGTTCTACATTCCGGTCACCCGGGATGCGGGCCGGTTGCTCTACTCGCTGGTGCGAGCGACGCGGCCGGCTACGGTCGTCGAATTCGGGATGTCGTTCGGGATATCGGCGATACACCTGGCGGCCGCGGTGCGGGACAACGGTGCCGGCCGGGTGATCACCACCGAACTCAGCGAATCCAAGATCGCCGCGGCCAGCCGTACTTTCTCCGAAACAGGATTGGATGCGGTGATCGAAATCCTGGAGGGCGACGCACTTTCTACGTTGACGGCGCTGGACGGACCGGTCGACTTCGTGCTGCTCGACGGTTGGAAGGACCTTTATCACCCGGTGATCAAGCTGCTCGAACCGTCGCTGTCGACGGGAGCGCTGGTAGTCGCCGACAACGCCGAAGCCGCGGATATGCGGCCCTACCTCGACTACGTGCGCGATCCGGGCAACGGATACGTCAGCTTCAACTTTCCCGGCCGGGAACGCGACAGCATGGAACTGAGCTGCCGAGTAGGTATTTGACGGTCGGACCGACCCGGCTACCGGATCGATTCCTCAAGCCACGGCAATAGCCATTGGACCCCTTCGGAGGTCAGGTGCACGCCGTCGCTGCGTACCTTGATGCCGTCGACTCTGGCGGTGTATACGCCCTTCGGGCACAGTTTCTTGTTCAGATCGAGAATTTCGACGTTGGGATAGCGGTGAACCGCGTTGCGCAGCATCGCATTCCACTTGTCTACCCGGCTGGGCTGGTCCTCGGGATACGGGCGGCCGTCCGGCTTCTCGCCACCCCGGCTGTAGGGCACGGTCGCGACCACTACCCGAACACCGGTTGAGCCGGCGATTTTCAGTGCACGATGCAACTCGAAGTTGAGATACGAGTCGAACCTTGCGTCGCCGATATTGGTCCACTTTCCCTCGATGACCCGGTCGACGGTCTCCCAGCGGCCGATGACCAGAAATGCGACGTCCGGACGGTCGTAGCTGACCTGCGCTGCCCAGCGGCTCGGCCAATTGTTGCATTCGGGCCGTTGTTCCAGGGTTTCGCCGACGTACTGGTACGGCGTGCCGCGGACCAGACTGCATCCGATCACCGTGTGGTCGACGAATTCGAACCCGGGTGTCGACGGCAGGAAATGCATCATCGTCCAGCCGATCGAATCGCCGAATACTGAGACGCGATATGGCGCGTTGGGGCCGCGTGGCCGACGAGCGGCTGCAGCGGCGGCCGGCGGCGCCGGGGATACTGCCGCAACCGCCGAGAATTCAGGCGGCCGGTCGGGCTCACGCGGCCCGGCTCCGATCGGTACTATCAGCACCGCGATCGCCCCGGCACTGGCAGCGGTGGCTGCGGCCAACGGCAACAGCGGAACGCCTTCCGGCCGCCAGTTGCGGATGGGCTCTTCGATCACCCAGAATGAGACCGCTGCCACCGCAACCGTGGCCGCACAGCGCACGGCGAACAATGCGCCACCGGACCATCCGGTGCGTTCTCCGTTGAGCAACAGGAACACCGGCCAGTGCCACAGGTAGATCCCGTAGGAGATGGTGCCGAGCCAGACGAGCGGGCGCCAGGACAGCAGGCGGGCTACCGCGCCCCGCTGCTCGAGTGCAACGGGCGCGACGACGAACGCCGCGGCCAGTGCCACCACGGTGAGCAGGCCATGACGGAATTCAGCCGAGTTACCGTTGGCGTGGTGCGCCATCACGGCCAGCGCGGCCAGCCCCGCGATGGGCGTCAGCCGGGCGACGCGGCGTCCCCAGCGACTGCGGATCAGACACCAGCCGTGGTTGAGCGCCGGCCAGTCGCGAACCAGTAGAGCCGCTGCCGCGGCACCGATGAGCAGCGCTTGCGCCCGGGTATCGGTGCCGAAGTAGATGCGGTCGCGAGTCGCGTCGGATGCGAAGAAAATGACGGCCGTTGCCGCTGCCGCCGCGCCCAGGGTGGCGATGATGAAGGCGCTGAACCGCACGTGGCCGACGGTGATCTTGGCGAAATACCGCTTTGCGCGTGCGGCCAACAGCAGCGTCACCGCGGCCAGCAGCAGCGGCCAGACCAGGTAGTACTGTTCCTCCACTCCCAGCGACCAGGTGTGCTGAAGGGGTGAGGGCGGAGCGCCCTGGGTGAAGTAGTCGGTCTGTTGAGTCACGAACCGCCAGTTGGCCAACCAGCAGAATGCGGCGATCACGTCGCCACGGAGTCCGTTGAGCGACTGCGAGGGCAGCAGTTCGTGAAGCGCCCCCACCGCGAGGACCATCAGCACCAGGGCGGGGAGCAGCCGGCGTGCCCGGCGAATCCAGAAGCCGGTCAGATCGATCCGCCCGGTTCGTCCGAGTTCGTCGAGGATCAGCGAGGTGATCAGGAAGCCGCTTAGCACGAAGAAGATGTCGACGCCGACGAATCCGCCACCGAAGCCGGGGACGCCGCCGTGCTTGAGCAGAACCAGGGCGACGGCTATCGCGCGCAGGCCATCCAGTGCGGGGATACCGCCGTGCCTCTCGGCGGGATCCCAGGGAGTACGACGCCGGACTCGCCTGATCGGAGCCACCCAGCGGCGCTTTTCCTCCGCGCTGGGTGGGGAGTCCGCCGGTGCGGGTTGGCTCGCATCCGGCTCGGTGCGGGCTGCTGGTTCGTGCCGGTGCCGTCCGGCGCTGAATGCGATCACGCCGCCGCCCCTTCTCTAAGTTCCGGAAAGCCTAGTTGCGCAGCGGCCGGATTCGACGTCGGGACACGCGGGATAGCTTAAGACGCAGAACAAATTTGCGGTCCGCCGGAATCTAGGGGGCGTGGGGGTTCGAATTTGTCGGCTTCGCCCGGCAGTCATTGGATGTGGGGTTGGGCGGGGTGTCCGCGACTGGTGTGGCGGCGTAGGTTCGAGTGGTATCGCCATCGAGGAGCAGGAGAGCGCATGCGTACTTTCCAGTCGGTCGCCGAGCTCGCGGCCACCGCGGGCGAACCTCTGGGGCAGAGCGACTGGGTGACAATCACCCAGGACGAGGTCAACCTGTTCGCCGACGCCACGGGCGATCACCAGTGGATTCACGTCGACCCGGAGCGGGCGGCCAAAGGCCCGTTCGGGACGACCATCGCGCACGGCTTCATGACGTTGTCGCTGCTGCCGAGGTTGCAGCACCAGATTTACACGGTCAACGGGATCAAGCTGGCAATCAACTACGGCCTGAACAAGGTGCGGTTTCCCTCCCCGGTCCCGGTGGGTTCCCGAGTGCGGGCGAACAGCTCGCTGGTCACTGTCGAGGACGTCGGCAACGGTGCGGTGCAGGCGGTCGTCGCGACGACTGTCGAGGTCGAAGGTTCGACCAAGCCCGCGTGCGTGGCGGAAAGCGTCGTCCGCTTCGTTTCCTGACGCGTGCTTTGCGAATCGCGCTTTCCTGAGCCGCGGAGTGCCCGGTCGTGCCGGCTGCGCCCGCGGCATCCTTACCTGTTCACCGGCTATGGCGAAACCGATCCGGTTGTGCCGGCGTTGCCGCCGGGAGAGCCGGCGCCACCACCAGGGCCCCCGGTAGCGGTCCCGGAGCCGAGGTTGGTCACGTCTCCGCCGTCTCTGCCGTCACCCCCGGTGCCGCCATCACCGGCGTTATTGCCTACCGCACCGCCCTGGCCGCCGTAGGCATGCGCGGATGAGGTGGGGCCGTCGACGGTCGCGTGACCCCCGCAGGCCCCGCCGCGGCCGAACAGCCACGCGTGCCCGCCGGTACCGCACACACTGCCGGTGCCTCCGGTCCCTCCGGTGCCTCGGGCGCCGCCGTTGCCGTACAGCCAGCCCCCGGGGTGTCCGTTCACACTGCCCGTGGTCCCGTCGGCGCCATTGCCGATAAGTGGGCGGCCGGTGTAGGTCAGCCATGGGTCGTTGATCGCGGTCAGGATCTGGTCGCCCACACTCGCCGCGTTGAAGGCCTCGGCGCTGCCGTATAACCCGGCTGTGCCGGCCAGCGCCGCGACGAACTGCTGGTGAAACTCCGTTATCTGGGCATTGACCCCCTGATACGCCTACCCGAACTCCCCGAACAGCGCGGCTACCGCTACCGATACCTCGTCGGCTGCAGCGGCGGCTAGCTGTATGAGGCCAGAACGTTGTTGACGCGTGATGGCGTCGTGGAGGCGGGCGGCTGCCCGCCATGCGCGCCGTGGGGCCGGTGGTAGTTGTAGTGCAGGTTCCAGGTTGCCAGTGCTCTCTCGCGCTGGTGTTCTGAGGTCCAGGCCTTCGCGTAGAGGAACTCTTCGGAGAGGATGCGGTTGTAGCGTTCGACTTTGCCGTTGTGCTTGGGTGTGTATGGCTTCGTGCGGCGGTGCTCCGCGCCGTTCAGAGCGGCGGCGAATGCGCCGGAACGGTAGCAAGCGCCGTTGTCGGTGACGATTCGCTGGATCCGCGCGATTCCGTGGGCTGCGAACCAGTCGCGGGTGCGATTCAGGAATGCGACGGCGGTCGCGGCCTGTTCGTTCTCGAGTGACTCTGTATATCCCAGGCGGGTGTGCCCGTCGATGGCGGAGTGCAGGTACGCGTACCCGGCCCGCGCACCGCGGGACTTCGCGCGCGCTGCTGCCCGGGCCTCGGGGCTGTCTTTGCCGTGCACGCGCCGGCCGCCGCCGTCGGGGATGCGTCCGACCTTCTTCACGTGGAGGTGCACCATGTGTCCGGGGTGCTTCGCGGTGATCGTCTTGACTTCCCGGTTCGTCTCACCATTCGGGTCGATGAATCGGCGGCGATTCAGGCCGAGCTGGGCCAGGTGCCGGGTGATTGTGCGCCGGCTGATCGCAACACCGTCTGCATGCAGTTTGAAGGCGATGCGGGACGCCGACCACTTATATTCGCGCCGCAGCTCCTCGAGCCGCGCTACTGTCTCGCCGGGCGTCGCGCTCGGCTGCCGGGCTGGGGCAGACGATCGGTCGAGCAGGCCGAGTTCGCCGAACTGACGGTACCGGTTCACCCACTTTGATGCAGTTGCGCGGGAGATGCCCATCTCGGCCGCGACGTGTGAGGTCAGACGGGTGCGGCAGCGTTCGATCAGTCGATTGCGGCCTTCGGGAGTGAGCGGCGCATTCCTGTGGCTGCGCGTGCGTGGTTTGTAGCTGATCGGACTTGGGCTCGAAGTCATCCTCTGAGGCTCAGCGCTGGTACGTGACATTCCGGCCATGGATCTGTGCGCCTAGAACAGTCCCAGCACCAGCGTGATCGCGAGGAACAGCGCCAGCTGATAGCCGGTGTTGATGGTCGTCAGCTTCAGAGGCTTCTGCTCGAACGCGATGAGCACACCAATCCAGCCGATCTCCATGCTGGTACCTCCCTGACGGCCAGGGCACGGCCAGCCCATAGCAACGATGACAGTAAGTTGATGAAATCCGGCATGGTTGAAAATATCAATCGTGTGTCACGTCGATCGTATGGCCAGTTTTGCGGACTGGCGCGCGCGCTCGATGTCGTCGGAGACCGGTGGAACCTCCTGATCGTGCGCGAGCTGCTGCCCGGATCCCTGCGATACAGCGACCTGAAATCCTCCCTGCCTGGCGTGGCGAGCAACCTCCTGGCTGAACGGTTGCGAACGCTGGAGGAGACCGGCGTCGTGGAGCGAGCGCTAGGAGACGCGGGCGTCCTGTATGGACTGACGCGATGGGGCGCGGAACTCAAGGAGCCGATGGAGGCTCTGGGGCGGTGGGGCGTCCCTCGGCTGGCTTCCGGGCGGGGCGATGACGAGTTCCGGCCGCGATGGCTGACCCTCGCGCTGCCTGCCATCCTCCAGGGAAGAACCAAAGCGCCGCCAGTGGAGGTCGGCTTCGAGGTGGAGGGCCTGCTCATCGTCCTCCGCATCGACGATGACGGCCCGAGCGCGCGCATCGGTGTCGCGCATCGACCGGAGACCGTTCTGGCGTCCGACGCCGACACCGTCGTCGGTCTCGTCGCCGGTGCCCTCACCGTCGACCAAGTGCTACATGTAAGTGAACTCCGCGGAGACGCCGACCTCCTACGGCGAGCACTTACCGAAGACGCCGCCTCCAAGGCGTTCGATCCGAGAGATCCCTAGTCGGAGGCACAGCCGTCAACGACCTCATGGCCAGCAACAGCTAGCTGGGTTGTCGGCGCGGTGGCGGCACTGTTGGCCTCGATCAGTTACGTACCGATACGTGCCAACTGGCTCGCAGAGGGCGCCCATTCTTCGTTGAAAGCAAGAACATACGACATATTCACACCAAATCAACGAGAAACATCCGTTTCGCTAGGCGAAACCCAGAAAACTTCTATGAGCCAGACTAGGCGATTGAATACTGTGACAACAGCTTTATGGGGTGAACGTTGCAAAGGAGAGTATTGAGGTAAATGTGGCCAGGGTGGGCCTGGTCGCTTCATGCGGGGTGGGGGGAGTGCGGGATGCTCGGCCACCCCTTCCCCGAGCATATCGCTAGTGCGAAAAAGCAACGGATACTTCGCTGTGCCGATACGCTCGGCGGTCCCGGTCCCGGTCCCGTGGGGCGGTGAGCCGCGTGGCGCCCATCGCACTGGCGCGCTGCGCTCCGTCCGCATACGGTCGGGCAGATGGCCCCTAAGGCACGTCCGGTCCAGCGGATGGATATCCCCGCGCTGGCGCGAACCCTGGCCAGTGCCTTCTACGACGATCCGATCATGGTGTGGCTCCTACCCGATGCGAGCGCCCGCCTGGCGCACCTGCGCCGGATGTTCGCGACGATGACCCGTCACCACCATCTGCGCCACGGCGGGGTCGAGCTGGCCTGCGACGGCCCGGACATCGGTGCTGCGGCGCTATGGGACCCTCCGGATCATTGGCGGGAGTCGGGGTGGGCGCAACTGGCGCAGATACCGACTTTTTTGCGGGTGTTCGGCCTGTGGTCTGCGAAGGGACGAGCCCTGCAGGTCGCGATGAAACGCGCCCACCCGGAGCAGCCGCACTGGTATCTGGCGGTCATCGGAAGCGACCCGTCGGTGCGCGGCCGGGGTTTCGGCCAGGCGCTCATGCGATCCCGGCTGGACCGCTGCGACCAGGAATATTGCCCGGCCTATCTGGAGTCGACGAAGTTCGAGAATGTGGCGTACTACCAGCGATTCGGCTTCACGGTGCGCGGCGAGATGCAGCTGCCGGACGGCTGCCCGCCGATGTGGCCGATGTGGCGCGAACCCCGGTGACTCAGGGTTCCCCCGCACCCGGTTGCCGGCTCGCTTCCCCGGTCGATCCGCGGTGGGTCAGGCGTTGCTCTTCCACCCCGCCACGCCGACGGTGATCATCCGCAGTTGCTTGACGGCGATCCGGTGGATCTCCTCCAGCGCCTCAGTGCTCTGAGCGTCCTCGATGGCTTCGGCGGTGGCGATCATCGCGTTGACGAAAAGGCTTGCCAGCACGTTGAGATCCTCGGTGCTCCACGCGTTGAGCCGAGGAAACCGGGCCAGGTCGGTGGCCAGCTCGGCGGTTATCAGACGGATCTCGGTGCGAATCGCGTAGCGCAGCACGGACAGCCCGGTCGATCGCTCCCTGGAGATGAAACGCCAGTGCTCGCGCTGCTCGGCGACGCTGCCGACCAGGATCTCCACCGATGACTCGATCACTCGGCTCGGGTCCAGCTTGCCGGTTCGTGCGCTGCGCAAGGTGTCGCGAAGGCTGCGGAAGGACTCGTCGATAAGTACCAGGCCGAGCGATTCCATCGACTCGAAGTGGCGATAGAACGCCGCGGGCACGATCCCGGCTTCGCGGGTAACCTCCCGCAGGCTCAGGCCACTGAAACTGCGGTCGTTGAGCGCCTTGAGTGCTGCGGCGATGATGGAGCGCCTGGTCGCCTCTTTGCGCTCTCCGCGTGAGGGCGTGCCCCGGGGCTTTTCTCTGGTCCGACTGCGGTCGCGGCTCTGACCCCCGTCGGGGTCGCTGCGTCGAGACCGTGAGCCAGGAGTACGAGTGTTCACTATGTGAACCGTAGCACAGAACGCGACAAAACCCTTGACCACCTGCACTGGCCGATGTCACGGTATACACATGTTCACTCAAACGTTCACTCAAACATTCGCCCGGCGAGTGCTGAGTTCCGACCTCGTCGATCTGCTCACCGGCCCGCACGGCGTCGACCGGTACACCGAGTTGGTGACACCGACCTGGACGTCGGGCCAGGGCCGCGCCAAGGTGGTCGACGTGCGGCGGACGACTCCCCGCAGCGTCACCCTGACGCTGGTTCCCAATGCCGCGTTCACCGAACGCCACACCATCAAGGCCGGACAGTTCGTCAACGTCTCGGTCGAGATCGACGGGCGCACCCACTCGCGGTGCTACTCGCCGGCCAACGCCGAAGGCAGTCCGCGGCTCGAGTTGACCGTCGGCGTACACGACGGCGGCCTAGTCTCGACCTACCTGTACGAACAAGCCCAAGTCGGCATGACCGTCGGGTTGGACGGCATCGGCGGCGACTTCGTGTTGCCCGAGCGCCGGCCCCGCCGGATCCTGTTGATCTCCGGCGGCAGCGGCGTCACACCGGTGATGGCGATGCTGCGCACCCTGGTCGCCGAAGGCCACGCCGGGGAGATCGCCTTCGTGCATTACGCCCGTACCGCCGAGGATGCCGGCTACCGCGATGACCTGGCCACGATGGCCACGATGCCCGGAGTGCGGGTGCTGCACGGATACACCCGGTCGGGCACCGGCGACCTGGCCGGCCGGTTCGGCGCCGAACACCTGGCCGCGGCCATGCCGACACCCGACGCGGTGTTCGTCTGCGGGCCAACCGCATTGATCGACGCCGTCAAGGCGCACTGTGAAAACGTGTTCACCGAAAGCTTCGTGCCGCCGGTGATCGAAGCTCCGGCCAACCCGACGGGCGGGCAGGTGAGTTTCGCCGACAGCGGGATCGACATCGTCGACGATGGCCGCTCGATTCTGGAGCAGGCCGAATCGGCCGGGCTGACACCGAAGAACGGCTGCCGGATGGTCATCTGCCACACCTGTACGTGCCGCAAGACCGCCGGCACCGTGCGCAACCTGGTCACCGGCGCGGTCTCCACCGCTCCGGGGGAGGACATACAGATCTGCGTCAGCGTTCCCGTCGGTGACGTCGACATCGCCCTGTAGGAACTGAACCAAACTTCGCGACTGTGAATCAGACGACGCGTGCACGGCGTGTCGCGTCGTGAAATTCACAGTCACCCACGCAAAGGAGTAAAAACCATGGCACACAACGAGATCACCCTCAGCAAAGAGCAGGCCGACGCATTCGGCCGCGAACTCGACGCCATCAGGGACCGCGTACTGGCGGACCTGGGCCAGGAGGACGCCGACTACATCCGCAAAGTCATCAAGACCCAGCGCGCACTCGAAGTGGGCGGGCGGGCACTGCTGTTCCTGCCGCCGGCCTGGCTGTTCGGCACCGCGATGCTGGGTGCGGCCAAGATCCTGGACAACATGGAGATCGGCCACAACATCATGCACGGCCAGTACGACTGGATGCGCGACCCGACGATCTCCGGCCGCGACTTCGAGTGGGACACCGCCTGCCCAGCCGACCAGTGGCGGCACTCGCACAACTATCTGCACCACACCCACACCAACATCGTCGGCATGGACCGCGACATCGGCTACGGCATCATCCGGATGAGCGAGGACCAGCCGTGGGAGCCCTACTACCTGGGCAACCCCGTCTATGCGTTCCTGCTGATGGTGTTCTTCCAATATGGCGTCGCGCTGCACGAACTGGAGTCCGAGCGGATTCGCACCGGCGAGATCAAGCTTCGCGACAAGCGCGAGATGCTCAAGGAGACGTGGAAGAAGACCCGCCGGCAGACGCTCAAGGACTATGTGGCCTTCCCGCTGCTGGCCGGGCCGTTCGCGCCGTTCGTGTTCGCCGGCAATCTCACTGCGAACCTGATGCGCAACGTCTGGTCGTACATGATCATCTTCTGCGGCCATTTCCCGGACGGCACCCAGGAGTTCACCGTCGAGGAGGCAGCCGGCGAGTCCCGTGGCCAGTGGTATCTGCGCCAGGTGCTCGGTTCGGCGAACCTGACCGGCGGGGAGCTCTTCCACATCATGTCCGGCAACCTGTCACACCAGATCGAGCACCATCTGTTCCCCGACATGCCGGCCCGCCGGTACGCCGAGATCGCACCCGAGGTCGAAGAGATCTGCGGACGGTACGGAATTCCCTACAACAAGGGCCCGCTGCTGCGGCAGTTCGGCACCGTGGTCCGCAAGATCGTCCGGCTGACGCTCCCCGCCTCGCGCAAGCGGGCTCTGCGGCAGGACGCGGCCGCGGGCACCGGTCGTGGCGCGGTGGAGGCCCTGCCGGTCGCCGCATAGGGGGTGTCTTCACTCGGCTGGAGTGCCGAGCGTGCAACTGCTGCGGGAAAACAGCCGTTTTTCCGCAGCAGTTGCACGTTGGGCGAGGGGTGGCCGGGTGCCGGGTGGCCGGGTGGCCGGGTGCGACCGACTTTCGGAGGCGATTCGCGCCCTAGGTCGAACGGTTCCTGCGGTAGTACTACCTTCGGTACCCATGGTCGCAATGCCCGCCCTGGACGGTGTCGAACACCGTTACGTCGATCTCGGTGCCGGTGTCACCATCCACGTCGCCGACGCCGGCCCGGCGGACGGACCGGCGGTCATGCTGGTGCACGGCTTCCCGCAGAACTGGTGGGAGTGGCACAAACTGATCCCCCCGCTGGTTGCCGACGGGTTCCGGGTGCTGTGCCCCGATCTGCGGGGGGCGGGCTGGAGTTCGGCGCCCGCGTCGAGCTATCTCAAGACCGATATGGCCGACGATCTCGCCGGTGTCCTGGACCATCTGGGGGTGCCGACGGTCGAGCTGGTCGCGCACGACTGGGGCGGGCCGGTTGCGTTCATCATGATGCTGCGCCACCCCGAGAAAGTCACCGGATTCTTCGGGGTCAACACCGCCGCGCCATTCGCCAAACGTGATGTGGGGTCGCTGATCAATCTCTGGCGGTTCTGGTATCAGATTCCGCTGGCGCTGCCGGTCATCGGGCCGCGGATCATCGGCGAACCCAACTCCAGGTTCGTCCGGTTCCTCATGTCCTGGGTCGGAGGCGGGTACACACCGCCGGCCGACGATGTCGCGATGTACAGCGACTGTATGAATCTGCCCGGGCACGCGGAGGCGGGCTCTCGCTGGTACCGCACTTTTCAGCTGCGGGAAATGCTCAGCTGGGTGCGCGGCGAGTATGGCTCGGACAAGCCGGGGGGGCGGGTGGACGTGCCGGTCCGGTGGCTGACCGGTATCGACGATCCGGTGATGACCGCCGGCGCCACTGACGGGTACGAGGAGCACATCAGCGACTTCAAGGTCGAGCTGGTGCCCGGTGTCGGGCATTGGATCGTGGATCAGCGGCCCGAACTGGTGCTGGACCGGTTGCGGGCGTTCCTGCTTCGGTGACGCCGCCGGGCTGTCTCGCTCCCCCGTGCGGCGCGGGCATTGGCCGAGCCGCGCGGAGTTTCGGCGAACCGCGCGGAGTTTCGCTGAGCCGCCGGCTCCGCGCTACTGCCCTGGAACGCGGGGCCCCAGCAGTGCGATCGCCGCGTCCACGGCCGGTTCGATGATCTCCCGGGGAGACGTGCCGTCCTCGACGGCGATGGCGACGAGTTCGCGCAGGCCCCCCACCAGAATCATCGCCAGCGGGGGTGTCAGCGGTGGCACGTTTGCGCGCTGGAATCCCGGGCTGCCGCTGAGTTCGATCAACAGGTCCGTCAGCAATTCCAGTCCCTGGCGTTGCACGGGGCGTGCATGTTCGCCCAGGTAGGCGAATTCGCGGATCCAGCTGAGGGTGACCGCGGTGCGTGCTTCGATATGGCCGGCATAGCTCTCGACCGCTTGGCGGATCTGCTGGCGCCAGTCCGCCGTGGGGTCGACCGCGGCGCGGATGTCGCCGGCCATCAGCTGGACCTCCACCCGCAGCAACTCCTCGAAAGAGTGCTCCTTGCTGGAAAACTGGCTGTAGAAGGTGCGTTTGGAGGTGCGGGCGTGGCGCACGATGTCGGCGACGGTGGTGGCGCGGTAGCCGCGTTCGCCGATGGAGGCTGCGAGGCCGTCCAGCAGACGCAACCGGAATCCATGAGCGGCCGCAGGCTCTGTCAGCTCGGGGCGGTGGGCCTGTGCTGTCACCGGTGGGCTCCTCCGGATGCTTGTCAGGTTTGGTACCAAAGAGTACCGTACAGGGTGAGTGTGTGGTACTGCGACGTACCACGTGGGGATGGCGGGGCAGGCACGGGAAGCCGGGCAGATTTGGAGAGGTGAAGACATGAGTCCGGACACGGCGAGGGCCGAGACGGTGGAGGACGGTGTGCGGACCGCGATGGACGACGTGACCGCCGAAGTCCCGCCACCACCCGCTGCCCCCGCTCTGCGCCTGCCCCCGGCCGTTGCGGGGCCGAAGTTCTTTCAGGGCATGGGGTTCGTGCTGGCCCGCCACTGGTTCTGGAAGCAGATGGTGCGCCGGCACGGCCAGGTTTTTCGCGTCGACCTCCCGGTGTACGGAAGCGTTGTGGTCGTCTGCGATCCCCAGCTGTCCAAGCAGGTGTTCAGCGCGAGCCCCGACGCCCTGGGCAACATCCAGCCCAATTTGAGCCGGCTGTTCGGCTCGGGATCTGTGTTCGGGCTCGACGGCGAGGACCACCGGCGGCGGCGCCGACTGCTTGCCCCCCCGTTCCACGGCAAAGCCATGAAGAAGTACGAGGCGATCATCGAAGAGGAGACGCTGCGCGAGACTGCGGGCTGGCCCGATCGGCAGTCGATTCCCACGCTGCCGACGATGAACCGGATCACGCTCAATGCCATTCTGCGGGCGATCTTCGGTGCTGACGGCGCCGAGCTCGACCAGCTGCGCCGGATGATCCCACCCTGGGTCACGTTGGGTTCCAGGATGGCGCCCATGCCGACTGCCAAACGAAATTACGGCCGCTACAGCCCCTGGGGGCGACTGGCGGCGTGGCGACGCCGGTATGACGTCGTCATCGACCGGCTGATCGAGATCGAACGGGCGGACGCGAACTTCGAGGAGCGCACCGATGTGCTCGCGTTGATGCTGCGCAGTACCTACGAAGACGGCGCTGTGATGTCGCGCAAGGACATTGGCGACGAGCTGCTGGCGCTACTGGCCGCCGGCCACGAAACCACCGCAACCACCCTGGCGTGGGCGTTCGAGCGAGTCACCCGGCACCCGGAAGTGCTGGCGGGGCTGGTGGCGGAAGCCGATTCCGGTGGGAGTGAGCTGCGCCAGGCCACGATCATGGAAGTCCAGCGGGCGAGCAACGTTATCGACCTCACCGGACGGCATGTCTACACTCCGGTGTTCGAACTCGGCGAATGGGATATCCCCCAGGGTTATTCGATCGTCACCAGCATCTCGCAGATCCACGGCAATCCGGAGTTCTTCCCCGACCCCGGCCGGTTCGATCCGCAGCGGTTCCTGGGCTCCAAGCCGGCGGCGTTCGCGTGGATTCCGTTCGGCGGAGGTACCCGGCGTTGCGTGGGTTCGGCGTTCGCCAACATGGAGATGGATGTGGTTCTACGTACGGTGCTGCGCGTCTTCGAGGTGGAAACCACCGATGCGCCCGCCGAACGGTCGCACAACCGCGGCGTCGCGTTCGCGCCGAAGGACGGCGGCCGGATCGTCGTGCACCGACGTCGCTGATTTTCGCCGGGTCGCGGGAGCGCCTGAGCGCCGGCACCGGCGGCACCGGCGGATCGCGGCAGTGCCAGTTTCGACGGTTGGACACTGCGCGTGCGTTGCCGGTGGCGTTGACCGTGAGCGTGTGGCGTCGATGGTGCGCCCAGAGCGTCGACTGTGAATCGTTGGCGTTGACTGTGAATCGTTGGCGTTGACTGTGAAGCCAGGGCGAGATCTGGGCGAATCTCCCGCCGTGGCTTCACAGTGAAAGCCGTGGCTTCACAGTGAAAGCCCTGTCTTCACAGTCGACTACGACAGCCCAGAGTTCACGCCCAAGGACCCCACCCGAACCGGCTCCTGGTCGTTGCGGGCGCGGGGGATCGGTCGGCCGTTGCCGAAAGGCTTCGCCACGGTGGCCTGAATATTTTCGACGAGGCCATCACCCCACGGGGCGCGACCAACACGCCGCCGACGGCCCGACCTACTTTTCCGAAGTCGCGCGGCTGGGCAACGCCCACCCGGGCCGGACGAAGTGGCAGGTGTAGCCGTGCGGGTAGCGCAGCAGGTAATCCTGATGCTCGGGTTCGGCCTCCCAGAAATCGCCGACCGGACTGACCTCGGTGACTACCTTGCCCGGCCACAGGCCGGACGCTTCGACGTCGGCGATGGTGTCCAAGGCGATTCGCTGCTGGGCGGCGTCGGCGTAGAAGATCGCCGAGCGGTAGCTGGGGCCGCAGTCGTTGCCCTGGCGGTCCTTGGTTGTCGGATCGTGGATCTGGAAAAAGAACTCCAGCAGTGCCCGGTAGTCGGCGACGGCGGGATCGAAGATGATTTCGACGGCTTCGGCGTGCGTGCCGTGGTTGCGATAGGTCGCATTGGGGACGTTGCCACCGCTGTAGCCGACTCGGGTGGAGAGCACGCCCGGCTGTTTGCGGATCAGATCCTGCATCCCCCAGAAGCACCCACCGGCAAGGACCGCTCGCTGTGTCGTTGTCATCTGCGTCCTCCTTACCGGCCTGGGACCCGACCCCAACCCCGGGACCGGGCCACCAGGCTACACTCCGCCCGTGAGGTGTAACGGCTGGTGAGCGGGCCAAAATTCCCCCGGAGCGAACTGACCTCGGCGTTCGAGCGGTTCGAGCGGACCGTCGGGGATGCGGCCCGAACCCACGATTGGGACGCCTGGGTGCAGCACTACACCCCCGATGTCGAGTACATCGAGCACGCGGCGGGCACCATGCGCGGTCGCGATGAGGTACGCGCCTGGATCAGACGGACGATGACGAGTTTTCCCGGCAGCCACATGGTGGCCTTCCCGGCATTGTGGTCGGTGATCGATGAGCCCACCGGGCGGGTGATCATGGAGTTGGACAACCCGATGCGCGATCCCGGCGACGGCAGCGTGATCAGCGCGACCAACATCTCGATCATCACCTACGCCGGCGACGGACTGTGGTGCCGCCAAGAGGACATCTACAACCCGCTGCGCTTCATGCGGGCGGCCCTGAAGTGGTGCCGTCGGGCGCAACACCTGGGAACCCTCGATGAGGATGCCGCCCGCTGGCTGCGGGAGAACGGCGGTCGCCGATGAGTCCGCGGGGCGCGAAACCGAAACTCGTCATCGGAGCCAACGGCTTCCTGGGTTCGCATGTCACCCGCCTGCTCGTCGAAGACGGCCACCAGGTTCGCGCGATGGTGCGCCCGGCGGCCAACACGCGCAGCATTGACGGCTTGCCGCTCACCCGGTTCCACGGCGACGTGTTCGACACGGCCACCGTCGCCGCGGCAATGGACGGCTGCGACGACGTCTACTACTGCGTGGTCGACACCCGCGCCTGGCTGCGGGACCCGGCACCGCTGTTCCGCACCAACGTCGAGGGCGTGCGCAACGTCCTCGAGGTGGCCAAGGACGCGGGCCTGCGCAGGTTCGTCTTCACCAGCACCTATGCGACGGTGGACCGTCGGCGCGGGCGGGTGTCCGACGAATCCGACCGGATCGGTCCGCAGCGGCGGGTCAGTGCCTACGTGCGGTCCCGGGTGCAGGCCGAGGATCTGGTCCTGGGCTATGCCGCCGACCGCGGGGTGCCGACGGTGGCCATGTGCGTCTCGACGACCTATGGCGCCGGCGACTGGGGCCGCACCCCGCACGGCGCGTTCATCGCGGGCGCGGTCTTCGGCAAGTTGCCCTTCCTGATGCCGGGGATCGAACTCGAGGCCGTCGGGGTCGACGACGCGGCCCGGGCGATGATCCTGGCCGCGCAGCGCGGCAGCAACGGCGCGAAGTATGTGATCTCCGAACGCATGATCGCGTTGACCGACGTGGTTCGCATCGCCGCCGACGAAGCCGGGGTGGTGCCGCCGAAACGGTCGATCCCGGTGCCGGCGCTCTACGCCCTGGGTGCGCTGGGAACGCTGCGGGCCAAGGTGACCGGCAGGGACGCCGAGCTCAGCCTGACATCGGTGCGGATGATGCGGGCCGAAGCCCACGTCGACCACGGCAGGGCGGTCCGCGAGTTGGGCTGGCGGCCCCGGCCGGTCGAAGAGTCGATCCGCGAAGCCGCCCGGTTCTGGGCGGCCATGCGCGCGGGCGGAAGCGCGGGCCGGGGCGAATAGGCTGCCTGCCGGGGCGGGGGCGTCGGGCGGCGGGGTGAGCGCGGGGATCTGATGCAGGACGTTCCCCGAGTCCGTTTCAGCACCCGCCCGCCTGCTGCGCACCCCGGCCGGCGCGGTCGGCTTCGGCGGTCTGCCGGTTGAGCCGCTGCGATTCGTAGATGGTGACGTTGGTGCGCGACATCAGCAGCGATGCGATACCCACGGAGAGAATCGCGCCCGGCACCACCGAGAAAGATCCGGTCATCTCGGCGACCATGAGCATGACGGCCAGCGGGGCGCGGGCGACGCTGCCGAAGCACGTCATCATCGCGACGACGACGAAGATCCCCGGATCGTGCGGCACGCCCGGCAGGCCGCTCAACTCACCCAGCCGCCAGATGGCGGCGCCGACGAAGGCGCCGATCACGATTCCGGGTCCGAACAGGCCGCCGGATCCTCCGCTGCCGATGGACAGCGAGGTCGCCAGGATCTTGGCGACCGGCAGGACGATGACGATCCACAGCGGAATCGCCATCAGCGCGGTGCGATCGGCGGCCAGCTGCGCCCAGCCGTAGCCGCTGCTCAAGATCTGCGGGATCGCCAGCGCCATCAGGCCCACCATCAGGCCGCCGAGTGCGGGTTTGAGAATTGGGCTGCCCGGCAGCCGGTGTGTCAGCTCGACCGCCTTGTGAAAGGTCTGGGCGTAGAGGTAGCCGATTGCGGTGGCGGCCAGCCCGATCACCACGAACCACAGCAGCGGGGCGGCGCGCTCGAAGCGGTACTCGGCGTCGATGTAGCCGAAGAGCGGGTCGAAACCGAGGAAGGAGCCGAGCACCGCGTATGCCGTTCCCGAGGCGATGAAGCCGGGTAGCAGGGCGTTGTAGTCGAAGTCGTCCCGGTAGCCGATCGACGCGGTCAGCGCGGCGCCGCCCAGTGGTGCGGCGAAGATGGCTCCGATGCCCGCGCCGATCCCGAGCGCCACCGCGATGCGGCCGTCCTCGTCGGACAGGTTGAGCCTGCGGGTGAGCAGTGAACTGAAGCCGGCCGAGATCTGGGCGGTGGGGCCTTCCCGGCCGGCCGAACCGCCCGAACCGATGGTCAGGGCGCTGGCGATCATCTTGACCAGCACCGCGCGCCCGCGGATCGCGCGGGGGTCGGTGTGGGTTGCCTCGATGGCCTCGTCGGTCCCGTGGCCGGTGGCTTCCGGGGCGAACTTGGTGACAATCAGCGCCGACAGCAGCGCTCCACCGGTGGTGATCAGCGGAATGGTCCACGCGCGCGGGAACCCGGCTGATCCGTGGCTGCCTCCCTCGCCAGCTGGGGTGGGGACGTGGTAGTCGGCGAGGTGACCGAGCAGGAATGCGCCGGTGTATTTGATCGCCAGGTAGAACACCACGGCGCCCAGTCCGGCGATGACGCCGATCGCGGCACCCAGCAGGAGCCACTTCTGCAGGTAGCCGGCATTTCGGATGGAGGCTCCGAAGTGGCCGCCGGCGGCGACGTGCGATGCCCAGTGCGGGTGCTTCGGCATGCTCGCAAACGCTATCAGCGCAGCGGTTGCCGGGGGTTGGGCCGGGGGCCGGGGGCCGAGGCCCGAGGGCTGGGCGCTGGGGCCCGGAGGCTGGGGCCTGGGGCCTGGGGGCCGGGGCCGGGGCCGGGGCCCGGGCCCAGCGGGCAGCGGCAGCGGCGGGGGCAAGCGGGCCGTGCGGGCGCTGGGCCCCGGACCGTCGGGAATAAACGGACTTAAGTCCGGGTATCTAGGGTAGCCATATTCCCAGGAGGTAGACATGCCCGCCATCACCGCAGACACGCTCGCATTGCCCCGGGTGGCACCGTCGGCGCCCGGCGACTCTCAGCGTCCCGTCCGCTCGGTCACCACCGGCCCGCGAGGCTACGAGGGACTGGGTTTCCCGGTGGTCCGCGCCTTCGCCGGGGTCGCCACCGCCGCGCTGGACCCGTTTGTGCACATGGACCAGATAGGGGAGCTGGAATACGCACCGGGGGAGCCCCGCGGCACCGACTGGCATCCCCATCGCGGCTTCGAAACCGTGACCTACATGATCGACGGAGCGTTCGCACATCGGGACTCCCACGGTGGCGGCGGGCTGATCACCGACGGGGCGACCCAGTGGATGACGGCCGGGGCGGGCATCCTGCACATCGAGACACCGCCGGCGGAGCTGGTCAGGACCGGCGGGCTGTTCCACGGTATCCAGCTGTGGGTGAACCTGCCGCGGCGAGACAAGTTCGCTCCGCCCCGTTATCAGGCGATCGACGGCGGCGACGCCACCCTGCTGGCCTCCGGCGACGGAGGTGCGCTGATTCGCGTCATCGCCGGAGAGATCGACGGTCACCGGGGGCCGGGAATCACCCATACGCCGATCACGCTGGCCCACGCGACCGTCGAAAGCGGTGCGAGGCTCGACATTCCGTGGCGCCGGGACTTCAACGCGCTCGTCTATGTGCTGTCAGGGGAGGGCGCTGTCGGTCCGGCGGGGCACCCGGTGGAACATGGCCGGCTGGCGGTGCTGGGGCCGGGGGACCGTGTCGTCGCGAGCGCCCGCTCGATCCGCGCGCGGCCATTGGAGATCCTGCTGCTGGGCGGGCAACCGATCCGCGAACCGGTGTTCCACTACGGGCCCTTCGTGATGAACACCAAGGCCGAGGTGATCCAGGCGCTCGCCGACTACCAGGCGGGTAGGTTCGGCGGCATCCAGCTGGGTCCGGAGCTTGCGTAGGGTGCAAGACGGCTGTTGTGGCGATGCCGTGCGGAACTCGGTGACCTGACCCACAAAGCGTATAGATTAGCTAATCTATTCGGTAGCATGGCCGGGTCACAGTTGGTCTCCGTGCGCTCGCCACGGCGACGTCGTCGCGATGCAGTTGACCGGCCCTCCAGACACATCGGCCTCGAAGGAGCCTGCGATGAGCACACTGCGTAGCCACGACGACACCTGGGACATCCGGACCAGCGTCGGAACCACAGCGGTCATGGTGGCCGCCGCGCGAGCCGTCGAAACCGAACAGCCCGACGCGTTGATCCGCGATCCCTACGCCAAGATTCTGGTCGACGACGCCAACGCCGACGTGATGTGGGAGGCCATGCTCGACCCGTCCATCGTGGACAAGGTGGAAAGCGTGGACCCCGAGGCGGCGGCGATGATCCGGCAGATGCGCGGCTACCAGGCGGTTCGAACGAACTTCTTCGACACCTACTTCGCCGACGCCACCGCCGCAGGGATCCGTCAGGTCGTCATCCTGGCCTCGGGCCTGGACTCGCGGGCCTACCGGCTGGACTGGCCGTCCGGCACCAGGGTCTTCGAGATAGACCAGCCCCAGGTCCTGGACTACAAGTCGACGACGTTGGCCGGCCACGGTGTCACTCCGAAATCCGACCGCCGCGCCGTCGCCGTCGACCTGCGCCAGGACTGGCCGGCGGCGCTGCGCGCCGCGGGGTTCGATCCGGCGGTGCCGACGGCCTGGTTGGCCGAGGGCCTGCTAATGTACCTGCCGGCTGAGGCCCAAGACCGGCTGTTCGCCCAGGTCGGCGAGTTGAGTCCGCCGGGCAGTCGCGTCGCGGCCGAGACCGCGCCGTCCCACGCCGAGGAACGCCGACAGCAGATGCGCGAGCGGTTCCTGAAGATTGCCGAACAGATCGGCCTGGAAGAGACGATCGACATCGGCGAACTGATGTATCGCGACGAAAACCGGGCCCGCGTCGCCGACTGGCTGAACCAGCACGGCTGGCGCGCCACCGCGGCGAGCTCGGTGGAGGAGATGCAGCGCCTGGGCCGGTGGATGGTCGAGCCGCCGTCGGCCGACGACGAGGACGCCTTCTCCGAGTTCGTGACGGCGGTGCGCGGCTAGAGCGTTGGTTGTGGGCCCGCGGGCCCACCGGTGGTTCCACTCACGGTCGTCCCCTCGGCCGCCAAGCCGAAGACCTGTTGTCCCCCCGAGTGGGGAGGCTAGGATCGCGGTATGAACCCCGCGCGAATGGGCCGTAGACGGTTGCCAGAACAGTGGGGTTGAGTCTGATCAAGGAAGGCCAAAGATGACCACCCGATCCCCGGCCGCGTCCGCGCAGCCGCACGTTTCCGCCGACATGAGTGGCGTCGCCGACACAGTGGCCCGACTGCGCAGAACCTTTCGCAGCGGCCGCACCCGCAGTTACGAGTGGCGTAGGGAACAGCTGCTGGCGCTGGCGAGGTTGATGGAGGAGAACGAGTCGATTATCGCAGCGGCGCTGAGAGAGGATCTGGACCGCAACGACACCGAGACGTTCATCGCCGACGTCGCCACCACCTACAGCGAAGCGAAGTACGCCGCCAAGAAGCTGCGCAGGTGGATGCGCCGCAAGTACCTCCTGCTGGAATTGCCGCAGCTGCCCGGCCGCGGATGGGTGGAGTACGAACCCTACGGCACGGTGTTGATCATCGGGGCTTGGAACTATCCGTTCTACCTGACGCTTGGTCCGGCTGTAGGTGCGTTGGCCGCCGGCAACGCCGTGATCCTCAAACCGTCCGAACTTGCGCCGTCGTCGTCGCGGTTGATGGCCGAGTTGGTGCCCAAGTACCTGGATCCGGACGCGGTCGCGGTGGTCGAGGGCGACGGCATGGTGAGCCAGGAACTGATCGCCCAGGGCCTGGACCGGGTGTTGTTCACCGGCGGCACCGAGATCGGCCGCAAGGTGTACGAGGGCGCGGCACCGCACCTCACGCCGGTGACGCTGGAACTCGGCGGCAAGAGCCCGGTGGTGGTGGCGGCCGATGCCGACCTGAATGTGGCGGCCAAGCGGATCGCCTGGCTGAAGATTCTCAACGCCGGCCAGACCTGTGTCGCACCGGACTATGTGCTCGCCGACGCGAGCATCCACGACGAGCTGGTCGACAAGATCGGTGCGGCCCTGACGAAGTTCCGGTCCCAGGACAATCCGGCCGGGATGCGGATCGTCAACCAGCGGCAGTTCGATCGGCTCGACGGGTACCTTTCGGAGGTGGAAGCCGGCGGGACCGGCCGGGTCGTCGCGGGCGGCAACCGTGACGCGTCGACCCTGCGCATCCAGCCGACCGTTGTCACCGACGCGGACCCGGACAGCCCGGTGATGCAGAACGAGATATTCGGTCCGATCCTGCCGGTTCTCACCGTCAAAGGTCTCGACGAGGCCATCGACTTCATCAATGCGCGGCCCAAGCCGCTTTCGGCTTACCTGTTCACCACGTCGCGTGATACCCGGGAGCGGTTCATCAAGGAGGTGCCGGCGGGCGGCATGCTGATCAATCACCTGGCATTCCAGGTGTCGACGGCCAAGCTCCCGTTCGGTGGGGTCGGGGCATCGGGCATGGGCGCCTACCATGGCAAGTGGGGATTCGACGAATTCAGCCATCGCAAGTCGGTGCTGACCAAGCCGACGCGCCCCGATTTCTCCACGATGCTCTACCCGCCCTACACCGAACGGGCTCTGAAGCTGGCTCGCAAGCTGTTCTAGCCCGGGACCGTTCGCCCGGCGCCGGCTCCGACCGGTGCCGGGGCGGAGCCCTGATGGCTCCGTGTCGCTCAACCACAAGAGAGGAACCCGATGCCCGGAGTGCAGGATCGTGTCGTCGTCGTCACCGGAGCCGGTGGGGGCTTGGGCCGGGACTACGCCCTCACCCTCGCCCGGGAAGGAGCCTGCGTCGTCGTCAATGACCTCGGCGGCGCCCGTGACGGCACTGGCGCGGGTTCAGCGATGGCCGACCAGGTGGTCGCCGAGATTCGTGACGGTGGGGGCCGCGCGGTCGCCAACTACGACAGCGTCGCCG
Source organism: Mycobacterium sp. (assembly GCF_047975165.1). Lineage (GTDB taxonomy): Bacteria > Actinomycetota > Actinomycetes > Mycobacteriales > Mycobacteriaceae > Mycobacterium. The sequence goes on from NZ_JBKECZ010000087.1 coordinate 98,007, forward strand.
AACCAGAGGGCGCGGCGGGCATCATCAAGACCGCGCTGGACGAGTTCGGTGCCGTGCACGGGGTCGTCAGCAACGCTGGCATTCTGCGCGACGGCACCTTCCACAAGATGACGAACGAGAACTGGGATGCGGTGCTCAAGGTGCACCTGTACGGCGGCTACAACGTCATCCGCGCCGCCTGGCCGCACTTCCGCGAGCAGAGTTACGGCAGGGTGGTCGTGGCCACCTCGACCAGTGGGTTGTTCGGCAACTTCGGTCAGACCAACTACGGCGCGGCGAAACTTGGCCTGGTGGGCCTGATCAACACTCTGGCACTGGAAGGAGCCAAGTACAGCATCCACGCCAACGCCGTCGCCCCGATCGCCGCCACCCGGATGACCGAGGACCTCATGCCGCCGGAGGTGCTGGCCAAGCTCACGCCGGACTTCGTCGCACCGGTGGTGGCCTACCTGTGCGCCGAGGAATGCCCCGACACCGCATCGGTATTCGTCGTCGGCGGCGGCAAGGTGCAACGGGTTGCGTTGTTCCAGAACGAGGGCGCCAACTTCGATACGCCCCCCACCGTGGCGGATGTGGCGGACCGCTGGAGTGAGATCACCGACTTGTCGGCTACGAAGAAGGCCGGCTTCAAGCTGTAGGGGCTGAACGTCTGCCTCTGTCAACCCTTCCTGCCTTGATGAAAGCCCGGGGCCGCATATGAAAGTCGCCTTCCGTCGATGAAAGCCGCTGTCGTCGAGGAGCTTTCCGGGCCGTCCGGGATCGTCTACACCGACGTCGCCGACGTGCGCGCCAAGGCCGGCAACATTGTCATCGACGTTCGCGCCACCGGGGTCTGCTTTCCGGACCTTCTGCTGACCAAGGGCAAATACCAGCTGAAGCTGCCGCCGCCGTTCGTGCCCGGCATGGAGACCGCGGGCGTGGTGCACTCGGCCCCGGAGGATTCGGGTTTCCGGGTCGGGGAACGGGTTTCCGCATTCGGGGTACTCGGCTGCTACGCAGAACAGGTTGCGGTTCCGGTGGCCAACGTGATTCGCAGCCCAGAGGAGCTCGACGACGCCGAAGCGGTGTCACTGCTGGTCAACTACAACACCATGTATTTTGCGCTGTCCCGGCGCGCGGCGATGCGTCCCGGGCAGACGGTGCTGGTGCTCGGTGCTGCGGGTGGGGTGGGGACAGCCGCCGTCCAGATCGCCAAGGCGATGGGTGCGAGCACGCTGATCGGCGTCACTCACCGCGAGGCCGCGGCCAGCTATGTGAAGGCGCTGGGCGCCGACCACGTGCTGCACCTGGCCGAAGGGTGGGTGGAGCGGGCCCTTGAGCACACCCACGGCGCCGGAGTCGATATTGTCGTCGACCCGATCGGGGGTCGGGCGTTCGACGACGCCGTCCGGGCACTGGCTATCGACGGCAAACTCCTGGTGGTCGGCTTCGCCACCGGCCGCATTCCCACCCTGAGCGTCAACCGGCTGTTGCTGCGCAATATCGGGGTGCTCGGGGTTGCCTGGGGCGAATACCTCAACACCGTTCCCGGCTCGGTCGCCCTGTTTTCCTCGGGCCTGAACCAACTGGTTACGCTTGGCCTGAAACCGCCGCCGCCGCAGCGGTACCCGTTGTCCGAAGCACGGGCCGCATTGCAGAGCCTGGAGGACGGCGGCGTGCTGGGCAAGGTTGTGCTGGAGCCGTAGCCCGGTTGGGGGCCTGGGCCCCGGGGCCCGGCGGCCGGCGGCCGGCGGCCACGAATCGTTCGCGAGCGTAACGGAGCTGCGATTTCACGCTCCGGATTTCGCCGTGGCGTTACGCTCGCGAGCAGGCGGGGCGGCGGGGCGGCGGGGCGGCGGCTGGCGACCTGCGGCCGGAGGCCAGCCCCCCGGCTGCGGTCAGCCGCCGGTGAAGTTGTCGTATATCGAAGACGCGGCGTCGAGGAGTACTGCGATCTCGATGCCGCCGGCCATGGTCAAGATGCCGGTGGAGGCGGCGATCGGCTTGCCGACCGCATTGATCAACCCGTTCGGATCACCGGCGGCGAAGTCCTGGACTCCTTCGAGGAACAGGTTCAGCGAGTACGACGGCAGCGTGGTCACCATGGCGTTGGTGATGTCCGCGGTGGGCAGCAGCGCGGCGTAGACGTCCGACGCCGACGCCGAGACCGCGTAGGTGAGGTTGCGGTTCGCCGTCTGGAAGCGGTCGATGAGGCTTTCGGCGGTGGACTCGTTCGCCGGGGGCAGCGTGAATGACGGCGCGGCGCCGGCGCCCGTGCTGGCGTCGCCCAGCTCGGAAATGTCCTGGCTCATCGCCGGGACGATGGTGCGCAGGTCGCTGGTGAAGTCGTTCCAGCCCTCGTTGGCCAGGATCACCTGGTCGCCCAGGAAGTTCGGCGGGATCGGCGGGAACAGCTCGAACGGCGTCGGCACGTCGGCGTAGCCGGTCGAGTAGCCGTAGTTGGGGTCGCCGTAGCCGAGGTTGACGAAGTAGCGCAGGTTCGGCTCGATCAGATCCGCGATGGGGTCGCCGATTACCGGTAGCCAGCGCAGCGGGATCAGCAGCGGCAGCTCCGGTGTGGTGAGCATGTAGTAGTTGTTCAGGTCGGGGTAGGCGGCCTCGGTTTCCGGCGAGATCGGCAGCTCCACCAGGTTGTAGCCGGGTGGCAGGTTGTCCGGCTGGTAATCCCCGTAATTGGGGTGCACGAACGCGACACCCATGACGGCGTTGATGTCGGACAGGATGTTGAGCGGGTACTGCGGGAAGGAGGCGAACCCGTCGTATTGCAGGGTGTAGTTGTAGACGGGGTAGCCGGAGTCCGCCGGGGTGGCGCCGTAGAAGTCCACACCCAGCGCGGCGATGTTGAGGCCGGGGAAGCGCGACAGAAACCCGCCGTTGGGGGCCAGCTCGTTGCCGGCCAGGGTGAAGCTCAGATTGTCCGCGCCGTAGAAGACGCCCGACGCCGTGAGCTGCTGCATCAGGATCGAGGAGATGACGGCACTCTGCGAGGCGCCGAGCACCGACGTGGGATGGCCGTTGACGACCGTCCCGTAGGGCCCGAACAGTCCGTTGTAGAGCTCCTGGACGCCGCGCTCCACCGACGGCGAGAGCATCAGATCCTTGACCCCGCTGATCGGGTACAGCCCCTCGTTGGTGCTCAGCGGATAGTTGGCGCCGGTTATGGTGTAGGCCGCGTTCATCCAGGTGCGAGCCTTGTTCATGTAGCTGTTCGACGGTGTCGAGGTGCCGCTGCCGCTCATGATCATCGCTACCTCGTACGGCCCGCCGGGGTACGGGGTGACCCTTTCGACGATGTTCTCGGTGTAGGAGCTGGTGGTGGACGGGATGAAGAACGCCTGGATCTGTTTGATCAGTGATTCGATTGGTGAGGCCGCTGCCAACGGGGCAGAAAACGTTGCGGCACCAGCCGCCTCGGCGTGGCTGTAGGCGGTGCTGGCTGCGACCAGGGTCTGCTGGAACTGGCCGTGGAAGGCCTCAGCCTGACCGAGCACCCGCTGGTATTCGGCGCCGAAGGTCTCGAAGAGTTCGGCCGCAGCCGCCGACACCTCGTCCGCCGCAGCCGCAGCCACGGCGGACGTGGGGCCCAGAGCGGTCGCGTTGGCCTCGGCCAGGGCCGTGTGGATCCCGGCCAAGTTTTCCGCAGCGACCGCCATCACCTGCGGTTGGACGGCGAGAAACGACATGGGTGGGTGTTGGTGGGATCTCTCCTCACCGGGCCTTAGTTGGCGCTGAAGTTACCGGGTATCGCTGTGACGGCGTCGAGAACGGCGAGTGCCTCAAGTCCGCCGCCCATTGTCAGCATGGCTGCAGTGACGGCAAGTGGGTCGCCGACTGCGTTGATCAGCCCGTTCGGGTCGCCGCCGGCGAAGTCCTGAATTCCATCGAGGAACAGGTTCAGCGAGTAGGACGGCAGCGTGGTGGCCAGGGCGTTGGTAATGTCGGCCGCGGGCAGTAGTACGGCGTAGAAACCCGAGGCCGTCGCCGAGACTCCATAGGTGATGCGGTCGTTGGCGGCTTGGAAGTTGTCGATCATGTTGGCCAGGGTGAACTCACTGGCTGGCGGGAAGGTGAATGTCGGGGTACCTCCGCCCCCCCCGCCGCCGGACAGGTTGGAGATGTCCTGGCTCATCGACGGGATGATGGCGCTGACGTCGCTGGTGAAGTCGTTCCAGCCTTCGTTGGCCAGGGTGACCTGGTCGCCCAGGAAGTTCGGCGGGATCGGCGGGAACAGCTCGAACGGGGTCGGCACGTCGGCGTAGCTGGTCGAGTAGCCGTAGTTGGGGTCGCCGTAGCCGAGGTTGACGAAGTAGCGCAGGTTCGGCTGGACCAGATCCGCGATGGGGTCGCCGATTACCGGTAGCCAGCGCAGCGGGGTCAGCAGCGGCAGCTCATCGTGGGTGATCATGTAGTAGTTGTTCAGGCCCGGGTAGTTGGCCTCGGTTTCCGGTGAGATCGGTAGCTCGACCAGGTTGTAACCGGGCGGCAGGTTGTTCGGGTCGTAGTCCAGGTAGGTGCCGTGTACGAATGCGATCCCCATGAACGCGTTCACGTCGGACAGGATGTTGAGCGGGTATCGCGGGAAGTCGGCGAACCCGTCGTACTCCAGGGTGTAGTTGTATACGGGGTAGCCGGAGTCCACCGGGGTCGCACCGTAGAAGTCAATGCCCAGCGCGGCGACATTGAGGCCGGGGAACCGCGACAGCAGGCCCCCGTTGGGGTTCATCTCATTACCGATCAGGGTGAAGCTGAGCAGGTCCGGATTCGGAACCACACCCGAGTCTGTGAGCTGTTGCATGAATAGCGAGTGCATTATGGAACTTTGGGAGTAGCCGAACAGCGAGGTGGGACGACCGGAAATCTCGCCGGTTGCATCGTCGATCGAGAGCGTCCCGTAGGGCCCGAAGACGGCGTTGTAGAGTTCTTGGAGGCCGCGATCCACCGACGGGGTGAGCATCAGGTCTTTGATCGCCGTGAACGGGTACAGCCCCTCGTTGGTGCTCACCGGGTTGTTGGCAAAACCGTTGGTCACCAGACTGTCGAACCCAGCGTTCATGTAGGCGCGGGCCTTGGTCATGTAGCTGTCCGACGGTGTCGAGGTGCCGCTGCCGGTCAGAATGCTGGGGATTTCGAAGTTGTTGCCCGGCCACGGGGTGACCTCATCGACGATGTTCTCGGTGTAGGAGCTGGTGGTGGGGATGAAGAACGCCTGGATTTGGTTGATCAGCGATTCGAGTGGTGTGGCTGCGGCCAGTGGGCCGGTGAAGGCGGCGGCGCCGGCAACCTCAGCTTGAGTGTAGGCGATGCCGGCCGTGGACAGGGCCTGCTGGAACTGGCTGTGGAAGGCAGTGGCCTGGCTGGCTAGCTGCTGGTATTCCAGCCCGAAGGTCTCGAAGAGTTCGGCGGCGGCGGCCGACACCTCGTCGGCGGCGGCGGCCACCACGCCGGTCGTCGGGCCCAGAGCCGTCGCGTTGGCCTCGGCCAGCGCGGTGTGCAGGCCGGCCACGTTCGCCGCGGCGGCGGTGATCAACTGCGGCTGGGTGGTGAGAAACGACATGGGCGGGATTCCTTCACAGTCCGGCGTACATCGGGGGTGGCCAAATGACGGGGTGGGGTACCGGTGATACCCAACACGAGTGATAGTAGATCACGGCCGACCGCGGCGTGCGCTGGATCACAAAATTGACTGCGGCCAAGAGCGATGGCAACCCGCGGGGCTATTATCAGCCGCCGGTGAAGTTGTCGGCGATCGAGCCGACAGCCAGGATAACCGACAAGGCCTCTAGGCCGCCGGCCAGCGTAATCAGCCCGGTAGAGGCGACAATCGGATTGCCGACCGCGTTTATCAAACCGTTCGGGTCCCCGTCGGCGAATTGCTGGATACCGTCGAGGAACAGGTTCAGCGAGTAGGACGGCAGCGTGGTCACCATGGCGTTGGCGATGTCTGCGGTGGGCAGCAGCACGGCGTAGGCATCCGACGCCGACGCAGACACCGCGTAGGTGAAGCGGTCGTTCGCGGCCTGGAACCCGTCGATGAAGTTGTCGAGGGTGAACTCGTCGGCCGGCGGCAAGGTGAAGGTCGGTGTACCGCCGACCCCTCCACCCCCACTGACCAGGTTGGAGATGTCCTGGCTCATCGCCGGGGGGATTCCGCTCATGTCGCCGACGAAATCGTTCCAGCCCTCGTTGGCCAGGATCACCTGGTCACCCAGGAAGTTCGGCGGGATCGGCGGGGCAATACCGAACGGTGTGGGCACGTCGGCGTAGCTGGTCGAGTAGCCGTAGTTGGGGTCGCCGTAGCCGAGGTTGACGAACTAGCGCAGGTTCGGCTGGACCAGATCCGCGAGAGGGTCGCCGATCACCGGCAGCCAGCGCAACGGGGTGAGCAGCGGCAGCTGGCCGTAGGTGATCACGTCGTAATTGTTCAGGCCCGGGTAGTTGGCTTCGCTTTCCGGTGATATCGGCATCTCGACCAGGCTGTAGCCGGGCGGCAGGTTGTTCGGGTCGTAGTCCATGTGGGTGGTGTGTACGAACGCGATCCCCATGAACGCGTTCAGATCCGACAGGACATTGAGCGGGTACCGCGGAAAATCGACGAAGCCGTCGTACTCCAGGGCGTAGTTGTAGACGGGGTAGCCGGAGCCCGCCGGGGTGGCGCCGTAGAAGTCGATGCCCAGCGCTGCGAGGTTGAGGCCGGGGAACCGCGACAGCATCCCCCCGTTCGGGTTCATCTCGTTGCCCACCAGGCTGAAGCTGAGCAGGTCGGTGTTCGGTGAGCCGGAAGCCATCAGCTGCTGCATCAGCAGCGACGACAGCATGGAACTCTGGGAGTAACCGAACACCGTGGTCGCCGTACCCTGGGTGATCGTGCCGTAGGGGCCGAAGAGTCCGTTGTAGAGCTCCTGGAGTCCGCGGTTGATCGACGGGGTCAGCTCCAGGTCTTTGACAGCGGTGATCGGGTACAGCCCCTCGTTGGTGCTCAGCGGGAAGTTCGCGGGATTCGCCGGGTCGAAGACGTATCCCGCGTCCATCCAGTTCCGGGCATTGCCCATGTATTTAGCGTCCGGCACCGAGATGCCGCTGGGGCTCATGATCATCGGCACCGCGTACTCCTGGTCGAGGTACGGGGTGACCGAGTCGACGATGTTCTCGGTGTAGGAGCTGGTGGTGGAGGGATGAAGAACGCCTGGATCTGGTTGATCAGCGATTCGAGTGGTGTGGCTGCGGCCAGTGGGCCGGTGAACGCGGCGGCGGCCGACACCTTGTCGGCGGCGGCGGCCACCACGCCGGTCGTCCGGCCCAGGGCGGTCGCGTTGGCCTCGGCCAGCGCGGTGTGCAGGCCGGCGACGTTCGCCGCGGCGGCGGTAATCAACTACGGCTGGGTGGTGAGAAAAGACTATGGTTGAGGGGGCTTCCTGCTCTGTTTTGTTCGGCGGTGGTCAATGCGTGTGGTGTGTGGTAGCGGGCCGTGGTGTCTCAGCCTCGCAGTGCCTGCCGCAGCCTAGCAACGAGGCTGTCGGTCACCCCCGAATCCCGCAGGTAGCCGTCCAGTGAACCGAACGAATCGTCGATAGCATGCCACGCCGATTCCAGGTACTCGCGGCGCACCCCCAGAACCCCGTCGGACAGCCGCGCCTTGGTGAAGGTGACCACCTCCGGCGTCAGGCCGACGTCGGGGCGCTGAGCGATCATGTCGGTGATCCGTTCCCGCAACTGCGGTGCGGCGGCGTTGCTGCGCAGGTAGTCGGCGAGGATGGCGTCGCGGTCCACCCCGATGGCCTCCAGCACGGTGGCCACCACGAAGCCGGTGCGGTCCTTGCCGGCGAAACAGTGGGTGAGCACCGACCGTCCGGAAGCCAGCAGGCTGAATGTCTGAAGCACCGCGCGCTGCGCACCGTTGCGGGTGGGGAATTCGCGGTACTCCTCGGTCATGTAGCGGACGGTGTTCGCCTCGATCGCCTCGTCGGACTCCTCGGATCCGCTTTCGGTCAGCAGCCGCTTGAACGCGGTCTCGTGCGGCGCCTCTTCGTCGGTCACCGCATCGGTTCCAGCTCCGGTCCCGGGCCCGGCGTCCGTCGTCTCGTCGCCAAGGTCCGGCAACGGCAGCAGGTGCACCTCGACGCCGTCGGGCACCGCCCCCGGGCCGCGCCGGGCGACCTCTCTGGCCGCCCGCAGGTCGATGACATCGGTGATGCCCAGCCGACGCAGTGCCGCGCGACCGCCGTCGTCGAGGCCGCTGAGATCGCTGGACCGGAACAACCGGCCCGGCCGCAGCCCGGCCGTGGCGTCGGCGACGTCGCGAAAGTTCCAGGCTCCCGGCAGCTCCCGGAAACCCTCAGTCACGGTTGGTGACCGCCGCGGCCAGCGCGGACTGCTCCCTGCCGAGCTCGGAGCGCGCGATGGTGCGCATGTGCACCTCATCGGGGCCGTCGAAGATGCGCATCGCCCGGTGCCAGCCGTAGAGCCGGGCCAGCGGGGTGTCGTCGCAGACGCCCGCGGCACCGTGCACCTGGATGGCGCGGTCGATGACGTCGCAGGCCACCCGCGGGGCCACCGCCTTGATCTGCGAGACCAGCAGGTGGGCGGCCTTGTTGCCGTGCTGGTCGATGGTCCAGGCGGCCTTCTCGCAGAGCAGCCTGGCCTGGTCGATCTCGTTGCGGGACGTGGCGATCGCCTGCTGGACCAGGCCCTGTTCGGCCAGCGGTCGGCCGAAGGCGATCCGGTTGCGGGCCCGGTCGGCCATGAGAGCCAGCGCGCGTTCGGCCCCGCCGAGGGCCCGCATGCAGTGGTGGATGCGGCCGGGCCCCAGCCGGGCCTGGGCGATCGCGAAACCTGAGCCCTCCTCGCCGAGCAGGTTGGTCGCGGGCACCCGAACGTTGTCGTAGACGATCTCGCAGTGGCCGTGCTGGTCCTGCCAGCCGAACACCCCGGTGGAGCGCACCACGTCGACCCCCGGGGTGTTCATTGGCACCAGGATCATCGACTGCTGCTGGTGGCTGGCCGCTTCCGGATTGGTGCGGCCCATCACGATGAGGATTTTGCAGCGCGGGTCCGCCGCACCCGAGGTCCACCACTTGCGGCCGTTGATCACATAGTCGCTGCCGTCGCGCACGATCGACGTCTGGATGTTGCGGGCGTCGCTGCTGGCCACCGCGGGCTCGGTCATGGAGAAAGCGCTGCGGATCTCACCGTCGAGTAGCGGCCGCAGCCAGTCCTTGCGCTGCTGCTCGGTGGCGAACAGGTGCAGGGTCTCCATGTTGCCGGTGTCGGGTGCGGCGCAGTTGAGTGCTTCGGGGGCGAGCTCCAGGCTCCAGCCGGTGAGCTCGGCCAGCGGCGCGTACTCCAGGTTGGTCAACCCGGATTCGGCGGGCAGGAACAGGTTCCACAGGCCGCGTTCCTTCGCCTTGACCTTGAGCTCTTCGACGACGGGGGGAACGGTGAAATCGTTCGGGCCGGCCTCGTTGCGATACTGCTCGTAGGCTGCCTCGGCCGGGAAGACGTGCTCGGTCATGAAGTCGGACAGTTTCTGGTGGTAGTCGCCGGCTTTGGCGGACATTGCGAAGTCCATGTTCGCCACGATAGGACACGCGGCGGACAACCGGTGCGGCTGCCGGTGTTCGCTGTGATTGCCGTGTTTTTCACTCGACCCGGCAGTCCCGTAGGGTGTCTGAGCAATCAGAATGCGGTGCACCCCGAGGACACCGGAAAGTGCAGAAAGTAGATGTACGCGCCATGACACAAGCGCAGACGTCACCCGTCACAATCGGGGTGGTGGCCGAATCCGGAACAGACGAGCGTCGCGTCGCCCTGGTACCCAAGGCGGTGGCGGCCCTGGCGAACAGCGGCGTCGCCGTCGTCGTCGAGGCCGGAGCCGGGGAACGGGCCCTGCTGCCCGACGCCCTCTACACCGAGGCCGGCGCCACCATCGGCGACGCCTGGGCGGCGGACATCGTCGTCAAGGTTGCGCCGCCGGATGCCGGCGAAGTGGGCAAACTGCGCGACGGACAGACGCTGATCGGCTTCCTGGCACCCCGCAACGCCGACAACGCTATCGGCGCTTTGAAGCAGGCCGGCGTGCAGGCTTTTGCGTTGGAGGCCATCCCGCGTATCTCCCGGGCCCAGGCGATGGACGCGCTGTCCTCACAGGGCAACGTGTCCGGCTACAAGGCAGTGCTGCTGGCCGCCTCCGAATCGACCCGGTTCTTCCCCATGCTCACCACCGCGGCGGGCACCGTGAAGCCGGCCACCGTGCTGGTGCTGGGCGTCGGGGTGGCCGGCCTGCAGGCGCTGGCGACGGCAAAACGGCTGGGCGCGCGCACCACCGGGTACGACGTGCGCCCCGAGGTGGCCGACCAGGTCCGCTCGGTGGGCGCGCAGTGGCTCGACATCGGTATCGACGCTGCCGGTGAGGGCGGGTACGCCCGTGAACTCACCCAGGAAGAGCGTGCCCAGCAGCAGAAGGCGCTGGAAACCGCGATCAGCGGGTTCGACGTTGTCATCACCACCGCGCTGGTCCCCGGCCGCCCGGCGCCGCGGCTGGTGACCACCGGGGCGGTGCAGGCGATGAAGCCCGGCAGCGTGGTGGTGGACCTGGCGGGAGAGACCGGCGGCAACTGCGAACTCACCGAGCCGGGGCGCACCGTCGTCAAGCACGATGTCACCATCGCCTCCCCGCTCAACCTGCCGGCCACCATGCCCGAGCACGCCAGCGAGCTCTACAGCAAGAACATCACCGCCCTGCTGGACCTGCTGATCACCGACGGAACGCTGGCCCCTGATTTCGACGACGAAGTCATCGCCGACTCCTGCGTCACCCGCCAGAATGCCGGAGAGGACAGCTAGATGAACGGCATGTACGACGAACTCCTGGCCAACCTCGCGATCCTGGTGCTGTCCGGGTTCGTCGGGTTCGCGGTGATCTCCAAGGTGCCCAACACCTTGCACACCCCGCTGATGTCGGGCACCAACGCCATCCACGGCATCGTCGTGCTGGGCGCGCTGGTGGTGGCCGGCGAGGTCGAACACCCGTCCGTCGCGGTGCAGATCATCCTGTTCGTCGCCGTGGTGTTCGGCACGCTGAACGTGATCGGCGGGTTCATCGTCACCGACCGGATGCTGGGCATGTTCAAAGGGAAGAAGAAAGCGCTGCCGGGCGCCGAGCCGAAAGCGCTGCCCGGCGCCGGCGCAAAAGCCCTGCCCGGCGCCAAGTCCGAAGAGGCCGCCAAATGAATTACCTGGTGACCGTCCTCTACCTGTTGGCGTTCTCGCTGTTCATCTACGGGTTGATGGGGCTGACCGGGCCCAAGACCGCGGTGCGCGGCAACCTGATCGCCGCGGTGGGCATGGCGATCGCGGTGGCGGCCACCCTGGTCAAGATCCGGCACACCGACCAATGGGTGGTGATCATCGCGGGCCTGGTGGTCGGCGTCGTGCTCGGCGTGCCGCCGGCCCGGCTGACCAAGATGACCGCGATGCCGCAGCTGGTGGCGTTCTTCAACGGTGTCGGCGGCGGCACCGTCGCGCTGATCGCGCTCTCGGAGTTCATCGAGACCACCGGATTCTCGGCGTTCCAGCACGGCGAGTCGCCGACCGTGCACATCGTGGTGGCGTCGCTGTTCGCCGCGATCGTCGGGTCGATCTCGTTCTGGGGCTCGATCATCGCCTTCGGCAAGCTGCAGGAGATCATCGACGGCAAACCGATCGGTTTCGGCCGCCTGCAGCAGCCCATCAACCTGCTGCTGCTCACCGGGGCGGTCGCGGCGGCGGTGGTGATCGGCCTCAACGCCCATCCCGGCAGCGGCGGGGCATCCCTGTGGTGGATGATCGGCCTGCTGGTCGCCGCCGCGGTGCTGGGTCTGATGGTGGTGCTGCCGATCGGCGGCGCCGACATGCCGGTGGTGATCTCGCTGCTCAACGCGATGACCGGGCTGTCGGCCGCGGCGGCGGGCCTGGCGCTGAACAACACCGCGATGATCGTCGCCGGCATGATCGTCGGCGCCTCGGGTTCGATCCTGACCAACCTGATGGCCAAGGCGATGAACCGGTCGATCCCGGCGATCGTCGCGGGCGGCTTCGGCGGCGGAGGAGTCGCGCCCGGCGGCGGCGGGGACGGCGGTGACAGGACCGTCAAATCCACCTCGGCCGCCGACGCGGCGATCCAGATGGCCTACGCCAACCAGGTGATCGTGGTGCCCGGCTACGGGCTGGCCGTCGCCCAGGCGCAGCACGCCGTCAAAGACATGGCCGCCCTGCTGGAGGCCAAGGGAGTGACGGTGAAGTACGCGATCCACCCGGTCGCGGGCCGGATGCCCGGGCACATGAACGTGCTGCTGGCCGAAGCCGAGGTCGACTACGACGCCATGAAGGACATGGACGACATCAACGACGAGTTCGCCCGCACCGACGTGGCGATCGTCATCGGCGCCAACGACGTCACCAATCCGTCGGCCCGCACCGACGCCGCCAGCCCGATTTACGGCATGCCGATCCTCAACGTCGACAAGGCGAAGTCGGTGATCGTGCTCAAGCGTTCGATGAACTCCGGGTTCGCCGGGATCGACAACCCGCTGTTCTACGGCGAGGGAACCAGCATGCTGTTCGGGGATGCGAAGAAGTCGGTCACCGGGGTCGCCGAGGAACTCAAAGCGCTGTAGTGCCGCCGACGCGGGTAGGGCCTAGACCGGCGGGTAGGACGGCGGCGGGTAGCCGTTGCCGGATTCGACGCCCCGGATTCCCCAGGTGAGGTACCCGAAGAAGTATTCGAGCTCGTCGCTCATGTCGTAGTCGGGCGCCGGGTCCATAACTCCACCTCTCCGCTGGTGATCGACCCACCACTGGGGTACGTCGCAGAGTCTAGCCCCATCCACGTGGCTGCGACAGGTGCCGTCCCCCGTAAACTGTCCAACCAGTTGATTGGTAGATGCCGCACCCGACGTTCCATCGGCCGGACCGGCAGCGACGATAGCGAGTACCGATGCCGTCCGAGACCGGCCTTTCCCGCCGCGCGGAGTTGCTGTCCGTTGCCACCAAGCTGTTCGCGGCGCGCGGCTACCACGGCACCCGGATGGACGATGTGGCCGACGTGATCGGCCTGAACAAGGCGACCGTCTACCACTACTACGCGCGCAAGTCGCTGATCCTGTTCGACATCTACCGCCAGGCAGCCGAGGGCACCCTTGCCGCCCTGCACGACGATCCCTCCTGGACCGCCCGGGAGGCGCTCTACCAGTACACCGCCCGGTTGCTGACAGGTATCGCCGGCAACCCCGAACGTGCCGCCGTCTACTTCCAGGAGCAGCCCTACATCGCCGAGTGGTTCACCCCCGAGCAGGTTGCCGAGGTGCGCGCCAAGGAGACCCAGGTCCACGAACATGTGCACGGCCTCATCGACCGGGGGATCGCCAGTGGCGAGTTCTACGAATGCGACTCACATGTGCTGGCGCTGGGCTACATCGGCATGACGATGGGCAGCTACCGGTGGCTGCGCGCGTCCGGGCGACGAACCGCACACGAGATCGCCGCGGAGTTCAGCACCGCGCTGCTGCGCGGGCTGATCCGCGATGAGAACGTCCGCACCCAGTCCCCGCTGGGAGGCTGAGCCGGGGGCCGGCCGCTGCGAGTCGTTCGCGAGCGTAACGGGGCTGCGAAATTCCGCTCCGGATTTCGTCGTGGCGTTACGCTCGCGGACAGGAGGGGCGATTCGCCCCGACCCACATCAGCCGGCCGGCGCTCAGTTGAGGATCGGCGGGACGCCGCCGAACAGATCGCCCAGGCCGCCGCTGAGCAGCGACAGCAGCGTCGTCTGGGGTTGGTTGAGGGCCGGGCCGAGATCGACGTTCAGGCTCGGATTGACCATCGGAACCCACGGGTAGGTGGTCGGGTAGGCTTCCGGCCCCAGCAGCCCGGCCTCCACTCCGATGCCCACTGCCGCGCCGTAGGGCCCCTGCAACGCCCCCGTGCCCAGGTAGTAGCCGACGCTTAGCGGGTTGGGAATGTGGAACAGGCCGGCCGGGGACGGCACGTCGGCATAGCCGTAGTCGGAGTAGCCCAGGTCGACGATCACCCGCAGCGGCGGCTGGATCACGTCGGCGGCCACCGGGCCGAGCACGGGGAAGTCCCGGAGTGGCTGCAGCAGCGGCAGGTCTTGGGTCAGGAACATGTAGTACTCGGTGTTCCCGGTGTAGCCCGGCGAGGTGGGCAGCCGCACCGCGTCGGAGAAATCGGGATAGTCACTGTGCACGTAGAAGAAGCCCATCAGGGCATTGAGGTCCGACACCACGTTGAGCGGGTACTGCGGCGCATGGGCGATGCCGTCGTACTGCGCGGTGTAGATGGTCGTCTCGTAGGGGTTGGTCGCTTCCAGGGCGCCGTCGAACGACACGTCCAGGAACGGCAGATACAGGCCCGGGAAGCGGGCGAACAGGCCCCCGTTGGGATTATTGGGTGCCCCGGCCAGGATGAACGCCAAGTCGTCGATGTTGGGTGAGCCGGCGGCCATCAGGTCCCGGATGTAGTTGGTGATGACGGTGGAGCTCTGGGAAAACCCGAAGGAGACGACGTCGTTGCCGGCGGTGAGCTCGGAGGTGATCGCCTCGTTGAGCAGGGTGACGCCCTCGGCGACCGATTGGTTGAACGTCAGGGTGCCGAGTTGCGGTGTGACCGGCCAGAACTCTTCGGGAGTGGTCAGACCCAGCGGGGTGGCACCGGGAAACAGCGTCTGGATGAAGGCGGTGTTGACGTCCTCGACGTACTGCTCTCCCGGCCACGGGTTGCCGGTGCCGCCCATGATCAACCCGGTGATCGGGTCCGTCAGGTGCGCCGCGGGCAGGGCGCCCGTCCCGCCGAAGCCGGTGATCCCGGTCAGGAGCGACCCCGGTCCGGTCAGGCCGCCGAATCCGGTCAGCAGCGCTCCGGGCCCGCCGAGCAGCGACTGAACCGGAACGGCGGCGGTGGCCAGGGTGCTGGACACCCCGGCGCTCAGGGCGGCGCCGTTGATGGCTTCGGCCTGGGCGTAGGAGGTCGCCGCATTGGACAGCGCGCGGGTGAAATCACTGTGGAACGCCGTCGCCTGGCCGGTCACCGCCTGGTATTCCAGGCCGTATTCGTTGAACAGTGCGGTGATGGCGGCCGACACCTCGTCGCCGGCCGCCGCCAGCAGCCCGGCTGTGGGGCCCGCCGCCGCGGCGTTGGCGGCGCGGATGGTCGCGCCGATTCCGTCCACATTGCCGACCGCTGCCGCCAGCGCCTCAGGCGAGGCAAGTAGGTGTGTCATCCCGATCCTTCCGATTGCGGGTCCCTGTCCCCCCCGACCACCCGCTTGGACTATCCGCTACCGCGAGTTCGGGTATCCACCAGAGACTAGAGCGGTCGGCCCGCGATTTTCGGCTTTTCGGCGCCTAAACGCCGGCGGGTTTGAGGTGCCTGTCCAGAAATGCGATCTGGTCTGCGACGACGCGCTCGAACGCGGCACCCAGGTAAATTGCGAAATGGCCTTCGGGGTACCGCTTGATCTCGCCGCGCGGAGCTTTGGCGGCATGGCGCAACGTTGCTTGAGCCGGCGCCACCGTGTCGGATTCGCACACGCAGAACAGGATGGGGCACTTGATGTTCGCGGCACTGCGGCCGGGTCGGTACAACGGCAGTTTCACCCCGATGCGGGCGGCCACTTCGTTGCGCAGTTCCTCGCCGTCGGGCACCAGCGCCAAATAGCCCGGGTACGAATCGGGGGCGGTCATCATTGCGACATCACCCGGGCGGCCGGCAGTCGCGATCATCACCGGGTCTCTGCCCAACCGGGCACCGACGGTGTCGCGCAGCGCCCGCGCGGTGATCCGCGCCGCTGTCAACGGGTTGATCGCGCGGACCGAGGCGATTCCGTCGGTGAAGGGGCATTGCGCGATGGCGGCGGCGATGCCGGGCAGCCGGGCGGCCGACTCGATCACATGGCCGCCGCCGAAAGAAGTGCCCCACAACGCGATTCGGTCGGTGTCGATTCCGGGCAGGGTTCGCGCGAAAGCGATGGCTGCTGCCCAGTCGGCCAATTGCAGCTTGATATCGAGCAACTGCCGGGGCTGACCCTCACTGTCGCCGAAGTGGCGGTAGTCGAACACCAGGCACGCGTAGCCGGCCGCACTGAATCTCGCGGCGAAGGCGTCCAGTCTCATCGTGCGTACCGATCCCAGGCCATGTGCCATCACCACCAGTGGTGTTGGCGTATCGCTGCGGTCAGGCCGATACAACCAGGCGCTGATCCGATCATCCCCGGAGGTGAACCCGACATCTTCGCGGTGCCCCACAGCTCAACTTTAGTGCCTCGGGAACCGTCGGCAACCTATGGACTACTGTCTGGAAACGTTGCCGCGCCGCGCTCGCGGACAGAGGAGCCCCATGCCGATTCGTGTCGCACAGGTGGGCACCGGCAATGTCGGTCGTCCGGCACTGGCCGAGCTGATCGACAACTCCGCCTTCGAGCTGACCGGCGTGTGTGTGTCCACGCAAGAGAAAATCGGGCTGGATGCCGCCGAGTTGTGCGGTCCCGGTCTGCGAGGCGCCGCCGGTACCGGGGTGCCGACGGGTGTCCACGCCGTCGGCGACCTGGACGCACTGCTGGCCACCGGGCCGCAGTGCGTCGTCTACTGCGCGATGGGCGACACCCGGCTGCCGGAGGCCATGGCCGACGTGATGTGCATCCTGGCTGCCGGTGTGGACGTGGTGGGAGCATCGCCCGGGCTGCTGCAGTATCCGTGGGGAGTGATGCCGGACAAGTACATCGACCGGGTGGAGGCGGCCGCCCAGCAAGGGAAGTCAAGCATCTTCATCACCGGCGTCGACCCGGGGTTCGTCAACGACCTCATCCCCTTCGCCCTGGCCGGGACCTGCCGGCGCATCGAACAGGTGCGCTGCCTGGAGATCCACGACTACGCCGGCTATGACGGCGTCGAGGTCATGCACTACATGGGGTTCGCCAGGCCCATGGACGAGGTGCCGATGCTGCTGCAACCGGGCGTGCTCAGCATCGCCTGGGGAACGGCGATCCGGCAGCTGGCCGCCGGCCTGGGCATCGACGTCGACCGGATCAGCGAGTCCTACCAGCGCGAGCCCGCCCCGGAGAGCTTCGACATCGCGGTCGGTCATGTCGCCGAAGGCACCCTCGCCGCCCTGCGATTCGAGATTTGCGGCATGGTCGGCGAGCACCCGGCGATCGTCATCGAGCACATCACCCGGCTGCGGCCCGACCTGCGGCCCGACTGGCGGCAACCCGCTGCCGGGGGCGGCTCCTACCGGGTGGAGATCACCGGCGAACCGTCCTACGCGGTGGACATCGTGCCCAAGAGTAGCTACGGCGACCACAACCACGCGGCGATCGCCGGGGCCGCCGGGCGGATCGTCAACTCCATTCCAGCGGTACTGGCGGCGCCGCCTGGCATCCGGACCACCCTGGACCTGCCGCTGATCACCGGAAAAGGGCTGTACGCTGCCAACGGTCCGGCGGCCGGTTAACCGAAAGGACTCAGTGCGATGGCAAGAACGGGACGGGTAGCGGGCAAGGTCGCGCTGATCAGCGGCGGCGCTCGCGGGATGGGCGCCGAACACGCGCGGCTGCTGGCCGAAGAAGGCGCCCAGGTCGTGATCGGCGACATCCTCGACGACAAGGGGGAGGCGCTGGCTGCGGAGATCGGCGACGCGGCGCGCTACGTGCACCTCGACGTGACCCAACTCGATCAGTGGGAAGCCGCGGTGGCGACCGCCCTCGGCGCCTTCGGAAAACTGAACGTGCTGGTCAACAACGCGGGGATCGTCGCACTCGGTCAGATCAGGAAGTTCGACATGGCCAAGTGGCAGAAGGTGATGGACGTCAACGTGACCGGGACGTTCCTGGGCATGCGGGTGGCCGTGGATCCGATGACAGAGGCCGGCGGCGGCTCGATCATCAACGTGTCGTCGATCGAGGGCCTGCGCGGCGCGCCGCTGGTGCACCCCTATGTCGCCTCCAAGTGGGCGGTGCGCGGCCTCACCAAGTCGGCGGCATTGGAGTTGGCGCCGCTGAACATCAGGGTGAATTCGCTGCACCCCGGCTTCATCCGCACCCCGATGACGGCTCACCTGCCGGACAACACGGTCACCATCCCGCTCGGCCGCCCGGCCCAGTCGCGCGAGGTGTCCACCTTCGTGGTGTTCCTGGCCAGCGACGAGTCCTCCTACTCCACCGGCAGCGAGTTCGTCATGGACGGCGGCCTGGTGACCGACGTGCCGCACCGGGAATTCTGAATCGACGGCGAATCCAAGGCCGTGGCCGGCCTCGCCGACGTGGTGGGGCCGTGCCACGTCGTCACCGACCCCGACGTGCTGGCCGGCCGTAGCGCCGACCACACCGGCCGGTACCGGGGCCGGGCCCGCGCCCTGGTGCGCCCGGGCACGGCCGCCGAAGTCGCCGCGGTGCTGCGGCTGTGCCGCGACGCCGGGCTGTACGTCACCGTTCAGGGTGGCCGCACCTCGCTGGTCGCCGGCACCGTTCCCGAGCACGACGACATCCTGCTGTCCACCGAACGGCTGTGCGCGCTGGGCGAGGTCGATCCGGTCGAGCGACGGATATCCGCGGGGGCGGGCGTCACGCTGGCCGCGGTCCAGCGGGCCGCGACGGCGGCGGGGCTGGAGTTCGGGGTGGACCTGTCCGCACGCGACACCGCGACCGTGGGCGGGATGGCTTCGACGAACGCCGGCGGTCTGCGCACCGTCCGCCACGGCAACATGGGTGACCAGGTGGTGGGCCTGGACGTGGCGCTGCCCGACGGTTCGCTGCTGCGCCGCCACAGCCGGGTGCGCAGCGACAACACCGGCTACGACCTGCTGTCGCTGTTCGTCGGCGCCGAGGGCACCCTGGGCGTCATCACCGCCGTGGACCTGCGGCTGCACCCCGCTCCGGCGCATCGGGTGACGGCGGTCTGCGGAGTCACCGAGCTTGCGGCGTTGGTGGAGGCGGCCCGGATGTTTGCCGGCGTCGACGGGATCGCGGCGCTGGAGCTGGTCGACGGCCGGGCCGCGGCGTTGGCTGCCGAGTGTCTGGGTGCCGGAGCGCCGGTTGCCGGGGATTGGCTGCTGCTGGTGGAGCTGGCGGGCGACAGTGATCAGACCGGGCGGCTGGCCGGGCTGCTCGACGGTGTGCGGCCATGCTCCGAGCCGGCGGTCGGTGTGGACGCGGCCGCCCGCCAGCGGTTGTGGCGGGTGCGGGAGTCGTTGGCCGAGGTGGTGGGGTTCTTCGGGCCGCCGCTGAAGTTCGACGTGTCGCTGCCGCTGGCGGCGATCGGCGGCTTCGCCCGGCACGCCGCGGAGCTGGTGGGCGGGTACGCCGCGGAGGCGCTGCCGGTGTTGTTCGGCCACGTCGGCGAGGGCAACCTGCACCTCAACGTGCTGCGTTTTCCAGCCGACCGGGAAGCGGCGCTGTACCCGCCGATGATGGATTTGATCGCCGGGTGCGGCGGCAACGTCAGCTCCGAGCATGGCGTCGGCACCCGCAAGCGGGCGTATCTGGGCATGTCCCGCCAGGCCGGCGACGTCGCCGCGATGCGGACGATCAAGGAAGCGCTGGATCCGACCGGCTATTTGAACGCCGCGGTGCTGTTCGACTGATTCCCGCGCCCGCGAGCGTAACGCCAGTGCGGATTCGGGCGCCGAAAACCGCCGCCACGTTACGCTCGCGTGCGCGGGCGGGCTCGCGGGCAAGGGAATGTCAGCAGCAGCCGGGCGCCGCCGAGTGGACTGGTGTGCAGCGACGCCGTGCCGCCGTGCAGCTCCGCCTGCTGGGCCACCAGCGCCAACCCGAGTCCGGAACCCGAATGGGAAGCGGTGGAACCCCGGGAGAACCGGGCGAACACCGCTTCTCGTTCCTGCTCGGCGACCCCGGTGCCGTCGTCGTCCACGGCTATCCGCACTTCGTCCCCGGAGGCGACGGCCGAAAGCCGGACCTGGCGGGCGTGGCCGTGCTTGACCGCGTTGGCGATGGCGTTGTCCACGGCCAGCCGCAGGCCGGCCGGCAGGCCCTGCAGCGACACCGTCGGGGAGGGCGACAAAGACACCGTCAGGTCCGGGTAGACGCGTTCGGCGTCGTGGGCGGCTCGGTCCAGCAGTTCGGTGACGTCGACGGGCTCGAAGTCCTCGGTGGTGATCGTCTGGCCCTGGGCCAGCCGCTCCAGCGCGGACAGGGTTGCTTCGATGCGGGACTGGGTGCGCATGACGTCGGCGACCACCTCCTCGCGCTGCGCGGGCGGCAATTGCAGTGTGGAAAGCACCTCGAGGTTGGTGCGCATCGCGGTCAACGGGGTGCGCAGTTCGTGGGAGGCCACCGAGGCGAAGTCGCGGGCCGAATCCAAAGCCGCCTTGGTCCGCTGCTGCTCGTCGCCGATCCGGGCCAGCATGCCCTCGACGGCCTCGGCGATCTCCACGGCCTCCCACACTCCGCGCACCTGCACCTCATCCGGTTTGGACTGCGCGTTGATCGCGCGCGCCTGCTGGGCCAGCAGGCGGAAGGGGTTGATCATGATCAGCCACATGACGCTGCCCACCAGAAAGGTGCCGATGATGACGCTGCCGCAAATCAGCAGAATGCGCAGGTGCAGCTGGTTGATCCGGCCCTGGGCCTGGGCCAGCGGCGCACCCAGCGCCACGGTCGCCCCGCCGGCGGTGAAGGTGCGCACCCGGTAGGGCACACCGGCGATCCTCGTGGTGGCGTAGCCCTCCGGCAGCAGGGGCAGCACGATGTCACTCGGGTCGGACACGGTGTCGGCGCCCATCCGCACGGTTCGGGTCAGGCTGTCGTCGGAGCTGGGGCGGTCGGCGGACGAGCTGGTCGGGCTGAGTAGCAGCGCGCTCACCTCGCCCAGGCTGCTCACCGAGTCGAGTCGGCGATCCAGCTGGCTGTACTGGTCCTTGGTGACGCCCACCCACACCCAGGCGCCCAGGATGATGACAAGTGCGATCACCGACAGCGCCGCCACGATGACGATCGTGCGCAGCGAGACCAGGGGCACGGGCAGCCGCGGCAGTCTGTGGACCGGGCCGTCGATGGTCATGTGTTCGTCTCCAACTTGCGATCGGCCTACCGGTTCCCGGCGCGCCGCGCGAACCGGCCGTCGCGGCACCAGTATGCGGTGACGCCAGTATGCTGCGCCAATGCCAGTAGTGAGCAAGACCGTCGAGGTGGATGCCGAGGCCGAGGCGATCATGGGCATCGTCTCCGACATCGAGCGGTACCCGGAATGGAACGAGGGTGTCCAGGGCGCCTGGATACTGGCCCGCTATGACGACGGCCGGCCCAGCCAGGTGCGGCTGGACACCTCGGTCAACGGGTTCGAGGGCGTTTACATCCACGCCGTGTACTACCCGGGGGAGAACCAGATCCAGACCGTCATGCAGCAGGGGGACCTGTTCGCCAAACAGGAGCAGCTGTTCAGCGTGGTGGCAGTGGGTGCCGGAAGCCTGCTGACGGTGGATCTCGACGTGGAGCCCAGCATGCCGGTGCCGGCGCCGATGGTGAAGACGCTTGCCGACAACGTGCTGGAGCAGCTGGCGGCTAACGTGAAGCAGCGCGCCGAGCAGCTGGGCTGAGCGGCCGTGCCGAGCAGTCGCGCCGCGGCAGATGTCCTTGTTGACACCCCGCCCTGCGGTTACCGTGACCCATGTAACAGGTGTTTCGGCGGATCGCCGCCTGACGCCGGCGGTGCCCGAGTGAAGGGACGGCACAGTTGACCGCGCAAGTCGCCGCCCATTCCGATCGGCCGCTCCGGGACGCGCGAGCACCCGTGGATGAGCAACCCGGGCTTGCCCGCCGGCAGAACTGGGTCAACCGGTTGCAGCGGCACGCGATGATGCAGCCGCAGGCGCCCGCGCTGCGCTTCGTCGAAGACACCCTGACCTGGGAGCGACTGTGGCAGCGGGTCGCGACGCTGGCGGGTGCGCTGGGCCGGCGCGGGGTCGGCTTCGGCGACCGGGTGATGATCCTGATGCTCAACCGCACCGAATTCGTCGAGTCGGTGCTGGCGGCCAACATGCTGGGCGCGATCGCGGTACCGCTGAACTTTCGGCTCACTCCCACCGAAATCGCCTTTCTCGTCGAGGACAGCGGCGCGCGGGTGATCGTCACCGAGTCGGTCCTGGCTCCGGTGGCGACCGGCGTCCGCGGGATCGCCCCGCTGCTGGAGACGGTGGTCGTCGCCGGGGACGCGGGCGCGCCCGAGCTCGAAGACGTCCTGGCCTACGACGACCTGATCGACGAGCCGGGCGAGCCGGCCGGCACCATCGACATCCCGGACGACGCGCCGGCGTTGATCATGTACACCTCCGGCACCACCGGGCGGCCCAAGGGTGCGGTGCTCACCCACACCAACCTGACCGGTCAGACCATGACGGCGCTCTACACCAGCGGTGTCGACCTGCACAACGACGTCGGCTTCATCGGCGTCCCGCTGTTCCACATTGCCGGTGTCGGCAACCTGCTCACCGGGTTGCTGCTGGGGCTGCCGACGGTGCTGTATCCGCTGGGAGCCTTCGACGCCGGGCACCTGCTCGACGTGCTGGAGGCGGAGCGGGTCACCGGAATTTTCCTGGTTCCCGCGCAGTGGCAGGCGGTGTGCGCCGAGCAGCTGGCGTGCCCGCGGGATCTGCGGCTGCGGACGATGTCGTGGGGTGCGGCGCCGGCACCGGACGTGCTGTTGCGGCAGATGTCGGAGATGTTTCCCGACGCGCAGATTTTGGCGGCGTTCGGGCAGACGGAAATGTCGCCGGTCACCTGCATGCTGTTGGGCGACGACGCGATCCGCAAACGGGGGTCGGTGGGCACGGTTATTCCGACGGTCGCCGCCCGCGTCGTCGACGACGAGATGAACGATGTGGCGACCGGCGAGGTCGGTGAGATCGTCTACCGTGCGCCGACGTTGATGAGTGGGTATTGGAACAATCCCGAAGCCACCGCGGAGGCGTTCGCCGGGGGCTGGTTCCATTCCGGTGATCTGGTCCGCATGGACGACGACGGGTACGTCTGGGTCGTCGACCGCAAGAAGGACATGATCATCTCCGGCGGCGAGAACATCTACTGCGCCGAGGTGGAGAACGTGCTGGCGAGTCACCCGCAGATCGCGGAGGTCGCGGTGATCGGCCGGGCCGACGAGAAGTGGGGTGAGGTGCCGATCGCGGTGGTCGCTGTAACGGAAGGCGCCCTGTCGATCGAAGAACTGGACGAGTACCTAACCGAACGGCTCGCCCGGTACAAGCACCCCAAGGCACTCGAGATCGTCGAGGCCCTGCCGCGCAACCCGTCGGGGAAAGTGCTCAAGCCTGAATTGCGGAGGCGATATGGGATGTCGAGGTGATTACGAGACATGTTCTGTATCAGAAGTATTGAGGTCGGCAATCGGTGTTGGCCGGAGGCCGCTGTGTCGGCCGGGTGCCGCCGGGGTATGGATCGCGGAACGTAGCTACCGCTTGCTGCGCGCATCGGGTATGTTCCTTTGGGCTGTACTAGATCCCGCCGGTAGTGCGGTTTTGGCCAGAACGATGACGTCGATGCAAGGAGGAGTCGTGGGAAATCAACCGCGGTGCCGCCGGGTGAGCGACGCCTGCGTAAGGGGAACCAGGTGACGACAACGTCACGTCCGCACGCGTTCGGCTTCCTGCGCGACAAGCTGGAGCCTCCACTGACGATGATCGGTGGGTTCTTCCGCATGTGTGTTCTGACGGGCAAGGCGTTGTTCCGGACGCCGTTCCAATGGCGTGAACTGATTCTGCAGTGCTGGTTCATCATGAAGGTGGCGATGCTGCCAACCATCATGGTCTCCATTCCGATGACCGTCCTGCTGATCTTCACGCTGAACGTTCTGCTGGTTCAGTTCGGCGCCGCCGATCTCTCCGGCGCCGGGGCGGCACTGGGTGCGGTCACCCAGCTCGGCCCACTGACCACCGTGCTGGTGGTTGCCGGGGCCGGCTCCACCGCTATCTGCGCCGACCTGGGCGCGCGCACCATCCGCGAAGAGATCGACGCGATGGAGGTGCTGGGCATTGACCCGATCCACCGCCTGGTGGTGCCCCGGGTCATCGCTGCGACGTTCGTGGCCACCCTGCTCAATGCCCTGGTGATCACCGTCGGACTGGTCGGCGGCTACCTGTTCGGCGTCTACCTGCAGAACGTGTCGGGTGGGGCCTACCTGGCCACTCTGACGGCGATCACCGGGATGCCGGAGGTAGTCATTGCGATTGTCAAGGCCGCAACATTCGGTCTGATTGCCGGTCTGGTCGGCTGTTTCCGCGGTCTGACGGTCCGCGGCGGTTCGAAGGGGCTGGGCACCGCGGTCAACGAAACCGTGGTGCTCTGCGTCGTCGCGTTGTTCGCGATCAACGTCATTTTGACCACCATCGGCGTGCGATTCGGGACGGGGCACTGACATGTCCACCGCAACGATAGTTCGGTCCCGGTTCCCTCGGGCAGTCGCCAATATCGATCGTTACGCTGGCGGTGTCGCGCGGGGGCTGGATGGGACCGGGCGGATGACCTGGTTCATTCTGACCAGCCTCCAGCAGATTCCACACGTGCTGCGCTCCTACCGGAAGGAGACGCTGCGACTGATCGCCCAGATCGGTATGGGTACCGGCGCGATGGCCGTCGTCGGCGGCACCGCGGCGATCGTGGGCTTTGTGACCCTCTCGGGTAGTTCGCTGGTGGCTATTCAGGGGTTCGCCTCACTGGGGAATATCGGCGTCGAGGCCTTCACCGGGTTCTTCTCCGCGTTGATCAACGTGCGTATCGCGGGGCCCGTAGTGACGGGAATCGCTCTGGCGGCCACAGTGGGCGCCGGTGCGACCGCCGAACTCGGCGCGATGCGCATCAGCGAAGAGGTCGACGCCCTCGAGGTGATGGGTATCAACTCGGTGGCGTATCTGGCGTCCACCCGGATCATTGCCGGCATGGTGGTGATCATCCCGCTGTACGCGCTTGCCATGATCATGTCCTTCATCGCGCCGCAGGCGGCGACCACCGGGATGTACGGCCAGTCGCCGGGCACCTACGACCACTACTTCCGCACGTTCCTGCGGCCGGACGACGTGTTCTGGTCGTTCCTGGAGGCCATCATCATCGCCATTGTGGTGATGGTGACCCACTGCTACTACGGCTACAACGCCGGCGGCGGGCCCGTCGGCGTGGGTGAGGCTGTCGGCCGGTCGATGCGGTTCTCGCTGGTGTCGGTCGATGTGGTTGTCCTGTCCGCCGCGTTGGCGCTCTACGGCGTCGACCCCAACTTCGCACTGACGGTGTAGCGCCATGACCAGTCCCGGGAAAGTCAACAAGGCCAAGAATCCGCCTTACAAGACGGTCGGCTTCGGCGCCTTCGCGGTGCTGGCGCTGTTGACGTCGCTGGTGTACGTGCAGTTCCGTGGCGGATTCACGCCGACGGACAAGTTGACGATGCTCTCCGAGCGTGCCGGGCTGGTGATGGATCCCGGGTCGAAGGTCACCTATAACGGGGTTCAGATCGGCCGCGTCGACAGCATCCGCGAGGTCACGCAGGACGGCAAGCCGGCCGCGAAGTTCGGTCTGCTGGTCGACCCGAAGTATCTCGGTCCCAACGGGGTTGTGCCAGAGAACGTGCATGTTGAAATCAAGGCCACCACCGTGTTCGGCGGTAAGTACGTGTCGTTGACGACGCCGCGGGACGACAACGACAACGACATCTCTCGCGGGCACCTGCGGGCCGGTAGAACGATCACGGCGTCGGCGGTGACCACCGAAATCAACACGATGTTCCAGACGCTGACTTCGATCGCGGAGAAGGTGGACCCGGTCAAACTCAACTTGACGCTGAGTGCGGCTGCGGAAGCGCTAACCGGGCTAGGGGACCGATTTGGGGAGGCGATCGTCAACGCCAACGCGGTCCTCGACGACGTCAACCCGCAGATGCCGCAGGCTCGGCGCGACGTCCAGCAACTCGCGGCGCTCGGTGACGTCTACGCCGACGCCGCACCGGACCTGATGGACTTCCTGGACAACTCGGTGCCGGCGGCCCGCACCATCAACGCTCACCAGCGTGAACTGGACCAGGCGTTGCTGGCGGCCGCAGGATTGGGCAACAACGGCGCCGACGTTTTCGAACGGGGCGGCCCGTATCTTGCGCGGGGCATGACCGACTCGGTACCTACCTCCCAGCTACTGGACACCTACAGCCCGGAGATCAACTGCACTCTGCGCAAGTACTACGACATGGAGCCGGTGGCGCGGGAGGCACTCGGCGGAAACGGCTACTCGCTGAACACCCACACCCAGGTCATGTCTGGTCTGGGCCTCATGCTCAACCCGGTGTCGATGGTTCCCCTGCTGTTGTCGCAGGTCGGTGGGCTAGCCGCGGGGCTTGTGGGTGGTGCGCCCAATCCCTACACCTACCCGGAGAACCTGCCGCGGGTGAACGCGCGAGGCGGTCCCGGCGGCGCCCCGGGGTGCTGGCAGCACATCAGCAGAGAGCTGTGGCCGGCACCTGAACTCGTTATGGACACCGGCAACAGCATTGCTCCCTATAACCACTTAGAGGTCGGTTCGCCCTTCTTGAATGAGTACGTATGGGGCCGTCAGGTAGGGGATAACACGATCAACCCATGAAAATCACCGGGACGTTAGTCAAACTCAGCATCTTTGTTGCGGTGCTGATGATGTTCACCATCATGATCATCATCGTGTTCGGTCAGATTCGCTTCGACCGTACCTACACGTACTCCGCCGAATTCGACAACATCAGCGGATTGCGGCCTGGTCAGTTCGTGCGTGCCTCCGGCGTGGAGATCGGCAAGGTCGACGACGTGCACCTCGTCGCGGGCGGTACGCGCGTCGTTGTGGACTTCGATGTGAACCGTTCCGTTCAGCTCTACCAGTCGACGACGGCGCAAGTCCGCTACCTCGACTTGATCGGCAACCGCTACCTGGAACTGGAGCGCGGCAAGGGTGACGGATTCGGAGACCGCCTGCCGCCGGGGGGCTTCATCCCGGTTTCGCGGACGTCGCCCGCATTGGACTTGGACGCGTTGATCGGCGGTTTCAAGCCGGTGTTCCGCGCGTTGAACCCGGAAAAGGTCAACACCATCGCGGCGTCGCTGATCACCGTGTTCCAGGGGCAGGGTGGAACAATCAACGACATCCTGCGCCAGACCGCGCAGCTCACCTCGCAGCTTGCCGACCGGGATCAGGCGATCGGCGAGGTGATCACGAATCTGAACACAGTGCTGGACACCACGGTCCGCCATCGTCAGGAATTCGACGGCACCGTCAACAATCTCGAGGTGTTGATCACCGGACTCAGTGAGCACAGCGATTCGCTGGCCGACGGCACGGCCAACATCAGCAGCTCGGCGGGTACGGTGGCTGGCCTGCTTGCCGAGGATCGGGCGTTGATCAAGAAGGCGATCAACTACGCCGACGCGATTCAGCAGCCGCTGATCGACCAGGGCGATGAGCTCGATGACTTCCTCCACAAACTGCCGACGGCACTGAACATGATCGGCCGCACCGTCGGGTCCTACGGAGACTTCGTGAACTTCTACAGCTGCGACATCAGCCTGCGTATCAACGGCCTGCAACCTGGTGGCCCCGTCCGGACGGTGCGGCTCCTCCACCAGCCATCGGGGAGGTGCTCGCCGCAATGAGAACCTTGGAACCACCGAATCGATACCGGCTAGGGCTGATGGGCGTTGCGGTAACCCTGCTGGTCGTCGGTGTTGGTCAGAGTTTCACCAGCGTCCCTATGCTGATGGCCCGGCCCAGCTATTACGGGCAGTTCACCGATACCGGCGGCATCAACAAGGGGGACAAGGTGCGTATCGCCGGTATGGATGTCGGCCGCGTCGAGGACCTGGCCATCGAGGGTGACCACATCCGGATGAAGTTTTCCCTCGGTACCAACACGATCGGCACCGAGAGCCGGCTGCAAATCCGTACCGACACCCTGCTGGGAAAGAAGACACTGGAGGTTGAGGCCCGGGGCCACCAGACCCTGGCTCCCGGGGGAACCCTGCCGCTGGGGCAGAGCACCACTCCGTATCAGATCTACGACGCATTTCTGGATCTCACCAAGGCCGCCACCGGCTGGGACATCGACACGGTGAAGAAGTCGCTGCACGTGCTGTCGGAAACTGTCGACCAGACCTATCCGGAGCTCAGTCCGGCCTTGGACGGAGTTGCCAGGTTCTCCGACACCCTGGGCAAGCGCGACGAGGAACTTAAGCATCTGCTCGCGCAGGCCAACCAGGTGGCCAGCGTGCTCGGTGATCGCAGCGAGCAGGTGGACCGGCTGCTGGTCAATGCCCAGACGCTGTTGGCGGCGTTCAACGAGCGCGGTTACGCCATCGATGCGCTGCTGGGGAATATCGCAGCCTTCTCCGTGCAGGCGGAGGGGCTACTCCAGGACAATCCCAATATCAACCATGTCCTGGAGCAGTTGCGAAGCCTGACAAATATTCTGGTGGTGCGCAAAGCCGACCTCGCCAAGGGCCTGGAAATGGTCGGCGCGTTCCTTCCATCGTTGAATGAGGCGATCAGTTCCGGCCCGTTCTTCAAGATCGTCATCCACAATCTGGTCCCCGGCCAGATTATCCAGCCGTTCATCGATGCCGCATTCAAGAAGCGTGGCTTGGATCCCGAAGAGTTCTGGGGCGGTGCGGGCCTGCCCGCCTACCGGTTCCCCGACCCCAACGGCACCCGCTTCCCCAACGGTGCACCGCCGCCGGCGCCGACTTTGCTGGAAGGCACCCCGGAACACCCCGGACCGGGAGTACCGCCCGGAACGCCATGCTCCTACACCCCGGCGGCCGACGCGTTCCCGACCTCGGCGAATCCGTTGCCTTGCATGGGGGTTATAAGCGGTCCGTTCGGTGGCCCGGGATTCCCCGCCCCACTGGACATTCAGGTTTCCGAGCCGAATCCGGAGGGGGTGCCGCACGGACCGGGGATCCCGATTGCGGGCCGGCCGGGCGATCCCGCGCCGGATGCGCCAGGGGTTCCGGTTCCGTTGCCGGCGGATGCGCCGCCGGGTGCCCGCACCGAACCGGTGGGGCCGGCTGGGCCGGTACCGCCACCGTCGGGCATGGCGCCAGGATTGCCACCGGGCCAGCCGGCACCGCCTGGGCCCGGACCCATGCTGCCCGCTCCGTTCATCAACGCGGGTGGAACCGGTGGTAGTGGCGCGGCCGGAGGGAGTGAGAATTGAGCAATATCTTCAACGCCCGAAATTTCCGGATGCCGGCAATGTCACGGGCGACCATGGTCATGGGAGCGGTGGTTCTCATCCTCGGCGTGGGGGCAGCGTCAGTCGGCTGGAAGCTGTACCAGAAGCTGACCAACAACACTGTGGTCGTCTATCTGACCGCGGCCAACGCCCTGTATCCGGGGGACAAAGTCCAGATCATGGGTTTGCAGGTGGGCAGCGTCGACAGAATCGATCCGGCCGGCGACAAGATGAAGGTGACTTTCCACTACAGCAACAAGTACAAGGTTCCCGCCAACGCTTCGGCTATTGTCCTGAACCCCACTCTGGTCGCTTCCCGTGCGATTCAGCTGGAGCCGGTCTACAAGGGCGGCCCCGTGATGGCAAACAATGCGGTAATCCCCATGGAGCGGACGCAGGTGCCGGCGGAGTGGGACGAGCTGCGCAACGCCATCACCGATATCATCGACAAGCTCGGACCGACACCGGAACAGCCCACCGGCCCGTTCGGTGAGGTCATCACCTCATTTGCCAATGGGCTCGAGGGCAAAGGCAAGCAGCTCAACGCGGCCCTGAACAATCTGGCCACGGCCTTCAGCGCGCTGAACGAGGGGCGCGGGGACTTCTTCGGGGTGGTCAAGAGCCTGGCGTTGTTCGTCAACGCGCTACACGCCGACGATCAGCAGTTCGTAGCTCTCAACCAGAATCTTGCGGACGTCTCCGGCCGCTTGGCGAGTACCGATCAGGCGCTTGCCGCGGCGATGCAGCAATTCGACAGTCTGCTCACCACGATGCGCCCGTGGCTGGACGAAAACCACGAGGTCCTGATCTCGGACGTGAACAACCTCGCGGAAGTGACCAACGCCGTGATGCAGCCCGATGCGTTGAACGGTTTGGAGACGGCGCTGCACGTGCTGCCGACGGCCGCATCCAACATCAACCAGATCTACCACCCGGCGCACGGCTCGGTGGTCGCGGTGCCCGAGATCACCAACTTCGCCAACCCGATGCAATTCATCTGCAGTTCCGTACAGGCGGGAAGCCGGCTGGGTTATCAAGAGTCGGCTGAGCTTTGCGCACAATATTTGGCGCCGGTCCTGGATGCGATCAAATTCAACTATTTCCCGTTCGGTTTCAATGGATTCAACACCGCTGAGATCCTGCCCAAGCAAGTCGCCTATTCAGAACCGCGGCTGCAGCCGCCGCCGGGTTACAAGGACACGACCGTTCCGGGCATCTGGGTGCCCGACACGCCGCTGTCACACAAGAACACCCAGGAGGGCTGGATCGTTGCCCCGGGGATGCAGGGGCAGGAAGTCGGTCCGATCACAGCGGGCCTGTTAACCCCGGAATCGTTGTCCGAACTGATGGGTGGACCCGACATCGCTCCCGTTGAATCCACCCTACAGACGCCTCCGGGGCCGCCGAACGCCTACGACGAGGTCCCCATCATTCCGCCAATCGGGCTGCAGGCTCAGGTTCCCATTCCGCCGCCGCCACCCGGGCCCGGCGTGGTACCGGGGCCGGTAGCTCCGACGCCGGCGCCCGTGGGAGGTCCACTTCCGGCTGAGATGGGAGCGGGTCAGTGACTGCGCTGAGGGTGGCCGGGCGCCTGCGCCGGGGCCTCTGGCAGGCGATGGTCCTGCTGGTGGCGGTGCTTACGTTGAGCTCGTGCGGCTGGAACGGGATCTCTCAGGTTCCGATTCCCGGAGCGATAGGTTCCGGCAAAGACGCCTACACCGTTTACGCCTACGTGCCGGACACCTTGGCGATCAACGGCAACAGCAAGGTGATGGTCGCCGATATTCAAGTCGGCTCTATCCGGAAGATCGAGCTGGACAACTGGGTCGCCAAGTTGACGCTCGGCTTGCAAAGCGACGTACAGTTGCCGGAGAACGTCGAGTTGAAGATCGGGCAGACCAGCTTGCTCGGGTCGCAACACGTGGAATTACTCTCACCGGAGAATCCGGTTGGCCGACTGCGCAACGGCAGTACGATCCAGTTGAAGAATTCATCGGTGTATCCCAGCATCGAGCAGACGCTTGCCGTGATCTCGCTGGTCCTGCGCGGCG
The DNA here is from genome assembly GCF_047975165.1 of Mycobacterium sp. GTDB lineage: Bacteria > Actinomycetota > Actinomycetes > Mycobacteriales > Mycobacteriaceae > Mycobacterium. The sequence continues at coordinate 129,301 of NZ_JBKECZ010000087.1, forward strand.
GCGGCGTTCCCAACCTGGAAACGCTGCAGAACGAGGTGTATGAGATCTTCCGCGGCCGCGCCGGGGAGATTCGGAACTTCTTCACCAAGCTCGATACATTCACCCGGCAGCTCAACGAGCAGCGCGACGACATCACCCACGCAATCGACTCGACCAACCGGCTGCTTTCCTATGTCGGCACCCGCAATGATGTGTTGGAACGGGTCCTTACCGACTTCCCGCCGGTGATCCAGCATTTCGCTGACACCAAGGATCTGTTGATCAACGCGGTCGACGCGGTCGGCAGGTTGGGTGGGGTGACCGAACAGTACCTGTCGGAGGCGCGCGGCCCGCTGTACACGAACCTGCAAGCCCAGCAGTGCCCGCTGCGCGAGCTGGGGAAATCCTCGCAGTATCTGATCAAGGCGTTGAAGCTGATCCTCACACAGCCGTACGCCGTCGATGCTGTGCCAACAGTGATGCGCGGAGACTATCTGAACCTGACGTCCACGATCGACGTGACGTACAGCTCGATGGACAACGCGATCTTGACCGGCACCGGCTTCTCCGGTGCGCTGCGCGCGCTGGAACAGTCGTTCGGGCGGGACCCGGAGACGATGATCCCCGATGTGCGCTACACCTCGAACCCGAATGACGCTCCCGGTGGACCACTCGTCGAAAGGGCGGAGCGAGGCCAATGCTGACCCCTTTTATTAAGCGACAGCTGTGGATGTTCCTGGCATTGACGGTCGCGGCCCTGTCGATCCTGGGTATCTACTACCTGCAACTGCCGACGCTGGTCGGAATCGGCCGTTACCAGCTGTCGGCAAACCTGCCGGCATCGGGTGGCCTCTACCCGACAGCCAACGTGACTTACCGCGGCGTCACGATCGGAAAAGTCACCGATGTCCAGCCGACATCCTGGGGTGCGAAGGCCACGCTGAGCATTGACAGCAGCTACGATATCCCGATCGACGCCTCAGCCAACGTCCACTCGGTATCGGCAGTCGGTGAGCAATATCTGGACTTGGTTTCCACCGGGTCGTCTGGCAAGTATTTCAAGGCTGGCCAAACGATCACCAAGGGCACCGTTCCCCATGAGGTAGGGCCCGCGTTGGACACCGCAAACGAGGGCCTCGCGGTTCTGCCCAAGGAGAAGATCCCGGCTATCCTCGACGAGACGGCGCAGGCAGTCGGCGGATTGGGGCCCGCCCTACAGCGCCTGGTCGACGCCACCCAGGCATACGCCGGCGACTTCCGTACGAATATCAATGACGTCAACGACATCATCGAAAACGCGGGGCCTATCCTGGACAGCCAGGTGACCTCGGGTGACGCGATCGAACGGTGGGCACGCAACCTGAATGCGCTGGCCGCCCAGTCCGCCCAGGAGAATCAGCATCTGGACAGTATTCTGTCGCAGGCAGCGCCGACCGCCGACCAGGTCAACGAGGTCTTCAGCGGCGTGCATGACTCGCTGCCCCAGACCCTGGCCAACGTAGCGGTCCTGGCGGATATGACGAAGCGCTACCACAAGGGCCTGGAGCAGATCATGGTGTACCTGCCACAGGGTGTGTCGATCGCCGAAACGGTGGCTACGCCGTTTAAGGGTGCGGCCGCACTCGACTTGGCGTTGGCGATCAACCAGCCGCCGCCGTGCCTTACCGGGTTCATCTCGCCGGAACAGTGGCGTTCGTTCTCAGACACCTCGCTGGCTCCGCTGCCAGTCGGCACCTACTGCAAGATCCCGATGGACACACCGGCGAACAGTGTGCGCGGGTCACGCAACATTCCGTGTGTCGACGTTCCCGGAAAGCGCGCCGCGTCGCCGCGGGAATGCCGAAGCGACCAGCCGTACGAGCCGGCCGGCACCAACCCGTGGTACGGCGACCCGAACCAGCTGCTGAGCTGCCCGGCGCCGGCGGCCCGATGTGACCAGCCGGTTAAACCGGGCATGGTGATCCCGGCGCCCTCGGTGAACAACGGTCTGAACCCGCTGCCGGCCGACAAGCTGCCGCCGGGAGGTCAGACACCTCCGCCGAAGAGCGATCCGCTGACGCGACCCGGTTCGGGTTCAGTAGAGTGCAACGGACAGCAGCCCAACCCCTGCGTCTACACTCCGGGCGGGCCGCCCGCAGCGGTCTACAGCGCGCAAAGTGGAGAGCTGGTGGGGCCCGACGGGGTGACATACTCCGTCGAAAACTCGACCAAAACAGGAGACGACGGATGGAAGGAGATGCTGGCGCCAGCCAGTTGAACCCCATCGACGCCGGCGAGGCGGACGGTGATCCGAAGGTGACAGGCGAGGCTTTCGAAGAATCCGAACCCGGGACCGACCTGACCAACACCGAGGTGACTGACGCGGATTCTGGGGAAACCCGGAGCGGGACCGGTGCGGCCGAATGCAAGCCGACCGGTGAGGTGGCCGAGGGCAGCAGCGCCGCATCCGCCGTTCCAGATTCCGCGGACGCCGCAGAGGCCGCTCGTGAAGCCGCCGGCGACACCGGCAACCTCTCGCGGGTTAATCGGCGTTGGTTGACGTCGATTTCCGTGGTTCTGATGCTGCTTGCCGGCGTACTCGGCGCCACCGGTTACTACACGCTGCGCCTTCAGGGCGAAGCCCGGGGGCTTGCAGGCAGCAATTCGGCCGCCCTCAAGGCGGCTCAGGAATGCATCGGGGCCACTCAAGCACCGGACACCGCAAGCATGGCCACCAGCCAGCAGAAGATCATCGACTGCGGCACCGACCAGTTTCGCACTCAGGCCCTGCTCTACAGCGGCATGCTCGTTCAGGCATACCAGGCGGCGAATGTCCACTTGCAGGTGTCCGATATGCGGTCAGCGGTCGAGCGCGACAACCCCGACGGGTCGGTCGATGTGCTGGTGGCCCTGCGGGTCAAGGTGTCCAACGAGGAGGCCCAGGGGCAAGAGGCGGGATATCGGCTGCGGGTGAGAATGACGCCAGTTGATGGCACCTACAAGATCTCGAGGCTCGACCAGGTGACTAAGTGACGGCGGTGGCCGAAGACATCCGGATCGCTGACGTCGAGCGGGATGCCCCGGGGAGGGTTCTGGCCTCCTGGGGCCGGCGCGCCGCTGCCCTCTCGGTTGATGTTTTCCCGGGTCTTGGCGCGTCGGCGTGCCTGGCGGCTGCCGGCTGGACACTGCCCGTGCGCACGGTGTGGTGGTGGGCATGTATGTCGACCCTGGGTGCGGTGATCCTGGCGGTTCTGGTCAACCGGCTGCTGTTGCCGGCGATCACCGGGTGGAGTCTGGGGCGGGCACTGTTCGGTATTGTCGTTGTGCGCCGCGACAGCGCGCCGGCGGGTGCGTGGCGGCTGCTGCTGCGCGATCTGGCACACCTGCTGGATACCGGCGCGGTCTTCGTCGGCTGGCTCTTCCCGCTCTGGGACGCCGAGAACCGGACATTCGCCGACCTGTTGCTGCGAACAGAGGTGCGCGCGGTCGATTCGCCCGGGCAGTCGGAGAAGGTGCGGCGATGGACGGCGATCATGCTGGCCGTCGCGACGGCGATCTGCATCGGGGCTGCGAGCGTGAGCTACGCGGTGGTATACGCAACCGCCCAGGAAACCGACCGGGCTCGTGCGGAACTATCGGACCACGGGCCGAAAATTGTGGCCCAGATGCTCACCTACGACCCGAGAACTCTGCATGAGGATTTCACCCGGGCATTGTCGCTGACCACCGGCACCTACCGGCCCCAGTTGGCGGCTCAGCAGCAGATCGTGGAGAAGGGGCAGCCAGTCGTCAACGAGTACTGGGGTTCGTCGAACTCCATCCTGGCGGCGACGCCGGATCGCGTGACGATGTTGCTGTTCCTGCAGGGCCGTCGTGGCGACGGGCAGCAGATGCGATACATCACCGCGAGTGTCCGGGTGCGATTCCTCGACGTTGATGGTCGCTGGCTTGTCGACGACCTCGCCGTGCTGACCAAACCCAAGCCGGCCGGCGGTGGACGATGAGTCCGCGCCGCAGGTTCGATCGCGGCGAGCCGTCGCTGCTGGTCGCTCGGTCGCTCCCGCCGGTGCGGCGGGGTCTGGCGATCGTGAGCGCAGCCGCGACGTTGTTGATGCTGGCAGCATTCACCGTCTCCGCCCTGCTTCTTGTCGACCACGAGTCACGGGACCGGACCGCCGACAGAACCGCGCAGGCCGTCAACTACGTCAAATGGTTCATGACCGGCTTTACGTCGATCGATCCGTTTCACGCCAACGATTACGTCGACAACATCTTGGCGCAAGCGACTGGAACCTTTCGCAAGGAATTTGAGGCCAAGGGCAACGAGATCCTGATCCAGGTCGCCCGCGCCGAGCCGTCGACAGGGACCGTCCTGGAAGCTGGCGCCGAAAGGTGGAACGACGATGGGAGTGTCACGGTTCTGGTGGCAACGGATGTGACGTCCAAGTCTCCCGACGGCAAGCAAGTTGTCGACAACACCAACCGCTGGGCCGCAACGGCTGTGCAGGAAGGGAATCAGTGGAAGATCAGCAACCTGCAACAGGTGATTTGATGGCCGGGGCCGGTGCCGGGGCCCGGGCCGCTGCGGACGAGGCCGGGGCCGCTGCGGACGAGGCCGGGGCGGGCGATGCGACCTCGGAGGACCAGGCCGTCGACGCGGGAGACGGGGCCGATGCCGCGGGTGCCGTCGACGACGGCCCCGCTGGGCCGGACGCCCCCGCCGATGCCGACGATGCCGACGAGGCCGCCGACGAGGCCTCGGCTGAGTCCGGGGCTGAGCCCGACTCCGCGACTGAGGCCGAGGCCCAGGACGACACTGCCAAACCGGGGAAGAGGCGGATGCCGCGGCTGCCGGCGGCCGCGCTCCTGGCACTGGCGGTGACGTTGTTCGTGGCGGCCGCCGCGTTTGCCGGCGCGGCGGTGCAGCCGTATCTGGCCGATCGCGCAACCGTCGACATCAAGCAGCAGGTCGCGCGTGCGGCGGTACGGGCGATCACCACCCTGTGGAGCTACACGCCGGAGAACATCGACACCCTTTCCGACCGGGCGGGCAAGTACCTCACCGGTGACTTCGGCGCGCAGTACCGCAAATTCGTCGACGAGAAGGTAGTCGGACCCAACAAGCAATTCAAGATGACCAACAGCACCGAGGTCGCCGGTGTGGCCGTCGAATCCGTGGACGGGCCGAACGCGGTGGTGCTGGTCTACACCAACACCACCGCCACCACTCCGATGAAAAAGAACATTCCGTCGTTGCAGTACCTGTCGTACCGCCTGATCATGCGGCGGGAGAAGGGTAAGTGGCTGGTCAGCCGGATGACGACGGTGACCTCGCTGGATGTGACGCCGCAGGTGTAAGGGGGCGTTCCCGTTGGCCAGGGCGCGGGAGAGCCGAGGCGGCGGGTGCCCCGCGACCCGAGCCCCGTGCCCCGCGACCGGTGCCCAGCGGCCGGTGCCCCGCGACCGGTGCCCAGCGGCCGGTGCCCCGCGACCCGAGCCCCGGGAGCGGGGACGCGGGAGCGGGGGAGTGCCGGGGTCAGTTGAAGGCAAGCCAGCTGGGCAGCGCGCGTTCCTTGGAGTCGCACAGCACCTGGCGGGTGTCGCACGATCCCTTGGGCACGCCGGCGCCGGCCCACATGCCGCCGGTGTCGCGGCGCAGCACGATCGCCGACGAGCCGCCGCCGTCGAGCAGCACGGCGGTGTCGCTGCCCAGGCCCCGGAATAGGTCCTGGATGTTGTCCGGGGTGTAGCTGCCGCCTTCGAAGATGTACATTTCGTCCTTGGGCCTGGAGTAGGCCAGGGCCGTGCGTGCGGCGCTGGGGCCGCCGTCGTGGAGTTGCTCGGTGTCGCCGGGTGAGAGCAGCCCGATTCCGGCGACCGCGACGAATTTCGCGTTCTTACTCAGCAGGTCCTCGACGACCGGCGTCGCGAGGTCGTAGTCCTGGCCGCCTTCGGGGCGCAGCACGAAGGGCATTCCGCCGGCCGGCAGGATCATCGTGGTCAGCGGCGTCCAGACCTCGTTGCCGCCGGACAGGCCCTGCTTGCCCGGGTAGGCGACGGTGCCGGTCACGGCTTGGTTGGCGCGGCCCTGCCCGCGGGTGTTGTCCACGAAGGCGCCCAGCGGGGAACTGCAACCCGTTGTTCGCCAGGATCCGCCCTTCTGGCCGCGGATGTCGAAGAAGTTTGCGTTGATCGCGATGGTCGGCTGGCCCAGTCGTGCCCAGGCGCGCAGCGGCGAGTAGATCTCGGAGGCCTGCCAGAGTCCCTCGCCGGTGCGGGCCCCGGGATTGTTTTCGCAGCGGGCCTGGTCGCCGCGGTGGCTGTCGACCAGCAGGTGCGGGGCCAGCCGGCTCGACGCCGCCTTGATGATCATCAGGTGGCCGCCGTTGTTCATCTCGTACCAGTGGCCGGCGCCGTTGAGCAGCGGCATCGGGTGGCCGCCGCCGAAGTTGTAGACCAGGTAGGAACCCCGGGTTCCGGCGATGGCACGTGCCAGCATCTCGCGGCCGGCTCCAGCGTTGTCGGCGCGCGCCAGCGGCTGCCCGGTGGTGCAGGCCAGTGCGAGAGCGGCGGCCAGCGCGGCACAGCTCACCGTCGCTCGGCGCAGCACAGCGGATGGCGTCAGCACCGGGCACCCCTTTTGCCGAGGTCAGCGAAACAACCAGACCAGAATCCGTCACTTCAGTCACAGTGTCAACTTTGGTAACACGGTTGTGACGGCCGGTAGCCGGTTGAATTACGTTTCCTCGCTTGAGGTTTCCGGGGCGGTCGCGGATCTCCGCGCGCTGGTTGTGTAGTCGGGGGCGTCGCCGGGGGTGTTGCCGGCGGTGTCGTCCGCGATATTGCCGCTGGAGTCTGCCGCGGCGCTGGGCTCGGTGTTTGCTTCGACGTTTGCGTCGGTCCGCGTCTTTTCCTGTGCCTGGTGGCGGGCCTGATGCTCCGCGGTGATCGCGTGCGCAACGGCGCCTGGGACCCGGTAGAGGCTCTTGCGGTCGTAGAAGCGGGTGACGACGGCGCCGAACGCCAGCCCGATCGCCAGACCCAGCCCTGTCATCCACAGCGCATGGGACAGCCCGGCATCGGCGTGGCCGTCGAGGTACAACAGCGACCGCACCCCGAGGAACACCTGGTGCATCGGTTCGAAGGTGGAAAGCCAGTGGAAGAACGGCGGCACCGCCTCCAGCGGCACCGTCGCACCGGCCGACGGTAGCCCGAGGAACACGAAGACCAACATACTGACCATCAGGCCCACCGAACCCAGCGCGGCGATCAACGAGCTCGACGTGACGCCCACCGCGGTGATCGCCAGCACCCCGTACAGCCACAACTGCGGGCCCAGCGGGATCGGCATACCGAGTTTGTCCGCGATCCCCAGGTAGGCGCCCGAGGTCAGCAACGCCAGGATCGCCATGATCGCCCATTTGACCAGCAGCGTCCGGAACCGGGAGATGTTGACCTGTTCGGCCAGCCGATACACCGGACCGAACTCCGACGGCACATAGCCGAGCATCGCATCCACCAGAGTGCTCACCACCACGCTTCCGGTAAAGCCGGCCAGCAGCAGCAGCAGTGCGTAGTAGAACGCCGACAGTCCTTTTCCGGTGCCGTCGGGCAGCGGGTTGTACGGTGCCGATTCGATGGTGATGGGATCGGCGACGGCCAGCAGCGAGGCGCCGGCCAGCGGCGCGCCGTTGGCCTGTGCCAGCACCTGATCCGACAGTTGCTGGCCCAATTTGGTGTTGGCGGTCGCCGCGACCTGGGCCAGGGTCTGGCCGGCAATGCCGGCGCCCATCGTGCCCGCCCGCGGATTGGTCGAGATGCTGATCGTCGGGTGTTCGGTCCGATTGGCGGTCAGCGCGCTTTCCCCGAGATCACGCACCCTGGAGGAGAACGACGGCGGTATCAGCATCTCCCCGTACACCTGCGCGCGGTCCAGCAGATTCTTCGCGTCGGCCTCGGAGACCTCGCGAACGTCAAACTGGTCTTTGTCCAGGCTGGCGAGCAGGCCGGTGACAATCTGTGTGCCGTAGGGGCCGGCGTCCTGATTGACCACCGCTATCGGGAAATGCCGCAGGTTGGTCGCCGGGTTCAGGATGCCGCCCAGGTACAGCCCCGCCAGCGCGCACATCAGGGCCAGCGTGATCAGGACCGGTGTCGCCCAGAACCGGACGGTGCGCAGCGAGGCGATGTAGCGACCGGCTTTGGGCATTGCGTGGCGCGCCTGCTTCTCAGGCTTGGGGCTCTTCTCAGACATGGGGCTCCCATCCGTCGCGCCCACTCTAATCCGCGGTGGCATCCGGGTGTGCGAACCTGGCGAGGTCGAACTTTTCTACTACACGACCGATCCGCTGCCGCCGTTGCTCCCGCTGCCGCCGTTGCCGCTGCCACCGGTGCCGCCAGAACCGGGTGTGGTACCCGCCCCGCCGTGGGCGTTGCCGCCTGTGCCGCCGCCGCCGCCCTTGCCGCTGCCCGTTGCAGCTGTGCTGTCACCGCCGTCGCCGCCCGTGCCGCCGATGCCCGGACCGCTGCCATTGGTGGTCCCGAAGCCGCCGGTGCCTCCCTTACCGCCGTTTTTGCCCTCGGCGGTGGTGTCGCCGCCTTGGCCACCCGGGCCGCCTGTGGCCGTCGCGGACGATGCGGCATTGTTGATGGTGGCCTTGCCGCCGGTTTGGCCATTCATGCCGTTGCCGGTATCGCTGATTCCGCCGGTGCCACCGTTGCCGCCGGTGGCGTTACCGGTGCCGGTAGCGGTTTGGGTCGCGGGGCCGCCGACGCCGGCGAAGCCGCCGGTGGCTCCTTTGCCGCCGGTGGCCCCTTTGCCGCCGATGGCGTCGCCTTTGCCATAGTGCGTTGCGGCGCCGCCGACGCCGCCCTGGCCGCCCTGGGCGCTGGTCGATTCTCCGCCGTCGCCGCCGTCGCCGCCTTTGGCGGTGGCCGTTGAGGAGGTGTTTTCGATGGTGGCCGCGCCGCCGGCGCCGCCCTGCCCGGCCTTGCCGCTCGCCGAGTCGCCGCCCGGGCCACCGTCGCCGCCGGTGGCGTTACCGGTACCGGTTGGCTCTTGGGTCGCGTGGCCGCCGGTGTTGTCGCTGCCGGGCGTGCTGCCTTCGCCGCCGATGCCGGCATCGCCGCCCGTGGCGTCGCCGCGACCGTAGTGTTGCGCTTCGCCGCCTCTGCCCGCTGTGCCGCCTTGGCCGCTGGCCG
>NZ_JBKECZ010000088.1:0-45672 GCF_047975165.1 Mycobacterium sp.
ACCACCGAGAGGAACAGGATCAAGGGGATCATTGCCAAAGCCGCCGAGGGTAGCGCCGGTGGCGATGTTCTTCGGAAGCGGCAGGTTGTTGTTACCCATGCCGAGGTTGCCGACACCTTGGTTGCCCGCACCCAAGTTGGTCAAGGCGGCTTCGGCGCTGCCGACCGCGGCGCCGATACCGGGCAGGCCCTGCAGGGCTTGGCTCCAGGAGGCGAGTTGCCCGGCCGCGGCCGAGGCGCCGCCGTAGTAGCCGAACATCGCAGCCACATCGGCGGCCCAGAATTCTTCGTAGATGCCTTCAGCGGCGGCGATCATGGGTCCGTTGAGGCCCAGGAAGTTCGAGCGCACCAGCTGCACAAACGCGTTGCGGTTGGCGGCGATCGCCTCGGGGTTGATCATCGCGGAGCGGGCGGTTTCGAACGCGCTGGCCACCGCGTTGGCCTGGGCGGAGGCGCCCAGGGCACGGGTGGAGGCGGCTTCCAGGAAGGCGGTGTAGGGGGCGGCGGCGTTGGCCATGGCGGCCGCGGCCGGGCCCTGCCAGGCCTGGCCGGTCAGGTTCGAGGTGACCGAGGAGAAGGAGCTGGCGGCCGAGCCGAGTTCCTCGGCCAGGCCGTTCCAGGCTGCGGCCGCTTGCAGCATCGGCGCCGAGCCGGCCCCGAGGAGCATCCGCAGCGAATTGATCTCCGGTGGCAATCCCACAAAACTCATGTTGGTTTCTTCCCCTAAGTCGCAAGTTCGTTCGTGGCGTAGGCGACTCTACCCGACTCCGGACGGAACGGGCCACGATTTCGGAAAAATGTGGTGCCTTCGAGGAAAATGCCAGGTCAACGATCAATATTGGCCCCATGAGGCGGCCGTCGAGGACGCCGCCGCCACCGCGGCGCGCAGGATCGGCAGTGCCACCGCCGCGCCAACACCATGGCCGCGCATCACAGACAGGTCGAGGACCGGCTCCAACGCCAAAGCGTCCAGCGCCAGGGAATGACCGGGCCCGCCGGCCCGGTGCCCCGCCTGCCACCACTGCCGCGCACCGGGCGCCAGCTTCTCGGCGACCAGTGCCGCGGCGGTGACCGCCATATCGTCGAGCAGCAGCGGGGTGCGGCGGATCGCGGCCTGCGCGCAGAAGCCCGCCATCGCGGCGACGTGGGCGCCGGCGCAGGCATCCAGCAACCCGACCGGATCGTCGAGCACCGGCGTCGCCTGAAACAGCGCGTCGCGCACCGCCGCCGTCCGGCGCGACCAGCCGGCATCGTCCACACGGTGACCGGCCCCGAAGCCGATTACGGCGACCGGCTCGGTGTTCGTCAGTGCGGCCACCAGAGTCGCGGCGGCAACGGTGGTGCCGGTGCCCGGGGCGCCTGCGATGAGCAGGTCGGCGCCCGCATCGACCTCCTCGTCGGCAATCCGCCGGCCCGCGCCGATGGCGCGAATCGTCTCCTCCCGGGACTCCTCGGATCGGGGCTCCGACGGGAGATCCGCTCCCAGGCCCGCGACCCGCACGGTCGCGCCGCCGAGGTGCGCCAGAGCGTCGATCAGCGTGGTGTCGTGACCTTCGCCGAACAGCACCACCCGGGCACGCTCGAACTGGTGCGGCGGGTGTTGCCCCTGGCAGGCCGCCACCCACACGGCCAGGTTCCCGAGCCTGCCCAGGGTGCCCGAGGCCTGGGCCGGGCCGGCGGGGGTGCCCTGGACGTCGGGGGACCCTACGGCCGGAAACCCGATCACGACGGCATCGTCGTCACGGCGCATGCCGGGGCGGGCGGCCGGGGGACGGCTGTCGGCTATCCGACACGGCTGCCACGCTCGACGTCGGGGCGGGGTGTTCGCATCCGGCGGATCTGCGAGGCCCGGCCCGCCGCATAGATGCCCAGCTTCCAATGACTTTCGGTGTTGTCCGGGAACTTCGCGTCCACCAGCTTGCCGACCTTGCGGCCGAGCACGATCCCGTCGATGGTCATCAGCAGCATCAGCAGCATCATCACCGGCGACATGTAGAGCTCCAGTCGCGGCATACCGAACATCACCGCCAGCAGCAACAGCGCCGCCGGCATGAACAACCCGAGCAGGTTGCGCCGGGCGTCCACCACGTCGCGGACGTACCGGCGCACCGGGCCCTGATCGCGCGGCAGCAGGTAGCGTTCGTCGCCGGCCATCATGCGTTCGCGGCGCTCGGCCATGCGTTCGCGGCGCTCTGCCTTGGCGGCCCGGCGCTCGTCGCGGCTGAGTTTCGGTCCGGCCAGGGACTTGCGCCGCGCCCGGGCCTGCGCGGACGTCATCGGAGCCGGGGCGACCGGGCCCTTCCTGGTCTGCCGGGCAGCGCTGCGCTTGGGGGTCGGCCGGCCCTTGGGGCTGGTGGCCCGGGCCTTCGGGGCGGCTGACTCGCCGGCACCGGCAGCCTCGCCCGGCGCCACCACCGTGTTGTCGCCGTCGGCGCCGTCGTCGGATTCCTTGTTGCGGCCCAGCAGTTTCACAGCAGCCAGGTTACTTCGCCCAGGCGTGAAGATGGACCGGACACCGCATCGTGGCAAGCCGACGCGCGGCCCCGACGCGGCTGGACCTACGCTGGCGGTGATGAACGGTTCGGGGGGGTCCGACGAGGCTGCTGGCGGCTTGGGACCCGGCAGCCTACAGCTACCGCCGATGCGGATGCTGGTGGCCCCGGACTGCTACGGCAGCAGCCTATCGGCGGTGGACGCCGCGGCCGCCATCGCCACCGGCTGGAGCCGCTCCCGGCAGGCGGACTCGTTCATCGTTGCGCCGCAATCCGACGGCGGCCCCGGCTTCATCGAGGTACTGGCCCGGCGCATCGGAGGACTGCAACGGCTGCCGGTATGGGGGCCGCTGGGCGCCGGTGTCGACGCCGCGTGGGTATTCGACGCCGACACCAGGACCGCCTACCTGGAATGCGCGCAGGCCTGCGGACTGGCGCTGCTGGGCGGCGACCCGACGCCGCAGACCGCGCTGCACGCCCACAGCCGCGGAGTCGGCCAGCTCGTCAACGCCGGCCTGGCAGCCGGGGCGCGCCGCATCGTGATCGGCCTCGGCGGCAGTGCCTGCACCGACGGCGGAGAAGCCATGCTCGACGAGCTCGGCGGCATAGACGCGGCCCGCCGACGGCTGGCCGGCGTCGAGGTGATCGCCGCCTCGGACGTCGATTACCCGCTGCTCGGGCCGTGGGGTGCGGCCAGGGTCTTCGCACCGCAGAAGGGTGCGGACGCCGAGACGGTGGCGCAGTTGGAGGCTCGGCTCCAGGAGTGGGCGCTGGTGCTGGACACCGTCGGCGGCCGGGACGTCAGTGCCGAACCCGGGGCCGGTGCCGCCGGTGGTATCGGCGCCGCGCTGCTGGCAGTCGGCGGCCGCTGTGAATCCGGGGCCGCGATCTTTGCCGAACTCACCGACTTCGCCAGCGACCTGGCCGAGGCGGACATGATCCTCACCGGGGAAGGGCGCTTCGACGAACAATCCCTGCACGGCAAAGTCGTCGGCGAGATCGCCGCCGCCGCCCGCCGCGAGGGGATTCCGGTCATCGTGCTGGCCGGGCAGGTGGAGGTGGACAAATTCACCACCCGCACGTCGGGAATCATGTCCGCACAGGCCATGTCCGAATACGCCGGATCGGTGCGATTGGCGCTGGCCGACGCGGCTAACCAATTGATGGGGCTGGCCTCGGAGGTGGCGGCGCGGCTCGGGAATACCGGGCCGCCGGGGTACCGTTGAACCGGTTGCGAAACGATCGCGCGCGGGGGCGACGACGAGTTCCCGGCGCTCAGGCAGGTAAGGACAGGCAGGTAGGAATAGCAATGACGGTGCAGAATGAGTCGACCGCCAAGACCCACGGTGTGATCCTGACCGAGACCGCCGCCACCAAGGCGAAATCCCTGCTGGACCAGGAGGGCCGCGACGATCTGGCATTGCGGATCGCGGTCCAGCCGGGCGGCTGCGCCGGCCTGCGCTACAACCTCTTCTTCGACGACCGGACCCTGGACGGGGACCTGACCGCGGACTTCGGCGGCGTGACGCTGACCGTCGACCGGATGAGCGCCCCGTATGTGGACGGCGCCTCGATCGACTTCGTCGACACCATCGAAAAGCAGGGCTTCACGATCGACAACCCCAACGCCGGCGGTTCGTGCGCCTGCGGGGACTCGTTCAACTAGAGCGGTTGGCGCACGTCCGGCTCGGGTCCGCCGGGGGAGTTGACGCCTGCCTGGCCATTACGCCTAGTGTGGCCGAGCGGTGCGCAGTACGTACGAACACACCAGGGTCTGCCCGTTCTGGGACAGTACCTGCGCGATGCCCTGCAGGTCGGGGCGAGACGGTCCGCCGGAGACGGGTGTAGCGGTCACCGTGAAGAGCACCTGGGCCTGGTACTGCGACAGGTAGACGATCTTGTCGATCGAGGTGACCTCGACAGTCGAGAACTGCTTGCGGAAGGCGTCACTGCTCAACTTGGCCAGCGCCTGGTCGGAGCGCTTGTCCTTGACCGCGCCGGCCATTCCGCACAGCGCGTTGTCGATGATGACGCCGGTGTCCTTGTTCGCCAGGGCGTCCAGGTAGGACTGGATGGCGGACCGGGCCGCCCCGTCGGAGAAGCCGCCGGTATTCGGCCCATTCGCGCGGATTCCCAAGACGATGGCCGCGATGACGGCGGCCACCAGTGCGGTCGCCAGCAGAACGCCGATGAGCAGGCGTTTCGGCTGGCGCTGCGGGTAGGCCACCGGTGCAGGGGGGGCCTGGGGGGCCTGGGGGGCCTGGGGTGCCTGGGGTGTCGGGGGCCCCGGATAGGGCCGGCCGGGGTAGGGGGGGCCGCCCGCCGCGTCTCCCGGGGGGTACGGACCTGCCATGTTCGTTCTCCTACCCTGGTCGGTGAGACGGCATCGGTCGGTGAGACGGCATCCGCGCGGACACCCCTGCGCGGACATCCCGGCTGCGCGTGAACCGGATGAATGCTGTAGGCAGGCTAGCGCACGTGCTGCCGCCGGAAGCGCTTTCGGGCTGCGGCTACTCCCCGGGCGCCGCGCCGGCGTCCATGAGAGGCTTGACGGCCTAGGCGTATTGGCTAGGCGGACAAGGACGGAGATTCAGTGACCATAGCGGTAACCGGTTCGATAGCCACCGATCATCTGATGCGCTTTCCCGGCCTTTTCTCCGAGCAGCTGCTGCCCGAACACCTGGCCAAGGTTTCGCTGAGCTTCCTGGTCGACGACCTCGTGGTGCACCGCGGGGGAGTGGCCGGCAACATCGCCTTCGCCATCGGTGTCCTCGGCGGCGACGCCGTGCTCGTCGGCGCGGCCGGCACCGACTTCGCCGACTACCGGGACTCGCTGCAGTCCCACGGCGTCAACTGTGACCACGTGCTGATCTCCGCCACTGCGCACACGGCCCGGTTCACCTGCACAACCGACGACGCCATGGCCCAGATCGCCTCGTTCTACCCGGGCGCGATGTCGCAGGCCCGGGAGATCGAGCTCGCCGATGTGGTGTCGGCCGTCGGCGCCCCCGAGCTGGTGATCATCGGCGCCAACGATCCCGAGGCGATGGTCCGGCACACCGATGAGTGCCGCACCCTGGGGTTGCCCTTCGCCGCCGACCCGTCCCAGCAACTGGCCAGGCTTTCCGGCGACGAGATCAAGCAGCTCATCGGCGGCGCCGCCATCCTGTTCTCCAACGACTACGAGTGGGACCTGCTGCTGTCCAAGACCGGATGGTCCGAAGCCGAGGTGATGGCGCAGATCGGGTTGCGGGTCACCACGCTGGGCAAGGACGGCGTCGACATCGTCGACCCGGACGGAACCACGGTGCGTGTCGGCGTTGTCCCCGAGACCAGCCAGACCGACCCGACCGGCGTCGGCGACGCATTCCGTGCCGGGTTCCTCACCGGGCGCAGCGCGGGCCTGAGCCTGGCGCGGTCCGCCCAACTGGGGTCGCTGGTCGCGGTGCTGGTGCTCGAGTCGACCGGAACCCAGCAGTGGCACTGGGACCGTACGGCCGCGGTGGCCCGGCTGGCCGGCGCCTACGGCGACGAAGCGGCCGCGGAGATCGCCGCGGTGTTGCCCCAGAGTTCGCGAGCGTAACCTGGCTGCGATTTCGAGCCCCGGATTTCGCACTGGCGTTACGCTCGCGGCGGGTGGTGGCCGGCGGCCGACTGCCGGGGGCCGACTGCCGACGGCCGGGGGCCGGGGGCCGGGGGCCGGGGGCAGGGGGCGGGCCGGCGGCCAGCGGCAACGCTACAGCTCGACCGGGTAGACCGGTTCGCTGATCCGCGGCACCACACTGTTCTCCACGAAGATCGCATGCCAGAGCATGAAGATCAGCACCGTCCACAACCGGCGGCTGTGATCCGCGCCGCCGGCCCGGTGCTCGTCGAGCATCCGGTGCACCGCGGGCAGGTCGACAAGGTGTCCGGCCTGCGAGGAGCCGACCATCCCATAGGCCCACTCCAGCAGGTCGCCGGCGCGCAGCCAATGCCGGATCGGAACCGGAAACCCCAGCTTCGGCCGGTTGAGGACGTGCGCGGGAACGATGGGTTCCAGCGCGCGGCGCAACGCATATTTGGTGGTGGCCCGGGTGATCTTGGCCCGATACGGCAACCGCGACGCCACCGCGAACACCTCGGGGTCCAGGAACGGCACCCGCAGCTCCAGCGAGTTGGCCATGGTCATCTTGTCGGCCTTGACCAGGATGTCGCCGCGCAGCCAGGTGAACAGGTCCAGGTGCTGCATGCGGGCCACCGGATCCCAGCCGGAGGATTCGGCGTAGATCGGGGCGGTGACGTCGGTGTGGGTCCAGTCCGGGCGGAATCCGGGCAGCACCTCGCGCAGTTGCGCGTCGGAGAAGCTGCGGGCATTGCCGTAGTAGCGCTCCTCGAGCGTCAGCGATCCGCGGTGCAGCAGGCTCTTGCCCCGCATCCCCTGCGGCAGCGGCCTGGACATTGTGCCCATCGACCGGCGCACCGGCCCGGGCAGGTAACCGAACGGCTTGAGCGACAACGGCTCCCGGTAGATCGTGTAGCCGCCGAACAACTCGTCGGCGCCCTCGCCCGAGAGCACCACCTTGACGTGTTTGCGGGCCTCGCGGGCGACGAAGAACAGCGGCACCAGCGCCGGGTCGGCAACCGGTTCATCGAGGTACCAGACGATCTCGGGCAGCGCGGCGACGAATTCCGTCTCGCTGACCACCTTGGCCACATGGCGGGCCCCGATGGCTTCGGCGGACGCCGCCGCGACATCGAGCTCGGAGAAGCCCTCTCGCTCGAAACCGGTGGTGAAGGTGATCAGGCGCGGATTGTGGCCGATGGCCAGAGCGGCGATCGCGGTGGAGTCGATCCCGCCGGACAGGAACGATCCGACGGTGACATCGGCGCGCATGTGCTTGGCCACCGAATCGTGCAGCACCGCGGTGATCTCGTCGTAGCGGGCCTGCTCGGAGCCCGCGGTGATCGGCACCGCGGCAAAGCGCGGCCTGAAATACCTGGTGATCACCGGGTCGCGGCCGGGCCGGACCGTTGCGTAGCAGCCCGATTCGAGCCGGCGGATTCCCAGGTGCAGCGTCTCGGGTTCGGGCACGTACTGCAGGACGGTGTAGTGCTGAACCGCCCGGCGGTCGATCGCGTCGGGGCCGACGTCCACCCCGATCAGGTCGGCGATATCCAGCAGGCACTTCTTCTCGCTGGCCACCGCGGTCCCCCCGGGACCGGTCGCGGTGAACAGCGGCTTGATCCCGAACGGGTCGCGCGCGCAGAACAGCTCGCCGGTGACGGTATCCCACACCGCGAAGGCGAACATGCCGCGCAGCCGAGGGAGGATATCGGCGCCCAGGTAGTGGTAGCCGGCGACGATGGCCTCGCCGTCCCCGTCGGTGGCGAACACGGCGCCGTGCCGGTCGCGCAGTTCGGCGCGCAACTCCAGATAGTTGTAGATCTCGCCGTTGAACACCAGCAGGTAGCGATCCGGCGTCTCCGGCGGCCCCCAGCGCAACGGCTGGTGCGAATGCGCGATGTCGATGATGGACAACCGGTTGAATCCGAACGCGACGCTGCTGCCCGAACTCTCGGCGCCCGGGTCGGTCCAGGTGCCCGGCTCGTCCGGGCCGCGGTGGCGCATCAGCGGCAGTGCGCCGGCAATCGCGGCGTCGACCCGGTCGCTGCCGGTGGCGGCGCCGGACTCAGCCGACCCGTCGGGGCCACCCGGCCCGTCCGGAGCCGCGACGAACGCCAGCAGTCCACACACGGCGCCCCAGTATGCCGCACCGCCGGTCGCCCACCGAATCCAAGCGATTTGGGCGCGAGGCAGCCCAATCGTCGCCCTCGCAGGCTAGGTGGTCTACGCTGCGTAGTATTCAACAAACGAATTAGCCAGCGGCCAGCCGGCCCAGCTTGTGATAACGGAGGCGCCAACGTGACACCTCGCGGGTTCGATCGTTCGCACAGCTTGCCTCAGCGCAGTTCAGGGGAGCATTTCGGCGGTGTGCGGGCGATGTCCCGCCGGCTGCGGCCCCTGGTGTTCGTCGCCACGCTGGGCGTGCTGGCAGTCACCCTGAGCGGATGCACCTGGCAGGACGGGCTGGCGCTCGGCTGGCCCAGGGGCATTACCCCGGAGGCCCAGCTCAACCGGCAACTGTGGATCTCGGCGGTGATCGCATCCCTGGTCGTCGGCGCCATCGTGTGGGGGCTGATCTTCTGGTCGACCACCTTCTTCCGCAAGAAGAAGAACGACACCGAACTACCGCGGCAGTTCGGCTACAACCTGCCGCTGGAGCTGGTGCTCACGGCCATTCCGTTCCTCGTCATTTCGGTCCTGTTCTATTTCACCATCATCGTGGAGGACAGGATCATCGACCTGTCCAAGGATCCCGAGGTCGTCGTCGACGTCACCGGGTTCCAATGGAATTGGAAGTTCGGATACCAGCGCGTCGCCTTCAAGGACGGCACCTTCAACTACGACGGGGCCGACGAAGCCAAGAAGCTGGCGATGACCTCCAAGCCGGAAGGCAAGGACAGCCACGGCGAGGAACTCGTCGGCGCCGTGCGCGGGCGCAACTCCGAAGACCGGACCTACATGAACTTCGACAAGGTCGAGACCTTGGGAACCAGCGACGAAATTCCCGTCCTGGTACTGCCGGCCCACAAGCGCATCGAGTTCGAGATGACCTCGGCCGACGTCGTCCACGCCTGGTGGGTGCCGGAGTTCCTGTTCAAACGCGACGTGATGCCCAATCCGGCGGCCAACAACTCGATCAACAAGTTCCAGGTCGAGGAGATCGTCAGGACCGGGGCGTTCGTCGGGCACTGCGCCGAGTTGTGCGGCACGTATCACTCCATGATGAACTTCGAGATCCGCGTGGTAGAGCCGGCTGACTTCGTCGCCTACCTGCAACAGCGAATTGCCGGCAAGACGAATGCGCAAGCGCTGGTGGCGATCAACCAGCCGCCGCTGGCGGTGACCACCCACCCGTTCGACGCCCGCCGCGGCGAATTGGCCCCGAGCCCACGAGGTTAGGACAACCCATGCACATCGAATCCAGGATATTCGAGTTCGTCGCCTTATTCTGCGTGGTGATGACCGTGGTCTACGGAGTGCTGACCGCAAGGTACGCCACCGGAGGCGTGGAGTGGGCGGGTACGACCGGGCTCGCGTTGACCGCCGGTCTGGCGTTGATCATCGCGACCTTTTTCCGGTTCGTCGCACGTCGACTCGACACCCGCCCCGAAGACTATGATGAGGCCGAAATCAGTGACGGCGCAGGGGAGTTGGGTTTCTTCAGCCCGGCGAGCTGGTGGCCGCTGCTGGTCGCGCTGGCCGCATCGGTGACGGCGGTGGGATTGGCGCTGTGGCTGTACTGGCTGGTTTTCGCGGGTGCGGTGATGGTCCTGGGTGCGGTAGCCGGATTCGTCTTCGAATACTACGTCGGAGCCGAGAAGCACTGAGTTGATCTGAAAAGGTCACAATCCGGGCATCAGTTGCCCATCGGTCCGTTCGCCGGGGCGCCTGTGTCCAGGCCTGTTGGGTAGGGTTTGCCGAGGCACCATAGGTAACCGACCGCGCACGCGAGGACGCCACAGCGAAGCCCCGCGCGCCGGTCGGGCAGATGGACAGGGTAGGCAGACATGAGTGGGCCGCATCCGCCGGGACACGAGCCCGACTCGCCGGACGAGTTGGCCGACCCCGGATCCACCGGGGACGACGCGGGTGCGGGGGATGCGGGGGGCGCGGGGGACTATCCGGCTCCGACGACTGAAACGGAGGCGTATTCGCGTGCGTATTCGGCTCCGGAATCCGAACGGTTCGTCAGCGGTGCCTTCCTGCCGGCCGATCTGGTCCTCTACGACTACGACGAATACGAGGACTTGCGTCGCCACAGGGAGGCCTCCGCCCCTCGCTGGCCCTGGGTGGTCGGCGTCGCCGCGATTGCCGCCGCGATCGCCCTGGTTGCCGCGGTGTCAATACTGGTGACCAAGGGAGATCCCGGCAAGCTCGCCGGCCCCGGCGAGACGGCGGTGTCGTCGCCGCCACCATCGCAGGGTGAGATGCAGGACGAGATCACCCCCACCGAGGAACTTCCCCTGACACTTGAGCCGCCGCCCGAGCCGCCCAACGAACCCCCACCACCACCTGAGAGGCCGACCGAACCCGTGCCGCCGCCACCCCCGCCACCACCAGCCCCGGCTCCAGCCCCAGCCCCCCCGGCGGCTGCGCCCCCAGCCCCAGCCCCAGCCCCAGCCCCAGCCCCGGCCCCGCCTCCACCGGCGGCAGCTCCGAAGCCGACCGGACCCCGCAGAGTCACCTATTCGGTAACCGGCACCAAGGCCCCGGGCGACATCATCTCCGTGACCTACGTCGACGCCTCGGGCCGGCGGCGGACCCAGCACAACGTCTATATCCCGTGGTCGATGACGGTAACCCCGATCTCGCAATCAGATGTCGGTTCGGTGCAGGCAACCAGTATGTTCCACGTCAGCCGGCTGAATTGCTCGATCGTCACCAGTGATGGAACGGTGCTGTCGTCGAACACCAACGATTCCCCGCGGACAAGCTGCTGATGGTCGGCAGGTATTCGGCATACCGGCGGGGGACGGATCCCGTCATCGATCCGGAAGTCCTCGACCGTGTGATGGTCGGGGTCTGTGCGGCGATCTGGCTGGTGCTGGTCGGAGTCAGCGTGGCCGCCGGCGTTGCCCTTGCCGACCTTGGCCGCGGGTACCATACGACACCGCGAAGCACGGCCACCTCCTGGGTGCTGTATGCGGTGATCGTTGTCTCCGCCCTGGTCATCGCCGGAGCGATCCCGGTGTTGCTGAAGGCCCGCAAGATCACCCCGGAAGGGCCGGTCGTCCGGTCGAAGGCGTTACTGGGTAGCGGGTCCGCCAGGGCGGCGGTGAAGCGTGCAGAACCCGGCACGGCCGAACCGGCGCGCGGCGAACCCGGCAAGGCTGCCGGTGCACCGGACCAATGGTCGGGCGAGGCAGTCGACCGGGTGTGGATGCGTGGAACCGTCGCGCTCACCGCCGTGCTGGGGGCCGCGCTGACCGGTGCGGCCCTGGCCACCTACTTCATGGCTGCGGGCAAGGACGGGGCTTCGTGGGTGAGCTATGGCATCGCCGGTGCGATCGCCGTGGGGATGCCGGTGACCGAGTGGTTCTACGTGCGCCAGCTGCGTCAAGGGCAGGCAGGGCGGCAGTAGCCAAGCCGGTGGGCAAGCCGCGCCCGCTTGCTCGCGAGCGTAACGCCAGGGCGAAATTCGGAGCGCGAAACCGCAGCCCCGTTACGCTCGCGAACGCCTCGTGCCCGGCGCCCGGCGCCCGGCGCCCAGCGCCCAGCACGCGGCGCCGAGCGCCCGCCGCCCAGCGCGCGGCGCCCTGGCAGGTAGCGCCTAGCTTCCCTCGCCGTTGGTCGAGTCGTCGTCCTGGCGGTCCCGCAGTGCGGTGAGTGCGCGTTGTTCGGCGGAGTGGCTTGCCTCGCGCAGCGCCGCATCCTGGGACTTCGGGTCCGCGGACAGGAAGCTGCCACTCCCTGGGGAACCGGCCGAACCCAGCTTGTTCATTCGCTTGGGCACCGGTGCACCCTGGTACTCGAGCGGGATCGGGTGGCCGTGCTCGTCGACCGGCCCGAGTGGCTGGTGCAGTTCGATGTAGGCGCCGTGCGGCAGCCGCTTGATGATGCCGGTCTCGACGCCGTGATCGAGTACCGCGCGGTCGCTGCGCTGCAACCCGACCGCCCACCGGTAGGCGATGAAATACACCAGCGGCGGCAGGATCACCATGCCGATTCGCCCGATCCAGGTGGTCGCATTCAGCGAGATGTGGAACTTGAATGCGATGATGTCGTTCATCGCGGCCAGTGTCAGCAGCATGTAGAAGCTGATCGCCATTGACCCGATCGCCGTGCGCACCGGCACGTCGCGGGGCCGCTGCAGCAGGTTGTGGTGGGCGTGATCGCCGGTGAACCGTGCCTCCAGGAACGGGTAGGCGGCCAGCAGGCCGAAGACCAGCCCCATGATCACCGCCACCCATACCGGAGAGGGAATGGTGTGGTGCCCGATGTAGAACTCCCATGCCGGCCAGATACGGGCCAGGCCTTCCGTCCACATCATGTAGAAGTCGGGCTGTGAACCGGCGGACACCTGAGATGGCTTGTAGGGGCCCAAGTTCCAGATCGGGTTGATCTGCAGCAGACCGCTCATCAGCCCGAGCACACCGGTGATCGCCGCGAAATAGGCGAGGGACTTGACCGCGAACACCGGCATCACCCGCACGCCGACCACGTTGTGCTCGGTGCGTCCGGGACCGGGGAACTGAGTGTGCTTCTGGAACCACACCAGCGCCATGTGCGCGCCGATGAGCGCCAGGATTATCCCAGGAATCAACAGGATGTGCATGGCGTATAGGCGGGGAATCAGGATCGTGCCGGGGAAGTCTCCGCCGACCAGTGCCCAGTGCAGCCAGGTGCCGATCACCGGCATGCCCAGCGTGATCGAGGACAATGCCGCGCGCAGCCCGATGCCCGACAGCAGGTCATCCGGCAGCGAGTAGCCGAAGTAGCCCTCGAACATCGCCAGGATGAGCAGCAGGGTTCCGATCACCCAGTTGGCTTCGCGGGGGCGGCGGAAGGCGCCGGTGAAGAAGATGCGTGCCAGGTGCACCATGATCGCCGCGGCGAACATCAGCGCCGCCCAGTGGTGGATCTGACGCATGAACAAGCCGCCGCGGACCTCGAATGTGATGTCGAGTGCAGACTCGTAGGCCCGGGACATCTCCACACCGCGCAGCGGCTGGTAGACACCGTTGTAGGTGACCTCGGCCATCGACGGGTCGAAGAACAGTGTCAGATAGACGCCGGTTAGCAGCAGTATGACGAAGCTGTACAGGGCGATCTCACCCAGCAGGAACGACCAGTGCGTCGGGAACACCTTGTTGAACTGGCGACGCAGCGCCCCGGCCGGGTGATACCGGGTGTCGATGGCGTTGCCCTGGGCGGCCAGGACATCTCCGATTGTCGTGGGACTGCCCTTAGGACTCATGTTGTGCGCTCCCAGAATGCCGGTCCGACAGGTTCGATGAAGTCGCCGTTGGCGACGAGGTAACCATTGGAGTCGATTGTGATGGGCAGCTGTGCCAACGCACGGGCTGCGGGACCGAAGATCGGCTTGGCGAAATGCAGCGCGTCGAACTGCGACTGGTGACAGGGGCAGAGAATCCGGTAGGACTGCTGCTCGTAGAGCGAGGACGGGCAGCCCAGGTGCGAGCACACCTTGGTGTAGGCGAACAACTCACCCCAGTTGAAGCTCTCCTGCCCCTGGCGCTTGACCACGCGGTCCATGTCGACCGGCTTGATCCGGATGAGCATCACCGGGTTGCGGATACCCATGGCGACCTCTGACAGCTTTTCGTGGGACTCCACCGTCGTGCCGTCACCGTCGGATTCCCGCCACGGGAACACCGTCTCCATGCCGCCGGCGTCGAGGTCTTCGGGGCGCATCTTGACGAACGGGGGGCCGCCGTAGGCGCCGGTGGCGCGGGCGAGATAGATCGTTTCGCCGTGGTATCGCGGCGTCCAACCGGATGTCCACAGCACGGCTTTCATGCCGTCGGCAGTCTTGACGACGGGCTTCCACGGGTTCTTGATGATGCCGCCGGCGAACGCGGCCAGGGTTCCCAGGCCGAACGCGCCCAAGCCGACCCCGAACGATAATCCGATGAGCTTGCGGCGGCCGACGGTGGAACTCTCGTAGGCGTCGGTCAGGTTCGCCACGATCGTCCTGCGATCGATCTCTGGGGAGTTGCCGTCGTGGCGCTCCTGGATGGTGATCTCTTCGGGGATGAAGCGCTTCTGGAACAGCACCGCGCCGATGGCCAGTGACAGCACGGACATCCCGAAGGTGACACCGTAGAGGGGAGTCGCCAGCGTGTACCACAGGCTTCCCGACTCGCCGAGGCCCTTGTATTCCCACGGCCAGAACAGGAAGACCAGTAGGAGCGCGATACCGAACACGCCTGCCAGCAGAAGCCAGCGGGCAACGGAACGCTCGGCGCGCTTTTCGGCTTGGGTGCCTTCGCCGGGCCAGCGCGTCTCCTTGTAGGCGATGTCGACACCGTCGATCTCGCCGCCCAGGGCCAGCAGTTCGTCGTTGGACATCGCCGCCAGTGCCGCCTCGTCGGGCAGG
Source organism: Mycobacterium sp. (assembly GCF_047975165.1). Lineage (GTDB taxonomy): Bacteria > Actinomycetota > Actinomycetes > Mycobacteriales > Mycobacteriaceae > Mycobacterium. Next base: position 14,659 of record NZ_JBKECZ010000088.1, read on the forward strand.
CCCCCCGCCGGGGTTGTTCCGCCGTGCATGTCCTCGCTCATGTGCGCGCCCCAATCCACAGTGCCAGCCCGATGGCAGCGACTATGCCGATGATCCACACCGCCATGCCTTCCGGTGCCGGTCCGAATCCACCGAGTCCGTAGCCGCCCTGGCTACGCTCCTCGGAGACGGTCCGGACATAGGCGATGATGTCCTTCTTGGCGTCGAAGGAGAGCTGGCGGTTGGAGAACTTGGGCATGTTCTGCGGCCCGGTCAGCATCGCCGTGAGGATCTGCTCCTCGTTGGCCGGCCCCAGGTCCGGTGCGAACTTCCCGGATGACAGCGCCCCGCCTTTGCCGGTGAAGTTGTGGCAGGAGGCGCAGTTGAGGCGGAAGAGGTCGCCGCCGCGGCCGAGGTCGTTGCCGCGCAGCGACCGCATGGCAAGGCTGCCGTCGGCGTTGCGCGCGACCGTCGGGCCGCCGCCGTTCGCCTGAATGTAGGCGCCCAGCGCGTCGGTCTGCGGGCCGTCGAAGATCGGTTGCTTGCGCGGCTCCTGGGCCGTCTCACCCATCGCGGGCATCCGTCCGGTGGACACCTGGAAGTAGACCGCCGCCTCGCCGACACCGATCAGGCTGGGCCCGTGGTCGGGAATCCCCTGCAGGTTGGCGCCGTGGCAGGAGATACACGAGGTGTCGTAGAGCTGCTTGCCGGTGCGCAGCAGGGCCGATCCCGACTCGTCGGCGACAGCCACCTGGGGCGTAGGTGTCAGCAGTGCCGCCAACCCGCCGGCCATGGTCAGCGCGCTCAACAGCAGTACTGCGCTGGACAATCGTCGTCGAAGGCGCCGTCGAGCGCGGTCATGACGCGGCATTTTCGGCTGGCTGCACCGCCGGCCGGATCCGGTGAACCCCAGTTTCGTCAACTGAGCACTCCTGTTCTCGGGCCTGTCTGGAGAGGGCTGGCTAACGGATGAAATAAATCACGGTAAACAGTGCGATCCACACGATGTCAACGAAGTGCCAGTAGTAGGACACGACGATGCTCGCGGTGGCCTGTGCGGGGGTGAACTTACTCATGGTGGTGCGGATCAGAAGGAAGACGAAGGCGATAAGTCCGCCGGTGACGTGCAATCCGTGGAAGCCGGTCGCCAGATAGAACACGCTGCCGTAGGCGCTCCCGGGAATGGTCGTGCCGTGCGAGATCAGGTGGTAGTACTCGTAGGCCTGGCCGATGACGAAGAACAGTCCCATCAGGAACGTGATCACATACCAGCGGCGCAGCCCGAACACGTCGCCGCGCTCGGCGGCGAACACGCCCATCTGGCAGGTGAATGACGAGGCGATGAGCACCAGCGTCACCGGAACCGCCTGGTAGAGGTTGAGTTCGGTCGGCGGTGGCGGCCAATTCCCGCCAGCCTGCGCGCGCGCTGTGAAGTAGAACGCGAACAGGCCCGCAAAGAACATGAGTTCGCTGGAGAGCCACACGATGGTGCCAACGCTGACCATGTTGGGGCGGTTCAGGGAATGAACTCGTGAGGTAATCGCGGTACCCGAAGTCCCTACAGCACTCGTCACATCCGCAAGTATGACGTGTTGTAGTTGACAATCTCTACCCGGGGCGCGAAATCAATTTTGGCGTGTTGGGCCCGGGGAACCCGGCGAGGGTGGCGATCCCGCCGTTTCGTGGGACCATCGGCGGCGTGGCTCCCTGTTCCGAGATGTCGCCCGAGGGTCCGCCGGCGCCGACGTGGCCGCAGCTTCTGGGACGGTTGACCGGGCGCCGGGACCTGGCTCCCGGCCAGGCCGGCTGGGTCATGGACCAGATCATGACCGGCGCAGCCGGGCCGGGGCAGGTCGCCGCGTTTGCGGTCGCAATGAAGATGAAGGGGCCCACCGCCGAGGAAGTCGGCGAATTGGCGAGCGTGATGCTCGACCATGCCCGCCCGCTGCCGGCCGGGGCGCCGCGCGGCGGCTCCGGCGGCTCCGGCGGCTCGGTCGACGCCGTCGACATCGTCGGTACCGGCGGCGACGGAGCCGACACCGTCAACCTGTCCACCATGGCCGCGATCGTGACGGCCGCAGCCGGCGTGCCGGTGGTCAAGCACGGCAACCGCGCGTCCTCGTCGCGGTCCGGCGGCGCGGACACGCTGGAGGCTCTCGGGGTGCGCATCGACCTGGACCCGGACCAGGTGGCCCGCAGCCTCGACGAGGTGGGAATCGCGTTCTGCTTTGCGCCGCGATTCCACCCCTCGTTCCGGCACGCCGCGGCGGTGCGCCGGGAAATCGGCATACCCACGGTGTTCAACCTGCTGGGACCGCTGGTCAATCCCGCGCGTCCCCGCGCCGGACTGATCGGCTGCGCATTCCCCGAGCTCGCCGAGGTGATGGCCGGGGTGTTCGCCGCGCGCGGATCCAGCGTGCTGGTGGTCCACGGTGACGACGGCCTGGACGAACTGACCACCACGACGACCAGCACCATCTGGCGGGTGCGCGAGGGTGCCGTGGATCGGCTGAAGTTCGACCCGGCGGAGTTCGGCTTCGCCCGCGCCCGACCGGACGAGCTGGGCGGTGGCGACGCTGCGGCCAACGCGGCCACGGTACGCGCGGTGCTGGCCGGCACCCCCGGGCCGGTGCGGGACGCCGCGGTGCTCAACGCCGCGGGGGCGCTGGTGGCGCACGCAGGACTAGCCGGCCGTGTCGAGTGGGTGCCGGCGTGGGAGGACGGTTTGCGCCGCGCCCGGGACGCCATCGACAGCGGCGCGGCCGAACAACTGCTCGCGCGTTGGGTACGGTTCGGCGAGCAACTCTGAGTCGGTCTGCTGGTAGGCCAGCTTCGCCGAGCGGGCGGTGGCCGCCCACGTCGCCCACGCTCCGGCCGAGCGCAGCGGCGATGCCCACCCCGCGTCGGACACGCCGGCGCCGGTGACCCCCACGATGCGCACCCCCGGCGCTGTCAGCCAGCGGGCGATCAACGCCGTCTCTTCGACCAGTGCCCCCGCGAGTGGACCTGGCGTCGGCAGGATGGTGTGGGCGCCGGCGCGGATGGCGTCGACGACGGGCATCGGCGGCACCCCCGCGGGCGCGGCGCCCGCCGCCGCGAGCTGGCCGTAGCGGATGACCGCGAGCTGATAGCCGCCGGCGGTGTTGAGATCGCCTGTGCCGCCGGGCTTGGCGGCGATGATCTCCGGTAGCGCGGCCAGTGACTGCAATTGCTGTCCGCGCCATATCATTTCGACGGCGGTGGCGATCTGGTCGCGGAGACGGGCGGCGCTCTCGTAGCGGCAGTTCCCGGCCAGCAGGCCGACCTGCTCGACGGCCGCGGCAACCGCGGCGTTGTCGGTGCCGTCGATCAGTGCCGCGGCCCGCCGGGGCGCTTGGGCGTATTGCGCGGCCGTCACGTTCCGGGCGCCCGGGCAGGGTGACACCTCCCGTTCGGGGCAGGCGGGACCGTGGACGGCCGACTTCCCAAGGCGTTTCGTGCACGTCCGCACCCCGGTGAATCGGGCGATCAGGGCGGCGGTTCCGGCGGCGTCGGCACGGGACCGGAACGGTCCGGCGACGGTGTCGTGGCTGCCGGTCCGCTGCGGGTTGCGGACCACCGAGAAACGGGGGAACGCCTCGTCCGTCAGCACCACCCACCACCACCGGTGCGGAAATCGCGACCGGCGGTTGTACGGCGGCGCGTGGGCCGCGAGCAGCCGTAGTTCGCGCACGCCGGCTTCGAGCCCGTGCGCGCACACGACGTGGTCGACCCGCTCGGCAAGGCCGACCATTTCCTTCATCCGGGTGCGCGGGTCCGCGCCGTTGAAGTATTGGCTGACCCGGCGCCGCAGGTCGACCGATGTCCCGATGTACAGCACCTCACCGGAGGGGCCGCGAAACAGGTAGACGCCGGGCCGGTGCGGCAGGCCCTCGGCCAGCACCCGCTTGCGGCGCTGGGCCGGGGTTACCCCGGGTAGATAGCCCTGTAGGTCGGTGAAGGTGTCAATGCCCTGGTTGCCGACTCGTTCTATCAGAGCGTGCAGGACTTCGACGGTCGCTCGGGCGTCGTCGAGCGCACGGTGGGTGGGTTGGGTCGCCACGGCGAACAGCCGGGACAAGTCGGCCAGGCGAACGCTCGGGGCTTCCTCCCGGCTGAGTACCCGGCGCGCCAACTTGACCGTGCAGAGCACCCGGGGGCGGGGCCAGCGCAGGTGACAGCGCTCGGCGGCGGCCCGCAGGAAACCGATGTCGAAGCCGGCGTTGTGAGCAACCAGTACCGAATCGCCGGCGAACTCCAGGAACATCGGCAGCACCGCATCGATTGCCGGGGCGTCGCACACCATCGCCGTGGTGATCCCGGTCAGTCGGACGATCTGCGGCGGAATGCTGCGTTGGGGGTCCACCAGGGTGGCGAATTCGCCGAGGACCCGGCCGCCGCGCACCTTGACCGCTCCGATCTCGGTGATGGCGTCGGGGGAGGTCGCTTTGTTGCCGGTTGCCCGTCCGCCGGTGGTCTCCAGGTCGACGACGACGAAGGTGGTCTCGCGCAGCGGCAGCTCTTCGCGGGCTTCACTGCCGTCCAGCCCGGCGAAGGAGTCGTCCCACCCGCCGAAGCTGAGTTGAGTCCCGCCGGTCTGGTCCATGGCGGTGACGTTAGGCGTGGGCGCCGACAGCGAGCGATTCCCACGCCGGGTTGCACTCGCCGCGCCGGGTTGCTCTCGTCGCACCGGGTTGCCGACGGAACCGGACATGTCGGTGCCCGCGGCTAGCCTGCGGGACGAGCCGGACTTGAGTGCCGGACAGGCCCGGGGACGGACCCGGACTGGTGACGCACGCGCCAGGGAAAGGCACGCGCCAGGGAGAGGATCGATTCGTATGGAGTTCAGCAGCAGCGTTGAAAAAACTGGTGACGGCCTGTCCGGCCCGTCCGGCGCAGCGGGCCTGTCCGGCCCGTCCGGCCCAGCCGGTCAGGGGGAACCGCTGGTCATCGACTGCGACAACTGTGCGGCACGCGGCCCCGGCTGCCGCGAGTGCGTGGTGACTGTGTTGCTCGGCGCGCCCGAAACGCTTTCCCGTGATGAGCAGGTCGCGCTGGAAGCCCTCGCCGAGGTCGGCTTGGCGCCGCGACTGCGCCTGGTCCCGATCCGACACGCCGGGGCACTCGCGCCGAAAGGTGTTGCCTGATAGGTCGTGTAGGGTCGACGGCGGTACGAAACCCCCGGGATCACCGAAGATCTCCGTGGCGCAGCGGAATGGCCGAATTCTGGCCAAATTCTTAGTCTTCTCGCTTGGACAAACTTCGATACCATTTCGTAATCTATTTGAGACCTAAACCAGCTCGACGTACCAGCTCGACGTATGAGCGTCGATGGCAGTTTAAGGAAGCAAATCTTGAATCTCGAAAGTCTGCGCTCGATCGCGCGCGCCACCAAGCGGTCCGCCCTCTGTTCGTTGGCGAGCCTGACGGTGCTGTCCGGTGTTTCCGCCGTTGCCCTGGCCGATCCGGCACAGGACACGCTGGCGAAACTCAACGAGTTGTCGCGGCAGGCGGAGCAGACCACCGAGGCGATGCACAGCGCGCAGCTCGACTTGAACGAGAAACTGGCGGCTCAGCAGGCCGCAGACCAGAAACTGGCCGACGACCAGGCCGCGCTGGAGGCCGCAAAGGCGCGATTGGCCACTTTCCAGACCGCGGTCAACAAGGTTGCCGCCGCCACCTACATGGGCGGCCGAACCGACAGCCTGGATGCCATGCTGACCGCCGAGTCCCCGCAGCGGCTGATCGACGGACTGTCGGTGCAGCGAGTGATGGCCCGTCAAATGTCCACCCAGATGGCCGGTTTCAAGGTCGCGGGCGTGGAGGCGGCCAAGGCCGAGGAGGTATCGGCGCAATCGGCCGCCGAGGCCAAGTCGGTAGCCGAGCAGGCCGCTGCGGTGCGAGCCGGCCTCCAACGCAAGCAGAGCCAGCTTCAGGTGCAGATTGCCGTCGTGAAGTCGCAGTACCTCGCGTTGACCGCTGAGCAGCGCACGGCACTCGCCGACCCGGGGCAGGTTCCTGACGAAGGTGCGGTTCAGACGTTGGCCGCCCCAGACCCCATGCTGCCCTGGATGCCACCGGAACCCGCCGGCATCGCCGGAGGGCCCTTCGACGGCCCCGGATTCGGCGGTGACCGCGATGCCGTCGTGCAGGCCGCACTTGCCCAGATCGGGACCCCCTACGTGTGGGGCGGCGCGGCACCCGGCGGATTCGACTGCTCCGGTTTGGTCATGTGGGCATTCCAGCAGGCGGGAATCTCGCTGCCGCACTCCAGCCAGGCGCTGGCCCATGGTGGGCAGCCGGTGTCGCTGAGCGACCTGCAACCCGGTGACGTGCTGACGTTCTATTCCGACGCTTCCCATGCCGGCATCTACATCGGGGACGGGATGATGGTCCACTCGTCCACCTTCGGTCAGCCGGTCCGGGTGGCGCCGATGGATGCTTCCGGACCGATTTACGACGCCCGCCGCTACTGACCGCCGACCGTCCCGCCGAGGCGCCGCGACGGCGCCGGCTGGCCTCGGTGCTCGCGTGCTCGTTAATAGGTGAGCTGATAGCAGGCTTAGCCCTTCGGGCTGGGCCTGCCCGCGAGGAATCGGCAGCTCTTGAGCGCCTGGCACCGACATCCCAAACCGAGACGATATCGCTGGCCGGAGACCGTCTCGTGCGATTGGTCAACGGTGGCGGGGCCGATACCGGCCATCTGCTGTCGCGGGTCGCGGCAACTTTGGACTCGGCGGTCTCGGCCGTCGACGGTTTCTGGGGAGCGCAGTGGCCACGTCAGATCACGGTGATCGCTTCCGGCTCCGATGAACAGTTCCGGACCGTCGCCGGGGGCGGTTCCGCGCAGCAGTGGTCGGACATCGCGGCAGTGACCGTGGCCGACAGCGTGGATCCGGTCAACCGGACGATGACCGGCGCTCGGATCCTGTTCGCCCCGGGTGCAGCGACCATGGACGACTCCTCGCTGCGCATAGTGTTGACGCACGAGCTGTTTCACTACGCTGCCCGGGTGGACACCGCCCTTGATGCGCCGCGCTGGCTGACCGAAGGTACCGCTGATTTCGTTGCCAGGCCCCGCGATGCGCCGTCGATGGCTGCACGTTCTTATGCGTACACGCTGCCCTCGGACAGCGAGCTGGACGCCGCGGGTGCGCAGCGTTCGCGCGCATACGACCGGGCGTGGTGGTTCGCGCGATTCGTCGCGGACTCGTACGGCCCCGCCAGGCTGCGGGAGCTCTACGTCGCGGCGTGCGGGCGCGGGCACCGGGAACTGCCCGGCGCGGTCGAAGCGGTGCTGGGTGTCGACACCGCCGTCCTGCGGGACGGCTGGGAGCGGTGGATGAAGAGAGCGGCCTGGTGAGCCGGGTTCTGTTGGTGACCAACGACTTTCCTCCCCGGCGCGGCGGTATTCAGTCCTATCTCGCAGAGTTCGTCAGCCGGCTGGTCGACGACGGATCGCATTCGCTGATGGTGTATGCGCCGAAGTGGAAGGGCGCACCGGAATTCGACGACGAAGCGCAGGCGGCGGGATACCGGGTCGTGCGGCACCCCGGCACGCTGATGCTGCCGGTCCCCTCCGTCGACACCCGGATGCGCAGCCTGATCGCCGAGCACGGCATCGATACCGTCTGGTTCGGTGCCGCGGCACCGCTGGCCCTTCTGGCGAGGCGGGCCCGGCAAGCCGGTGCGAGGCGGGTACTGGCGAGCACCCACGGCCACGAGGTGGGCTGGTCGATGCTTCCCGGGGCGCGATCGGTGCTGCGCCGGATCGGCGATGACACCGATGCGGTGACGTTCGTCAGCCGCTACACGCGATCCCGGTTCGCCCCCGCGTTCGGGCCTGGGGCGACGCTGGAGTACTTGCCGCCGGGCGTGGACAGTGGCCGGTTTCGGCCAGACCCCGCCGCCGGTGCCGAATTGCGCACGCGGTACCGGCTGGGGGAGCGGCCGACGGTGATGTGCCTGTCGCGGCTGGTGCCGCGCAAAGGGCAGGACATGCTGATCAGGGCATTGCCGTCGATTCGGCGCAGGGTCGCCGGTGCGGCGTTGGTGATTGTCGGGGGCGGGCCCCGCCTGGACAACCTGCGTACGCTGGCGCGAAATGGTGGCGTGGGTGACCATGTGACGTTTACCGGTGGAGTTTCCGGTGACGAGTTGCCGGCTCACTATGCGATGGCCGATGTGTTCGCCATGCCGTGCCGCACGCGCGGCTCGGGCATGGACGTCGAGGGCTTGGGGATCGTGTTCCTGGAGGCTTCGGCGACGGGGGTGCCGGTGATCGCCGGCAGGTCCGGCGGAGCGCCGGAAGCGGTACTCGACGGTAAGACAGGTTTGGTGGTCGATGGCACCTCGGTGGCCGAGATCGCGGACGCAGTCACCGAGCTGCTGACCGATCGCGACCGCGCGGCTGCGATGGGGGCCGCTGGGCGGGACTGGGTGAGAACAGAGTGGGGTTGGGACGCCCTGGCCGCGCGGCTGGCCGATCTTCTGCGCGGCTAGCCGGTATGGGGGGCCGGGGGCCGGGGGCCGGGGGGCCGGGGGCGGCAGTGGCGTCGACTCTGCGCTGAGGGCGTGGTCCACTCGCACTTTTGCGCCACCAGTGCAGAGTCAGCGGGGGAGGCTCGCGCCACCGGGGTGGCGCGCCTTGTCGCCGGGCGCCTTGTCGCCGAGCGGGGTCAGTCCTTCCGGTAGATCGCCTCGATCTCCGAGGCGAACTTCTGAGCCACCACTTTGCGCTTGACCTTCATCGTCGGCGTCAGCTCGCCCGTGTCCTCGGTGAAGTCGACGGGCAGGATGCGGAACTTGCGGATGGACTCGGCATGCGACACCTGAAGATTGGCGTGTTCGACGGCGGTATCGATCGCACTGAGCAGGTCCGGATCGGTGGTCAAGTCGGCAACGGTGGTGCTCTCCGGCTTGTTGTTCTGCAGCTTCCAGCCGACCAGGGATTCTGGATCGATGGTGATCAGCGCACCGATGAACGGTTGGGCGTCCCCGACGACCAGCGCCTGACTGATCAGCGGGTGCGCGCGCAACTGATCCTCCAGAACCGCGGGTGCGACGTTCTTGCCGCCGGCGGTGACGATCAGTTCCTTCTTGCGGCCGGTGATGGTGACGAAACCGTCCTCGTCGATAGCACCGAGATCCCCCGTCCGGAACCAACCGTCGGTGAACGCCTCGCGGGTGGCCTCCTCGTTGCGCCAATAGCCGCTGAACACCACCCCACCGCGTGCCAGGAGTTCCCCGTCTTCGGCGATTCGCAGGCTGTTGCCCGGCACCAGTTTGCCCACGGTCCCGATCTTGATGCCGTCAATCTGGTTCACGGTGACCGCCGCGCTGGTCTCCGTCAGGCCGTAGCCCTCGTAGATGGTCACTCCGACACCGCGGTAAAAATGGCCCAACCGGGCGCCCAGCGGTGCGCCGCCCGAGACCGCCGCTCGGCAGTCACCACCGAGGGCGGCCCGCAGCTTCTGGTAGACAAGCCGGTCGAACAGCGCATGCTTGGCGCGCAGAAGCACCCCGGGCTTGCCGCCGTCCAGCGCCCGACTCCAATCTTCGGCGGTCTGAGCAGCCGCCTTGAAGATGTTTCCCTTACCGCCGGCGGCGGCATTCTGCTCGGCGGTGTTGTAGACCTTCTCGAACACCCTCGGCACCGACACCACCACTGTCGGTTTGAATACCGCGAGCATGGGCACCAGGTTCTTGACATCGCTGGTGAATCCTGTGGTGACCTTGTTGGTGAGCGCCGCCAGCGTCAGGGCGCGGGACAGCACGTGGGCCAAGGGCAGGAAGACCAGAAATCGCTGTCCCTCGGTCAGCAGTGTCGGCAGGCATTCCTTCGTGCCGCGTATTTCGTGCAACAGGTTGGAGTGCGTCAGCTGGCAGCCCTTGGGGCGGCCCGTGGTGCCGGAGGTGTAGATCAACGTCGCCGGATCCTCGGACCTCAGCACCGCCTGCCGCGCGGTCAACTCCGCCTCAGCCACCGATTCGCCGGCCTCGGCCAGGGCCTCGAGCGCCGTCACATCCGGCCCGTCGATCGTCAGCGTCCTGCGCAGCGCCGGCAACTCCGTGTCCAGTGCGGTGATCATCGCGGCGTGCACGGGGGTTTGCGCGATCGCCACTACCGCTTCGGAGTCGCCCAGCACCCAACGCACCTGTTCGGCGGAGGAGGTCTCGTAGATGGGGACCGTGACCGCACCGATCGCCAGAATTGCGAGGTCGATAATCGCCCATTCGTAGCAGGTTGCCGAAAAGATCGATACCCGGTCGCCGGCCTGAACCCCCAGCCCGATCAAACCCAGTGCGGCGGAACGAATCTGGCCCGCCGCGTCCGCACACGCAACGTCGACCCACACGCCGTCCACCAGGCGCTGATAGATGACATAGTCGGGATCGTTGCGTTCGTGTTCGAACACCACCGCCGCGACGTTGTCGCGCTCGCCGACGTTGAAACGAGCGGGGATACTGTACTGGCGCATTTTTCGGACCTCGCTTGACCTAAGACGTTCTGCACGGGCGGGCTCTTCGTGGTCTGGCTGACAACCCCCAGCCTAGTGTGGCCGTGGGGGCCGACCGGAGACGGCTGACCGCAGGATGACCCGGGTGGCCGTGGGGCCGCGGACGGGCCTTACCGCCCACCGCGCCCACCGGGTATGTGAAGCTGGAATCGTGCACAGCATTCAGATCGCCGACCAGACCTACGTGGCTGCTGATGGTGCGCGTGTAGGGACGGCGATCGCCGATCAGGAAAAATGGCAGCTGTGGTGGCCCGATCTGCGGCTGCGGGTCACCGAGGACCGCGCCGACAAAGGCATCAGATGGACGGTGGCCGGCGCTTTGATGGGCACCATGGAAGTTTGGCTGGAGCCGTCGTTACAAGGGGTGGTGCTGCACTATTTTCTCCACGCGGAGCCCGCAGGGGTTTCGTCTGCCGAGCTCGCCAAGCTCAACCTGGCGAAAATGACACACCGCCGTCGGGTTGCGGGCAAGAAGATGGCGTTCGAGGTGAAAACGGCTCTGGAGGCCTCGCGGCCGGTTGGCGTTGCGCCGACGATTTGACCTGGTCAACGAAGGCCTCAAGACTGGCGTGCGGGAGTACCGCTTCTGCCGGGCCGTGGAGGCGGCGGGGCGGGTATTCCGGCAACCGATCGGGGCCTCCCCGCGCAGTACGGAAAGGGACAGCTACCAGTGGCCGATAAGACCGAGCAGACGATCTACATCGATGCCGACCCGGCCGAGGTGATGAAGGCGATCGCCGACCTCGAGTCTTACCCGGAGTGGATCAACGAATACAAGCAGGTCGACGTCCTTGACACCGACGACGCCGGCTATCCGAAGAAGGCGCGAATGCTGATGGACGCGACCATCTTCAAAGACACCCTGATCATGAACTACGACTGGCCGACGGACCGTCAGTCGGTGAGCTGGGTCCTGGAATCCAGCTCGCTCCTTAGGTCCCTTGAGGGCTCCTACATCCTCACGCCCAAGGATGCCGGCACAGACGTCACCTACCAGCTCGCCGTCGATCTTGCCATCCCGATGATCGGGATGCTCAAACGCAAGGCGGAGCGCAGGTTGATCGACGGCGCCCTGAAGGATCTCAAGAAGCGAGTCGAGGGCTGACGGGTCCGCACGGCCCCGCCCCCGGCCCGGCCCCCATCAGTCTTTTCGTCGGCAAAGGCGGGGTAGGGAAGTCCACCCTGGCATCGGCCACCGCGATTCGTGACGCCGGGGCGGGTTCGCGGGTGTTGCTGGTATCCACCGACCAGGCCCATTCGCTGGGCGACGTGTTGGGTATGCCGGTTCCGCCTACCGGTGCGGGCGAAGCCGTCAGAGTGCTGACGGATCTGGAAACCGCCGGCGGCGAGGGCGGCGGCGGGCTCCTCGACGCCATGGCGCTGGACACGCTGGCGCTGCTGGAGAGCCGGTGGCGCGAGGCGGTCGAGGCGGTAGACGCGCAGTTCCCCGACTCCGAACTGAGCGACATTGCACCCGAAGAACTTTCCGCACTGCCGGGGATTCAGGAAGTGCTCGGTTTGCACACCGTTGGTGAACTGGCCGCGTCCCGAAGATGGGACCGGGTGGTGGTCGACTGCGCTTCGACGGCCGACGCCCTTCGGATGTTGACACTCCCGGCAACCTTCGGGTTGTACGTCGAACGGGCATGGCCCCGGCACCGCAGGCTCAGCATCGCAAGCGAGGACAGCCCGTCGGGCGCCCTGGTGGATCTGCTGGAACGCATCAACGTCAGCATCGACCGGCTGGCGTCGCTGCTGGCCGACGGCGACCGGGTCCGGGCGCATCTGGTGCTCACCCCCGAGCGGGTGGTCGTCGCGGAGGCGACACGAACTCTGGGGGCATTGGCCTTGGCGGGTGTGCGCATCGAGGAGTTGCTGGTCAACCAGGTGCTCCTCCGCGACGAGGAATACGAATATCACGCGTTGCCCGACCATCCGGCGTTCTGCTGGTACGCCGAACGCATCGCGGAGCAGCAGGCGGTACTTGAAGAGCTCGACGGCGCCATCGGCGACGTTGCACTGGTTCTGGTCGGACATCAGGCGAGTGAGCCGGTAGGCGCCAAGGCGCTCGGTGGCCTGCTCAGTGGCGCCCAGCTGCGCGGCGGAGCCGACCCGCCCGGCCCACTGCGCCCCGTTGTCGACCGGGAGTCGGGTTCCGGGCTGGACGCGGTGTACCGCATGCGGCTCGCGGTGCCCCAACTCGATCCCGGCTCGCTGACGTTGGGACGATCCGGCGATGACCTGATCATCGGCGGCGGCGGTGTGCGCCGACGGGTTCGGTTGGCCTCGGTACTGCGGAGGTGTACGGTGCTGGACGCACAGTTGGGGGATAATGAGCTGACAGTTCGTTTCCGTCCAGATCCGGAGGTATGGCCCAAATGAGTGGGGTGCATCCCGACCTCGGCGCAGAATTGCGCCAGCTTGCGCAGGTGATCCTGGACGGTTTGGATCCCAGCCTGCGCGCCGCCGCCGCCGTGGCATCGGGCGCAGGTGCCGGCAAGTGCCAGCAGGTCTGGTGTCCGGTGTGTGCGTTGGCCGCCGTGGTCAACGGTGAGCAGCACCCGCTGGTGAATGTCATCGCCGATCACAGCGTCGCACTGATGGAATTGATCCGCGCCATGGTCGACGACACCGGCACCGCGGCTACCCAGCCACCGCGCGACGAACCGGCCGAGGCGGGTTCGGACGCCGACGCTGCCGGTGGAAACGCCGGTGAAGACAGCGGCGCCGGTGCCAACGGCAGTCTTCGCGCAACCGTGGGAGCCCGCTATCAGGCCATTCCGGTCAAGCTGCAGGCGTAAGGCATCAAAGGCCCTTCGCGGGCGAGGTGGTTGGAAGCCCGACTGGGTGGGTACAGTAAGCGCTGACACCGGTGGGCGACGGGCGAGAGGGAGGGCCATGTGGTACTACCTATTCAAGTACATCTTCATGGGTCCGCTGTTCACCCTGCTTGGCCGTCCGAAAGTCGAAGGATTGCAACACATCCCGAGGTCCGGTCCGGTCATCCTGGCCAGCAATCACCTCTCGGTCGCCGATAGTTTCTACCTGCCGCTGGTCGTGCGCCGGCGGATCTGGTTCCTGGCCAAGGCCGAATACTTCACCGGCACCGGGATCAAGGGCTGGATCAACCGCTGGTTCTACACCGTGTCGGGTCAAGTGCCGATCGACCGCACCAATGCCGACTCTGCGCAGGGAGCCCTCGATGTCGCGGAGCGGCTGCTGGGTGAGGGGCGGCTGCTGGGCATGTACCCGGAGGGCACCCGTTCGCCCGACGGCCGGCTCTACAAGGGTAAGACAGGTCTGGCCCGGCTGGCCCTGCAGACCGGGGTGCCGGTGATTCCGGTCGCGATGATCGGCACCAGCACCGTCAATCCGCCCGGGAAGAGGATGCTCCGGTTCGGCCGGGTCGGCGTACGATTCGGCAAGCCCATGGACTTCTCCCGCTTCGACGGGCTGGCCGGAAACCACTTCATCGAGCGCGCCGTCATCGACGAGGTGATGTATGAGCTGATGGGCTTGTCCGGGCAGGAGTACGTCGACATCTACGCCGCGAGCCTCAAGAACCCCGGCCCCGGCGCCGCCGCTGTCCCCGGCGGCTCAGGCTCGGGCGAGCCGGCGCCGGCTGCGGCTGACGCCACCCGCATCCCCGAGACTCGGGCCGGCTAGCTCAGGCGACCGGGACCGGTGTGCGTTCGGGTTCCGTCGAATCCGGGGCAGGCGGCCGCGAGTCGTTCGCGAGCGTAACGTGGCTGCGATTTTGCGCTCGGGATTTCGCCGTGGCGTTACGCTCGCGAGCAAGCTCGCTGTCCCCGGCTAGCTCAGGCGACCGGGACCGGTGTGCGTTCGGATTCCGTCGAATCCGCCGGCGCGACTCGGGCGGCGATGGTCGCACCGGCTGTCACGATGAATGCCAAGCCCCACCACACGTAGGACATGCCCAGCAGCTGGCGCCACCAGGATGCCGCCGTCTCATGGTGTTTGGGGAGCAGGCCGATGGGCGTCCACTTCATCAAAACGAGGCCGGCGACGGCGACGAGGCCCAGTGGCCGGTTGCGGCGTCGCCAGGCCAGCACCCCCGCGATCAGCACCGCGGGCAGCATCCAGACCCAGTGGTGTGACCAGGAAACGGGTGACACCACCAGGCCGAACAGGGCGACGCAGATTACCGCCACCTCCGGCTCGCCGGCGCTCAACGCCCGGCGCATCGCCCAGATGGTCACCGCCAGCACCAACAGGCAGGCCGCCACCCACAGCGGGAAGCGGTCGTGATCCTCCAGGCCCAGCCGGGCCAGTGCGCCCGCGATATTCTGGTCGGTGTTCAACGCCGCCTCGCCGATGCGGTCGGTGTGCCGCAGCGTGTGCGTCCAATACTCCCAGGAGTCGCGCCAGGCCAGGGCGAACCCGGCCAGCGTCGCACCGGCGAAGGTCCCCAGCGCGATCAAGGTGGCCCTGGTGTCCCGGCGCAGCAGGAAGTACAGCCCGAACACCGCCGGGGTGAGTTTGAGCGCGATGGCCAGGCCCAGCAGCATGCCGCGGGGCCAGGGGGTGCGACGGGGGAAGCAATCGGCGATCACCATGGCCATCAGGACGGCGTTGATCTGGCCGAAGGCGAAATTGGAGTTGATGGGTTCGGCCCACAGTGCGGCGGGGGCGACGATGACCGTGGCCAGCCACAACCGGCGCTGCCAGGCCGGGCCGGGCAGCAGCCTGGAGTTCTCCCACACGTCCAGCCGGGCCAGCACCAGCGTCACTGTCACCAGCAACGCCACCAGAGTCAGCGCGGTGATCGCGATACTGGCCGCCGGCATGCCCAGCCAGGCGAATGGGCTGAACACCACCGCTGCCAGCGGAGGATAGGTGAACGGCAGGTCCACGATCGGTGTGTGGAACACCACATCGCCGGTGTACAGCGGATGCCCGTCCAGCCAGGCCTTGCCGCCCATCTGATAGACGTCGATGTCGATGCGGTACGGAATATGGCCGAACAATTTCCAGCACACATAGCCCAGCCCGGAGCCCGCGACGAGCCAGAGCAGGCACCACAGGGAAGCCCGCCCGAGTCGACTGCCCACCTCGGGCGACTGCCGGTTACTCATGTCGCAGCCAGCCTAGTCGTTTTTGCCGGTGTGCATCGCCGGCGCACTATGCTGCGCCGGTGCGGTACTTCTACGACACCGAGTTCATCGAGGACGGCCGCACCATCGAGTTGATCTCGATCGGGATGGTCGCCGAGGACGGCCGCGAGTACTACGCGGTGTCCACCGAATTCGATCCCGAACGGGCGGGCCCCTGGGTGCGTTCCCACGTGCTGCCCAAACTTCCGCCGCCCGCATCGCAGCTGTGGCGCCCACGCAGCCGGATACGTGCCGACCTCGAAGAATTCCTGGGTGTCGACACGTCCGACGGCATCGAACTGTGGGCCTGGGTGGCGGCCTACGACCACGTCGCTCTCTGCCAATTGTGGGGTCCGATGCCGGCTCTGCCGAAGGCGATACCTCGATTCACCAGGGAATTGCGGCAGCTGTGGGAAGACCGCGGCGCTCCCCGGTTGCCACCACGATCGCCGGACGCCCACGATGCCCTCGTCGATGCGCGGGATCAGCTGCACCGCTTCCGGGTGATCACCGCCGAGCAGCGTTCGCCCTGATCAGGGCGGGCGCGCAGCCGCAGTTACCATGGACCGATGAACTGGACCGTCGACATTCCGATCGACCAGCTGCCGCCGTTGCCGCCGCTGCCCGCCGATCTGCGTGTCCAGCTGGACGAGGCATTGGCCCGGCCGGCCGGCCAGCAGCCCAGCTGGGATCCCCAACAGGCGGCGGCAATGCGCACGGTGCTCGAAAGCGTGCCGCCGGTGACCGTGGCTTCCGAGATCGTGCGGCTGCAGGACCAGCTGGCCCAGGTCGCCCGCGGCGAGGCATTCCTGCTCCAGGGCGGCGACTGCGCCGAGACGTTCACCGACAACACCGAACCCCATATCCGGGGCAACATCCGCACCCTGCTGCAGATGGCCGTCGTACTGACCTACGGCGCCAGTCTGCCGGTGGTCAAGGTGGCGCGCATCGCAGGTCAATACGCCAAACCGCGGTCGGCCGACATCGATGCGCTGGGGCTGAAGTCCTACCGCGGGGACATGGTCAACGGCTTCGCCCCCGACGCCGCGGTGCGCGAACACGACCCGTCGCGGCTGGTGCGCGCCTACGCCAACGCCAGCGCCGCGATGAACCTGGTGCGCGCGCTGACCTCGTCGGGCTTCTCCTCGCTGCATCTGGCGCACGACTGGAACCGCGAGTTCGTCCGGACCTCGCGGGCCGGCGCCCGCTACGAGGCCTTGGCCGGCGAGATCGATCGTGCGCTGCGCTTCATGACCGCCTGCGGTGTGGAGGACCGCAACCTCCAGGCCGCCGACATCTACGCCAGCCACGAGGCGCTGGTGCTCGACTACGAGCGCGCCATGTTGCGTCTGTCGCAGGTCGAGGACGGCGAGCCGCAGCTGTTCGATCTGTCGGCCCATACCGTCTGGATCGGGGAGCGGACCCGCCAGCTCGACGGTGCGCACATCGCGTTCGCCGAGGTGATCGCCAACCCGATCGGCGTCAAGATCGGCCCGACGATGACCCCGGAGCTGGCGGTGGAGTACGTCGAACGTCTCGACCCGCACAACAAGCCGGGACGGCTGACCCTGGTGAGCAGGCTGGGCAACAGCAAGGTGCGCGACCTGCTGCCGCCGATCGTCGAAAAGGTCCAGGCGGCCGGGCACCAGGTGATCTGGCAGTGCGACCCGATGCACGGCAACACCCACGAGTCGTCGACGGGCTACAAGACCCGGCACTTCGACCGGATCGTCGACGAGGTCCAGGGCTTCTTCGAGGTACACCGCGCCCTGGGCACCCACCCGGGGGGAATCCACGTCGAGATCACCGGCGAGAACGTCACCGAATGCCTCGGCGGGGCACAGGACATCTCCGACTCCGACCTGGCCGGCCGCTACGAGACGGCCTGCGACCCGAGGCTCAACACCCAGCAGTCGCTGGAATTGGCCTTTCTGGTCGCGGAGATGCTGCGGGATTAGCGTCCGCTCGGCGTGAGCGGAGGGTGTCGGTTCAGCAGGACTTAGACTGGTACTTGTGGGCAGCATCCCGGTCGGCGACGACGTTCTGGACCCCGACGAGCCGACGTACGACCTGTCCCGGGTCGCGGAATTGCTCGGCATACCTGTGAGCAAGGTGCACCAGCAACTGCGAGACGGCCACCTGGTTGCGGTGCGCCGGGCCGGTGGCGTGGTGGTTCCGCAGGTCTTCTTCGCCGAGTCCGGGCAGGTGGTCAAACCCCTGCCCGGCTTGCTGACGATCCTGCACGACGGCGGCTACCGAGAAACCGAGATCGTGCGGTGGCTTTTCACCCCGGATCCCTCGCTGACCCTCACCCGCGACGGGTCGCGCGAGGCAGTGAGCAACGCGCGCCCGGTCGACGCGCTGCACGCACATCAAGCCCGGGAGATCGTGCGGCGCGCCCAGGCTATGGCGTATTAGCAGGCGTATTCAGTAGGCGTATCAGCACCCCGCGCCGGCCGGCTCCCGCGGCTGCTCCTCCGGCTCCGGTTCGCGGGACAGCCCACGCCAGGCCCAGACCGCGAAAGCCGTCGCCAGCCCGACGTGCAGCCAGGAGTACATGCCGTGGGAACCGTCCGGCTTGAAGATCACCATGACCCACGTGGAGAGTCCGGCGATGACGGCCATCGCGCTGCGTGATTGCGCCAGCGGGGAGACGATGGTCAGCGGCCACGAGTAGTACCAGGGCAGTGCGGCGGGTACGAACAGCACCACGACCAGCATTGCGCAGGCGATTCCGGCCAGCGCGTCCCGGTCGTCGCGGCGGAACCGCCACCAGAGGGCCGGCAGCGACAACGCGATGACGGCGACCCCGATGAGCCGTGTGGTCTGCAGCAGGGTGTAGAAGTCCAGCGTGAACCACCCGTTGAAGAAGGCGTGGATCAGGTTGGCGGCCGCCGTCGGCACGGTGAGCCAGTTGATGATCTTCACCGAACCCGCCAGCGCGGTGAGCCAGCCCAGGCCCACGCCGGCCACCCACGACAGCACCGCGAACCCCACGACGCAGATCATCAGCGAGGACACCGCAGCGGCCACGAAGGCCGGAAGCGGCCGCCAGCCCCGGTCTGCCCGCAGTTGGCGCATCCATACCCAGCACAGGAATGGCAATGCGAGCCCGGCGGTGGCTTTGACCGCGATCCCGACGGTGAGTGTCGAGATGCCCGCGACGGGGTGCCGTTGCAGGGTCAGCGCGATGCCCGCCGTCATCAACCCCACCATCAGCATCTCGTTGTGCACCCCGCCCATCAGATGGATGAGTACCAGCGGGTTGAGAACACAGATCCACAGTGCCTTGGCGCCATCGGCGCCGACATGGCGTGCCACCCGGGGAGCGGCCCAGATCAGCAGGGCAAGACCGGGCAGCATGCACAATCGCAGCAGTATCGTGCCGGCAACCACGTTGTTGCCGACCACCGTGGTCACCAGCTTGGCCACCAGGATGAATGCCGGACCGTAGGGCGCGGTGGTGATCGTCCAGATCGGGCTCACGTCGTCCAGCAGCGAATTCGGATTGCCGACCGGACCGACCGCGTAGGGATCCAACCCGTCGCGCAGCAGCGCCCCTTGGGCCAGGTACGAGTAGGTGTCCCTGCTGAACACCGGCGCCGAGAGCAGCAGCGGCGCCAGCCAGTAGGCGGTGGTGGCTCGCATGGTGAACTCACTTGCCCCGTCGCGCAGCAGTATCCGGCCCAGGCGCAGCCAGGCGATCAGCATCAGGATCACGCCGGTCCACAGCACGATCGATGCCAGCACCAACCCGTGGCCGAAACGCAGCCAGGACAGGTGCATCGATTCCAGCGGCGGGTCGTGCTGGCGGGTGCTGCCCCCGCCCACAGCGCCCATCGTGATCAGTACGGCGGCCAGGAATCCCAGGTGAGCCGGACCGGCCTCGGGAGAGGTCCAGAACCGGACCAATCGTGAAACATGGTCCCGCGCCCTGTCTTTCAGAACATAGTTGGTGTCTGCCGTGTCAGCGACGGAGATCGGATCGGGGATGTTCATCGGCTCAGGCGGACCGGTCGGTGGCGATCCGGGCCAGCTCGGCCAGGCCGGTCTTGGCGCTGCGGCTGATGGGTGCGCAGTCCAGCGTGGCCAGCGCCCGCAGGGTCAGCTCCGCGATCCGGGCTTCGGCAGCGGCCCGTGCGCCCACCCCCTCGATGATCTCTCGCAGCCGCAGGACTTGGCCTTCGCTCAGATCGGTGCCGACAGATTGGCGCAACCGTGCTGCGGCCGCGGGGTCGGAGTCCTCGGCGAGCCGGGTTGCCTCGGCCAGTAGCACGGTGCGCTTTCCCGAGCGCAGGTCGTCGCCGGAGGGCTTGCCGGTGACCGCGGGGTCACCGAAGACTCCGAGTATGTCGTCGCGCAACTGGAACGCCACCCCGAGATCGGTCCCGAACTTTTCGAAGGCCGCGATGACGTCGGGTCTGTCGGCGGCCGCGGCCGCGCCGAACTGCAGTGGCCGGGTCACGGTGTAGCACGCGGTCTTGTAGTTGGCGACGGTCATCGCCCGGGTGACCGATTCGTCCCCGCTGACCTCGGCCAGGACGTCGAGGTACTGGCCCCCCAGCACCTCTGTGCGGATGTCGGACCACACCCGCTGCACCCGGTCGCGCGCCGAGGCGCCCAGCCGGGCCCGTGCGACGATGTCGTTGGCCCAGGCATGGGCGATATCGCCGAGCAGGATTGCCGCCGACACGCCGAACGGGTCGGCCGCTCCGCGCCAGTTGTGCTGCCGGTGAACGGCTGCGAAATGCTGGTGGGCGGTCGGTCTTCCGCGGCGGGTGGCCGAAGCATCGATGACATCGTCATGTATCAGCGCGAAGGCATGCAGCAGCTCCAGCGCGGAAAACAGCAGCAGCGCTTCGGGTTCGGGTGGTTGCTCGGCCACCGCGTCCCAACCCCAGTAGGCGAAGACCGGCCGCAGTCGCTTGCCCCCGCGCAGGGTGAAATTTTCCAGCCAGGTCGTCAGCGCGCCGTAGTCACTTCCGAGATAGCCGGATTCGCTGCGGCGGACCTGCAGGTACTGTCGCAGCTGGTCGGTGACCGCTTCGGCCACCCCTGCCACTCCCGGCACGCCGGCTGCCCCGGCCGCCCCCGCCGCCCCGGCAGATACCGGCGCAGCCGATGCTGGCTCTGCATTCAGGCTCAGCGCGGCACCCCTTTCTGCGCGGCATCCCTTGGCCCGACAGTGTATGCCGCGTGGGAGCTCGCCCCTATGCTGTGGTGGGGGTCTGGGCGCGGTGCGGGTGGCCGCCGCCGCAACTGGGAGCCGGCTGAAAGAGAAGGGGCAGTGTGACGCTCAACACCATCGCGCTCGAACTGGTGCCACCCAACGTCGAGGACGCTGCCGAGCGGGTGTTGCAAGAGGCGCACAAAGTGACGCGGTATTCGGCCGAGTCCGGCATCGCAGGGCGGATCCGCCACGTGATGATCCCGGGCATGATCGCCGAGGAGGACGATCGTCCGGTGCCGATGAAGGCCAAGCTGGACGTGCTGGAATTCTGGCAGGCCATCAAACCTGAGCTGCCCGGTGTCGGCGGCCTGTGCACCCAGGTCACCGCGTTCATGGACGAACGGGCTCTGAGCGCGCGGCTTACCGAGCTGACCGGGGCGGGGATGCAGGGAGTGGTCTTCGTCGGGGTGCCGCGCACCATGAACGACGGGCAGGGCTCCGGGGTGGCGCCCACCGACGCGCTGTCCCGCTATCGCGATACCGTCCCCAACCGCGGGGTGATCCTCATTCCCACCAGGGACGGCGAGCATGCCCGGTTCGATTTCAAGTGCAGGCAGGGCGCGACCTACGGCATGACCCAGTTGCTCTACTCCGACTCGATCGTGGGATTCCTGTCGGACTTCGCAAAGAACACCGACCACCGGCCCGAAATCCTGCTGTCGTTCGGCTTTGTGCCCAAGATCGAAAGCAAGGTCGGTCTGATCAACTGGCTGGTTCAGGACCCCGGCAACGAGGTGGTCGCCGCCGAGCAGGAGTTCATCAGGACGCTGGCCGCGAGCGAACCCGCGCACAAGCGGCGGCTCCTGGTCGACCTGTACAAACGAGTGATCGACGGAGTCGCCGAACTGGGCTTCCCGTTGAGCATCCACCTGGAGGCGACCTACGGTGTTTCCGGGGCGGCCTTCGAAACCTTTGCCGAGATGATCGACTACTGGGCACCCACTCCGTAGGGTTGGGCCGGCTGGCCGCCGCAGGGTTGGGCCGGCCCGCCGGCTATGCGTCCTAACCGCTGATTCGAGGGGAGCGGTCCCGGCTGTTCCAGGCCAACGCGGCCACCACCCCGGCGGCCGCAATCGCGAGGATGGCCATCCAGATGCTCGCCCCGGTGAAGGCCCGGGTATTGGGGTCGGCATAGTGGGACTGCGCGGTCATGGTGCTCACCACGCCGGGTCGGAGCTTCCACTGCACGACCTCGGGCTCGATACGGTCGCCGTTGCTGGACGTGACTTCTCCCGGGAACGACACAGTCAACTCGACGTCGGCATCGGGATCGGTTACCGACGTCAGATCCACGCGACCTTCCAGTATCACCAGGCTGCCGTTGCGGCGCAGGGAAAGATCGGTGCCGACCGCGTCGGGGTTCAGGTTCGCCAGCTGCGGGAGTTCGGAGAAGGTCAGGTCGGAAAAGACCGCTTGCGAGCCGACATAGCCGTTGCTGTCGTAGTTCGAGATGGCGATCTTCTCACTGAACGGCAGGTTCGTGTCCAGATGCGGACCCGGGTCTTTGTCGCTGCTGGGTTTCGAGGCGGCGACGATTTCACCGGACACCAGGTCATCGGGGGATATCGTGAGCGACACCCGGGCCCGCAGGCAGCCGGTGGCGAGCGGAACCAGCATCAGCAGCAGGACCGCGACCAGTAGGCGGCGCCCGGCTGGACCGCCGCGGATGCCGGAGCGCTGGGTCGCCGGTGGGGAAGGGTTGGCACGCACCAGGTCATCGTGCCAGATGCGGTGCGCAGATGCGTCGTGCCATCCCCATTGCCGGGCCGGGCGCAGCCGGGTCACAACGGCAGCGCCCGGCCCAGAATGGCGAATGGCCTGGGGTCGCCGGTGAAGTGGAGGCCGCGGATGACGTCGGTGAAGCCGAGTCGCCGGTACAACCGCCAGGCCCGGTTGGTTTCGGCGCCGGTCTCCGGCGTGGACAGCAGGACGGTGGCCTCGGCGCGTTGTGCGAGGAGCCGGCGGGCCAATGCCTCACCGACGCCGCGGCCCTGGGTCCGCGGGTGAATGTGCAGCTCGGTGAGTTCGAAGTAGCCGGCCATCAGCCGTTCGGCTGCCGGCGACGGAAAACCGCGTTGATGCAGGCCGGAAACAACCTGTTGGCGCCACCACTGGCCGGGTGCGCCGGGGTAGCCGTAGGCGATGCCGACGAGCGGAGCGCCGGCCAGCTCGGCCGCCGGCGGGGTCTGCCCGGTGGGGCCGGTGGTTGCGGGGTGGGTGGGTTCGGCTTGGGCGGATCCGACATCGACGGCGGCGACGGCCTGCCAACCCGGGCGCCGGGCATGTTCCAGCCACATGCCGGCCCGCTGGTTTTCGGTGCCCCGCGGGTAGCGCATTGCGTCGACGTACACGCTCAGTGCGTCGTCGAGGCGGCGCTCCATCTCGCTCGGCGGGAAATCGACGAGGAATATCGCCAACGTGCGTTGTCCTCTCATCGATTGACCGGCCGGGGCTGGTCTGTGCGCGTGCGGTCGTTCCAGTATCCGGTTCCCTGTGCGGGGGCGGGCCGGTGCCCGGTATGACCTATCGCACCCAGTGTCGCAGTGCTGCCGCAGGCCTTTTGGTCGCTGGGGCCGGTGCCGCGATAGAATCGCCGACAAAGCAGTGGTACAGCGGGAAGTCACCTCGTATCATCGGAGTTGGCTGCCCGACGGCGGGTACGCACGTGTTATCGCTTGCGATGTGACAGTGTTTCGGCAAGGAGGGACGAATGCCACTCTCCGATCATGAGCAGCGGATGCTCGACCAGATCGAGAGCGCGCTCTACGCCGAGGACCCCAAGTTCGCGTCCAGTGTCCGCAGCGGCGGCATGCGGACGCAGAGCGCGCGCCGGCGCCTGCAGGGCGCGGCGCTTTTCGTCGGCGGCCTGGGGTTGCTGGTATGCGGGGTGGCCTTGAAGGGCGCGTGGATCGCCGGTTTCCCGGTCCTCAGCGTCGTCGGCTTTATCGTGATGTTCGCCGGGGTGGTGTTTGCGGTCACCGGTCAGCGACTGCCCGGCGGTTCCGGCAGCGGGGGCTCAGCGCCGGAGATGCCGCGCCAGCGTCGTTCCAGGGGCAGTGGGGGATCGTTCACCAGCCGGATGGAGGATCGGTTCCGTCGGCGCTTCGATGAGTAGTTCCGACGGGTAACCGAGCGCGCAACGAAATCGCGGGGCAGCCGGTAGCCGGTAGCCGGTAGCCGGTAGCTGACCTGTGCTGCCCCGTTCTCTTGTTGGGGTCTCCCCGATTGCGCGGAAAATGCGCGTTGAGGCCGTCTCGTGGCGTAGTTGTTGCGAAGTTGTGCCCGATTTCCCCCACATGGCCCCACCGGGTTGTCAGGCCCTGCATAAATCACTATGAGCAGGTATTTTCTGTCTTTCGCGATGCGCTGGTTCAATGCCATCTGTCACTCTGATCCCACGGAGAGCCGGTGGGAGACACTCCGACACTCGCTGCAGGGGTTGAGTTGGGGGAAAGTGGGGGATCGTGGGGTATGGTGGCCGAAGTGTTCGGGTGAGCTGAAAGTTGGAGGTGCCGCGGTGTTTCTCGGCACGTACACACCCAAGCTCGACGACAAGGGGCGACTCACGTTGCCCGCCAGATTTCGGGACGCATTGGCAGGGGGGTTGATGGTCACCAAGAGCCAGGATCACAGCCTCGCCGTCTACCCGCGGTCGGAGTTCGAACAGCTGGCGACGAGGGCGAGCAAGGCACCCCGAAGCAATCCGGAAGCTCGGGCGTTCCTGCGTAACCTCGCCGCCGGCACCGACGAGCAGCACCCCGACGCGCAGGGCCGGATCACGTTGTCCGCCGACCACCGCCGCTACGCGGGCCTGTCCAAGGACTGCGTGGTGATCGGAGCGGTCGACTACCTCGAGATCTGGGACGCGCAAGCCTGGCACGACTACCAGCAGCTCCACGAAGAGAACTTCTCCGCGGCCACCGATGAAGCACTCGGCGACATTTTCTGAGGTGCATGCCGGTGCACCGTGGTCTCTGCCCGAACCGACCCTGGCGTACTTCCCCAACGCCAGGTGCGGGCTTTCGGACAGGGGCCTCGGTGCACCGGAGGTGCCGCGGGTAGGCCGGAAGGTCCGGCAGTGCAGCCCCGGCAGGGGAGGTATCGAAGTGCGTGACCGCGGGGCCGCCGACCCGGCGGCGGGGCCACCCTTCGGTCACCTGCCGGTGCTGGCGCGTCGGTGTTTCGAATTGCTCGCCCCGGCGCTCACGCGGCACCGCGCCGACGGCTCGGGGGCTGTTCTGGTCGATGCCACGCTCGGTGCGGCAGGGCACGCCGAGCTGTTTCTGGGCGAGTTGACGGGCCTGCGACTGATCGGGCTGGACCGCGACCCCACCGCAATCGACATCGCCCGCCGCAGGCTGGCGCCGTTTGCCGACCGGGTCACCCTGATATCGGCCCGCTACGACGAAATACCCGCGGTGCTTGCCGAATCCGGCTACCGCGCAACCCAATCGGTCGCAGCCATCCTGTTCGATCTCGGCGTCTCCTCGATGCAGCTGGATCGAGCCGATCGCGGCTTTTCCTACGCCAAACCCGCTCCGCTGGACATGCGGATGGATCCGGCGTCGTCGACCACGGCGGCGGACATCGTCAACACCTACGGCGAGGCCGAACTGGCCGAGATCCTGCGCCGCTTCGGCGAAGAGCGGTTCGCACGCCGAATCGCCGCCCGGATCGTCCGTCGCCGCGCACGCACCCCGTTCACCTCGACCACCGAGTTGGTCGAGCTGCTCTACGAGGCGATCCCGGCCCCGGCCCGGCGCACCGGAGGCCATCCCGCCAAGCGGACGTTTCAGGCGCTGCGGATCGCGGTCAACGACGAACTGGAGTCGCTGCGCGCGGCTCTGCCGGCCGCGCTGGACGCCCTCGAAATCTCCGGGCGCATCGCGGTGATGGCCTACCAGTCGCTGGAGGATCGGATCGTCAAGCGGGTTTTCGCCGATGCGACCGCATCCCGGACCCCACCGGGGCTCCCGGTCGAATTGCCGGGCCACGAGCCGGGCTTCCGGTTGTTGACGCGCGGGGCGGAACGTGCCGAGGCCGCCGAAGTGCAGCGAAACCCGCGCAGCGCACCGGTGCGGTTGCGGGCCGTGGAACGGGTGCAGTGCGAGCAGAAGCCACCGGGCGGGAAGGGCTTCGGATGAGTACACAACGTGAGACCGCGAAACGCCGCGACGCCGACCGCCGTAAACGACGCGGCGGGTCCAGTCCGAGCGCGCGCACTGCGGTCGTCTCGGGCCGGTCCCGTTCACCCAAGGCGGCTGCCCCCAACCGCGACGGGCGGGCGCCACGACAGGGGCCGCAGACCGGTCCGGCGCAGCGGCCCGCGAACCGAACGGCCCGGCCCAAGAATTCCAGCCAGGCCAAGGCCCGCGCCAAGGCGCGGAAAGCCAAAGCGCCCAAGGTCGTTCGTCCCAAACTGACGGAACGCTTGGCCCTCCGGCTGGCTCGGATCGACCTTCGGCCGCGAACGCTGCTGAGCCGGGTGCCGTTCGTCGTGTTGATCATCGGTGCTCTCGGTGTCGGCCTGGGGTTGACGCTGTGGCTGTCCACCGACGCCGCTGAGCGGTCCTATCAGCTCAGCCACGCGCGCGAACGGACGCGGATCCTGCAGCAGCAGATGGAAGCGCTCGAGCGTGATGTCCGGGAAGCCGAATCCGCTCCGGCCCTGGCCGAAGCGGCACGTCAACAGGGCATGATCCCCACCGGCGACACCGCCCATCTGGTGCAGGCTCC
Organism: Mycobacterium sp.; assembly: GCF_047975165.1. Classification (GTDB taxonomy): domain Bacteria; phylum Actinomycetota; class Actinomycetes; order Mycobacteriales; family Mycobacteriaceae; genus Mycobacterium. The sequence goes on from NZ_JBKECZ010000088.1 coordinate 41,256, forward strand.
GGACGGAGCGTGGATAGTGGTCGGCACACCCAAGCCGGCTGACGGTGTTCCGCCGCCCCCGCTGAACACCAAACTGCCCGAGGAAAAGCCTCCGCCGCCGCCGAAGGCGCTCTCCGGGCCGGAGGTCCCCGTCCGGGTCGCCCCTGTCCCCGGTCGGGCCACCGGTCCCGGTGTCCCGCCGGTGCCCCGCAGGTCCGGACCGCAGGTGCTGCTGCGGGGACCCGATGGCTCGTCGACGCTGGGTCCGGCTGAACTTCCGGGGCAGCTTGCAGTTCCCGGCCAGTTGCCCGGCCAGTTGACCGTGCAGTCGCCGGGTCAGTCACCCGGACAGTTGCCGGGTCAGTTGTCGGGAGTTCCCGGTCGGCTACCCGAAGTGCCGGCCCGGGCGCCGGTGGCACTCCCCGACCCCGTGCACCGAAATCTGCCGCCTGCACCCACTGCACCCACTGCACCCACTGCACCCACTGCACCCGCAGTGCCGGCAGTGCCCGCGGTCCCTGTGGCGCCGCTCGCCCCCGCCCCGCCCGTGCCGGGAGCGATCAGATGAGCCGTCGCGGCCCGGTGCGCACCGACCCCAGAACCCGCGCACCCGCGCGAGCGCGAAAAGCCGGTAGGGGCGCCAAGCCTCGGGCTGCCGCAGGTCCGGTGGCGGCGCCGGTAGGCCGTTCGGCGCGGCAGCGCCGGACACGCCGGGCGGTGGAGGTGGCCGGCCGGGGCGGGGGCGCTTCGTTCGTCTTCCGTCACCGGGTCGGCAATCTGGCCATCCTGGTGTTGATGGCCGTTGTCCTTGCGCAGCTGTTCTATCTGCAGGTTTCGCACGCTTCGCAGCTCAATGCCCAGGCGGCCGGACAGCTCAAGGTCACCGATGTCCAGCGGGCGATGCGCGGGGCGATCATCGACCGGAACAACGAGCAACTCGCTTTCACCATCGAAGCCCGTGCGCTGACCTTCCAACCCAAGCGGATACGTCAGCAGCTTGCCGAAGCCAGACGGCAATCCGCCAGCGCCCCCGAACCCGGGCAACGACTCGCCGACATCGCCCGCGAGGTCGCCGGGAAGCTGGGCAACAAGCCGAACGCAACCACCCTGCTGAAGAAACTGAAGAGCGACGAAACGTTCGTCTACCTGGCACGCGCGGTCGACCCCGGCATTGCCGCCGCGATCTCGTCGAAGTTCCCCGAGGTAGGTTCCGAGCGCCAGGACCTCCGCCAATACCCGGGTGGTTCGCTGGCGGCCAATGTCGTCGGCGGTATCGACTGGGACGGCCACGGGCTGCTGGGTCTTGAGGACGCGCTGGACGGCGTCCTGGCCGGCACCGACGGTTCGGTCACCTACGACCGGGGGTCGGACGGCATCGCGATCCCGGGCAGCTACCGCAACCGACACCGGGCGGTGCACGGTTCGACGATTCAGCTCACCGTGGACAACGACATCCAGTTCTACGTCCAGCAGCAGGTGCAGCTGGCCAAGAACAACTCCGACGCCCACTCCGTCGCGGCCGTCGTCCTGGACGCCAAGACGGGCGAAGTGCTGGCGATGGCCAACGACAACACCTTCGACCCTTCCCAGGACATCGGGCGTCAAGGTGAGCGGCAGCTGGGAAATCCGGCGGTGTCCTCACCGTTCGAGCCGGGTTCGGTGAACAAGATCATCACCGCGTCCTCGGTCATCGAATACGGGCTCTCCAACCCCGACGAGGTGTTGCAGGTGCCCGGCTCCATTCACATGGGCGGTGTCACGGTGCACGATGCCTGGGACCACGGGGTGACGGCGTACACCACCACCGGGGTGTTCGGGAAATCGTCGAACGTCGGCACATTGATGTTGGCGCAGCGGGTGGGCCCCGAACGCCTTTACGACATGATCGGCAAGTTCGGACTGGGCCGGCGCACCGGTGCGGGGCTGCCCGGGGAGAGCGCCGGCGTGGTGCCGCCGATCGACCAGTGGTCGGGCAGCACGTTTTCCAACCTTCCTATCGGCCAGGGTCTTTCGATGACATTGCTACAGATGGCCGGTATGTACCAGGCGATTGCCAACGACGGGGTGCGGATGCCGCCCCGGATCATCAAGGCGACCGTGGCGCCGGACGGAACCCGGACCGAAGAGCCCCGACCCGAGGGGGTGCGGGTGGTGTCGGCCCAGACCGCACAGACCGTGCGCAAGATGCTGCGCGCCGTCGTGCAGCGCGACCCGATGGGGTACCAGCAGGGGACCGGTGCGGCGGCTTCGGTGCCGGGCTACCAGATGGCCGGCAAGACCGGCACCGCGCAGCAGATCAACCCTGCGTGCGGCTGCTATTTCGACGACGTCTACTGGATCACCTTTGCCGGAATGGCCACCGCCGACGATCCGCGATACGTAGTCGGCATCATGATGGACAATCCGCACCGCAACGCCGACGGCACGCCGGGGCATTCGGCGGCGCCGCTGTTCCACAACATCGCCGGCTGGCTCATGCAGCGCGAGAATGTTCCGCTGTCGCCGGACCCGGGACCCCCGTTGACCCTGCAAGCGATGTAGGGCGCACGGCACCTGGGTAGGGTGTCATGGCCGATCAAGCCCGATTTCGGCGATCCGTGGACGGTGGCCGGACGGAGGTGATGGTGGCCATGGCCGAGTCGATGCCCGCCGGGTTGCGCCCGGACCGCACCGTGAGTGTCGGGCTGGTCGAGCTGGCGGGCCAGGCCGGTGCCGTGCCGGCCGGCGGCCCGGACCAATCGGGTCGAACCGCCCTACCGGACGTGCCGGTCACCGGGGTGACGCTGCGCGGCCAGGATGTGACACCGGGCGACTTGTTCGCCGCGCTGCCCGGTTCGGCGACGCACGGCGCCCGGTATGCCGGCGAGGCGATCCAACGCGGCGCGGTCGCGGTACTCACCGATCCCGCCGGGGTGGCGGAACTGTCCGGGACTGCTCGTGCCGCGGTGCCGGTGCTGGTCCATCCCGAGCCCCGCGGTGTGCTGGGCGAGGTGGCGGCGACGGTGTACGGGCATCCGTCTGCCCGGCTGCACGTCGTCGGGATCACCGGAACCTCCGGCAAGACCACGACGAGCTACCTGGTGGAGTCCGGGCTGCGGGCGGCCGGCCGGGTGGCCGGGCTGGTGGGCACCATCGGTGTCCGCATCGACGGTGCCGACATCCCCAGCGCGCTGACCACACCCGAAGCGCCCGCGTTGCAGGCCCTGTTCGCCACGATGGCCGAACGCGGGGTGGACTCGGTGGTCATGGAAGTGTCCAGTCATGCGCTCGCGTTGGGGCGGGTGGACGGCACCGAATTCGCCGTCGGGGGCTTCACCAATCTGTCCCGCGACCACCTGGACTTCCATCCGACCATGGACGACTATTTCGAAGCCAAGGCGCTGTTGTTCGACCCGGGTTCGGTGCTGCGTGCCGCCCGTGCGGTGGTGTGCATCGACGACGACGCCGGCCAGGCCATGGCGACCCGGGCGGGCGATGCCGTCACGGTCAGCGTCACCGGCCGGCCCGCGGACTGGCGCGCCACCGACGTGGCACCGCACGGAGCGGTGGGACAGCGGTTCACCGCCGTCGACCCGGCCGGTGTGCGCCATCGCATCGGGATCGGGCTGCCCGGCCACTACAACATCGCCAATTGCCTGCTCGCACTGGCGATCCTGGATCAGGTCGGAGTCTCCCCGGCCCAGGCGGCACCTGGGCTGCGGGCAACTCGGGTCCCGGGGCGGCTCGAACCGGTCGACCGCGGCCAGGACTTCCTGGCCCTGATCGACTACGCGCACAAGCCGGGTGCGTTGCGAGCGGTGCTGGCCGGCCTGGTAAAGCCGGGTCGCCGGCTGGCGGTGGTGTTCGGCGCCGGCGGTGACCGCGATCCGGGCAAGCGGGCGCCGATGGGGGCGGTGGCCGCCGAACTCGCCGACCTCGTCGTCGTCACCGACGACAATCCGCGAAGCGAGGATCCCGCGGCGATTCGCCGCGCAATCCTGGCCGGTGCGCGCGGAGCCGGTTCCACCGCCGAACTGGTCGAGATAGCCGACCGCGGAGCCGCGATCGGGCATGCGGTGTCCTGGGCCCGGCACGGCGACGTGGTTGTGGTTGCCGGCAAAGGCCATGAAACCGGACAGCGCGGCGCCGACGGAGTCCGCCCGTTCGACGACCGGGTCGAGCTCGCCGCGGCCCTTCGGGCACGACCATGATCGAGCTCGCCCTGGCGACAATCGCCGAAATAGTCGGCGGCACCCTCGCCGATATCTCCCCGGAGCAGGCCGCCTCGATCACTGTCACCGGCACCGTGGAATTCGATTCGCGCACCGTCGGCGCGGGCGGGCTGTTCCTGGCGCTGCCCGGAGCCCACGCTGACGGCCACGACCACGCCGCGGCGGCGGTGGCCGCCGGCGCCGTCGCGGTGCTGGCCGCGCGGCCGGTGGGTGTGCCGGCGATCGTC
>NZ_JBKECZ010000089.1:0-3409 GCF_047975165.1 Mycobacterium sp.
GCGGTGGCAGCGGTGGTGGTGGTGGCGGTGGTGGCGGCGGCGGCGGTGGTGGCGGCGGTGGTGGCGGCTCCTGGTAGTAGCCGACGTAGAGTATCGCCCAGTTCTTACTACGGGAGGCCCCCATGCTGATCTGGCTCATTATCGCGGTCTTGGTGGTTGCCCTGGTGTTGTTCGCCATTGTGGCGTTCAATCGGCTCCGCACGGCCGATGTCGGTGTCCAGGAGGCACTCGGCGGAATCGACGTGCACCTGACCCGGCGCGCTGACCTCATCCCGAATCTCGTCAGCACTGTCAGAGGGTATGCCGCACATGAACGCGGCGTCTTCGACGAGGTGACCCAAGCACGCACCGGCGTCACCGAGGCCGCGGCAACCGGCTCGGTGGGGCGGAAGGCAGCCGCGCAGGCACGGCTGGAAATGGCTCTGGTGGACGTGCTCGCTGTCGCCGAAGCCTACCCTGACCTCAAAGCCTCAGCGAACTTCCAACAGTTACAGAACGATCTGACCGATACGGAAAACAAACTGGCGTTCGCCCGTCAGTACTACAACGATGCGACCCGTGCGTTGAACGAAATGGTCCGGACCATCCCGTGGATGTTCTTCACCGGCATCGCCCAAGTCACGCAGCGTCCGTTCTATCAGGCACCGGCGGACCAGGGCTCCCCACCGACTGTCCAGTTCTAGCCACCCAGCGATCACGGAGACCCGGGTAGTGCACGCAACTGCCTAACCCGGCAGCACACCTAGCAGACCCGGGTCAGCCAACCATGGCGGTCTTCGGCCCGGCCATACTGGATATCGACCAGAGCCGAACGCACCATCGCGGTGATCGGTCCCGGCTCGCCCTGGGCACTGATGACCTCGCCACCGGCCCACTTCAGTCGTCCGACCGGGGTCACCACGGCCGCAGTGCCGCAGGCGAACACTTCGGTGATCGTTCCACCGGCAACACCCTCGCGCCACTCATCAATGGAGACCTTGCGTTCGACTACCTCATGTCCCAGATCACGGGCCAGGGTGACAATCGACTCACGGGTGATGCCCTCCAGAATGGACCCGGTCAGTTCCGGGGTCACGATGGAGCCATCCGCCTGGACGAAGTACAGGTTCATCCCACCGAGTTCTTCCACCCAGCGCTGCTCCACCGAGTCCAAGAACGCCACCTGAGCACACCCATTCGCGAATGCCTCCTGTTGTGGCATCAGGCTCGCGGCATAGTTGCCGCCACACTTGGCCGCGCCCGTGCCGCCGGCACCGGCACGGCTGTACTCGGTTGACAGCCAGATATCGACCGGCTTGACGCCCTCGGCAAAATAGGCGCCCGCAGGCGAGGCAATCACCGAATATGTCACGTGCTGGCTCGGACGCACACCCAAGAAGACCTCAGAGCCGAACATGAACGGCCGCAGATAGAGACTGCGTTCCTCGCCGGTGGGAACCCAGGCACGATCTGCTTCGACCAGCGTCCGCACCGAACCGGTGAACCAGTCAATCGGCAACTCGGGCAACGCCAGCCGACGAGCCGAACGCTGCATACGTTCGGCATTGGCCTCCGGGCGGAACAACCACACTGAACCATCAGCATGGGCATAGGCCTTCAAGCCTTCGAAGATCTCCTGGGCATAGTGCAGCACCGCCGTCGCCGGATCGATGGACAAGGGCCCGTAGGGCACGAGCCGGGCATCGTGCCACTCGCGCTGCGGAGTCCAATCGATCAGGATCATGTGGTCGGTGAAGTGGTTCCCAAAGCCGGGGTCGGCGAGGATCTCGGCACGCTCGGCGTCACTGCGCGCAGCGGGGTTGCGAGTAACCTGCGGCACAAACGCTGGGGTGGTCATGGCGGACACAATAGTCCTTTCGTGGTCGATTCGGCAGTTGGTCAGCGCGCCGATACCGACCCGGCAACCCGCTCGGCGATGGCCGCGCCAACCTCCTGCGTCGATCGCTCCTGGCCACGCCGTTCAGCGATATCGGCCTCCACCGCCTCAACGATCCGGGCAGCTTGTGCACCATGGCCCAGGTGCTCGAGCAGGAGTCCCGCCGACAGAATCGCCGCAGTCGGATCCGCTTTGCCTTGACCCGCGATATCGGGTGCCGATCCATGCACGGGCTCGAACATGCTCGGTGCTGTCCGATCGGGATTGACGTTGCCGCTGGCAGCCAAGCCGATTCCGCCGGTGATCGCAGCGGCCAGGTCGGTGAGAATATCGCCGAACAGGTTGTCCGTGACGATGACGTCGAACCGGGCCGGGTCGGTAGCCAGGAAGATCGTGGCCGCATCGACATGCAGGTAGTCGACCGTAACCTGCGGGTACTCCGTCGCCACGGCCTCGACAGTGCGGCTCCACAGATGACCCGCATGGACCAGCACATTGTTCTTGTGCACCAAGGTGAGTTTGCGGCGCGGCCTAGCCTGCGCTCGGGCAAAGGCGTCCCGTACCACCCGTTCGACCCCGAACGCCGTGTTCAAGCTGACCTCTGTAGCCACCTCGGCCGGTGTCCCGACCCGGATCGCACCGCCATTGCCGACATAAGGACCTTCCGTTCCTTCGCGCACCACCACAAAGTCAATGTCGCCCGGGTCGGCTAGCGGGGTCGAGACACCATTGAACAGCTTCGACGGCCGCAGATTGACATAGTGATCGAGTTCAAAACGCAGCCGCAGCAACAAGCCACGCTCCAGAATTCCCGACGGCACGCTCGGATCACCAACCGCACCCAACAAGATGGCATCCTGACCACGTATCTCAGCCAGAACGCTATCGGGCAGCGTCTCGCCCGTCTCATGCCAGCGCCGGGCACCGAGGTCGTAGCTGGTGCGGTCGAATTTCACCTCGGCATCGGCCGCAACCAGATCGAGGACCTTCAATGCCTGATCGGTGACTTCCGGTCCAATGCCGTCTCCAGCCACGATCGCAAGCGAGTAGGAAGTGGTCATAGAAGCATCCTAGAACCGTGATCTCAAATGATGAAACTTATTTCTCGAATATTGAACTCAATTGTCCTCCGGGACAAGGTCCAGTTCCTCATCCAGCTCGTCGCGCAAGTGCGCTGGTCCCCACTCGAGGGTGTGATCCGGATCGAACATGACAACTCCTGACAGTGATTGATCGGTGATGAGTACGGGCTCCGACGGCCGACGACATCAGCACGATCCAAGACTGGGACGATCAACGTCCTCGGCCCGGTTCAGGAGGAGTGGACCCACGATGGTGGTCCGGCGTACCTGCGGCAGAGTCATCGAGCCAACGTCGAAACTCCGCGGCAGGGTGGGCCCTAAGAGGTCCTGCCGCGGCAAGCGATGACTACGACGAATTGCTCCCGCACTAGCACGATCCTAGCCCATTGAGAGTTCTTTCTGGCGAGATCTGACCATCTCAGGCAATGACTGCGATCGAGTCGGCCCGCCA
>NZ_JBKECZ010000090.1:0-2225 GCF_047975165.1 Mycobacterium sp.
CAACTGGATGTTCCACGCCGCTGTCGAACACGTGCAGGAAGGCGATGTGGTCGTCGCCGGCTGCACCACCGAGAGCGAGGACGGCTTCTTCGGAGAACTGCTTGCGACTTCGTTGACCGCCCGCGGCTGCAAGGGTCTTGTCATCGACGGTGGCGTCCGAGATGTTGCCGACCTGGAGAAGATGGACTTCCCGGTGTTCTCTCGCGCGATCAACTCGAAGGGCACCGTGAAAGCAACGCTCGGCTCGGTGAACATCCCGGTCGTCGTCGCGAACGCCCTGGTGAACCCCGGCGACGTTGTCGTCGCCGATGTTGACGGCGTCGTCGTGGTGCCGAGGGAACTCGTCTCGGCGGTAGCGGACGCCAGCCAGAAGCGAGAGGATAACGAAGAGTCCAAACGGCAGCAGCTCCGTCAAGGAGTGCTCGGCCTCGACCTCTACGGCATGCGCGGGCCCCTGGCCGACGCAGGCCTGGAATACGTGGAGGACTGACGATGGCGCATGGTGAGGTCACCGGCGACTTCGAGAAGTCGGCAGGATGGCTGGACTGGTACGACGGTCCGAGCAGCCCCACGTTCACCCTGCCGCCCGGCGCGGTCGACGCGCATTGCCACGTCTTCGGCCCCGGTGCGCAGTTCCCGTACGCACCCGAGCGAAAGTACACCCCGTGCGATGCCAGCGCCGATCAGCTGTTCGCGCTGCGCGACCACCTCGGGTTCGATCGCAATGTCATCGTGCAGGCGACCTGTCACGGCGCGGACAACCGGGCACTTGTCGACGCGTTGCGCCGCAGCGATGGACGGGCACGCGGTGTCGCCACCGTGCGAGCGGATGTGACCGACTCGGAGCTTGCCGAGTTGCATGAGGCGGGCGTGCGAGGTGTCCGCTTCAACTTCGTCAAGCGCCTCGTCGACCGCGTCCCCACCGACTCACTCGACGAGATCGTCGGCAAGATCGCTCCGCTTGGATGGCATGTCGTCATCTACTTCGAAGCGGACGATCTCGCGGACCTGTACGACTTCTTCTCGAACATCCCGACCGACATCGTCGTCGACCATATGGGCCGACCCGATGTGACCAAGGACCCGGACGGCCCGGAGTTCGAACTCTTCTTGCGTTTCATGCGCGAGAACCCAAACGTGTGGACCAAGGTGTCGTGTCCCGAGCGGCTCACCGTCACCGGTCCCCGCGCGCTTGGTGGTGAGCAGCACGCATATGCCGATGTGGTGCCGTTCGCCCGTCGCGTGGTCGAGGAGTTCCCCGACCGCGTGCTGTGGGGTACTGACTGGCCCCATCCCAACCTGAAAGACCACATGCCAGATGACGGGCTGCTGGTCGACTACATCCCGCAGATCGCCACGACCCCCGCCGTGCAGCACCAGCTGCTCGTCGACAACCCCCGGCGACTGTACTGGCCCAAAGGAGATTGATATGGCACTCGACAAGCCCTACAAAGACATCCCCGGCACGATCATCTTCGATGCCGAGCAGGCCCGCAAGGGCTACCACCTGAATCAGTTCGCGATGTCGCTGATGAAGCCGGAGAACAGGGAGCGCTATCTTGCCGACCGCGAGAGCTACCTCGACGAATGGCAACTGACACCGGCGCAGCGCAAGGGTGTGCTCGACCTCGACTTGAACCTCTGCCTGGCTGAGGGTGGAAACATCTACTTCCTCAGCAAGCTCGGTGCCACCCACGGCCTGAGCTTCCAGCAGATGGCCGGGTCGATGACCGGAATGAGCGAAGCGGCCTACCGCGACATGATGGTCGCCGGTGGACGTCGCCCCGAGGGTGTTCGCCTGAAGGACCTCGACGGGTGGACCCCGCCGGCACCGGGAGAGAAGGCGGAGACGCTGCGCCCGAACCCGCCCGCGAAATACACCTCCGCACTGTTCACCCCGCACGTGCCGGCGATCGGTGCCGCGATGGACCTCGGCAAGACCGAGGAGCCGTACTGGAAGAAGGTGTTCGACGGGTACGAGTGGACCCGCAAGTGGGTGAAGGAGAACACGCCCGACGTCGTCATCCTCGTCTACAACGACCACGCGACCGCGTTCGACGCGAACATCATCCCCACCTTCGTGCTCGGTACCGGCGAGCACTACCCGGTCGCCGACGAGGGCTACGGTCCGCGCCCGGTGCCCGATGTGAAGGGCTACCCGGAGCTCGCCGCACACCTGGCGCAGTCGATCATCCAGGACGATTTCGACCTGACGCTGGTCAACG
>NZ_JBKECZ010000091.1:0-42441 GCF_047975165.1 Mycobacterium sp.
CCGAGAATTACAAGTTCGCTCAGCTCGACGTGATCCGCGCCGATCTCACGGCGAAGTTCATCGAGGGCGGCCTCGACGGACGGTGTTTCGGTGATGGCGTGACGGCGGCGATTTGTCGGCATTGACAATGAGTGTCAACACCGGTGTGACACCCATTTCGCGATGTGATGCCGCCGGTGCTCGGTTCCCCGGATGGTGCTGTGCCGGTAGACCCAGCTCAGGGTGGCCAGTTCGACGTCCTCGACGGTCTTCTACGGCTCGCCCCACACGGTCAACTAACGCATATAGACTCGCGTTAGATATCGTTAGCCGATGTGAGGATGGCCCGAAGTGACTGTTGACGAACTTGACCAGCTCTTGCGCGACCGCTTCGGCCTAGACCGAGCCGACCTCATCGCTGCACTCATGACGCTGCCTGCCCACCGCCCTTGGGCGGCGGCGCTGACCGCAGGTGAGGCCCGCCTGCTCGATGTGGCTGGGCTCACCGAGGACCCCGACGCCTACGTCGAGATCGCGGCGGACGTCACCGCCCACATGGGCCGTCTCTACAGCACCGCCTACACCGCTGCCGAAGTTGCAAGCGGCTTGGGCGTGAACAACTCCCGGATCCGTCAGCGCCGCCTCGAACACACTCTGTGGGCGATCGACGATGGCGGATCATGGGTGTATCCGGACGTGCAGTTCCAACTCGTCGACAACGGCCGTAACGCTCCCCTGTCGCTCAAGCACGTCCGCGGCCTCGACCGAGTCCTGCCGCACCTGCTGACCAAAGGACTGCACCCCACCGCGGTCGCCGGCTTTCTCCTGGTACCGCAGGACGAACTGCGCATCGACGGACAACCACGGTCGGTCAAGGAATGGCTGCTGCACGGTGAACCTGTAGAGCCGGTGCTCAACCTCATCGACGTTGGCGACTGGGCCGCCACGTGACCCAAGACCCTACGCTGCCCGACCCGCCAACCCCGCCCGAGCTGCGCGCACTGGGGATTCTGACCGGCGAGACCCGAATCATTCCCACCCACGAGCTCTGGTGGCGCGTCCACAAAATCGCAGGCGAGCACGTCTTGGCATGGAACGCGCTACGCACCTTCGGGCCACTGCTGCGTTTCGACCCGCACCACCTACCCCAAGGTAAGGATCCCGGCCGTGGCGTCTGGTACGGCGCCTCCACTCCCGACGCCGCCTTGGCCGAAGCCTTCCAAGTCGACCGCACCATCGACCGCGGTGGCAACCGCCCGTACCTGACCGCGCTGTCGTTCACCCGACCGCTCACCGTCCTGGACGTCGCCGCCGACAGCACGGGCGCCTGGGCCACCCGCGTCGGCGGCACCTCCGCAATCTCCACCGGCCCGTATGCCATCACCCAGTCCTGGGCGCGGACCATCGTCGACGCCCACCCGAACTTTGACGGGCTGCGCTACAACAGCCGCTTAGCCGGCACCCCGTGTCTGGCGCTATTCGCGCCTGCCGCCGACGCGATACCCGGACGCCCGGAACTGTCACTGCCACTGACACACCCAGACCTGGCTAGCCGCATCGCCGGAGCGGCCAAACGCCTGGGCTACGGCGTCGTCTGATCCGGCCTCATGACATAGGTTGACAGGTTCCTGCGACGTAGCGCCCCAAGCTTCCGGCCCGGGGCGCTACGCTCGCCCCACCATCCTGGCCTGTCAGACACCGCCAGAGCCCCCCTCACTCCCGCACCCTCCCCACCAACCCCGCCGCTCCGTAAGATGACCCGCGTGGCACGACGCCCTGACTCCGCCCAAGGTCCCGCGCACCTGCTCGAGTTGGTGCGTTCCACCGTGCCGCCGATGCACCCGGCCGGGCGCCCGTTCGTCGCCGCCGGGCTTGCCGCGGCGGCCGCCGGATACCGGCATCGGTGGCTGCGCCGCACCGGCCTACTGGCAGCGGGGGCCTGCGCGGGGTTCTTCCGCGAGCCCGCGCGGGTCCCGCCCAGCCGTGAGGGCGCGGTCGTCGCTCCCGGCGACGGCACGATCTGCGTCCTGGACTCCGCGGCGCCGCCGGCCGAACTCGGCATGGGCGACACTCCGCTGCCCCGCGTCAGCATCTTTTTGTCCATACTGGATGTCCACGTACAACGGGCTCCGGTGAGCGGGGAGGTGATCGCCGTGCAACACCGTCCCGGGCGTTTCCTGTCCGCCGACCTGCCCGAAGCGAGCGAGGCCAACGAGCGCACCAGCGTGCGAATCCGCACAGACCTCGCCGCACCGGATGCCGGCGCCGCGGAAGTGGTCGTCGTCCAAGTCGCCGGGCTGGTGGCGCGGCGCATCGTCTGCGACGCCCACGCCCGCGACCGGCTCTCTATCGGCGACACCTACGGCCTGATCCGGTTCGGCTCCCGGCTGGACACCTACCTGCCGCCCGGTACGGAGCCGCTCGTCGAGATCGGCCAGCGCACCATCGGTGGCGAGACGGTATTGGCCGAGCTGATATGACCGGCAAACCCGTGCGCAGGCGGACCAAAGACCTGCACCTGGCGCACCTGGTGCCCAGCGCGATGACCGTGCTGTCCATCTGCGCGGGCCTGACGTCGATCAAGTTCGCCCTCGACGCCAAACCGGTCCCGGCGATGGCATTGATCGCGGTGGCCGCAATTCTCGACGCCCTCGACGGCCGGGTGGCCCGCATCCTGGATGCCCAATCGCGAATGGGCGCCGAGATCGACTCGCTGGCCGACACGGTGAACTTCGGGGTGACACCGGCCCTGGTGGTCTACGTGACGCTGCTGTACAAGTGGCCGATCGGGTGGGCGGTGGTGCTGTTCTACGCGGTGTGCGTGGTGCTGCGCCTAGCGCGCTACAACTCCCAACTCGACGACGGGTCCCTGCCGCCCTACGCCAAGGAATACTTCGTCGGCATGCCCGCCCCCGCCGGGGCGGTCTCGATGATCGGAACCATCGGCCTGAAACTCCAGTTCGGCGAAGGCTGGTGGACTTCGGTGTGGTTCCTGACGTTCTGGATCACCGGCACGGCGCTGCTGATGGTCAGCACACTGCCGATGAAGAAATTCCACACCCTGGCGGTGCCACCCAACTGGGCCGCCCCGCTGCTGGCGGTGCTGGCGGTCGCCGCCGCCGCCGCGGTTCTGGTCCCCTACATCCTGATCTGGGTCATCATCATCGCCTACGTCTGCCATATCCCGTTCGCCGTGCGAAGCAAACGCTGGCTGGCCGAGCACCCCGAGGCGTGGGAGGACAGCAACAAGCAACGCCGTGCCGCCCGGCGCGCGACCCGGCGAGCGCAGCCGCACCGGCGGTCGATGGCGCGACTCGGTCTACGCAAGCCGGGCAGGCGACTGTGACAGACGCCCGGCAGCTCACCCTCACCGCGCGCCTGAACACCTCGGCCGTCGACTGCCGCCGCGGCGTTGTCCGCCTGCATCCGAGCGCGATCGCCGCGCTGGGCATCCGGGAATGGGACGCCCTGTCGCTCACCGGATCCCGCACCACCGCTGCCGTCGCCGGCATTGCCGACGGCGACATCCCGGTCGGCACCGCCCTGCTCGATGATGTGACGCTGTCCAACGCCGGACTGCGCGCGGACACCGCGGTGATCGTCAGCGCGGTCGCGGTCTACGGCGCACGGTCGGTCACGCTCAGCGGTTCGACACTGGCCACCCAATCGCTGTCCCCGGTCACGTTGCGTCAGGCATTGCTCGGCAAGGTGATGACCGTCGGCGACGCGGTCTCGCTGCTGCCCCGCGACCTGGGCCCGGGAACCTCCACGTCGGCCGCGGCCCGGTCGCTGGCGTCGTCGGTCGGGATCAGCTGGACCTCCGAGCTGCTGACCGTCACCGGGGTCGACCCCGGGGGGCCGGTGAGTGTGCAGCCGAATTCGTCGGTCACCTGGGGCACCGAGATCGCCCAGGCGTCTCCGGCGATCCCATCCGCCGAAGTTTCGGCTCCCGCGATACAGGTCGAGGATCTCAAGGGCGCCCAACCCCAGGCGGGGAAACTCACCGAGTGGCTCAAGCTCGCCCTCGACGAGCCGCATCTGCTGAAAACCTTGGGCGCCGGCACCAACCTGGGTGTGCTGGTCTCGGGCCCGGCCGGAGTGGGGAAGGCGACACTGGTGCAAGCGGTGTGCTCCGGACGCCGGCTGGTACAGCTCGACGGCCCGGCGATCGGGGCGCTGGCCGCCGACGACCGGCTCAAGGCCGTCACGACGGCGGTAAAGCAGGTGAGGGAGGACGGCGGAGTCCTGCTGATCACCGACATCGATGCCCTGCTGCCGGCCACCCCGGAACCGGTTGCCGCACTCATTCTCGGCGAGTTGCGCACAGCGGTGGCCACCACGGGTGTCGCACTGATCGTCACCACCGCGCTGCCCGACCAGCTCGATGCACGCCTGCGCTCACCCGAGCTGTGCGACCGGGAGCTGGGGCTGCCACTGCCCGATGCCCGCACCCGCGGCGCACTGCTGGAGGCGCTGCTGAGGGACGTCCCGGCCGAAGAGCTTGACCTTGACGAAATAGCTTCTCGTACACCTGGTTTCGTAGTTGCCGACTTGGCGGCGGTCCTGCGGGAGGCCGCACTGCGGGCAGCGTCGCGGGCCAGCGCCGACGGCGACGAGCCCAAGCTGAGTCAAGACGATCTCGGTGGTGCGCTGTCGGTCATCAGGCCGCTGTCCCGCTCGGCCAGCGAAGAGGTGAGCGTCGGCAGCGTCACCCTCGACGACGTCGGCGACATGACCGAGGCCAGACAGGCGTTGACCGAGGCGGTGCTCTGGCCGCTGCAGCACCCCGACACCTTCGCGCGGCTCGGCGTCGACCCGCCGCGCGGGGTGCTGCTGTTCGGCCCGCCCGGCTGCGGCAAGACCTTCGTGGTCCGCGCCCTGGCCAGCACCGGGCAACTGAGTGTGCACACCGTCAAGGGGTCCGAACTGATGGACAAGTGGGTGGGCTCGTCGGAAAAGGCGGTCCGCGAACTGTTCCGGCGGGCACGCGATTCCGCCCCGTCCCTGGTGTTCCTCGACGAGGTGGACGCGCTGGCGCCGCGGCGCGGGCAGAGCTTCGATTCTGGGGTGAGCGACCGGGTGGTGGCGGCGCTGCTGACCGAGCTGGACGGCGTCGACCCGCTGCGCGACGTGGTCGTCCTGGGCGCAACCAACCGGCCCGACCTGATCGACCCGGCACTGCTGCGTCCGGGCCGGCTGGAACGGATGGTCTTCATCGAACCGCCCGACGTCGACGCCCGCCGCGAGATCCTGCGGACCGCGGCCAAATCGATTCCGCTGGGCGCCGATGTCGACCTCGAAGACGTGGCCGCCGATCTCGACGGCTACAGCGCCGCCGACTGCGTGGCCCTGCTGCGCGAGGCCGCCCTGGCCGCAATGCGCCGGTCCATCGACGCCGCCGAAGTCACCGCGGCCGACCTGGCCACCGCCCGCGAAACCGTACGGCCGTCGCTGGACGCCGCGCAGGTGCAATCCCTGCGCGAATTCGCCCAGGCCCTGTAGGGCGTCGGTCCCCGCCGGGCTCTGGCCGGGCCGGCGTCAGATGACCAGTTCGCCGACCAGCTCGTCGACCACGGCGCGCAGGTCGCCGTCGTGCTCCTCGGCCACCCGACGCTGTCGCTGGTAGGACGCGCCCAGCCGGGGGATGTCGGCGACCGCGGCCAGCTCGTCGGCGCAACACAGTCTCCGGGCGAGGGGTTCGAGGCGGGTGAGCACATCGTCGAGATCCGCAGTGACCAATCGTTCATTGCTGTCGGCGTCCTGGATGATCTCGGCATCCAGCCCGTAGCGCGCCGCCCGCCACTTGTTTTCCTGGACGTGCCAGGGCGGCATCGTCGGCAACCGTTCGCCCGCCTCCAGCCGGCGGTCGAGGTCGACGATCAGGCAATGCGTCAGCGCCACCAGCGCGCCGAGCTCACGCAGATTGGACACCCCATCGCAGATCCGCACCTCGACGGTGCCCAGGTGCGGCGACGGCCTGACATCCCACCGGACTTCGTCGACGTGATCGATGATGCCGGTTTTCTTCTGGTCGTAGACGAAGCCCTCGAACTCCGACCACTGTTCGAACTGGAACGGCAGCCCGGCGGTCGGCAACTGCTGGAACATCATCGCCCGGTTGCTGGCGTACCCGGTGTCCACACCGCCCCACCACGGCGACGACGCCGACAACGCCAGCAGATGGGGGTACTGATTGAGCAGCGAGGAGATGATCGGCATCACCTTCTCCGGCGACGACAGCCCGACATGCACGTGCACCCCCCAGATCAGCATCTGCCGGCCCCACCATTGCGTGCGCTTGATCATTTCGGCATAGCGCGGCGCGTCGGTCAGCTTCTGGGTGGACCACTGCGCGAAGGGATGGGTGCCGGCACAGAACAGCTCCATGCCGCGCGCCCGCACGATCTCGCGGGCCGGGCCCAAAGTGTCCCGCAGATCCTGCATCGCCTCGCCGGTGGTGGCGCAGACACCGCTGACGACCTCGACGGTGTTGCGCAGCAATTCCTTGTGCACCCGCGGATTTTCACCGATCTCGGCGATCACCGCAGTGGCCTCGTTGCTCAGGTCCCGGGTTTCGGCGTCGACGAGTGCGAACTCCCACTCCACGCCCAGGGTCGGGCGTTGCGACCGGGCAAAGTCAATGCGGTTGGCCGCTCGGCTCAGCGGCAGCCTGCCGGGCCCATTACCCGGACCCAATGACACCGCACGCCACCCGCTTGCCGGCGTCGCCAGTCGCTGTCGTGGTCTCGTCGGGGCCGGGTCGCCCGCTGGTCTGGTAGCGGAAGGGAATGTTGCCGAAATTGTCCGAACGCTCGTGGATGATGATGGCCGTCCCGCTGCCTTCGGTGAGGTCATCGGCGGTGACGGCATCCGTCGTGGTGACCAGTGTCCCCGACCCGTCGGCGCGGACCTGCAGCGAGGTCAGATTTCCGCTGGTGGTGGGGCCGGTGTCCCCGGGCAGCGAAAAGTGCCCGCCCGCCGACATGAAGTCGCCCTGGCCCCCGCCGGTGGGTGCGACCGAGTTCGGTTCGCACTTACCCACCTTGTGCACGTGCACGCCATGGAAGCCGGGCGCCAGCACCCCGGCGGTAACGGTCGAGAGCGTCACGGTGGCATAGCCTTTGGAGAAGTCGAACTTGGCTGTGGCGACCTCCGTGCCGCCGGCCCCCTTCAGCACCGTCGTCAAAGAACCGTCGGCCGCCGGGATCCCCTCGCCACCCGACGTCCCTTCGGCGTCACCGGAGCCCGACGGCGCCGGCGAACCCGTCCAGATCGCCGGCGTTGTACCGGGTGTGTCCGCTGGCTTCTGGGGTGACGAGCACGCACTCACCAGCGCGACGCAGGCGACCGCCGACAAGGCGGACACGGTGATTGTTACGGGGGAGCGACCGGCGGGCGTAGGCATAGCCGAGAGCCTAATAGCAATCGACCCGCGTCGCACCGGTCGGGGGGCAAGTCGTCACCGGAGTCGGAAATCGCCTTCAGCCCGCAACCAGGACGACCACGCCCGGCGGCTGTTCGGCGAGTGCGGGAATGCGCTCTTCGACGGGCGCGCCCAACTTCACACCAACCGCGTCGGCGGTGGCCCGCTCGGCGTCGTCGCCGTAATACACCGTAGTTACCGCGACGTCGGGAACCGTGAGATTGGTGACCTCGGCCACGTTGAACCCCGCTTCCCGGAGCTCATCGGCGGTGCGTCCGGCCAGGCCTTCCAGCTCCGAAATGTTGTAGACGCGTACCTCCGCCCGGGTTTCCGCGGGAGCGGTGCTGGCCGGCGCCGCTGCGGTCGTTGCGGTCGGCGAGGACACCGTGGTGATCTGCAGCCCGGCATCGTCGTCGGCTTTGCCGGCCGTCCCCAGAGCCTGCCAGCCCAGCAGCAGGAAGATGACACCCAGGAACAGCAGCACCATCACCATGGCCCGCAGGGGAAGCCCCGAAGAGTCGGGTACACGCTCGCTCATCGCACCAACTGTAGCCAGCCGAACACAAGAAACCGCAACGGCGCCAGAGCCGTCAGGTCACCTCGAAACCCAATCGCCGCGCGGCCCGGGCCTTCTGCCGGCTGGCGCGCAGCCGCCGCAGTCGCTTCACCAGCATCGGGTCGGCGGCCAATGCTTCGGGCCGGTCGACCAGCGCGTTGAGCACCTGGTAGTACCGGGTCGCCGACATGGAGAACAACTCTTTGATGGCGTCTTCCTTCACGCCGGCGAACTTCCACCATTGACGTTCGAAAGCCAGGATGTCGTGCTCGCGGCGGGTCAAACCGTCGGCGACGGCGGATTCGTCCCCCGCTGGGTTTACCCGCGCCATGGCGCTGTCCATACCGCTTCCCTGGACCCTTCCGGCGTATGCCCGGTTGCTCGAATAACGTGACCTACTCGGGGCAATGTGTTGCGCCAGTATTGAACCACGCCGCGATGGGGTCGCCCGCAATCCCGGCCCGCGCGTCGGACGAATCGGCGCGCATTGGCAGGTCCGCGGGTTGTGTTCGGTGCGGTTGGTCGCGGTTAAGCTAGCCGACCATGGCAGTCGTTCCCATTCGCATCGTCGGTGATCCTGTCCTGCACACCCCGACGACGCCCGTTGCGGTAGCCGCCGACGGGTCACTACCGGCCGATCTGCCCCAGCTCATCGACACCATGTACGAGACCATGGACGCCGCCCACGGTGTCGGACTGGCCGCCAACCAGATCGGCTACGGGCTGCGGCTGTTCGTCTACGACTGCGCGTTGGACCGTGGATCGAGCGAGCAGCGGCGCGGGGTGGTGATCAATCCGGTACTGGAGACCTCCGAGATCCCCGAGACCATGCCCTCGGCGGGCCACGACGACGACGAAGGGTGCCTGTCGGTCCCGGGAGAGTCGTTCCCGACCGGCCGCGCCGACTGGGCCCGGGTCACCGGACTCGATGCCGACGGCAAGCCGGTCGACATCGAGGGCACCCGGTTGTTCGCTCGCATGCTCCAGCACGAAACCGGCCACCTGGACGGCTTCCTCTACCTGGATCACCTGATCGGCCGGCACGCCCGGTCCGCCAAGCGCGCGGTCAAGTCGAACGGCTGGGGCATTCCCGGATTGTCGTGGCTACCCGGCGAGGGGCCCGACCCGTTCGGCCACTGATCCCAGATCCCATCGCGGCCCGCACCGGACAGTAGAGGAGCACGCCATGCCGGACGGCACCCTGCGAATAGCCACCTGGAACGTCAACTCGATTCGGGCGCGCATGGACCGGGTGGTCGGCTGGCTCGCACGCGCCGAAGTCGATGTGCTGGCCATGCAGGAGACCAAGTGCACCGACAGCCAGTTTCCCGCACTGCCGCTGCATGAACTCGGCTACGAGGTCGCCCACGTCGGCGTCAACCAGTGGAACGGCGTGGCTATCGCCTCCCGGGTGGGACTCGAAGACGTGCAGGCCGGTTTCGCCGGTCAGCCCGGCTGGAGCAGCAAGCCCGGCACACCCGCCGCACCCGAAGCCCGTGCGCTGGGCGCCACCTGCGGCGGTGTGCGGGTCTGGAGCCTGTACGTGCCCAACGGGCGGGCCCTGGACGATCCGCACTACACCTACAAGCTCGAATGGCTGGCCGCACTGCGCGATACCGCCTCGGGCTGGCTGCGCGAGGACCCGTCGGCACCCATCGCGCTGGCCGGAGACTGGAACATCGCACCCACCGACGAGGACGTCTGGAGCACCGAGTTCTTCGAGGGCAGCACACACGTCTCGGCGCCGGAACGCAATGCCTTCAGCGCCATGGCAGATGCCCGGTTCACCGATCTGGTACGGCCATTCACACCGGGCCCGGGGGTGTACACCTACTGGGACTACACCCAGCTGCGGTTCCCGAAAAAGCAGGGTATGCGGATCGACTTCATCCTCGGCTCGCCGGCGCTGGCGCAACGGACGATCACCGCCGAAATCGTCCGCGAGGAGCGCAAAGGCAAGTCGCCCAGCGACCACGCACCGGTGCTGGTCGACCTGCGCCCCTAGCCGGCAGGGCCGCGGCACCTGCACATCCACCAACGGCTGCGCTAGCGTGGACATCACCCGGAGCCGACCCGGTGGGGCCGCCCACCGAACCGGAGCCGGGCGGCCGATTACCGCACGAACAACACGCGGGAGCGCAATTCTCATGCGCTGAGAGGACGGCTGCGAGCCGTCGACCGTACGAACCTGACCGGGTAATGCCGGCGTAGGGAGATTGCAGGATGACTGACGTTATTTCCAAGACCGTTGAACCTCAGGTGACCACCGGGCCCATCGCGGGCAGCGGCAAAACCTACCGCGACGTCGACGGGGTGCCCGGAGCGCGGGTGCCGGTGCGGCGGGTGCAGCTGTCCACCGGGGAACACTTCGACCTCTACGACACCTCCGGGCCGTACACGGATCCCGACGCGGTGATCGACCTGACCGCCGGGCTGTCCCCCCGGCCCGGCGTTGTGCGCGATCGCGGCACCCAGTTGCAGCGCGCCCGCGCCGGCGAGATCACCGCGGAGATGGCGTTCATCGCGGTACGCGAGGGCATGCCCGCCGAACTGGTGCGCGACGAAGTGGCCCGGGGGCGGGCAATCATCCCCGCCAACCACAATCACCCCGAGAGCGAACCGATGATCATCGGCAAGGCGTTCGCGGTCAAGGTCAACGCGAATATCGGCAATTCGGCGGTCACCTCCTCGATCGCCGAGGAGGTCGACAAGATGGTCTGGGCGACCCGCTGGGGCGCCGACACCATCATGGACCTGTCCACCGGGAAGAACATCCACGAGACCCGCGAATGGATCCTGCGCAACTCGCCGGTGCCCGTCGGCACCGTGCCCATCTACCAGGCGCTGGAGAAGGTCAAGGGCGACCCCACCGAACTGACCTGGGAGCTCTACCGCGACACCGTGATCGAGCAGTGCGAGCAGGGCGTGGACTACATGACCGTGCATGCCGGGGTGCTGCTGCGCTACGTGCCGCTCACCGCCAAGCGGGTCACCGGGATCGTGTCCCGCGGCGGGTCGATCATGGCGGCCTGGTGCCTGGCGCACCACCGAGAGTCATTCCTGTACACCAACTTCGACGAACTCTGCGAAATCCTGGCGCGCTACGACGTCACCTTCTCGCTGGGTGACGGGCTGCGGCCGGGATCCATCGCCGACGCGAACGACGCAGCCCAGTTCGCCGAATTGCGAACCCTGGGGGAACTGACCGGGATCGCGAAATCCCATGGCGTACAGGTGATGATCGAGGGCCCCGGTCACGTTCCGATGCACAAGATCGTCGAGAACGTACGCCTGGAGGAAGAGTGGTGCGAGGAAGCCCCGTTCTACACACTCGGGCCGCTGGCCACCGACATCGCGCCCGCCTACGACCACATCACCTCGGCCATCGGGGCGGCCATCATCGCGCAGGCGGGCACCGCGATGCTGTGCTACGTCACCCCGAAGGAACACCTGGGCCTGCCGGACCGCAAGGACGTCAAGGACGGTGTCATCGCCTACAAGATCGCCGCGCACGCCGGCGACCTGGCCAAGGGGCATCCGCACGCCCAGGAACGCGACAACGCGTTGTCGCAGGCGCGTTTCGAGTTCCGGTGGAACGATCAGTTCGCACTGTCGCTGGATCCCGACACCGCACGCGAGTACCACGACGAGACGCTGCCGGCCGAGCCGGCCAAGACCGCGCACTTCTGTTCGATGTGCGGACCGAAGTTCTGCTCGATGCGCATCACCCAGGATGTTCGGGACTACGCGGCCAAGCACGGACTGGAGACCGAGCAGGACGTCGAAGCGATGCTGGCCTCCGGAATGGCCGAGAAGTCGCGCGAGTTCGCCGAGCACGGCAACCGGGTGTACCTGCCTCTCTCGCAGTGACGTCGGTGCCGCCCAGCCTGCCCGCGCCGCCCGTCCTGCCCGTGCCGCCGCCGGGCACAACTCCGCTGCGGGTGCTGACCATCGCCGGATCGGATTCCGGAGGTGGCGCGGGCATACAGGCGGACATGCGCGCCTTCGCCATGCTGGGGGTGCACGCCTGTGTCGCGGTCACCGCGGTTACCGTGCAGAACACGCTGGGTGTCAAGGGTTTTCACGAAATTCCCGGCACAGTCGTGGCCGAGCAGATCGAGGCGGTGGTCACCGACATCGGCATCCAGGCCGCCAAGACCGGAATGCTGGCATCGGCGTCGATCATCGACGAGGTGACCGCGACCTGGCTCCGCCTGGGGATGACGGTACCGCTGGTGGTCGACCCGGTATGCGCGTCAATGCACGGAGATCCCCTGCTGGCCGCCTCGGCGCTGGACTCGCTTCGCGCGCGGCTGTTCCCGCTGGCCACCCTGGTGACACCCAACCTCGACGAGGTGCGCCTGCTGGTCGATATCGATGTGGTCGACGCCGACTCGCAGCGCGCTGCCGCCAAGGCGCTACACGCCCTGGGGCCGGACTGGGTGTTGGTCAAGGGGGGGCACCTGAGATCCTCCGAGCACAGTTGCGATCTTCTCTACGACGGCACCGGCTTCTACGAGTTCGATGCGCAACGACTGCCCACCGGCAACGATCATGGCGGCGGGGACACAATGGCGGCCGCGATCAGCTGCGCATTGGCGCACGGGCACACCGTGCCGGACGCGGTGAGCTTCGGAAAGAGTTGGGTGACAGCGTGTTTGCGGGCCTCCTACCCGCTTGGCGCCGGGCACGGACCGGTTTCGCCGCTGTTCCGGCTCGGCTCATGAACCTCACGGGCCTGGATCGCATAGCGGGTATCGCCCATCGGCCCGAGCACACCCCGGTAGGCGTAGCCGTACTCACCCACGGCGCCGGAGGGGACCGGGATTCGCCTTTGCTACAACAGCTTTGCGATGCATGGGCCAGTAGGGGCTGGCTGGCGGTGCGCTACAACCTGCCCTACCGGCGGCGACGGACGAAAGGGCCGCCGCCCAACTCGGCGGTCACCGACCAGGCGGGAATCGTGGCGGCAATCCAATACTGCCGCACACTCGCCACGGGGCCGCTGGTTGCCGGCGGCCATTCCTACGGCGGACGTCAGACGTCGATGGTGGTCGCGCAGAAGCAGGCAGCGGTCGACGTGCTGGCCCTGTCCTCCTATCCCGTGCACCCGCCGGGCAAGCCGGAACGTTTGCGCACTGAGCATCTGTCCGCTATCGCCGCGCCGACGGTTTTCACCCACGGCACCTCCGATCCCTTCGGCACCTCGGCCGAAGTCCGCGGGGCGGCCGGGCTGATTTCCGCACCGACCGAGATCGTTGAGATCACCGGGGCGCGACACGACCTCACCTCGAAGACGCTCGATGTCGCCGGTCTTACCGTTGCCGCGACTCTTCGGCTGCTCGGGAGTCCCGCGGACCCGCAGGGGTGACTTCGACGAGTGGTCGCACACACGGCTTCGCCGGATCCCTGAAATTTCCAAAAACCTCCGCGGTCGCCGAAGGTCGATTAACATAACGGGCAATCGAGGGGTAGTCCGATGGCTGGCCCAACGACCGGGGGGTGCGGCGCTTCGCGCGCGGCGTCGTCCAACCGCTAGCCATCGGGCTTACTAATTGAGTCACCCCATCCGGTGGCGTCTAAACGGGCAGTGCTCTTGGCGCAGTGCACAATTCGGTGGACGAAGCAGCCGAGTAGTCGTAGTAGTCGCGGTGGTGCCGTGAGGTCGTGGCCCCCAGGAACATCATCGTCGCCAGTAGGACCACCGCGCCGCCCATCGTCAGTCCACTCACGATGATGCCGGAGATCGCCATACCGCGCCCCTGCTGACCGGTCGTCCTGATTTGGTTCAGCGCGACGACGCCGAAGATCACTCCCAATACGGAACCGACTACACAGAACAGGCCGACGAGCCCCGACACCAGCGACGCGATTGCCATGCCGTTGGTGTCCTGCTTCGGCGGGTATCCCGCCGCCGGGTAGCCCGCGGCCGGCGGGTAGCCGCCCGGGTAGCCGGAGTAGCCCGGGTATTCCGGATTGCCCGGATAGTTCGGGTAGTTCGGGTAGCCCTCGGGGCCGTAGCCCCCTCCGGGTGGCGGCATTGGGTAGTCGGGCGGCAGTTCCGTCACGACCACCGACTCTACGCCCATCGTGCCGGCATGCCTGCAACGCGGGCGGGCGCGATCAGCGAGGGAAACGCTGGTAGCGGCCGGCCTCGTCCCCCAGCCTGAGTTCGGGCTTTTTGCTCAGTACCCGGACGTGAGTGCGAGTCGTTCGCGAGCGTAACGTGGTTGCGATTTCGCACTCCGAATTTCGCCCTGGCGTTACGCTCGCGAGCAAGCGGAATCTCGGAGACCGTGTCCAAAGTCAGGCCGTAGCCCCCTCCGGGTGGCGGCATTGGGTAGCCCGGCGGCAGTTCCGTCACGGCCACCGACTCTATGCCCATCGTGCAGGCATGCCTGCAACGCGGGCGGGCCCGATCAGCGAGGGAAGCGCTGGTAGCAGCCGGCCTCGTCCCCCACCACACCGGCCCGGAACGCGGCGATGCGGGTGAACCCGGCGGGCACAGTGGTGCCGTCGGCGTCGCTGGCGACCATGCGGTTGGTGAGCAGGCCGGCCACGGCTTCGTTGAGGTCACCCGCGGACAGCACCAGCGAGTTGCCCGACGGCAGGTCGGCGTCCTCGGCCATCTTGCGGTGTGCGACGCCGGTAAGGCAGGCCGTGCGCAGCGCGGTCCACGGGCCCTTCATGGGCAGACCGCGCTCGTGCTGCACGGCGAGTGCATATCTCGACATCACGATCGACAACGCGGTGTCATCACCCTGCGGCAGGGTGTGCTGAGCTTCATCGGCCACCCTGCCCATTGTCACCAGGGCCGGCAGATCGACCGCGATGGTGTTGGTGGCCGGGCAGTAGGACGCCGGCGGAGAGTCCTTCGCATCGGGACAACCGCCTGGCCTGCGCGACAGCGTCGGCGGATTCTTGGGCGAGAAGATCACGCCCATCAATTCCATCAGCGTGTTCAACGTCTCTTCGTTGAGGGGGATCTCGCCGGTCTCCGCGGATCCGCCTGATTCGACCCGCAGGGCGGTGGGAAGATCGCCGCGACGCTGCTCCACCTCGGCTTCATCGATCCTGGTGCAGGCCTGGGTTCCGGTGATGAAGCCCATTTGGAAGGCACTGACCCGATCCAGCGCCGACCCGTGCTCGTCATCTACCACGTTATCGGCGTCCATGGTCGGATCGCGGGTGGTGATGATCCCGGCGAGTACATGGTCCAGACCGTCGCCGGTGCTGATCGTGAAGCGCGGGGACTTGCCGGCGGCCACGTGGTACATGTACACGCCGGCCAGGCAATCGGCTTGCTGTTCGCGGACGATGGTGGGGTCCTCGCCGGTGGCCAGCTTGGCCATCCGTTGCAGCGCGTGCCCGAATTCGTGGGCCAGCACCGCGTTTATCGCCATATCGCCGAAGTACTTCTGTGCGACGGCCATGAACACCCCGCGATCCCAGGCGATCATGTTGCAGCGCGATGTGAAGAAGGCGTTGACGAAGTCGTACGACTGGTTGTGGCAGACCGTCGGCCCGTCTGGATCCTCGGAGTCGAACGACACCAGCTTGCCGACCGGCCGGAACGACCCGGGCAACTGTGAGGCGTAGTTCGCCTGCCAGTATCCGGAGATGTCGTTGACCGACAGCAGAGCCAGCCTGTCGATGGGCCCGTTATCGGTGTTGAGCACCGTTCCGGTGGGCTCGGGCCCAGTCGGCCGGCTTCCGCTGGGTCCGTCGGTCGCCGGCAGGCCACCCACCCGGAACGGATCGTTGAGGCCCGACACCGCGCGGCCCGCAACTGTCGTCGAACACCCGACGACCACCAGCAGCGCACTCAGCAGCACTCCCATCGAGGTGCCGAACGGGACCTGCACCGCCCGTATCGAAGGGAACGTTCGCCACGTGCGCAACTTCATCAGACCAACCTCGTCCCAGCCGGTGCGTACCTGAGACCAATATTCTAAAGACGGCGGCCGACGTCGCCAAACGATCCCACGACCGGTCGGGGGCTCAGGGCTGATCGAGCACGTGCCGGGTACGCTCCGCCGCCGCCGGAACGCCGTTCCTGCCCCCCACGTCCTGCGCGTACAGGCCCACGGCGTACGCGACACCGCCGCCCTGGATTGCCAGCGAGGTGCGGTCGAGGTGTTCGAGGTCGTCGCTCTTCTGGTGATAGTTGGGGTCGAAGGCCTCATCGGGGGTTCCGCCCCACAGCTTGGCCTGTTCGGGGGACTTCTTGGCCTCCGCGCCCGAGAACAGCCCGCCGGAGGGAATACCCGCCAGGGTGAACCCGTCGTAGTCGGATCGACCGTCGAACGAGGTGTCCTGTGCGGTCTTACCCGAGCGCCTTAGGTAGTCGACCAGCATCCGCTCGATCCCCGCCGAACCTTCGGGCACGACCGGACGGCCACGGGCATCCAGCGGCAGCGACTGGTCGCCGTCGTAGGTGAAGTAACCCGGATTGGGCGACGCGAGCATGTCGAAGTTGAGGTAGAGCGCAATGCTCTTGAGGTCCTCGAGGTCCAGCGAGGTGACGTAGTTGCGCGATCCGATGAGCCCCAATTCCTCGGCGCCCCAGAACCCGACCCGGACCGCGTTGGCCACCGGGGGTGAACTACCAAGCTGCACAGCGGTTTCCAATACCGCGGCCACCCCGGATCCGTTGTCGTTGATGCCCGGCCCCTCCGGGACACTGTCCAAATGCGCTCCGGCCATCACCACGTCGGTCTGCGATCCGGTCTTGGTCTGCGCAATTACATTGCGGGCCTTGAATACCTGGGTGTTGGCGGTGATCTTGACCGTCGCCGGCCCGGACTTCGCCCGCAGCTGATAACCGACGGACTTGGTGACGCTGACCACCGGTATCTTCACGTCGGTGGTTGCCCCGAGCGTGCCGCCCATCGATTCCTCATCGACGTTGTCGACGATAATCAGGGCTGCGGCACCGCGGTTGGCGGCGGCGTCCACTTTCACCGAGAACCGGCAGGATCCGCGATCCACCACCACCACCGCGCCCTTGGTGGGCAGTCCGTCGTAATCCTCCGGCGTGCATCCCGGGCTGTCCTCCTCCCGGGCCAGCACCAGCGGCCCTGTCACACCCTCGCCGTCGGTGCCCGGGCTGAACTCCAGCGCGCGCGCCTCCACCGTCAGGTCGCCGACCGTCACCGAACCCTTTTCCGCGTGAAACACGTGCGCGGAGAACTCCGGTGTCTGCACGTCGAAACCACTGTCGCGCAGTGTCTGGACGACATAGTCGACACTGGCTTCATAGCCGGAAGTCCCCACGGCACGGGTGCCGTTGTTGGCGTCGGCGATCTCCTGCAGCTTGCGCAGGTGCACCAGCATTGCGTCGGCGGTGACCTTCTTCCGCATCAGGGCAGCGAACTCGGCCGCCGGCGGCTTGGCCCCGGTCGACTGCGACTGGCCGGCCCCGAGGCCGCAGCCCGTTGCGGTCAGGGCGAATACCGCAGCGACGACCGCAACGACCACCCGGACGGCCGGCGCGGCCGGAATCGCCTTCGAATTGTTCAGCATCGCGCCCAGATTAGACCAGATCGGCCCGGTGGCCCCCGGCACGACGCGCAGCAACCGTCTATACCCAGGTGCGGCCACGCCGGCAGAATCGGCCGCGGCTGGTCAGCGGGTTCGTCAGAGCGGGTTCACCAGATCGAAGGCCGCCATCGCGGCACTTGCGTCGGCGGTCAACGCACTCTTGGCGACGAAGATCCAGTAGACGACACCGAAGACGACACCCACGGCGACCGACCACAGCGCCAACTTCTTCGCACTGTCGGCCGACGCCTGCGCTTCGGCATAGCGTCCCTGTGCCCACAACTTGTTCACCTGGGTGGACTTGAAAATCGCCACAATGCCCAGGGGAGGACAGCAGAACAGGGTTGCCAGGATGGAGGCCACCAGGTAGCTGTCGGGCAGCGGCCCGACGGGAGGCTGCGGCGGAGGGTAACCCGGCGACGGCGGTTGCGTCATGATTCCTCCCGGACCACGAAAAGTATGCTGGCGTGCAGCGGCGCCAACCCTACCCGAGAACAGCCCCCCTATCGGGAAAGCGGCGCCGCCGTCCGGCGAACCGGCAAGGAGATCAGATGTCTGCTCTGGTGACCGTGCTGCGCGCCGTCGCGTGCGCGGCACTCGTGGGGGGCGCCGGCTGCGCAGGCATAGCCACCGTCGGTGCCGACCCGGAACCGCCGCCTGCCCCTGCCCCTGCCCCCGACCCCCAGGACATCCTCGCCGATGCACTGTCCAGGGGCTACTCCATGAGCAACTGCGGCCCCGAAGAACCCCCGCCCCCGGGCGTCGTCGTCGCTTTGAGCTGTGGGCAGAATTCCGACGGCTCCGGACCGGCCATGGCCACCTACCTGCTCTACAGCGACGTCACCAGCCTCAGAAACGGGTTCAGCGCCGCCATCCAGAACGAGAGCCTGACCACCTGCGGCGACACCGAACAGTCGCCGACCACCTGGCGCCTGGGCAGTACCGGCGCCGCGGCCGGGAAGGTCGCCTGCGGTACGTTCCAGGACGCCGCCGAAATCATCTGGACCACCGAGGCCAAGAACGTGTTGAGCTACATTCGCGGGCAGAACGTCGACGTGCGGGCCCTCTACAACTGGTGGCGCATCAAGGGCTGATCCCGCCGGTTCGGTTGACGCCCCGTGGGGCTCACCATGGGTTTCGTCAGCGATCAGGGCTGGAGGCCTGTGCCCAGAATCGCTTGGGAATCCGGCCGGCACGCTGCGCCAGGTACCCGGCGTGCACGGCTGCCGCCATAGCCGCCGCCATCATCGCCGGATCCGACGCCCGGGTTACCGCGGTGGCCAGCAGCACCGCGTCGCAACCCAGCTCCATGGCCAGCGCCGCATCGCTGGCGGTTCCGATCCCCGCGTCCAGCACCACCGGGACACCCGCCCGGTTCACGATCATCTCGATGTTGTGCGGGTTGGTGATCCCCAGTCCGGTGCCGATCGGCGCTCCGAGTGGCATCACCGCCGCGCAACCGATGTCTTCGAGGTGTCTGGCCAACACCGGGTCGTCATTGGTGTACGGCAGAACCACGAAGCCGTCGTCAACCAATTGCTCTGCCGCCCTGACCAATTCGACCGCATCCGGAAGAAGTGTCCGCTCGTCCGCGATCACCTCGAGTTTCACCCAGTTGGTGTTCAGCGCCTCGCGGGCGAGCTGTGCCGTCAGCACCGCCTCGGCGGCGGCGCGACAACCGGCCGTGTTCGGCAGCACAGCGATGCCCAGCCGGCCGAGCAAGTCGAGCAGCCCGGTTCCGCCCTCGGTGTCGACCCGGCGGATCGCGACCGTGGTCAACTCGGTGCCCGAGGCGACCAGCGCGTCCTGCAGCGCCGCCAGATTCCCGGCACCGCCGGTTCCCATGATGAGCCGGGAGCTGAAACTCCGGCCCGCGATAGTCAATTCGTCAGCCACCCTGCACCGCCGTCACCACCTCGAGCCGCACCGGGCTCGGCAATTCCGAA
The DNA here is from genome assembly GCF_047975165.1 of Mycobacterium sp. Taxonomy (GTDB): domain Bacteria; phylum Actinomycetota; class Actinomycetes; order Mycobacteriales; family Mycobacteriaceae; genus Mycobacterium. The sequence continues at coordinate 19,448 of NZ_JBKECZ010000091.1, forward strand.
ATCCTTCTCACCCATTCCGATCGCGGCAGCACAGCGGAATCCACCGCCACCGCTACGCCACGGTCGGGAAATCCCATGGACGCCAGCAGCGCACCCACGCTGATATGCCCCTCGACTTCGACGGGTCGGTCGTTGACTACCACGATCATCGGCGGGCCTCCGGCGCCATCAGTTCGCACACCACCTGCTCGGCCGTCCACGGCGCCAGCAGGAACCCGGAGCGGCCATGGCCGGTGGCAACCAGTGTCCGCTCATCGAGCCGCCGCACGATCGGCAGGTTGTCCGGCGTCATCGGGCGCAACCCGGCCAGGCACTCGACGAACTCGTACTCCCCGAGCGCGGGCATCACCGCGCACGCGTCCTCAAGAAGGTCCCGTACCCCCGATACCGCCGGGGCCGTGTCGCGGCCGTGCTCATATTGGGTGGCCCCGACGACCACCCCGTCCGACCGCGGCACCAGGTACACCTGACGCCCATGCACCCGGGCCCGAACAACCCTCTGCGGCAAGGGCATACAGCCCTTCCGCCAACGCAGACGCAGCACCTCGCCCTTCACCGGACGTACCGGCAGCCCGGGCCACAACGACGGCGCGTCGATACCGTTGGCGATCACCACGGTGCAGGCGCCCGCGGCGAAAACGTCCGCCAGACCGGCAACCGGACCCGCCCAGCGGACACCGCGGCGTTCGCAGGCCCGATCCAGCCCGTCGAGAACGGCCCGGTTGTCCACGGCCAGCTCGGTCAGCGCCCGAAACCCCTGGCGGATACCTTGTGCCAGTAAGGGTTCGACATCGCCGGCCGCCGGCTCCCACACCACCGGGTGCCCCTGGGCCGACAGCCAATCGGCCACCGTTCGCACGTCGGCGATATCGGCCCGGTCGACCCCTACCACCAGGGACTCGCGGGCCGTCACCACCGCCGGATCCAGACCGTCGAGGAAACCGCTGTCCCGCCACATCCGCAACGACTCCAGACCCAGCCGCAGCAGCCGCTCCTCACCCGGCCATCCCTCGCTGTGCGGAGCCAGCATGCCGCCGGCGACCCACGACGCACCCCGCTCTTCGCCGCGGTGCACCGTCACCGAGAACCCGGCTTGAGCAGCGCGACGTGCCACCGACAGCCCGATGACGCCCCCGCCCACGACGGCCAGCGAGTCGCCGATCGACATTCCTGCGCTCCCTTCGCCGGCATGACCCGGATCAGGTGTGACGGTAAAGGCCGGTCCGAGTCGCAAACCGGGATGCGACTCGCAGCGCCCACTCTCAGCCCCGCTGATCGACCCGGGACTCCCGTGTTCTTCGGTGTCCACGCTAGCGCGCTAACGTCGCGATGTGCAGCACACCCGCCTCGCCTCCCGGCTCGACCGGGCCCGGTTGTACCTGTGCACCGACGCGCGCCGGGAACGCGGCGACCTCGCCGAGTTCGCCGACGCCGCCCTGGCCGGCGGGGTGGACGTCATCCAGCTGCGCGACAAGGGCTCGATCGGTGAACAGCGCTTCGGCCCCTTGGAGGCGCTCGACGAACTGGCCGCCTGCCAGATCCTGGCCGAGGCGGCCCGGCGGCACGAAGCCTTGTTCGCGGTCAACGACCGTGCCGACATCGCCCGCGCGGCCGGCGCCGACGTGCTGCACCTGGGCCAGCGCGACCTACCCCTGGCAGCGGCCCGGGAGATCGTCGGGCCGGATGTGCTGCTGGGCGTGTCCAGCCACAGTGAAAGCCAAGCCGACGCGGCCGCCGCCGGGGTGGCCGACTACTTCTGCGTCGGCCCGTGCTGGCCCACCCCCACCAAGCCCGGCCGGGCGGCACCCGGGCTGCGGCTCGTCCGTGCGGCAGCCGCCGCGGCTCACCGAAAGCCGGCTCACCAAAAGCCGTGGTTCGCCATCGGCGGCATCGACGCCGGGCGGCTGGCAGAGGTGCTCGAAGCCGGCGCCCGCCGGATCGTGGTGGTGCGCGCCATCACCGCCTCCGACGACCCGCGCGCGGCAGCCCAGCGACTCAGCTCGGCGCTTGCAGCAGCCCGGTGACTCTGCGGCTCAGCTGCGACTCCGCGCCATCGGCATCGCCGGGCACACACCACAGGAAAACTCCCGGCTCGATCTCCACCGTGCGGGGCAGGCCGCGGCGCCGTTCATCGCGGTCATCCAGCGGGACACTGACCACGGCCGTCCGCAAACCGTCCCAGCTCGCGGCGAAACCCGGATGCAGCGGCAGGTCGGCCACCTCGTCCTCACCGACCCAGCGCAATTCGGCACTCTCCCTGTTGGGGACGGTCTCCAGCAGGTCGCCGGCGTCGGCGACAACGGTCGTGTAGCTCCACCGGTCACCGCCCATGCCCGCGACCTCGGCGGTGACCACCGCGGCCCGCACCCTCACCCGGCCGGCGTCGAGTCCCGCCTCTTCCCGGGCTTCGCGCACCGCGGTCTGCTCGGAAGTCTCATGGCTGTCGCGAGCCCCGCCCGGAAGGCCCCAGGTGCCGCCCTGATGGCTCCACACCGCACGATGCTGCAGCAGAACCGCCGGGGTGCCGTCGCCGCGGGGCGCCCGCAGCAGCAGGCCGGCGGCGCCATACCGCCCCCAGTAGTGGGCACCGCGCTCGGATATCACCCATCCATCGCCGTCGCCGCGCACCGGTCAAGGATATGCACCGCGGGAAATGGCACCGCCTGCGCACATCGGCGGCCATATGCTCTTAGACTTCGCTTATACGGGTTCTTGAACCGAGCGAAAGAGGTCTGACCAGACGTGACGGTTGAGCTTGCACATCCGTCGACCGAGCCGCTGGGGGCCCGCTCGCCCGCCGAGCCCGCCCACCCGCGCTGGTGGTTCGTCTCCACCACACCCGGCCGCATCCTGACGATCGGCATCATGCTGGCCATCCTCGGTGTGTCGAGCGCGTTCGCCACCTCGACCACCATCAACCATCGCCAGCGGGTACTGACCGCCGTCCTGGACCACACCGAGCCACTGGCCTCCGCGGCAGGGCGGCTCTACACGACGCTGTCGGTGGCCGACGCGGCCGCCGCGACCGCATTCATCGCCCAGGCCGAACCGCGCGACGTCCGGGCACGCTACGAGCAAGCCATCACCGGCGCCGCGATCGCGGTAACCCGGGCATCCAGCGGGCTCAGCGACGAGTCGCAGGTGCGCCTGCTGGGCCGGATCAACGCCGAACTGGCGGTGTATTCGGGACTGGTCGAAATCGCGCGCACCAACAACCGCACCGGCAACCCCGTCGGTTCGTCGTACCTGTCGGAAGCTTCGGGGCTGATGCAGTCGCAGATCCTGCCCGATGCACAGCAGCTGTACGAGGCGACGTCGACCCGAGTGGACAACGAAACCACCGCGTCCACGAAGATCCCGGCTCCGGTGATCCTCGTGGTCGCCACCACCGTGATGTTCGGCGCCTTCGCGCACCGCTGGCTGGTCCAGCGCACCCGGCGGCGAATCAACCCCGGCCTGGTCGCCGGCGGCCTCAGTATCCTCGTCATGGTGGCGTGGGTCGGGACGGCGCTGACGATTTCGACCGCCGCCAGCCGCAGTGCCAAAGACACTGCCGCGGAGTCCCTCAAGACGGTGACCAACCTGGCCATCACGGCTCAGCAGGCCCGCGCCGACGAGACGTTGTCGCTGATCCGCCGCGGTGACGAAGAGCTGCGCAAGCAGGCGTTCTACCAGCGTCTCGACGCCATGCACCAGCAGCTCGACCAGTACATCGCACGGCAGGACAGCGTCGACAAATCCGACTTGCAAAGCGCCGACCAACTATTGGTCCGCTGGCAGCAGGCCAACGAGCGGATCAACTCCTACATTTCGGTGGGCAACTATCGTGCCGCAACCGCGGTGGCGCTGGGCAAGGGCCCCGACGACGCCACCCCGGCTTTCGAAAAGCTGGACGAGGCGCTCACCAAGGCCATGGCACAGAGCCGGAATCTGCTGCGCAAGGACGTTCTCAACGCGCATCGGGGGCTGGCCGGAGCACAGGTCGGCGCCGTGGTGTTGAGTATCGGCGCGGCCATCGCGGTTGCGCTGGGCCTGTGGCCGCGCCTGGAAGAGTACCGATGATGCGGCCCGCCGCCCACGTCCGGACCGCCCTCGGGCTGATCGCGGTGGCGGCCCTGCTGGTCGCCTGCAATCATTCCGAACCGCTGACGTTGGAGGTGGCGCCGACGCTGCCGCTGCCCACCCCGATCGGCATGCAGGAAATGCCGGTCGAACCTCCGCTGCCACCGGATGACACACGCCGCAACTGCAAGCCCACCGCGAGCCTGCGCCCGTTCACCGACAAGGCCGAGGCCGACGCCGCCGTGGCCGCCATCCGCGCGCGCGGCCGGCTGATCGTCGGCCTGGACATCGGCAGCAACCTGTTCAGCTTCCGCGACCCGATCACCGGCGAGATCACCGGCTTCGACGTGGGAGTCGCCGGCGAGGTCGCACGGGACATCTTCGGCAACCCGTCGCAGGTCGAATACCGGATCCTATCGGCCGAGGAACGCATTACCGCGCTGCAGCAGTCGCGGGTCGACATCGTCGTCAAGACGATGACCATCACCTGCGAACGCCGCCAGCTGGTGAACTTCTCCACCGTCTACCTCGACGCCAACCAACGCATCCTGGCCCGAAGGGATTCGGCGATCAGCAAGGTGTCCGACTTGTCGGGCAAACGGGTCTGCGTGGCGCGGGGCACGACCTCACTGCGCCGCATACGCGAGATCGCTCCACCGCCGCAGATCGTCTCGGTGGTCAACTGGGCCGACTGCCTCGTCGCCATCCAGCAGCGCCAGATCGATGCCGTCAGCACCGACGACTCCATCCTCGCCGGACTGGTCGAAGAAGACCCCTACCTGCACATCGTCGGACCGAACATGGCCAATCAGCCCTATGGCATCGGCATCAACCTCGACAACACCGGTCTGGTCCGGTTCGTCAACGCCACCCTGGAGCGAATCCGTAAGGACGGGACCTGGAACACCCTGTACCGCAAATGGCTGTCGGTCCTGGGCCCCGCACCCTTGCCGCCCGAACCGAGGTACGTGGACTGATGAGCAGGCCCACGGCAACGGACCGGCAAGAAGATCGGGACGAGGACGACGAATACCCCGGAACCCAGCCGGCCGACGTCCTGACCGGTCCGACCGCGATGACCGGCGGCCGCCCACACGCAACCCAGGCGGTTTTCCGGCCGAATTTCGACGACGACGAGGACGAAGACATCCTGCTGGGAATCATCGACACCCAGCCGCCGGACGGTATGGCCACCCGCGCCCTGCCGCCGATGAGACAACTCGGCGGCGGGCTGGTGGAGATCCCCCGGGTGCCGGACATCGACCCGCTGACGGCCCTGATGACCATGCCGGTCGTCCCGGAGGCCAAGCGGTTCTGCTGGAACTGCGCACGCCCGGTGGGCCGATCGGACTCCAACGGCAAGGGCGCCTCCGAGGGCTGGTGCCCGCACTGTGGTAGCTCGTATTCGTTTGTCCCGCAACTGCATCCAGGTGATACCGTGGCGGGCCAGTACGAGGTCAAGGGGTGTGTCGCGCACGGCGGACTGGGTTGGATCTACCTGGCCGTCGACCACAACGTCAACGACCGCCCCGTGGTGCTCAAAGGCCTGGTGCATTCCGGTGACGCCGAGGCGCAGGCGATCGCCATGGCCGAACGACAGTTCCTCGCCGAAGTCGTGCATCCCTCGATCGTGCAGATCTTCAACTTCGTCGAGCACAACGACAAGAACGGCGACCCGGTCGGCTACATCGTCATGGAGTACGTCGGCGGCCAGTCGCTCAAGCACGGCACAAAGAAGGGCAAGTCCCAGCGGCTGCCGGTAGCCGAGGCCATCGGCTACATCCTGGAAATCCTGCCCGCGCTGGGCTACCTGCATTCGATGGGCCTGGTCTACAACGACCTGAAGCCGGAAAACATCATGCTTACCGAGGAGCAGCTCAAGCTGATCGACCTCGGCGCGGTGTCTCGGATCAACTCGTTCGGCTACCTCTACGGCACCCCCGGGTACCAGGCCCCGGAGATCGTACGGACCGGGCCGACTATCGCCACCGACATCTACACGGTCGGGCGCACGCTGGCCGCACTGACGGTGAAGCTGCCCACCCGCAAGGGCCGCTACGCCGACGGCCTGCCCGACAACGATCCGGTGCTGGCCAAATACGACTCCTTCGCACGGCTGCTGCGGCGCGCCATCGACCCCGATCCCCGCCGGCGTTTCGCCAGCGCCGAGGAGATGTCGAGCCAATTGATGGGCGTCCTGCGGGAGGTCGTCGCACTCGACACCGGCAGACCGCGCCCCGGGCTGTCGACGATCTTCAGCCCCACCCGCTCGACGTTCGGGGTAGATCTGCTGGTCGCGCACACCGACGTGTACCAGGACGGTCAGGTGCATTCGGAGAAGCTGACGGCCAGGGAGATCGTGACCGCCCTGTCGGTCCCCCTGGTCGATCAGGCCGATGTCGCCGCCCCGATGGTGCGGGCGACCGTGCTCTCCCAGCCCGTGCAGACCCTGGATTCGCTGCGGGCAGCCCGCCACGGATCGCTGGACGCCGAAGGCGTGGACCTCTCCGATTCCGCAGAGCTGCCGCTGATGGAGGTCCGCGCCCTGCTGGACCTGGGCGACGTCGACAAGGCAACCCGCAAACTCAACGACCTCTCCCAACGTGTCGGCTGGCAGTGGCGGCTGGTCTGGTACAAGGCGGTGGCCGAGTTGCTCACCGGCGACTACGACCTGGCCGTCCGGCATTTCACCGAGGTGCTGGACACTTTCCCCGGTGAGCTCGCCCCCAAGCTGGCCTTGGCCGCAACCGCGGAGTTGGCCGGCGAATCCGACGAGGGGAACTTCTACCGGACGGTGTGGCGCACCCACGACGGCGTGATCTCCGCGGCTTTCGGACTGGCGCGGACACAGTCGTCCGGCGGCGACCGTCGCGCAGCGGTGCAGACCCTCGACGAAGTGCCGCCCAGCTCGCGGTACTTCACCACGGCCCGGCTGACCAGTGCGGTGACCCTGATGTCGGGACGCTCGCACGGGGAGATAAGCGAGGACCAGATTCGCGACGCCGCGCGGCGCGTGGAGGCGTTGCCGCCCACCGAGCCCCGGGTACTGCAGATTCGCGCGCTGGTGCTCGGCGGTGCGATGGACTGGCTGCAAAGCAACGAGTCCAACACCAACCACATCCTCGGCTTTCCGTTCACCGACCACGGGCTGCGGTTGGGCGTCGAGGCGGCGCTGCGCAATCTGGCGCGGGTGGCACCCACCCAGCGGCATCGCTACACCCTGGTGGACATGGCCAACACCGTGCGGCCCACGAGTACGTTCTGAGCCCGGGCAGCGTCTACTCGGGGGCCGGGCGCCGGGGGCCGGGGGTCGGGGGCCGGGGACCGGGGGCGGGGCCGGGGCCGGGGCCGGGACCGGGGGCCGGGGGTCGGGGGTCGGGGGTCGGCGGTCGGCGGTGGTGAATCGCCCCGCCCGCTTGCTCGCGAGCGTAACGCCAGAGCGAAATCCGGAGCGCGAAATCGCAACCACGTTACGCTCGCGGACGACTCGCAGCCCCCGCGCGCGGGGGTGCCGCCGAGCGACGTCCAAGACGGCATCGACGTCGAATCCGTTCGCAGCGGCGAGAGCATCCAGTCCGGCCACCCTCGGATGCAGTGCACCTCGCCTGCCGATGTCGAAGGCGGTGCGCTCGGGCGTGGTGACCGCCCGGCCGCGGACCTGCTGCGTTTCCCCTTCCAAGAGCAACCAACGGCGGGTCACAACCCCCGCTGGGGGCCGGGAGTTCTGGCAGATCAGCTCGATCGGCACATCAGGTTCGATCCATTTTGCGCCGTGCAGCGCCGCAGCCGCCGCACCCGCGACGACCGCCGTGGCCCTGGACCACACCCAGGCGGCCGCAAGTCGCTGATCGACCGAGGTCACAACCCCGGACGGCACGTATACATCCGGTAGGGCCGCTTGGTATCGCGTCCGCAACTGATGCCTGTTCAAAACTCCGAGCCGCAGTGCCTGGCTGCCGACGAACGGTCCTTCCATGCCGGCCAGGTTCGCACGACTACCGCACACCGCGCCTGCGCCCATCCACAGGCCACGGAGCGGGAACGCACCCGCCGGAGCGGATCTCCTACAGGACTCGCACGCAGTCGCGGGCGATGGCCAGTTCTTCGTTGGTCGGCACCACCAGGACCGTCACCGGTGACCGGTCAGTGGAGATGCGCCGCGCACCCGAGCCCGTCGCGTTGCGGTTCCGGTCGATCTCGATGCCGAGTTCATCCAGGCCGGACAAGGCATCCCGGCGAACCGCCGCATCGTGCTCGCCTATTCCGGCGGTGAAGCTCAGCACATCGGTGTGCCCCAACACCGCCAGATACCCCCCGATGTACTTGCGCAACCGATGGACAAACACGTCGTAGGCCAACTTCGCTGCCGCGTCGCCGCTGTCCATCTTCGCCCGCAACCTCCGGAAATCACGCTCGCCGGCCAGGCCCGCCACCCCGGACTTCTTGTTGAGCATCGACTCGATCTCGGCGATGTTCATTCCCGCGCTGCGCGACAGGTACCCGATGATGCCCGGATCGATGTCGCCGCTGCGGGTGCCCATTACCAGACCCTCCAGCGGGGTCATGCCCATGGACGTCTCCACCGGACGCCCGCCCGCTACCGCCGACACCGATGCGCCGTTACCCAGGTGCAGCACAATCTGATTCACATCCTCCACCGCCCGGCCCAGGAATTCTGCGGCCTGGAAACTCACGTATTCATGCGAGGAGCCGTGGAAGCCGTACCGGCGGATGCTCCACCTTTCGGCCACGTCGCGATCGATGGCGTACGTCGCAGCCTCGGGAGGAAGGCCGTGGAAGAACGCCGTGTCGAAGACCGCCACGTGCGCGACATCGGGCAGTAGTCTTCGGGCTACCTCGATGCCCGACAACGCCGGCGGATTGTGCAGCGGAGCCAGCGCAGACAGCTCCTCGAGTTCGGCGATCACCCCGTCGTCCAGAACCGTAGGCATATGAAAGCGATTGCCGCCGTGAACGACCCGATGCCCGACGGCCACCAACCCGCAGTCACTCAGGTCGATGCCGTCGTCGGCCAGCATGTCGAAGGCGCGGCGCAGGGCGGCGTCGTGATCTGCGATCGGCGACGAAGCCTCCCCGATCTGCTCGACCAGGCCCGCGGCGCGTGCCCGCCCGGAGTCCGGATCGACGAGTTGGAACTTCAGCGACGACGAGCCGGAATTGATCACCAGAACCAGGCGGTCAGCCATCGGTCACCTGCGCCTGAATCGCGGTGATCGCCACGGTATTGACGATGTCCTCGACGAGAGCGCCGCGGGACAGGTCGTTGACGGGTTTACGCAGGCCCTGCAGCACCGGCCCGATGGCAACGGCTCCGGCAGACCTCTGCACGGCTTTGTAGGTGTTGTTGCCGGTGTTGAGGTCGGGGAAGATGAGCACTGTGGCCCGGCCCGCTACCGGCGAGTCGCGCGTCTTGGTCGCCGCCACCGCGGGATCCACCGCGGCGTCGTATTGAATCGGACCTTCCACCAGTAACTCCGGCGATCTCGACCGAACCATTGCCGTTGCCGCTCTGACCTTTTCGACGTCGACACCGGATCCAGATTCCCCGGTCGAGTAGGACAGCATCGCCACCCTCGGTTCGATACCGAATTGCGCGGCAGTTCGCGCCGAACTTATCGCGATATCGGCGAGCTGTTCGGGCGTGGGGTTCGGGACGATCGCACAGTCGCCGTACGCCAGGACCCGGTCGGGCAGGCACATCAGAAATATGCTGGAAACGGTGGAGACGTCGGGAACGGTCCGGATGATCTCCAGCGCCGGACGAACCGTGTTCGCCGTGGTGTGCACAGCGCCGGAAACCATACCGTCAACCAACCCGTTGTACACCAGCATAGTGCCGAAATACGTTGCGTCATTCAGTATTTCACGAGCATGATCGATGGTGATGCCCTTGGACCTGCGCAAGTCGGCATATTGTTCGGCGAATCCGTCGCGCAGCTCGCTGATACCGGGGTCGATCACCGTCGCGGCGTCCAGACTGACGCCCAATTCGGCTGCGCGGGCACGCACCCGGACCTCGTCGCCCAGAATCGTCAAGTCCGCGACCGAACGCCGCAACAGCCGGCCGGCAGACCGCAGGATCCGGTCGTCGTCACCCTCGGGCAACACGATTCGCTTGCGGTCGGCCCGGGCCCGCTGCTGCAACTGGCGGGTGAACATCTTCGGTGTGGTGACCGTCGGAATCGGAATTGCCAGTTGTGCCAGCAGATCGTCGACGTCGACGTGGCGGTCCATCAACTGCAGCGCGGTGTCGATCTTGCGTTGCGACGTCGAAGTGATCCGTCCGCGAGCCGAAGCCGCGGCACTGGCGGTGGCGAACGTTCCGTGCGAGGTGGTGATGATGGGCAATCGCAGCCGAAGACCGGCAACGAGGGCCGCTATCGACGGGTGCAGCTGCAGACCGCCGTTGAGGACGATGCACGACAGTGACGGAAACCCCTCGGCCGCATGGGCACTGGCCAGAGCCAGCACCACGTCCGAACGGTCACCCGGGGTGATCACCGCAAAGCCGTCGCGTAGCCGTTCCAGCACATGATCCGCGGTCATCCCGGCAACCATCACGCCCATCACCTCGCGGTCGCGCAGCGACGCATCCCCGCTGATCGGCGTCCCATCAAGGGCAGCTTCCAACTCGGCCACCGTGGGCGCGGCCAGCAACGGCTCCTCGGGGAGCACGTAGCTGCGCGGGGTGAAGGCTCGCAGCGCCTCCTGGGTGTCGGTCAGCGCCGCCGGCTCACACCGGTTGACCACCACCGCCGCCGCATGTGCGCGTTGCGCCGACAACTCCGCCAGGCACGCCTCCACGACACTGACGACTTCCTTCGGGTTGTGGCCCTCGCCGCGCACCGTCAGCAGCACGGGCGCACCGAGGTCGACCGCGATGCGGGCGTTGACCGAAAAGCCGGCCGGAGAGGCAGCCCCTCCGATATCGGTGAAATCGCTTCCGACGATCACCACCGCTCCGCACTGCGCGGCCATTTCCTGATACGCCTCGGCGATATCCGCCATGGCGGCGTCGCTGTCGTCGTGCAGCTGCTGGTAGGTCACGCCGACGCACTGCTGGTAGGGCAGGCCGGCCGTGGAGTGTTCCAGCAACAGTTCCAGCATGTAGTCGCGCTCTTCGGCGGTCCTGGTGATCGGCCGGAACACACCAACCTTCGCCACCCTGGCGGTCAGCCGGTGCAGCAGCCCCAGCGCGATCGTCGACTTGCCGGTCTCCGCCTCCGGGGCTGCGATGTAGATCGACTTGGCTATCGCCCCCGGCTCAGACAAGGCGGCGCAACCTGGGTTCGAGGTCACTCTCGAACAGCTCCAGGAATCGGCGCTGGTCATGCCCGGGAGCATGGAACACCAGATGGTTGAGGCCCCAGGCCACGTATTGGCCGACCATCTCCACTGCTTCGTCGGGATCCGAGGCCACGATCCACCTCTTGGCGATCTGCTCGATCGGCAACGCGTCGGCCGCCCTCTCCATCTCGATCGGGTCGTCGATACTGTGCTTCTGCTCGGCGGACAGCGACAGCGGCGCCCAGAACCGGGTGTTGTTCAACGCCTGCTCGGGATCGGGGTCGTAGGAGATCTTGATCTCGATCATCCGGTCGATGTCATCGATGTCGCGGCCGGCGGCCGCCGCCCCCTCGCCCACCGCCGGCATCAGCTTCTCGGTATAGAGTTCCGCACCCTTGCCCGAGGTACAGATGAAGCCGTCACCGGCACGTCCGGCGTACTTGGCCACCACCGGACCGCCCGCGGCGACATAGATCGGTATGCCGGCGTCCGGAACGTCGTAGATCGAGGCCCCCCTGAGCCGGTAATAGTCGCCATCGAAATCGACGCGGTCGCCGCGCCACAGCTCGCGCATCAGGCGCACCGACTCGCGCAACCGGGCGAACCGCTCCTTGAAATCCGGCCAGGCGCCCTCGAATCCGGTGGCGATCTCGTTGAGCGCTTCGCCGGTGCCGACGCCCAGGAAGACCCGGCCCGGATACAAGCAACCCATCGTGGCGAAGGCTTGCGCGATCACCGCTGGGTTGTACCGGAAGGTCGGGGTGAGTACCGACGTCCCCAGCCGCAGCCGCTTGGTGCGCTCGCCGACGGCCGTCATCCAGGCCAGTGAGAACGGCGCGTGCCCGCCCTCGTGCCGCCACGGCTGGAAGTGATCGCTGACGGTCGCGCTGTCCATCCCGCGGGCTTCGGCCAGGACGGCCAGCTCGACGAGTTCGCGCGGTGCGAATTGTTCCGCAGACGCCTTGTATCCCAGTCGCAGTTGCGTCACCGTTCTTTTCTACTCCATATCCTCATGGTCACGACCCGACATCGCTCTAGACTCCACGGCATGGGTGGGCACGTGGAGCTGGTCCGGGTCACCGACAAGGTTCATCTCGCCCACGGACCCGCGGTCAACTGGGTGCTGGTCACCGACGACACCGGGGTCATGCTGATCGACGCCGGATATCCGCGCGACCGGGTCGACGTCCTGGACTCGCTGGGCGAGCTGGGCTACGCCCCCGGCGATGTGCGGGCAATCCTGCTCACCCACGCCCACATCGACCATTTGGGCACCGCGATCTGGTTCGCCCGCGAGCACGGCACCCCGGTGTACTGCCACACCGACGAGGTGGGGCACGTCAAGCGCGAGTACTTGGAGCAGGTGTCGATTCTCGATCTGGCACTGCGCATCTGGCGGCCGCGCTGGGCGGTGTGGACGGTCCATGTGGTGCGCAGCGGCGGACTGGTTCGCGATGGCATCCCCACGGTGCTGCCGCTGACCGCGGACATCGCGGCGGGCCTGCCCGGCCGACCACGGCCGGTGTTCAGCCCGGGCCACACCAACGGGCACTGCTCATATCTGGTCGACGGGGTGCTGGCCAGCGGCGACGCGTTGATCACCGGGCATCCGCTGATACGTCACGACGGGCCGCAATTGCTTCCGGCGATATTCAGCTACAGCCAGCCGGACTGCATCCGAACCCTGGCCGAGCTGGCGCGGGTGGAAGCCGAAGCCCTCGCGCCGGGCCACGGCCCGCTGTGGCGCGGCTCGATGCGCACGGCCACCGACGCGGCGCTGGAGAAAGCCGGAGCGCACCGACTCCCCGGGTGATGCGTCAGCGCGCCGGGCACCGGCCGAGCAACCGGGTGGCCACCGCTCGCCACCCGAGCAGCAGCACAGCCGTCGTCGCCGAGGCGACGCCCACGAAACTGGCCGCCACTCCCGCCGATGTGGCCCTGCGTAGCAGCATGCCGAACACCACCGTCGATACCCAGACGACCACGCCGGTCGGCGCCACCGCCGTGGGTCGGCGCCAGCCGCGGGACAACAGCCAGCCAAGCGCGGTCCCGCTCAGAAACGGCCACGCGGTGGTTGCCAGCCCGGTGACGTTCACGCGTTCGTCGTGGCTGCGGCGCCCGAGGGCGCAGAACGCCAGGACTGCCGCGAGATCTGCCGCCATCCACCCCGGCCAGGTCGGCACTCGCTGCGATCGCATACCGCGACGATACCGTTCGTCATCCCCGATTGCGGCTCGGCGGGACCGACCTCGCCCAGCGCGCACAGCCTTCTACAATGGGTCACCACACCCCGGAGATGGCCCAATGACAATGAATGCACGCCGGTTGGCCGTGGTTGCCGCCCTGTGGGCAGTTGCCTCCCCCCTGACCTCCCCCCTGATCTCCCCCCTGATCTCCCCCCCGACGGCCGTCGCCGACCCCGCGGCCATCCTGCCGCCGATGATCTCCACCGACGCCGGGCCCGTGATCGGCGACGGCGGCAACACCGACGCCGTCTCGGAGCAGCTGTTCAGCTTCGAGAATCCGGCGATCCAGGAGGTCGACGGGTCTGATGCGGCTGAATTCATCGCCGCGGCAGCCGGTTTGGCGGATCGGGACCTGGCGACCGTGTTCCAGCCGTTGCGACGGGCGTTGGGCTGCCAAGAGAACGGGGCGGGCTTCGGGGCGCGGGCCTACCGGCGAAATGACGGGCTCTGGGGCGGCGGCATGCTGGTGATCGCCGAGAGTGCCGTCGCCGACGTCGACGCTTTGTCCGCGTGCGTCAAGTTGGGTTGGCGCAAGGCGACCCGGGGTACGCCCACCTCGATGTGCAACAGCGGCTGGGTGTATCCGCCGTTCATCAGCACCGGCAGTGGTGAGGAGACCTATTTCGTCCTGCTGGCCGGAACCGATTCGGATTTCTGCGCACAACCCAACGCGAACTATCGGACGACGGCGAGATCCTGGCCGGGCTAGCCGGATATCCCCGCCGAGCCATCCTGTTAGAGCAGATCGGGGCTCCCGAGGCATACCGCTGGGCCAGCGGAGCACGTACGGTTACATACGCTGCAGTGCACAGACCGAAGGAGGACCATGACGCCCGGATCCAGCCAAGCCTCGTCTGCCGGCAGGCGCCATCACGTCGTCATCATCGGAAGCGGGTTCGGCGGTTTGAACGCGGCGAAGGCACTCAAGCGGGCCGACGTCGACATCACGCTGATCTCCAAGACCACCACCCACCTTTTCCAGCCATTGCTGTATCAGGTGGCGACCGGCATCCTGTCCGAGGGAGACGTCGCCCCGACCACCCGCCTGATCCTGCGAGACCAGAAGAACGTGCGGGTCGTGCTGGGTGAGGTCAACGGGATCGACCTGACCAAGCAGACGGTCACCTCCAAGTTGATATCCATGGAAACGGTGACGCCCTACGACAGCCTGATCGTGGCCGCCGGCGCGCAACAGTCCTACTTCGGCAACGACCACTTCGCCACCTACGCGCCGGGCATGAAGACTATCGACGACGCCCTGGAGTTGCGCGGCCGCATCCTCGGGGCATTCGAAGCCGCCGAAGTCACCACCGACGCCGCTGAGCGGGAACGTCGGCTGACGTTCGTCGTGGTGGGAGCCGGCCCCACCGGCGTCGAATTGGCCGGGGAGATAGTCCAACTCGCCGAGCGCACCCTGGCCGGGGCGTTCCGCACGATCACACCCAGCGATTGCCGGGTGATCCTGCTCGATGCCGCACCGGCGGTGCTGCCGCCGATGGGGGAGAAGCTGGGCGCCAAAGCCCAGCGGCGGCTGGAGAAGATGAGTGTACAGGTTCAGCTCAACGCGATGGTCAGCGCGGTTGACTACAAGGGCATCACGGTCAAGGAGAAGGACGGCACCGAGCGGCGTATCGACTGCGCCTGCAAGGTGTGGGCGGCCGGTGTGCAGGCCAGCACCTTGGGAAAGATGCTCGCCGAACAGTCCGACGGCACCGAAACCGACCGTGCCGGACGCGTGCAGGTGCAGCCCGACCTCACCATCAAGGGTCACCCGAATGTGTTCGTGGTCGGCGACTTGATGGCGGTGCAAGGGGTGCCGGGCATGGCCCAGGGTGCCATCCAGGGCGCGCGCTACGCCACCGACATCGTCAAGCGCGTGGTCAAGGGCAAGGACGATCCCGCCGCCCGCGCGCCGTTCAAGTACCACAACAAGGGCAGCATGGCCCTGGTCTCGCGGTACAGCGCCGTGGCCAAGGTCGGCAAATTGGAGTTCGCCGGATTCTTCGCCTGGATCGGTTGGCTGTTTCTGCACCTGCTGTATCTGGTCGGCCACCGCAACCGGATTGCCGCCATGTTCTCCTGGGGGCTGGCCTTCCTGGGCCGTACCCGCGGCCAGATGGCCATCACCAGCCAGATGATCTACGCCCGGGTGGTCACCAACTGGATGGAGAGCCAGACACAGGGTGCGCTGGCGGCCGCCGAACGCGCCGAAGAGGCCGAACGACAGATCGCCGGTTAGCTCAGCGCGCGGTCGATATCGGCGATCAGATCCTCGGTGCCCTCCAACCCGACGGAGATCCGGACGACACCGTCGCCGAGCCCGATGGCGGCCCGACCTTCGGGGCCCATTGCGCGGTGTGTGGTGGTCGACGGGTGGGTGACCAGCGACTTGGTGTCGCCGAGGTTGTTGGAGATGTCGATCAGCGACATTTTGTCGAGTACCTCGAAGGCGCGCCGCTTCGCAGCACCCTCCGGGGCATCGAGTTCGAAGGTCAGCACCGTTCCGCCGCCGGTCATCTGACGCCGGGCAAGGCGGTGCTGCGGGTGCGACGGCAGGAAGGGATACCGCACCCAGCGCACCGCGGGATGGCCCTCCAGGAATTCCGCGATGCGCTGCGCCGAGGAATTGCTGTACCCGACCCGAACCGAAAGCGTCTCCAGGCCTTTCAACAGAATCCAGGCGTTGAACGCGCTCAGGGCCGGGCCGGTGTGGCGCATCAGCTTCTTGACCGGCTCGTCGATGAAGTCCCGGTCGCCCAGGATCGCCCCGCCCAGCACCCGGCCCTGGCCGTCGATGTGCTTGGTTCCCGAGTAGACCACCACGTCGACCCCCAGCGGAATTCCCTGCTGCAGAAGGGGTGTGGCAAAAACGTTGTCCAACACAACTTTTGCGCCGGCGGCATGGGCCAGTTCGGTGACCGCGGCGATGTCGACCAGGGACTGCATCGGGTTCGACGGCGTCTCGAAGAACACCGCCTGGGCCGGTACCGACAGTGCCTGCTCCCACTGCGCCAGGTCCTCGCCGTCGACGAACACCGTCTCCACCCCCCAGCGCGGCAGGATCTCGTTGCAGACCACGAAGCAGGACCCGAACAGGCTGCGCGCCGCGACCAGCCGGTCACCGGCACCGAGCAGTGCACCGAGCGCAACGAACACCGCGGCCATGCCGCTGGCGGTTGCGAACGCGGCCGGTGCCCCCTCGATCAGCCGCAGCCGTTCCTCGAACATGCGCACCGTCGGATTGCCGTAGCGCGAGTAGACGTAGTGGTCGACCTCACCGGTGAACGATTGCTCGGCGACGGCCGCCGAGGGATAGACGTATCCCGACGACATGAACATCGCCTCGGCGGTCTCGTCGAAGCCTGTCCGCGTCAGGCCGCCGCGGACACCGATCGTGGCCGGGCCAACCCCCTCGGGCAGCGCCCGCGGCGCGGGCATCGATCCGCCGCCGGTCATTCTTGCCGCCAGGGCAGTCCCGCGGCACGCCAGCCGGCGCTCCCGCGGTGGCCCTCCGCATCGAGGGGCCCCTCGAACCCATCCAGCACATTGAACGAGGGCGTCAGGCCGGCCGCGGTGGCAGCCCCCGCGGCGCCGATGGATCGCTGGCCCGACCGGCACAGGAAGATCACCGGCCGGTCGGCGTCGCGCACCGGAACTGTGCGCTGAAGTTCGGCGAGGAAGGCGTCGTTGTGGCGTCCGCCGGATCTGTTCCACTCGACGAAGACCACCTCGCGGCCCAGACTCGACAAGTCCGGGACCCCGACGAACGTCCACTCGGCCTCGGTGCGCACGTCGACCAGCACCGCCGAAGGGTTCTCGGCGAGCATTTCCCAGGCCTGCTGTGGCGTGATGTCCCCGGCGTACCGCACGCGCGAGAGTTTCGCACATTTGCCCCGACGGTAACCTGGCAGGTGCGCCGGCAGGTGCGCGCCCGCACAAGAAATGCTCCGGCTCTTCTCATCTCGCGGGGTTTTGTGCGACCCTCTGACAGGCGGATGATCGGTGCGCGGGCCACGGCGATTCGTCATGCGTTCGTGGCAGCGCCGGCACGGACGGTTCGAGAAAGGGCTAGCGGTGCTGGGGATGGAGTTCGGGGCGCTACCTCCCGAAGTCAACTCGGCCAGGATCTATTCCGGCCCGGGATCGGCGCCGTTGATGCAGGCGGCACTGGCCTGGGAGCGGCTGGCCGACGAATTGAACGCGACGGCAGATTCCTACACCGCAGTGATTTCCGGCCTCAGCGGCCAGGAGTGGCTGGGGCCGTCATCGCTGTCGATGGCTGCCGCCGCCGCGCCGTACGTGACCTGGATGCGGGCGACCGCCGCCCAGGCCGCGCAGGCCGGCGCCCAGGCGCTGGCCGCCGCCAACGCCTACGAGGCGGCATATTCGGCCACCGTTCCGCCGGCTGCGATAGCAGCCAACCGCAGCAGCATGATGTCGCTGATCCAGACCAACATTTTCGGGCAGAACACCCCGGCGATCGCGACCAGCGAGGCGTACTACGGCGAGATGTGGGCCCAGGACATCGTCGCAATGGACGGCTACGCCGGCAGTTCGGAAGCCGCCGCTCAATTGGCGCCGTTCAGCGCGCCACCGACAACCACCACCGAGGAGGCCCCGGCCGTCCAGCAGGCCGCCGTGAATGCCGCCGCGGCTCCGGCGGCAGCCACTGCGGAGTCGCTCCTGCCACCGCCATTCAACATGCTGTCGAACGCGTTGGACGACCTCGACTTTCTGGTCCTCGGCGCCCTGGGGGTGTCGCTGAGCTCCTTGGGTGTGTCGGCGGTGCAGCTGGGCGAGGACCTCCGGCACGACCAGCTGGATGAATACGAGGAAGAAGAGGCCAACGAGCTACGTTACGAGGGGCTCGAAGACAAGTCGCCGGACGCTCTCAACAATGAAGCGCTGTCCATTTTCCGAGCGGAGCACCCGGCGCTGATGAATCCGCCGCCGCTGGCCGCCCGCACCGGATATTCCACCAGCATCGGTGGCATGTCGGTCCCGCCGTCCTGGACGATGTCGCCGGCGGTGCGGCAGGTCGCCGCATTGTTCCCCGGCGGTACACCGTTCTACGCGGCGCCCGGCAACCAGGGCAGCTACGCCGGAATGGCCGCCGCCGGCATGGTCGGAACGGGACTGGCAGGGCTTGCGGCGCGGGGCGCCGGCGACGCTTCCGGGTCCGGCCAGCCGGCGGCCGCAGGTGGCGGAGCCGCAGCCGCCGGCCGTCCGGCAGCCAATACCCCCCCGGTACCCGCCGCGGCTACCGCCGCGCATTTTCCAGGGCTGCCGCAGGGGCTGCCGCCGGGCGTGGTGGCCAACCTCGCGGCCACCCTGGCCGCGATCCCCGGCGCGACGATCATCGTGGTGCCTCCGGACCCGAAGCAGCAGTAAGGGGCACAGGCCACGGGGCGCCCGGCCACGGGCCGCGCGCTACGGCTGGCCGGGCAGCAACCTCACCATGAGGGCGTTCCCCTCGGCCAGCAGTGCCCCGTCGCTGTCACACAGTTCCGCCGACACGAACGCCTTGCGGCCCTCGATACGTGTCACCCGTCCGCTGATCACCAACGGAGCGTCGATCGGGGTGACCTTGCGGTAGTCGATGTGCAGGAAGGCCGTTCGGCTGATGAGTCGGCCTGCGGCGTGCGCGACGGTGCCGAACAGGTGGTCGAACAGCAGCGGCAGCACCCCCCCGTGCACGGCCATGTTGCCGCCCACATGGAACCGGCTGAATCTGCCGGTCATCTCCACCCCCTCGGGGCTGTGGCGGGTGATCGTCCACGGCGGCATCAGCAAGCTGCCCATGCCGGGAAGACCCGGCGTCCGCCCGGCCGGCGACACGCCCTCGGGCGCCTGGTACGGCGCCAGCAGGTCCACCAGGGCAGCCGCATGATCGGCTGCCCGGTCCCAGACGTCGTCGCCCGGGTCGGCGGAGACCGCCAGGTCCTGCACCCTGCGCATGGAGGCTACGAAGCGACCGAAACCCGGCCCGGGATTGGCCGGGGCGAAATCGGGGAAGCCGCCGTGGTGTTCGTATCCAGGGTCCAGCTCCGTCGACGGCTCCGTCGATCGCTGCGCCGGAATCCCCGGGACATCGCTCACCGATGAGCCCGCAGGACATCGCGCCGGACAATGGTCTGGTCCCGACCCGGACCGACGCCTATGCACGAAACATGAGCTCCGGCAAGCTCTTCCAGTCGCAACACGTAGTCGCGCGCGTTGGCGGGCAGGTCGTCGAATTCGCATACGCCCGAGATGTCCTCCGACCAGCCGGGCAACTCCTCGAAGACCGGTGTCGCCTGGCAGAGATCGCCCTGGGTCATCGGCATCTCCGCGGTGCGCCGGCCGTCGATGTCGTATGCCACGCAGACCGGGATCGCCGGCAGGCCGGAGAGCACGTCGAGCTTGGTCAGGAAGTAGTCGGTGATGCCGTTGACGCGGCTGGCGTAGCGCGCGATGACGGCGTCGAACCAGCCGCAGCGTCGGCGGCGGCCGGTGGTGACGCCGAATTCGCCACCGGTCTTGGACAGGTATTCGCCGTGCTCGTCGAACAGTTCGGTTGGGAAGGGCCCGGAGCCGACCCGGGTGGTGTAGGCCTTCAGGATCCCCAGCACGGTCCCGATCCTGGTCGGACCGATGCCCGAGCCCACCGCGGCGCCACCGGCCGTCGGGTTCGACGACGTGACGTAGGGGTAGGTGCCGTGGTCAACGTCCAGCAGGGTGCCCTGCGATCCCTCCAGCAGCACGGTCTGGCCGGCGTCCAACGCGTTGTTGAGCAGCAGCCGGGTGTCGGCGATCCGGTGCCGGAAACCCGCGGCCTGCTCCAGCAACACCTCGACGACCTGCGAGGGTTCGAGCGCTTTGCGGTTGTAGATCTTGACCAGGACCTGATTCTTGAACTCCAGGGCGGCCTCGACCTTGTGGGTCAACTGATCGGAGTCCAGCACGTCGGCCACCCGGATGCCCATGCGGGCGATCTTGTCCTGGTAGCACGGCCCGATACCCCGGCCGGTGGTGCCGATCTTCTTGCTGCCCATGTAGCGCTCGGTGACCTTGTCGATCGCCACGTGGTAGGGCATCAGCAGGTGCGCATCGGCGGAGATCAACAGGTCGGAGGTGTCGACGCCGCGGTCCTCCAGCCCCTTGAGTTCGCTGAGCAGGACGCCGGGATCGATCACCACACCGTTGCCGATGACGTTGGTGACCCCGCGGGTGAGCACGCCCGACGGGATCAGGTGCAGCGCGAAGTTCTCTCCCGAGGGCAACACGACGGTGTGGCCGGCGTTGTTACCGCCCTGGTACCGCACTACCCATTGCACACGTCCGCCGAGCAGGTCCGTGGCCTTACCCTTGCCCTCGTCGCCCCACTGGGCGCCGATGAGGACGACTGCCGGCATGACTTGCTCCTGCTCTGGCGGGTACTACCCGCTCCTTGTGGTCCAGCCGGTGACCTACCCTATCCTGCGGTACGCGGGAAACCTCGCAAAGACCGCGAAACAGGTCAGGAAACGGGTGTGGAGCGTGTGAAAGCGGCCGATCGAACACCCGCGACGGCGGTTCTGGTGTTCGGCGACGCCCGCCTGCCGCGCGCGCTGAGTGCCCTGGAGACCCATCGGAACCCGGGCCAGGCCGACATCGACGCCGCAGCCCAAACCCATCGGCGGCTGGTCGTGGCCGGCGACGACACCCACCTTGCCCAAGTGCTCACCCGCCTGCTGCGCACCGAACGGTTGGACGTCGAGGTCGGCTACGTTCCCCGCCGCCGGACCCACGCCACCAGGGCATACCGGCTGCCGGCAGGACGCCGCGCGGTGCGGCGGGCGCTGCGGGCCGGTGCCCGCCGGGTGCCGTTGATTCGCGACGAGACCGGGACGGCGATCGTCGGGCGCGCCCGCTGGCTGCCGGCCGCCGAGGCGCCGGCGATCCGCGGCGAGGCGGTCGTCGACGACACGGTGCTCTTCGACGGCGATGTCGCCGAGGTCTGGATCGAGCCGACGGCGCTGATTCCCGGTCTGCGGGCCGCGCTGCCCGGGCGATTCCGGTGGACGCGGTGGACACGGTCGGTGCGGTGGGTCGGTGGACGAGCCGCCCAACTGGGAACGACCGGCGCCGTCGTGGTACGCGACGAGGTACCGGGACCTCGCACGGTGCGACGGTCGACGTTCTACCGCAACGTCGAGGGCTGGCTGTTGGTCCGGTAGCTTTCAACCCGTGAACAACCCGGGCACGCACGCGTCGGTGCGGCCCAGCCCGATCTTTCTCGGCCTGGTCGCAGCGACGGCTGCCGGCGGGACGATCGCGTGGACGGCCGGGTCCCTGCTGAGCCCACAGGCCTACGCCGGTGTGTTCGTCTTCGTCATCGCGGGCTGGCTGGTGTCGCTGTGCCTGCACGAATTCGGGCACGCGTATACCGCCTGGCGATTCGGGGACCACGGCGTGGCGGTCCGCGGCTACCTGACGCTGGATCCGCGACGCTACAGCCACATCGGCCTGTCGCTGGTGCTGCCGATCGTCTTCACGGTGTTGGGCGGTATCGGCCTGCCCGGGGCCGCGGTGTATCTGCAGACCGCATTCATGGCACCCGTCCGGCGCACCCTGATCAGCCTGGCCGGGCCGGCGGCCAACCTGTGCCTGGCCGCAGTCCTGCTGGGGAGCATCCGGCTGTTCTACGACCCGGCCCACGTCGTGTTCTCGGCCGGATTGGCGTTCCTGGGTTTTCTGCAGATCACCGCGCTGGTGCTGAACCTGTTGCCGATCCCGGGCCTGGACGGCTACAACGCGCTGGAACCGTACCTGAGCCCCGAGACGCAGCGTGCGGTGGCGCCCGCCAAGCCCTACGGCGTTCTCATCTTGTTCTTCCTGCTCATTTCCCCGGGGCTGAACCGGTGGTTCTTCGGGGTCGTGTACTGGCTCTTCGGCCTCTCGGGGGTGCCGCCGCGGCTGGCGATGGCCGGCGACGCGCTGACCCGCTTCTGGAGCGTCTGGTTCTGAGCGTCGCCCCCCTGCCCCCTGGCCCCTGGCCGAGCCCAGTCGCGTCGTCGCGGGCGAACGCGCTCCGCCCCTGCCCCCTGCCCCTGCCCCCTGCCCCCTGCCCCCCTGGGCGAGATTCAGCCCGCTTGCTCGCGAGCGTAACGCCAGGGCGAAATCCGGGGCGCAAAATCGCAGCCACGTTACGCTCGCGAACGACTCGCAGCCACCCGCCCCGAATTCGGCCTCTCGGGGGTGCCGCCGCAGCTGGCGATGGCCGGCGACGCGCTGACCCGCATCTGGAGCGCCTGGTTCTGAGCCTCGCCCCCCAGCCCCAGCCCCCGCCCCCCGCCCCCGGCCCCAGGCCCCCCCCCCCCGGCCCCGGGCCCCCGCCCCCCCCCCCCCCCCCCCCCG
>NZ_JBKECZ010000092.1:0-1607 GCF_047975165.1 Mycobacterium sp.
GAACCAGTACGGTGCGCCGTGCTCACCCCATTCGGTGAACCCGACATGGGACTGCGGCTGCCAGAAGCCGATGACCGCGCCCGCGGTGTCGACGACCACCGCCATGGTGCCCATGTCCCCGACCGGCATCGGCGGCACCATCACCGTCCCGCCGGCGGCCTCGACGGCCGTCATGGTGGCCGCGGCGTCCGCGGTGTGCAGGTACGCCGACCAGATGTCGGCGGGACCGTCACCCATGTGCGGGGCCAGACCGGCCACCCGCTTACCGTTGCGGGTGAAATTCTGGTAGCCGCCGAACTCGGGTTGCGGCGGTCCCTCGACCTCCCACCCGAAGATCGCGTGATAGAACTCGGCGGCCCGCGCCGGATCACTGCTCATCAGGTCGAACCAGATCGGTGCCCCCACGGGCGCGGCGTACTCGGACATCGGTGTTCCTCTCGTCGACACGGTCACCAGATAAGACGGCGCGGCGGAGGAAAACTCATCGCTAGTGCGCGCCGAGCAGATGCGGTAGCACCAACGCGGCGACCTCGCCGATCATCGGCCGCAGACCCGGCGCCTCCGGGTCGGCGGACTGGGTGCGCGTCATGATCGACAGCAGCACCCGGGTGCCGCCCGGACCGTAGGCGATCCCGACGTCGTTGGTGGTGGCGTAGTCACCGCTGCCGGTCTTGTCGGCGGTGGTCCAGTCCGGCGGCAGGCCGGCGCGCATGCTGGAGGTCTGGTTTGCCCGCATCCACCCGTCCAGCAGATCACGCTGCGCGGGCGGCAAGGCATCGCCGGCCAGTAGGTTGCGATAGCCGGTGCCCAAGGCTTCCGGTGTGCTGGTATCGCGGGGGTCCCCCGGGATCGCCGAATTGAGTTCGGTCTCCCAGCGATCCAACCGGGTCGCGGCATCTCCGATGCTGCGGGCGAAATCGGTGATGGCCCGCGGCCCGCCGAGGGTGGCCAGCAGCAGGTTGGCCGCGAGGTTGTCGCTGCGCTGCAGCGCGGCCTGGCTCAGCTCGGCGAGCGTCATCTGACCGCCGGCCCGTTCCTCGGTCACCGGCGAGTTGGCGATGATGCCGGCCGGATCCACGAAAACCGGCTTCTCCAGCGACAATTCGCCCTCGGCGACGCGGCGCAGCACCAGCGCGGCGGCATAGGTCTTGAAGGTCGAGCACAGTGCGAACTGTTCACCGGCGCGGTTGCGCACCGAAAGCCCGGAGTCCAGGTTCACCCCGTACACCCCGATGAAGGCATTGTGCCGGGCCTCGAGGTCGCGGATCTGTTCGGGTAGCGACGGCACCGGGGCAGCGAGTGCGGACTCGTCCGCACAACCGGCCGCTGCGGCCACCGTCACCAGCGTCAATCCTCCGATGAAGAGATCTCGTCGTGACAGGCGCATCAACCGACTGTAACCCACTACCCCGCGATATCCCGAAGTCGCTGCGGCAGCGACCTTTTCGATTTGTAGGGGCCCAGCACAGCGGCACCCAGCGGCCGCGCCAGCAAACGTCGCGCCACGGCGTTCACCTCGTCCAGGGTCACCGCGTCGATCTGGGCGAGGGTTTGCTTGATGGTGCGGTGCTTACCGAAGTTCAGTTCGCTGCGCCCGATCCGGTGCA
>NZ_JBKECZ010000093.1:0-14220 GCF_047975165.1 Mycobacterium sp.
AACCGCCTGGCAGAAAACGGCTGGACCACCCGAAAAAACAGCCGCGGCCACACCGAATGGATCCCACCCCCACACCTCGACACCGGACAACCCCGCGTCAACAACTTCCACCACCCCGAACGACACTTCACCCGCCGACAAGCCGAGGAAACAGGGGAAGACGAGGACGGAGCCTGGCAAGCCGGAGCCTGGCAAGCCGGAGCCGGGCAAGCCGGAGCCCGGCACGGCCGGGCCGCCGGGGACGACAGGGAAGCCGACGCCCGGAAGACGGGCGACGCCGGGAAGGCCGGTGCCGGGATGACACGGGACGGCAGGGCGGCCCCGAACGACCGGGCAGGCCGGGCCGATCCGGCAGACCGGGATAACCGGCCCGGCCGGGACACAGGCGAAGAATCCGGTGCGGCCTGACATCCTGCGCCAGACCCATCACATAGTCAGCCCTCGAGCTTGTAGCCCAGGCCGCGAACCGTCACCAGGTGCGCGGGGTTGGCGGGATCCGCCTCGATCTTCGATCGTAGCCGCTTGACGTGGACATCGAGGGTCTTGGTGTCACCGACGTAGTCGGCACCCCAAACGCGGTCGATCAACTGGCCCCTGGTCAGCACCCGACCGGTATTGCGCATCAAGCATTCCAGCAGGTCGAATTCCTTCAGCGGCAAGGTTATTACCTCGCCGTTGACCGATACGACGTGGCGTTCGACATCCATCCGGACCGAACCGGACTCGATCACCGCTTCGCCGGATTCGTGCTCCTCCTCACCGCCGCGCCGCAGAACGGCGCGAATTCGGGCAATCAACTCGCGAGCCGAATAGGGTTTGGTCACATAGTCGTCCGCTCCGAGTTCAAGTCCGACCACCTTGTCGATCTCGCCGTCGCGGGCAGTCACCATGATCACCGGAACGCTGGATCGGGCGCGCAGCTGCTTGCACACATCGTTGCCCGACATTCCCGGCAGCATCAGGTCGAGCAGCACGATGTCGGCACCGGCCCTGTCGAATTCGGCCAGCGCCGCGGGGCCGTCGTTGGCCACCGTGACCTCAAAGCCCTCTTTACGCAGCAGAAACGCCAGCGGATCCGCCAGCGACTCCTCGTCTTCCACGATCAGCACACGTGTCATCTACTCAACTCTTGTTCTCTCTGGGACGTATCGGGTCTGCCATCGTCGACCGGCCCCGGCCGGGACCGGTCGTGATCGCCGTACGCCGGGTCCGCCGCGGCGGCGGGGATGGACAGGGTGAACGTCGATCCCGTGCCCGGCCTGCTCCAGACGCTGATGCTGCCACCGTGGTTGGCGGCCACGTGTTTGACGATGGCAAGCCCGAGTCCACTGCCCCCGGTCGCGCGGGACCTCGCCTTGTCGCCGCGGAAGAACCGCTCGAAGACACGCTCCCGATCCTGCGGCGCGATCCCGATGCCCCGGTCGGTGACCGCGATCTCGACACTGCCGCCGCGCAGCCGCCGACTGATCGAAACCAACGACCCACTCGGGGAGTACGCAATCGCGTTGGACACCAGGTTGGCCAGGGCGGTCTCCAGCAGCCGCTGGTCACCCAACACGCGCAGGGCGCTGTCGGCATCGGTACGCACCTCGATATCGGCATTCTCGGCGGCCACCTTGTGGCGTGAAATCGCCTCGGCCACAATGTCGTCGATAGCAACAGAGGTTACATTCGATACTCGTTCGGTACCCTGCAGGCGGGACAACTCGATCAGTTCGGAGACCATGTCGCCCAACCGGTTGGCCTCGATCAACACCTTCTCGGCGAACCGGCGCACCATCTCGGTGTCGTCGGCGGAAGCCAGCAGAGCCTCGGCGAGCAACCCCATGGCGCCGACCGGCGTCTTGAGTTCGTGGCTGACGTTGGCCGCGAAATCCCGCCTGGTCGCCTCCAGCCGCGCATAGTCGGACTGATCGAGTACGAATACGACCACGAACCGGCGATCCGCCTCACTGAGGAGCCGGGCCTGGCCGTGCACGGAAAGGCCTGACTTGACACCCGAACGGTTCCCCGGAGACAGGTCGAACTCGACGTCACCGCCACCCAACGCCTGCCTCGCAGCCTCCCAGGCGTCGTCGTCGAGTTGACGGTCCCGGACCAGACCCAATTCCCTGGCGCGGTCGTTGAGGTACACGACGTCGCGGTGGCTATCGACCACCGCAGCCCCCATCGGCATCAGCGCCACGATCTGCTGGAGCATTTCGGCGACGGTGATGCCCGTCCACTCCGTGGCAACTCGTTCACGACGGTGGCCGGCACGCGAAGCCAACCGGACCCCGGCCGCGACACCCACCGCCAGCGCCAGCCCGGACAAGACCCCGGCCAGCAACAGTGCCGAGAACACAGTCACAAGCGGAATCCTACAAATCAGGTCGGGGGCGCCCTAGTCGAGCCGGGTGCAAATCCGGCACGTCACCCGGTGTGCCACAGGTGTTCGGCTTGCGTTAACCCGGAGTTGGGCGAACAGGCTCCCGCGGCTCGCACTCATGCCCTGCCGGCGCCCTGGCCGGCGACCGCGGCCGCACCGGCAGCCGCCGCTTCCGGATCCAGGTAGGCGCCGCCGGTGACCAGGGGGCGCAGCTGTGCGTCCAGGTCGTAGCGCAGCGGAATGCCGGTCGGGATGTTCAGCCCCACCACATCCTCGTCGGTCATCCCGTCCAGATATTTCACCAGCGCACGCAGCGAATTGCCGTGCGCGACCACCAGCACCGTCTTGCCGATCCGCAGGTCCGCGGAGATGACGTCGGTGAAGTACGGCAGGAAACGGATCACCACGTCGGAAAGACACTCCGTGAGCGGACCGCCGCCGATGTTCGCGTAGCGCGGATCCGCGTCCTGGCTGAACTCGCTATTCTGCTCGATCGGCGGCGGGGGCGTGTCGTAACTGCGCCGCCAGGCCATGAACTGCTCTTCCCCGTAGCGCTCCTTGGTCTTGGCCTTGTCCAGGCCCTGCAGCGCGCCGTAGTGCCGTTCGTTGAGCCGCCAGCTGCGGTGCACCGGAATCCACAGCCGGTCGGCGGCGTCGAGAGCCAGGTGCGCAGTGCCGATGGCGCGCCGCAGCAGCGAGGTGTAGAGCACCTCGGGCAGCAGATCCTGCTCGGCCAGCAATTCCCCGGCCCGAACCGCCTCCGCTCGGCCTTTGTCGGTCAGACCGACATCGACCCACCCGGTGAACAGGTTCAGCGCATTCCATTCGCTCTCGCCGTGGCGGAGCAGCACCAGCGTGCCCGTATCAGCCATGCCGGCCAGTCTCTCACGCGCGTGCCGGAGGTGTCCCGTCCTCATCCTGCTGCACGCTGGGCATCGTGGTCGGGCGCAAATGCTCGAAGGCCTTGAGGTTCTTCACCGGCTCACCGCGGGAAAGCCGCCACGCCCACTCTTTTTCGATCGACGAC
Organism: Mycobacterium sp.; assembly: GCF_047975165.1. Lineage (GTDB taxonomy): Bacteria > Actinomycetota > Actinomycetes > Mycobacteriales > Mycobacteriaceae > Mycobacterium. The sequence continues at coordinate 3,396 of NZ_JBKECZ010000093.1, forward strand.
CGAAAACCCAACTCCAGCAGGGTGTTGAAATCCGAATCCACTGCTTCGAGTACCTGGCCGAGCACCCGGTCGATCTCCTCGGCATCCACCGAGGCCAGCGACATGTTGCCGATCAGGTAGATGTCGCCGACATTGTCCAGCGTGTATGCGGTGCCATAGAGCCGCCGGTTGCGTTTGAGCAGGAACCGATAGACGCCCTCGTGATTTTCGTCGGGCTTGCGGCACACAAAGGCCTCGATCCGCACCGAATGCTCACCGATGCTCAGCAGCGTGTTGGTTTTGAGCTTGCGCTCGCCCGGCACCTCCACGATCAGCCCGGGCGGCCCACCGTGCGCGCCCTTGTGCCGCGAATAGGTCAACCCGGCCGCGGTGAGCGCGTCTTCGATCACCCGTTGCACACCGGCGACCTCAGAGGTCACGCGCCCACCCCGCGCCGCGCCGTCCAGCGCCGTGGTCTGTGCTTGGAGACCAGTTCGCGCACCCTGCCCTGACGCACCGCGTTGAACTCGCCTATCGCCCGCCGGTAGCTGGCCAGCAGTGCCTCGGTGGTGTTCTCCCACGAGAAGGTGGCCGCATGCTCGACCGCCGCACGGCTCATCACCGAGCCCCCCGGCCCGTCGGCGAGTCTCAGCATCGCGGCCAGGGCATCGGCCCAGCGACCAATGTCGTGGCCGTCCACGAGTGCCCCGGTGAGCCCGTCGCGCACGGCTACCGGCAGGCCGCCGACATTGGCTGCCACCACCGGCGTGCCGCAGGCCTGCGCCTCGATGGCGACCAGCCCGAAGGATTCCGAATAGCTCGGCACCGCAACCAAATCCACCGCGTGGAACAACCTGGCCAGGTCCGTGCGGGACTGCGGCGGCAGGAACGTCACACGCTCGGCGATTCCCAGTTCGGCGGCCAGGCGCGTCAGGCCATCCGGTGCCGCCAGGCCGCTTCCCGACGGGCCGCCGGCCACCAGGATCCGCACGCCCGGCATTCGCGCCGCCGCGCGCAACACGATGTCGGGGGCTTTCAGCGGCTGGATGCGGCCGACGAAGGCGACCACCTTTTCGCCGGCGGGGATCCCGAATGCCGCACGCGCCGCACGCCGGTCGCCGGGACGAAAGACACTCAGGTCGACGCCCGGGTGCACGACGTCGATCCGCGCCGGATCCGCCCCGTAGAACGAAACCAGCTGCCCGGCTTCGTCATCGGTGTTGACGATCAACCGGTCCGCCTCACCGACAACCTGCTGTTCGCCGACCGCCCGCAGCGGCGGCTCCGCCGCATCCCCATCGGCCAGAGCCGCATTCTTCACCGCGGCAAGCGTGTGGGCGGTGTGCACCAGCGGCACCGCCCAGCGATCGCGGGCCAGCCAGCCGACCTGGCCCGACAGCCAGTAGTGGGAATGCACGATGTCGTAGTGGCCCGGCTCCTGGGCGGCTTCGGCGCGCAACACCCCGGCGGTGAACGCACACAGTTGGGTGGGCAGGTCGTTTTTGTCCAGACCCTCGAACGGCCCCGCCACCACGTTGCGCACCAGAACGCCGGGCTCGACGCGGACCACCGGCGGATCCGTCGACGCGGCGGCCCGGGTGAAGATCTCCACCTCGATGCCCCGCCGGGCCAGATGCAACGCGGTCTGCAGCACGTAGACGTTCATTCCGCCGGCATCGCCGGTGCCGGGTTGGGCCAACGGCGAGGTGTGCACCGCCAGCAGGGCGATCCGGCGCGGAGTGTCCGTATTGTCCGAACCGGGGCCGGGCACCTCGATTCCCCGGCTCGGCGGGGGCACGTCTTCGCGGGCCAGGGGGTGTCGCACCCTTTCATCTTTGCAGGACGCGCCGGGCGGGCCTAGCCAATACACCTACGCCACCGCTCCGGACCTGCGCATCGCGCCCAGCGGATCGGCGTACAGGCAGTCCAGCGACACGATGCCGGCGCCGGCTTGCTGCACCCGGTTGCCGAAGGCGGTGACCCGAACGGACAGCGGGGCCGTCAGGACCGATCTGGCGGCAAAGGCCGCCGTCAGCTCGTCCATCCCCTCGGGGTATTCGGTGAATGCCTGGCCACCGACGACCAGTTCGTCGGGGTTGAGCAGGTCGCGGAGCAGCGCGACCGCCTCACCGAGCACCCGCGCACGCTCGGACATCAACTTTCCGGCCGCCTCGCCGCCGGCCCGCGCCACCCGCAGCACGTCCGCCATCGTGCCGGTCTGGCCGGTGCCCGGCAGGATTCCGAGCCGGCGGGCGGCTGCCAGCACCGCCTCGTCGCTCACCGAGGATTCCAGCTGCCCCGAGCCGCCGAGCAAATCCGACTGAACCGGCAGTGCGGCGATGGTGCCCGGGCCGCGGGACGGGCGGTGCACCCGGCCGTCGATCACCAGCGCATATCCGACGGTCTCGCGTGCGTAGACGTAGAGGCTGGTGGAGGCACTGGGCTCGGATCGCCGCGCCCCGAGCAGCATCTCGGCCCCGGCCATCGCATCCACATGGGAGGCCACCGACACCGGTAGGCCGAGCGCATCGGCCAGCACCGGACCGACCGGGGCCCGCTGCCAGCCCAGCCGCGCGTGGTCGACGAGGCCGTCGGCGCTGTCGACGGCGCCACCGATGGCCACTCCGACCCACAGCGCCCGGCGCCGGTGCCAGTGCCCCAGGTGGCGGCGGGCGTTGTCGGCCAGCGCTGCCAGGGCCACCTCGGCGGTATCGCGCGGGGTCGCCGTTTCGACCGTGCCCAGGGTGCGCCCGCACAGATCGGTGGCAACGATGCTGGTGGTCCGGGCGCCGATATGAATGCCCAACGTCACAAAGGCCTCGTGGTCGACGTCCACCGGAACCCGCGGACGTCCGATCGCGCCGGGAACCGCCAGGTCCGCGCGTTCGCGCAGCAGCCCGGCCGCAAGCAGCGCGGTGACCTGGCGGTTCACCGTGGCAACGCTCAGCGCGGTAGCCCCGGCGAGCACATCGCGTCCGACGGGCCCCCGCGATCGGACGGCGCGGAATACCGCTGCTGCCGCCGAGTCGGACATATGCAGCCTGGGAGGCACCACCTGGCGGTGCGGCCGCATTGGTTCCTTCTGGATTGGTCCCTGCCGTCCGAGTCGCCGGCCGTCCCCGCGAGGTGCGTCACCCCGCGCGCGGCCGTTGTCGGGAACACGGCGTCGCCGAACGTCCCGAAAATCTAGCACGATCATTAGAGTTGAGCCGGTGAGTTCACCCGATGCCCGAAAACGCGTCGCGGTGGTCACCGGAGCCAGTTCCGGAATCGGCGAGGCGACCGCCGAAACCCTCGCCGCAGCCGGGTTTCACGTGGTTCCGGTTGCCCGGCGATCCGACCGCATCCATGCGCTGGCAAGCAGGATCGGCGGCACCCCGATGGTCGCCGACATCACCAGCGCCGAGGATATCGCCGCGCTCGCGGCGCGGTTGGATCGCGTCGACGTGCTGGTCAACAATGCCGGCGGGGCGAAGGGGCTGGAGTCGGTGGCCGACGCCGACCTTGAGCACTGGCGGTGGATGTGGGAAACGAACGTCCTGGGCACCCTGCGGTTGACCCGGGCGCTGCTGCCGAAGCTGATCGACTCCGGGGACGGCCTGATCGTCACGGTCACCTCCATTGCCGCCCTTGAGGTTTACGACGGCGGCGCCGGCTACACCGCGGCCAAGCATGCGCAGGGCGCGCTGCACCGCACGCTGCGCGGCGAACTGCTGGGCAAACCCGTCCGGCTCACCGAGATAGCCCCCGGCGCGGTCGAGACCGAATTTTCGCTGGTCCGCTTCGGCGGCGACCGGCAACGGGCAGACGGGGTCTATTCCGGCATGACACCGCTGGTGGCCGCCGATGTTGCCGAGGTGATCGGATTCGTCGCCACCCGGCCATCGCATGTCAATCTCGACCAGATCATCATCCGGCCGCGCGACCAGGCATCAGCGACGCGCCGGTTCAACCACCTGGACCCGCGCTAGACGGCGCGGTGCTGGTGGTGGGCGCTTGGGACAGCTCCGGATCCTCGTACGGTGTCGTCGGCACGGTGACGGGCACCCCGGTTCCCGGCGGATGGGCCGCCGACGACGGCAGCGCCGACATCGACACCCAGGTGCCCCAGTCCACCGCCCAGTCCCAGATGTCGCCGTCGGAATAGCCGAGCTGGATCGAGCTGCCGGTGACCTCGACGGGGTCGCCGTAGATCGCGGACTGAAAGTACTCGGCGGCGTCGGCGGTCGACAGGTTGATGCATCCGTTGGTGACGTTGCTGTTGCCCTGCGCACCCGCGCTCATCGGGTTGGCGTGGATGAATTCGCCGTTGTTGGAGATCCGCACCGCCCACCGCTCGTGGATGTTGCTGTAGCCGGCGGCCGGGTTGGACATGTAGAAGTCGGCGTACTTCTCGGTGACCACGTGGATGCCGTTGCGGGTGACGTTGCGCGCCTGGTCGGCCTCGCCGTAGCTGCACGGGAAGTCCATGATGACGCCGGCGTCGGTGACGACCTCGATGCGGTGCGAGGACACCTCCGCGCGGACGACCTGGCGCCGTCCGATCTGGAATTTCAGCGACATGTCCTGGGCGCCGTAGGCGCCTGCGCCGAACGGCAAGCCGTAGAACTTGGCGTCGACGTCGATCTTGGTGCCCGCCGGGTAGTAGTCGCGGGGGCGGTAGTGAATGCGGGCGCCCTGGGCTTCGTCGGGTAGCCACGCCCAACTGCCGACTACCGGCGGGTCGGTGGTCACCGTCAACGCCCGCTCGACGGCAGCCTTGTCGGTTATCGGCCCGTCGAACTGGATGATGATGGGTGCCGCGACGCCGACGGTCTGGCCGTCGGACAGCTGGAACCCGCCGTCGACCTTGCGCGCCGGGGCCACCGTGGTGAACTTGCCTGTCAGCGGAATCGCCCTGCCGTCGTGACCGACAGCCGACCCGCTCCAGCGGTAGGTGGCGTCGTATCCAAGCGGCTCGGTGGCCACGAAAACCGTGCGGTCCCGGTTGAACATGCCGGCGACGGCTTTGCCCGACGAATTCTCCAGCACCACCCGCTGAAGCCAGCCGTCGCTGACCTTGACACCGACCGGCGCGATCGGCACCACGTCCTGGGCGGCGTTGGCCGGTTGGAAGGTCAGTTCCGCCGGCGGCGGCGGCTGCTCGGCCTGCCGGCTGCCTCCGCGGCCGCAGGCGGCGAGCACACCCGGCGCCACCACCGCCAGCCCGAGGGCCGTCAAAGCCTTCCGCCTGCCGATCGGCGAGGGTGCGCCGCGAGTGCTCACGACTACCAAAGATAGCGCGCCGAATGCCCGGCTCCCCAGCCCCAACGACCGCGACAGCACCGTCGTCGGACGAAAACCGCAGCTACAGGGCGCAACCCACCAGGACGGGCTCGGGTGTCAAGGTGATGCCGAACATGTCGCGGACCCCGTCTCGCACAGCCCGGGCAAGTGTCATCACGTCTTCGGCGGTGGCCCCGCCGCGATTGGTCAGCGCCAGCGCATGCTTGGTGGACAGCCGGCACCGGGCCTCCGGGGCACCGGCGGCGGGTCGCGGATGGCCCTTGGCGAATCCTGCCCGTTCCACAAGCCAACCGGCGGCCAGCTTGACACCGTCGGGCCCCGGATAGTGCGGCACCGGGGTGTCGACGGCAGCGGCCAGCCGCCGGTAGTCCGCGGGCGCCACCACCGGATTGGTGAAGAAGGAACCGACGCTCCAGGTGTCGTGGTCGGCGGCGTCGAGCACCATCCCCTTGCCGGCCCGCAACTTCAGGACCGCGGTGCGCACGGCGCTCGGGTCGCTTCGTGAACCGCTTTCGGCGCCCAGCGCGGCGGCCAGCTCCCGGTACCGCAGCGGCGCACTTCGTCCCGACGGGTCCAGTGCGAACTCCACTTCCAGGACCACCGCCGGCGGCTGCGACCCGTCGGAGCGCTTGAGGGTGCTGGTGCGGTAGCCGAAGCCCAGTTCGGAGCCGGCAATCCAGCGCACCTCCCCGGTGCGCCGGTCCAGCAGCCGTACCCGGGTGATGGTGTCCGACACCTCCACCCCGTAGGCGCCGACATTCTGCACCGGGGTGGCCCCGGCGGATCCGGGGATTCCCGACAGGCATTCCAGCCCGCCCAATCCGTTCTCGATGGAGCGCACGACGACGTCGTCCCACGCCGCACCGGCCTCGGCGCGCACCAGGTTGCCCTCGATGGCGATCCCGCCGGTGGCCAACCGCACGACGGTCAGGTCGGCGACGGCATCGCCGATCACCACGTTGGAGCCGCCGGCAAGCACCAGCACGGGGCAGCCGGACCCCTCCGCGCGCCGCTCGTCGACCGTGCGCAGGGCTGCGATCACCTGATCTGTGCTGGCGCAGGTGATCACCCGCCCCGCCACCGGGCCCACCCGCAAGGTGGTCAAGGACGCCAGCGGCACGGCTTCGGCGACGTGCGCACCGGCGAACAAGCCGCCGGAATCGCTGTGGTTCATCGCCGGTAACGGTAGCCTGACCAGCTATGCCGCGTTCGTTCGACATGTCGGCCGCCTACCCGGGCAGTGTCGAGGAGGTTCACCGGACCTTCCACCACGAGGAGTACTGGCTGGCCCGGCTCGGTGAAATCCCCACCGATGCCGCAACCGTCGAAGAGATGCGGGTGGGCGGGGAGACCGACGACGACGCCAGCATCGCGGTGACCACCGTGCAGCGGGTCTATCACGCGAACCTTCCGGCCCTGGTCACCCAGCTGCACCGGGGCGACATGTGTGTGCGACGCGAGGAGAGTTGGAGTCCCGTCCGCGACGGTGTCGCGACCGCGTCGATCCGTGCCGCACTATTGGATGCGCCGGTGGATGTGTGGGGCAGTGCGGTGCTGGCGCCGGCCGCCGGGCAGGGCGGGTCCCGGATGTCGGTGGACATCACCGTCCAGGTGCGGGTGCCGTTGATCGGCGGCAAGATCGAGGGGCTGATCGGCACCCAACTGCGTGAGTTGATGAAGCTCGAAGAGCGTTTCACCGCCGAGTGGATGACAGCGAACGGCTGACGGACATGCGTATCGCACTGGCCCAGATCCGCAGCGGCACCGACCCGGCCGCGAATCTGCTCCTGGTGCGCGACCATGCGGCCCGAGCCGCCGGCGACGGCGCCGATCTGGTGGTGTTCCCCGAGGCCACCATGTGCCGGTTCGGCGTCCCGCTGCGACCGGTCGCCGAACCCCTCGACGGCCCCTGGGCAACCGGTGTCCGCCGGATCGCGGCGGAGACCGGCATCACCGTGGTCGCCGGCATGTTCACCCCGTCGGACGACGGGCGGGTGCGCAACACACTGATCGCCGCGGGACCCGGCACACCCAACCGGCCGGACGCCCACTACGACAAAATCCATCTCTACGACGCGTTCGGCTTCACCGAGTCGCGCACCGTCGCACCCGGCCGGCTGCCGGTGGTCATCACCGTCGACGGCGTCGGCGTCGGGCTGACGACCTGCTACGACATCCGGTTCCCGGCGCTTTTCGGTGAGCTGGCCGACCGGGGGGCGCAGCTGATCGTGGTATGCGCCTCGTGGGGTTCGGGGCCCGGCAAGCTCGAACAGTGGACGCTGCTGGCCCGCGCGCGGGCGCTGGACGCAACGAGTTTCGTCGCCGCCGTGGGCCAGGCCGCGGACGGCGGCCCCCCCGATCCCTCGGGCGCACCGCGGGGTGCGGGCGGCTCCCTGGTGGTCTCCCCGTTCGGCGAGGTGCTGGCCGCCGCCGGTTCCGAACCGCAATCGGTGGTCACCGATATCGACTTCGCACACGTGGCCGCGGCTCGCGACAGCATTGCGGTACTTCGCAACCGCTCAGGTTTCGTTCAGCTCGATAGGGCAGAATCGCCAACGTGACGAATCCGCAGGAACCGGGTAACAATCGCCCGACGAGCCGGGCACACCCCGGCGATCATCCGTCCGGCCAACCACCCGCGCCTGCCGGCCCTTTCTCGGAGCTGCTGAATCCGCGTGAGCCCGGGGACGGCGGGGATGGCGGGGCAGCCGAGACGCAGCGGGTGCCGTCCGCGGCCCCGCTGCCCGAAACCGATCAGCCCGCCGCCAGCAACGCCGAAACGCGGCGGATTCCCGCCACATCGCCGCGCCCGGCCGGTGCACGCCGGACGACGCCGGTCGCCAAGCCTGCCGACCCGCCGACCGGGGCCAACAAGAAGAAACACTCGCTGCGCGACCCGCTGGCCCTTCTGCTGGTGGCGATCATCGTGGTTTCACTGGCGGTCGCCGGCTTGATCGGCGGCGAGTTGTACGCCCGCAAAAAGGCGAACGGCAAGGTCGCCGCGGCGACCGAATGCGTGGTCCAGGACGGGGCCACCGCCTCGTTCGGGGTGACTCCGCTGGTCCTGTGGCAGGTTGCCACCAGCCACTACACCAATATCTCCGTCGAGACCGCCGGCAATCAGATCCGCGACGCCAAGGGCATGAAGGTGCGGTTGGACATCCGCGACGTCAAACTCGACGACGCGCCGGGTGCGCAGGGCACGATGGGCGCATTGGATGCCACGGTCACCTGGACGGCCGCGGGCATCAAGGAAACCATTCAAAACGCTATTCCCATTCTGGGCGAGTTCGTCACCAACAACGTGATCACCCACCCCAAGGACGGCACCATCGAGTTGAAGGGCTTCCTCGACGACATCGTCGCCAAACCGGTGGTGTCCGGCGGCACGCTGAAGCTACAGATCGTCACCTTCAACACGTTGGGGTTCCTGCTGCCCAAGGAAGCGGTGCAGTCAGCCATCGACGCCTTCATTTCGGGCTTGCAAAAAGACCTCCCGCTCGACATTGAGGCGGACAGCGTCCAGGTCACCGACGCGGGGGTGGTCAGCAAATTCTCGACCGTAAACGCCACCATTCCCACCGGCCAGGCCGACCCGTGCTTCGCCGGCCTGTGAGGGACCCGCACTCAGCCGGCGACGAGTCCGTCCAGGACGGCCCTGGTAGCCGACAGACCTAGCCGGGTAGCCCCGGCGTCGAGCATCGCGGTCGCGTCGGCGGCGGTGCGAATGCCTCCGCTGGCTTTGACTCCGAGCCGCCCGCCGACCGCGGCGCTCATCACCCGCACGGCCCGCACGGTCGCTCCGCCGGCGGGATGGAATCCGGTCGAGGTCTTCACGAAGTCCGCGCCGCCGTCCTCGGCTGCCCGGCACACCTCGGTCAGGGTGCGCTCGTTTCCGCGGGCCAGCAGCACCGCGGATTCCGCGATCACCTTCAGCACGGCCGCCTTCAGCACGGCGTCGTCGATCGCGGCCCGCACCGTCGCCACGTCCCGCCGCACCGCGGCCAGATCACCGGCCAGCGCGGCACCCACGTCGATGACCATGTCGATTTCGTCGGCGCCGGCGGCCACCGCTGCGGCCGATTCCGCCGCCTTGACCGCCGGCAGGTGTTTGCCGGAGGGAAATCCGGCCACCGAGGCGACGCGCAGGGCAGCAGTGGAGGTTGCCGCCGTTGCCGCAGTTGCCGCCGTTTCCGCCGTTGCCGCCGAAACTGCCACCGCAACCATGGGCGGGGATACGCACACCGCGTAGACGCCCAGTTCGCGGGCTTCGCCGACCAGCGCCTCGATATCGGCGGCGGTGGCCTCGGGTTTGAGCAGCGTGTGGTCCACCAGGGCCGCCAGCTGGCGGCGGGCCGGCCGGCCGGGCACTTACAACACTTCCTGCGGACCGCCGGGATTGCAGCCCGATGCGACCATCTCCGCGTCGTCGACGACCGGCCGCCACGGCTCGAGGTTCCAGCTGGTCTTGCCGGGGTAGGCCAGCTCGGCGAATCGCCAGTGGCAGAGAAACTGTGCCCGCATGCCCGGAGTGTCCGCCTCGGGCGCCCAGCCCACTACCTCCGCCCACGCCCGATCGGCAGTGCCGAGGGTTCCCGGCTCGCGGGCGGCCGAACGTCCGCCCCGGCTGGGGTAGACCCGCAGGCTCGACAAGCCGGCCGAATACACCCATTCGGTGTGATCGACGAAAGGCTGCCGATGCGCGGGCCCGGCGGCTCCGGGGTCCGCGTCCGCGCGGGCGGGGGCAAGGACGAGGGCGGGAGCGGGGGCCAGCAGCGCCCACAGCACCGCCACCGGGGCAACCATCGGCGCCTTCATCGGCTAGCGGGACTTCCCCTGCACTTCGAGCAGCCTGGGCCGGACGTCGGTCAGATACACGCCGGCGGCGACGGCGGCGATCGCCAATCCGAGTATCTGGAAAAAGGCATACAGTACGGACGTCAGTGCGACGGCGGCGCCCAGGATCACCAGCCACACCGGCTTGGTGAGCTTGTCTGCGGCGATGTAGGCGTCGGATCGCTGCATTGCTGCGTGAACGAATGCGTACACCGTCATCAGCGTCAGGGCGATCTGCAGGAGCATCAGGACAACGGCAACGGCGTACACGCCCCTAAGACTAGGCGGGACGGGTGAGCAACGTCGACTCCGCGGCCCACCGGGCCGGGCGAACCGCTTGGCGACCTGCTGTCCGGGGCGCCGCCTTCCCGCATCCCGGAGTTCGTCGCCGTAACCCGAACCGACCGCCGCTACACACAGCTGACCCGCACCAGCCCATGCCCTCCTGGGGTTACCCCCGTTTGGTGGACATCCTGACTGGCTGGGCGTTGCCCGGCAGGAGCGGATGCACTCATGGGTGCGAAGAGAACAGAGTTACACCCCGAAGTTCCGTGCGGAGGCGGCGCGGCTGGTGATCGATACCGGTCGCACGATCGCCGGAGTCGCCCGTGAGATCGGGGTCAGAGAGGCTCTGCTGGGCCGGTGGGTGGCTGTTGAGCGGTCGAAGTTGGATGATCCTCCTGAGGTGCTTGATGCCGACGGGCGGGCCGAGTTGACCCGGCTA
>NZ_JBKECZ010000094.1:0-1833 GCF_047975165.1 Mycobacterium sp.
CATCTTCAACAAGGTCTGAGGCAGATTTAAAGAAAACTTCATTATACACAGAGACTTCAACCGTATACGACATGACAGCCCTACCCCACAAAGGTATAGGTACACCACAAAAATTAGTTAGTCTTTGAGGCGGTGGACCTTATTTTTACCTTAGGGCTTCTACTTATGAAACTGGGACTATTCCCACTTTCAACAACATAATAAGACACCAACTTCCGGAATTTACTTCAAACTCATCATATGATGAGCCTTATTTCGCTGTATCAAAATATGGTGATGATTATTATGACTTTACAATACATTACGGTAATAAAATATATTTATATAGATTTAATTATAGTACAAATAGTTTTAGTTCTGTGGGGGAGGGGGAGACTTCCGTAACAACAGAATATGGTAATAAGATAGATTTCACAACAGTAGCCTCAACAAACGACTATGTGTATGGGGTGGGGACTGGGTTCACTGAAAATATTATAGGAGATACAATAAATAACGGTTCTATTTCAACTGGTATTGGTCGTATTTTTGATGTTACTACTCTACAAAATGGTAATGTTATGGGTGTCAATTATGATACTGGCTATTCCAATTGACTTATCTTAGACCCTAATGGTAACGAAGTAGATAGGGGAGATATTTCAACTGAAATTAGTGGTAATTATGCTATAACTACTTTACAAAATGGAAATGTAATGTGTATTAATCATAATTCTACCAGATGACTTATCTTAGATGAAAATGGTAATACAGTAGATAATGGAACTATGACTACTATTGGTGATATTAGAGCTATAACAACTCTACAAAATGGTAATGTAATGTGTATTGGTGGATCTATTTCTCATACTGACAAATGAATTACCTTAGATGAAAATGGTAATACAGTAGATAATGGAACCCTTTCAACTGATATTAATGTTATTTCTAATATAACAACTCTACAAAATGGTAATGTTATGTGTGTTAATTCTGAAAGTACCCAATGACTTATCTTAGATGAAAATGGTAATACAGTAGATAATGGAACCCTTTCAACTGATATTGGTGTTGTTCAAAATATTACAACCCTAAACAATGGTAATATTTTGGGTGTTGGTATGAGTGAAGGTAATTTTGATACTGACCAATGAATTATCTTAGACCCTAATGGTAATACAGTAGATAATGGAACCCTTTCAACTGATATTGGTCTTATTGCTGGTACAACTACATTACAAAATGGAAATGTTATGGGTGTTAATAATGTTACTGACCAATGAATAATTATAGGTGGAATAGATGAATCTGATTATATGGATAAATTATTTTACACAAACAAAAGCGATATATCCTTTTCTATCGATAAACAAGTAAACCCCTCAACTTTTGAAAGAGAATTAATAGGTAGAATGTCATCTTACGACTACGACAATGATATAGCATTACTTGGTTTAACAGGTGGTATTATTTATATAAAGAATACTAGAGCAGCTAACGGAGTTTCTTTAAAAGTTAACTCAACAGATTTAAGGGTATCTCAAATAACAAAAGACTCAGAAAATACTAGGTATCTAGTAGGGGGTTATGGGGGAGACAATGAAGCTTATATAATGTCATTGAGTGGTTCAGGAAGTATTGAACAATCACCTAAGCCATTAGCTATGAGTATAGATGGTACTAGTTACAGTTTTAAAATAAACTCTCAATCATATGATCCATTACAAACATTCACTCCAAGAATAGGAATATTTGACAATGGTCAAGTATTAGCTGGTGGAGCTTTTGTTAATGAAAGTAATGAAGTTAGAGGTGGATACATCAATGAAAGGTGGGGGGATGAGAGATTAGAAC
>NZ_JBKECZ010000095.1:0-65239 GCF_047975165.1 Mycobacterium sp.
CGCAGGTGTGGCTGGAGAGGGTGCGGAGGCTGGAGAGGCTGCGGAGGCTGGGGAGGCTGGAGAGGATGGAGAGGCTGGAGAGGAGAGGGTCGGCGCAGACGACACCGCCGACGACACCGCCGATGCAGGTGAGGACGCCGCCGACGCCGAAGACACCACCGATACCGAAGGCACCGCCGATACCGACGACACCACCGATACCAAGCGCACCAAGCGCCCCTGGGGCAAATATCTGCGTCGCAGCATTATGCCGCTGCTGTTGGCCGCTTCCCTTGCGGTTTCGGGGTTCCTCGGCTGGCGGCAGTGGCAGGATCATCAGGTCAAACTCGCCGGCCGGGAAGCCCGGCAAGCGGCGATCGACTACGCGCAGGTCTTGACGAGCATCGACTCCAACGATGTCGACGAGAACTTCCGGCAGGTGCTCGACGGTGCCACCGGTGAATTCAAGGACATGTACACCCAGTCCAGCGTGCAACTTCGCCAACTGCTGATCGACAACAAGGCCACCGCGCACGGGGTCGTGGTGGATTCGGCAATCTCCTCGGAATCCAAGGACGAGGTCGTCGTCCTGGTCTTCATCGACCAGACCATCACCAACATGGCCGTGCCCGATCCGCGGATCGACCGCAGCAGGATCAAGATGACCATGCAGAAGGTCGACGGCCGCTGGCGCGCCGGCAAAGTCGAACTGCTCTGAGTCGAATGCCGCCGCCCATGCTCCGCAGAATCATCGGGACAACGCTGTTGGTTGCCGCGACCGGCCTGGCCGGAACGTTCCGCCCACCACTGGCCCACGCGTCCGCCGAGTCGTTCTGCGGCGAACTGGGCGGCGGGTGGGACGGGCAATACTGCCACACCACAGTGACTTCCCAGCGCGACGCCGTGCGGGACATCAAAGTCGCGGTCCCCGGTGACCTGGTCGACAACCCGGCCACCGGCCCGGCGATCCGCGACTACCTGCACACCCTGGTCGACAACTGGCGAAGCGCCAACGCACTGATGGCCGCGGACAGCTACGGCGAAGAGAACTTCGAGGTGTTCCGGCACGGCAACCTGCTCAGCGCGGTATTCCACGAGGACTACCACGCGGACGGGCCCAAACCGAACAACGCCTACCGCACCTTCACCTTCGACATGGCGACCGGACGGCGGGTACAACTGGCCGACCTGGCAAACGGCAACCCACTGGATCAGATCCCGCCCCTGGCACAGCCGTTCATCCAGACCGCACTGGATCAGGCGGCTCCACCGCACGCCCCCGGAACCTACCCATTCGTGATCGAGCGGTGGACTCCCGACAAGGTCTATTCCGGCGGATACCGAGCCTGGGCGTTGACACCCGACGAACTGATCCTCTACATGCCCGACTATCCGGTGGCACATGATCAGCCGGTCAATTTCTCCCCGGGCCTGCGGCAGTGGTTCATCGACGGCGGCGCCGTCGAGGCGCACATCCCGCTGTCGGCACTGGGTTCGGTCCTGCGTCTCTAGCCGCCGGCGCGCTCAACTACGAAGATCAGGTTCGGGCGAACGCCTCCAACCGCGAGCCTCGGCGGTTGATCCTGCGTCCACGGCGTAGCCCACTCGCACTTTTGCGCCATGGGCGCAGAATCAGCGCAACTACCCAACCCCCCGAGGATTCATCCTGCGTCCACGGCGTAGCCCACTCGCACTTTTGCGCCATGGGCGCAGAATCAGCGGGGGGGGTGACCGCACCACCAGCGCAGAGTCAGCGGGGCTGCTCCCCCCGCCCAACGCGTTGCCGACCCACGCTCCTGGTCCTTGGCGTTACCCGCGGTCCTTGGCGTTACCCGCACGCCATTGCGCCCAAGGGATGTTCCAGTCCCCGAGCCCTTCGGTACCCGGCAAGGGGCCGCCCACCGTATTTATGACCTCGACGATGTCGCCGCGCTTGACGTGGTCGTAGAACCACTGGGCGTCGCTCGGACTGACATTGAGGCAGCCGTGACTGGTGTTGTAGTACCCCTGTGCACCGACCGACCACGGTGCGGAATGCACGAAGATGCCGCTGTAGGAGATCTGCGTGGCCCAGTCGACATCGGTCCGATACCCGTTGGGCGAGTTCACCGGAACTCCGTAGGTCGAGGAATCCATGATGATGTGCTGGAAACGCGCTCCGACGGTATAGATGCCATTGTCGGTCGGGGTGCTGTCCTTGCCCATGGATGTCGGCATGGACCGGACGACTTCACCGTTGACGCGTACCGTCACCACCTTGGTCTTGTCGTCGGCGGTCGCGATCAACTCGTCGCCGATGGTGAAGTGCGTGTGGGCGTTGTCCTCGCCGAACATCCCGTTGCCGAGGTCCACACCGTAGGTGTTGACCGCCACATCGACGGCAGTACCGGGTTTCCAGTAATGCTCTGGGCGCCAACGTACTTCATGGTTGTTCAACCAGTAGAAGGCGCCGACGACCGGCGGGTCGGTGGTGATCTTGATGACTTTTTCGGCGGCGACCCGGTCGGCGATGTTCTCATCGAAGGTGATCGCCACGGGTTGGCCGACACCCACCACCTCGCCGTCGCTGGGAACGAGATAGGGCATCGTCATATTCGCCGGCGAACTGGTCTGGAAGGCCATCTGCCGGCTTGCCGCGCCCCCCATCCCCCGCGCCTTGACGTCAACGATGTACCGGCGGTTGTAACCCAGTTGCTCCGAGGTTTGCCAATGCAGGCCGTCCGGACTGAGCTGTCCGACGATCGTCTTGCCGTTGTCGTTGACCATGTTCACCGACGCGAGAACACCGTCGGACACGCTCACCGTAACCGGGGAGTCCACCGTGACACCGACGGCACCGTCCTTGACCGACGCGGTGAGTTTGGGAACCAGCAGATCAGCGAACGGCGTGCCCTTGTTCTCAATTACGTTGGCCGCAACCGGCGCCTTGGCACCGCTGCCGCAGCCAACGACGCACGTCGCCACCAGGGCCATGACCAGCACCGACCATGGCCCACACCTGCGTAGCCTGCGCAACGGCATCATCTAAGGAGCCTTCTCCATCTTGCCCGCTTGTTCCGGTCACGACTGAACCAGGGAATGTTTCCAGCATTGTAGTGGCTCGAGACGCACTCCAATCGCGGGTTCCACGATAAGAGTGCCCCGGCCACCGTTATCTTGCCCACATCCAATCGCCGACCACCTCTGGTAATCCGTCAGAACCTACTGCTATCGTCGGCGGACTGCCTTTGCCGCCCACCGCCCACCGGCCACTGGCCACCGGAGGAAATGTCGATGACCGATGTCGAGCTGACCGAGCTTGAAGCTCGGCGTTCGGCGATCGGCGAGATATTCGCCTGGTTTCGCCGGTATCTGCAGAATCACCCGCTGCTGTCTCTGAACACCGTCGGTGCCCAGTTCGTTCTGGGCGTCCAGGCCATCAAGTATCTGTTCGTCGATATCGCGACCCGCAAGTTCATGGTGGGCGAGTTCATCGAGCAGGCCTGGTTCATGACCAGCACATCGTTCATCCCCACAGTTTTGGTGACCATTCCGATCGGCGTCACCCTGTCGATCCAGTTCAGTTTGCTGGCCGGGCAGGTCGGCGCGGCCTCACTGTCCGGTGCCGCCGACGGCCTGGTGATCATCCGGCAGGGGGCGCCGCTGGTAGCGGCACTCATCATGGCTGCGGCGGTGGGCTCGGCGGTCTGCGCGGACCTCGGAGCCCGTACGATGCGGGAAGAGATCGCGGCCATGGAGGTCATGGGGGTATCGCCGCTGCGACGCATGGTGGTTCCGCGGCTGGCAGCAGTGGTCCTTATCGGGATCGCATTGACCGGTACGACGATGTTCGTCGGCTATCTGGCGGGCTACGCCTTCAATGTGTACATGCAGGACGGTGCTCCCGGGTCGTTCATTGCCACGTTCTCCTCATTCGCGACCGTCGACGATCTCGTGCTGGCGGTGATCAAGGCGGTCGTCTACGGCGTGATCGTGGCGATCGTGGCCTGTCAGAAGGGACTCTCCACCCACGGCGGACCGGCCGGCGTGGCGAACTCGGTGAACGCAGCTGTCGTCGAGTCCGTCCTGCTGTTGATGATTGTGAACGTTCTGATGAGCCAGATGTGGCTCCTCATTTTCCCGAGACAGACCATATAGCCGTGGCTACCACGAACGCGTTGCGACTTCCCAGCAAGAGCCAGCTGCTCGATGCAGCCGGTTCGATGACCACCGGGATCGGCCGTGCCGGCCACATGGTGTATTTCTTCGGCAAGATCCTCACCTCAATTCCCGGCACAGTGAAAAATTTCCGCAAGGAACTGTTGCGCTTGGTGGCGGACATCTCCTGGGGTAACGGCTCGATCGTGGTGGGCGGCGGCACCGTCAACGTCGCAGCGGTGCTGGGGATCACGGCCGGCGCCTTGGTGGCCGTCGAAGGGTACAACGCGCTGAACCTACTCGGCCTTGGGCCGGGGACCGGCCTGATCTCGTCGTTTGCCACCACGCGCGAACTCGCGCCGGTCATGATCGCCATGGCGTTCATCGCCCAGGCGGGCTGCCGGTTCACCGCACAGCTGGGGGCGATGCGGATCAACGAGGAGATCGACGCCATGGAGGTCCTTGGCCTCGATTCCGTCGGCTATCTGGTGGTGACCCGGGTGACGGCGACCATCATCGCGGTCATTCCGCTGTTCCTGACCGCCCTGGGCCTGACCTATCTGTCCTGCCAACTGGTCAGCATGGCGGCCGGCCAGGCCCCGGGCTCCTATCTCCACTATTTTTCGGTGGGCCTCAGCGGTCGCGATGTGGTGTACGCGACGATCAAGGCCGTCGTCTTTGTCTTCATCTCCTCCACGATGCAGTGCTACTACGGGTACTTCGCCACCGGCGGACCAGCCGGCGTCGGGGTTGCCGCCGGTCGCGCGATGCGTTCGAGCGTCACCGTCGTCGTCATCGTCAACATGCTGCTGACCATGGCGTTGTGGGGCGTCAATTCCGGGGCTCGGTTCGGGGGCTAGCAAATGCCAAACTCATACGACTTCGATCCCCGCAGCCCCTCCAATCGGAGCCTTGTCGTCGTGGGTATGTGCTTCGCGGTCATCGCGGCGCTTCTCGGGGTAGCCATGGTGATGAAATCCCAGGGCACGTTCGACAAGCTGGTTAAGGTCGATGTCGAGTTGTTCAACATCGGCGACGGCCTGCCGGAACGCTCGGACGTGAAGTTCCGGGGGGTAATAGTGGGGATGGTGGCCGATGTGACCCCGTCTCGCAACGGGCAGGCCAACGTCGTCCACGTCGATCTCACACCCGAGTACGCAGCCCGCATCCCCAACACCGTCACCGCGCGGGTGGTCCCGGCCAACCTGTTTGCGGTGTCGGCGGTGCAACTGGTCGACAACGGGGAAGCACCGCCGCTACAGACCGGCTCCGTGGTCTACGAGGACAAGACCCTGCCGACAGTGCTGTTCCAGAACGTGTTGGCCAAGCTCCACGAAGTGCTCGACGTGGTAGCGCATCGTCCCGACGACCATACGGTCGGCATACTCGAGGCACTCGGTGACGCGACCGACGGCAAGGGCAAACAGCTCACCGACGCCGGCCACGATCTCAACGAGATATCCGCGCAACTGGACGCGGTGATCGCCAGTGACGACACCGGCCCATCCACGCTGGCAGCGTTGACCGCCGCCGCGGAAGGACTCCGCGACGCGTCCCCCGACCTCTTCGACGCACTGGACAACGCCGTCCGCCCAATGCGGACCTTTGCCGAGAAGCGGGTGGAATTGACCAACTTGCTCTCCGGAGGGCTGAACACCGTCGGCACCCTCGGCGACGCCTTCGACCACCAGACCGACCGGATGGTGACCATCAGCACCCAGCTGGCGCCGGCCCTGGGAGTGCTCGGCGATCACGCCGGCGACATGCACGGCATCGCCACCCGCCTGAAGACATTCGCGAACAAGTTTTACGACAACGCCTGGGATCCCGACCGGAACCTCCTCACCATCAAGATCATCGCCGCACTCACCCCCAGCCGCCGCTACGTCCGCGCCGACTGCCCCCGCTACGGGGACCTGGCAGGCCCCAGCTGTCAAACAGCACCGGAAGGCCCGACGGCACCGGACCTGTACCCGGCGCTGGGATCGATGGACATCACTCCCCCGCCCTACGTGACCGACAACCGCCCCAATGTGACCCCGCCGCGGGAATCCATGCCCGGCAAGCCGCAAGGGCCACCGGCACCTCCCCCGAACCCGCGCCAGCTGCCACCGCTACCACCCGGTGCGGCCCAATTGGGCGGCGGTCCGGGAGAACCGTTGCCGGCCGAAGCCCCACCGCCGGCGCCGGGCCTGGCTTCGGTAGTCGCGCCGGCGGCACAGTTCGGCGGCAACGTAGGGCCCGTCGGCAGCCAGCAGGAAAAGGACCAGCTCGGCCAGATCGTGGGCAGCGGGTCGGCAAATGCCGCCGACGAGCTGTTGCTGGGACCGGTTGTGCGCGGCACCACGGTGCACATCACATGGCCGTCGGAGGACAGTCAAGTCGCGCCGGAGGACGGTCAAGTGGCGTCGGAGGACGGTCAAGTGGCGTCGGAGGACGGTCAATGAGCTACCGCAAGCCACTGATCGGCACCACCCTCTTCCTGATTTTCTCGGTGGCCATCACCTGGATGGTCTTCGGTACCATGCGGCGCGAAATTTCCGGCGCTACGCACTCCTACTCGGCAATGTTCACCGATGTGTCCGGACTCAAGACCGGCGATGACGTCCGTGCGGCCGGGGTCCGGGTCGGCCGGGTGGACGACATCGACCTCGTCGGCAAGTCGGCAAAAGTCACTTTCCGGGTGCAACGCGACCAGACCCTCTACACCGACACCCACGCCTCGGTGACCTACCAGAACATCATCGGCCAGCGCTACCTGGGGCTGTCCCCCGGCTCCGACGGCGACCACAAACCGCTGCACAACAAGGGGCAGATACCCCTGGAACACACCAACCCGTCACTCGACATCAGCTATGTGCTCAACGGATTCGAACCGCTGCTCACCCAATTGGATTCGACGCAGGTGGACAATCTGACCAAGGCGGTGATTCAAGCCTTCCAAGGTGATTCGAGTTCGGTTCTGGTGCTGACAACCCAGGCCTCGACCCTGGCGGAGACCCTGGCCGGCCCGGATCAGGTCTTGGGCGACCTGATCGGCAACCTCGACGAACTGATGGTCAGCCTGGCCAAGCAGAACAACAGCCTGCAGACGATGATCAGCCAAACCCGGGGCGTCATGACCGAACTTGCCGACCGCCGGGGCGAACTGGTCGATTCGGTTGGGTCGATCAACCACACGGTCGGCAGGCTGGGGACGATCGTCGACAACATCACCCCCGACGCGCAACAGTTCGTCAATCGCCAGCCCGGGCTACTCGACTACACCGTGCACGAGGGGCGGCAGCGCATGGGCTATATGGCGGCCAACCTTCCGGGCATGCTCAAGTCCCTCGCCCGTGCCAGCCAGTCCGGGGGCTATCTGGACATCTACGCGTGCGACATCGACTTCGGCCTGTGGCGCGGCCTATTCCACTGGTTCCGGGCGTTCGTCGCCTCGGCAACCCCGGGTGACGGCGTCACTCCGGGCTTCCTCAACAAGATCAAGCACTCACCGGTGTGCAGGTGACCACGATGCTCAAGCGATTCAAGCGCCCCCTCGACTCCTACAACCAGACCTGGCTGGGATTCGTCGGGGTGATCCTCATCGCCGCCATGCTGGGGGCGGTGCTACTGGTGGGCAAGCTCAACCTGGGCACCAGGAGCTACCAGGGCGAGTTCGCGCAATCCGCGCAGCTCGGCAAGGGCAACATGGTGACCATCGCCGGCATTCAGGTGGGCACCGTCGACAGCGTCAAGCTCGCCGGCGATCACGTACAGATCGGGTTCAACGTACGCAAGGACGTACACCTGGGCGCCGACACGCAGGCCTCGATCAAGATGACCACGATCCTGGGATCGCGCTACCTGGCGCTGTATCCCGCCGGAGCCGGCGACCTCGACCACCGTACGATCCGGCTGGCCAACACCGAGGTCCCCTTCGACCTGCAGGAAACCCTCGCCAGTGCGACAAGCACTTTCGGTGCGGTGGACGCCGACCGCATCGTCTCCTCGGTGAAGACGATGACCGACACCCTGCAGGGACTGCCCGAGGCGCTGCCGGCAGCGTTAACCAACCTGGAGTCGCTGGCCGGCGTCATCGCCAGCCGGCGCGGTCAACTCGGGACACTGCTCAACAACGCCGACACCTTGACCACGATGCTGCGCAACCAGCGGGCGGATCTTGGCGCTCTGGTGCTGCAGGGGCGCGATCTGCTCTCCGAGATCGCCACCCGCCGCGCCCAAGTGGAACGGCTGTTCGCCAGCGCCACCACCCTGGTCGACCGAGCGCAGACGATCATGGCCGACGAACCGGCACTCGACAAGCTGCTCTCCGACACCGAAGAGTTCGCCAAGCTGATGTCCGACAACGACGCGTTGCTACGCAGCATTTTGCAGGCGATGCCCATCACCGTGCGCAACCTCGCCAACGCCACCGGCAGCGGCAACTCGATCGACGTCAATCTGCCGGCCGGCATACTCGTCGACTCGTGGATGTGCGCGATCAGCGGGCGGGCCCGACAGTTCAACCTGGTCGAGTACTTCAAGGACTGCGAATGAGCCGACAGGTCAAGATATTGCTCGCGGCGGCAGTGGCCGCCGCCCTGCTGGTCGTCGCCGCGGCCGTCGTGCTGCTTCCCCGATTCGTCCACCGGCACATCGAGGTGACAGCGGAATTCGAGGACACCGTCGGGTTGTACGTCGGCAACGACGTCGACGTGCT
Organism: Mycobacterium sp.; assembly: GCF_047975165.1. Taxonomy (GTDB): domain Bacteria; phylum Actinomycetota; class Actinomycetes; order Mycobacteriales; family Mycobacteriaceae; genus Mycobacterium. Next base: position 8,819 of record NZ_JBKECZ010000095.1, read on the forward strand.
GGGAATGCCGGTGGGCAAGGTGACCAGCATCGAAGCCAAGGAAACCTACGTCCAGGTCAAGCTGGCGATCGACTCCGACATCGATATTCCCGCCGATGTGCAGGCCGTGACCATGTCGAACTCCATCCTGACCGACCGTCATGTCGAACTGACCCCGCCCTACCGGGGCGGGCCCAAGCTCAAGAACGGCGACGTACTGGGCTTGGCGCGCACCCGCACCCCGGTCGAGATCGACCGAACCTTCGCCATGATGGACAAACTGGGCAAGGCCCTGCACGGCGACGACCACGGCAAGGGGCCACTCGGCGACCTGGTCAACCTCGGCGGCCAGATCTCCTCAGCCAACAGCGCCAACATCAAGGCGACCCTGAGCAAGCTGTCAGAGGCCCTTCGGGTGGGCTCCGACAAGGGCGCACACAGCAAGAAGAACATCCAGGCGATCGTCGACAGCATGGCCGAATTGACCCAGGCGGCCGCCGACAACGACACCGCCATACGCGAGTTCGGATCCAACCTGCACCAGCTGAGCTCCATCCTGGCCGATGAGGATCTCGGCAGCGGCAGCACCGGGGCCAAACTCAACGAGATCCTAGCCGAGACCTCCCGGCTGCTTGAGGGCCACCGCGAGGGTCTCACCACAACGTTCGTCGATCTGCAGACCGTGACGAACACGATCAACGACAACCAGCGGGAGCTGCAGGAAACACTCGACGTCGCACCGCTGACCGTTGACAACCTGTACAACATCATCGACCCCGTCGGTGGCAGTGCCCGGGTCCACGGGCTCCCCGACAAGTTCATCCTCAACGGTCAGTTCGGCAAGGAATTCTGCAACCTGATGGGGCTCAAACAGTTGGATTGTGCGACTGGGACGCTGCGGGACTACCAACCGGACTTCGGTTTGGGCCGCATGTTCGACCTGATGTCGGACGGGATCAGTGAGATGCCATGACATTCATGCGGACGGTACGGCGCGGATCACGAGGTGCCCTGATTGCCGCCTTGGCGACGGTCCTGGCGGGTTGCGGTGTCGACCTTTCCCTACTGCCGCTACCGGCCCCGGGAGGCAGCGGCAAGACCTACGGGCTGACAGCGGTGTTCTCCAACGCGCTGAACCTACCGTCGAAGGCCAAAGTGCGGCTCCTCGGGGCCGACGTCGGCGAAGTGGAGTCGATCCACGCCAAGGATTTCACCGCGCACGTGTACATGCTTGTTCGCGCCAATGTTCCGCTGCACCAGGGCGCAACCGCCGAACTTCGCCAGGCCACCCCGCTCGGCGACGTCTTCCTGCAGATCCGGCCCTCCCCGAACCAGGACGCCCCACTGCTCCGCGACGGCGACACCATCGGGCTGAAGTCCACCAGTGCCGCGCCGAGCATAGAAGACCTGTTGAGCTCGTTGGCGCTGCTGGTCAATGGTGGCGCCGCGCGCCACCTCATGCAGATCGCCAACGGCGCCGGCCGGGCAGTCGGCGGACGCGGTGAGAAGCTCCGTGAGCTCATGGACGGAACGAAAGCAGTGCTGTCCAAGCTGACGGCCCGCTCGACGCAGTTGGATACGTCGCTGCGCCGCACCTCGGAGTTGGCGGCCACCATGGCCGCACGCCGGCAGACTCTCGACGAATCACTGGTTGCCGCCGCACCGGCCATGTCCGTCATCGCCGACAACACCACTCGGATAGCCGACCTGGCCGACGGCGTGGCCCGTATCACCAACCAGTTGTCCAAGTTCCCATCCATTCAGGGCACCGACAGCCGCAGCACAATGGCCGACATCAACCGTCTGGCCGGCTCCTTCAACGACATCGCCGTCGATCCCGACCTGTCGTTGTACCCGTTCAACCGGGCAATCGGGGTGATCCTGCGCTCCTTCAGCTCCAACGCCCTGCACGGTGTCGGTGAAGTATCGAAGTTGTCGCTGGTACCGTGGCCGGACCTGAACTACCCCGGCGACCCCGGATTCCACTGGCCGGACGGCACCGACTGGCATCTGATGATCGGCAGCATCCGATACGAGTGGAACCTGCTGCTGGACAAGATCTACGGGCCGGCCCGAGGATAACCATGACGCTCAACCCACTGGAACGTGCCGCGCGCGTTTTCGTCGACACGATAAAAGCGCTGGCCGCACGACGAAGCCTGATGTCGATCATCGGCCTGGCGGTCATCCTGCTGATCGCCTTCAGCTACGTCATGATCGGCGGCCTACGGGTCAACCCGGTCCGCAAGATGATGTCGATCCGGGTGATGCTGCCGGAGTCGGGCGGCCTCCTGGTCAACCAGGACGTCACCCTGCGCGGCATACCGATCGGCCGTGTCAGAGAGCTCAACCTCACCAAGGACGCGGTGGAGGCGGTGGTCTCGATCGACGCCCGCAACCGGATTCCATCCGACACCCCGGTTCGGGTGTCGGGCCTGTCGGCGGCAGGCGAGCAATATGTCGACTTCCGTCCCGAGCACGCCAACGGCCCGTACCTGACCGACGGCGCGGTGATCAGCGAACAGCAGACCACGATCCCGATATCGCTGCCGCACATCATCGACGACAGCCGCGGTGCGCTGGCCCAATTGGACAGCGACCAGCTCTCGGCTCTCTTCGGTGAATTGCGCGTGAGTCCCCAGGGGCCGGAAAAGCTCGCGGCGATCTTCGACGGCGCGATCTTCTTGTCCTCCACGATGGCCGGGGTACTCCCGCAAACCGTCAGCCTGCTACGCAACACCCAGGTCGTGTTCGGCACACTCGGTGACGTGGCGCCGGGGCTGCGCCAGACGACGGGCGACCTGGAGAACGTTCTCGGCGGTGTGAACGTTATGGATGGCGGATTCCGCACCCTGGTCGATAGCGGGCCAGGACAGCTCGCCGACGTCGACAACCTGGTCGCCGACAACCGCCAGACCGTTGTGCAGTTGCTCGGGAACCTGACCACGCTTTCGCAGCTGCTGTACCTGCGGGTCCCGGCGCTGGAGAATCTCTGGCGCCCCGACCACGACTCACTGCTCGACCGGCTGACCACCATTGCGCACGACAACGGGATCTGGGCGATCGCAGAGTTCTATCCCAAGTACAGCTGCGACTACAACCTGCCGCATTCCCCGCTCTCGCAACCCGACTACCCGGAGCCGTATCTCTACACGTACTGCAACAACCCCGACCCGTCGGTGCTGATCCGGGGCGCCCGCAACGCACCGCGGCCACCTGGTGACGACACCGCGGGCCCACCGCCGGGATACGACCCGACAGCGCAAACCGACCCGGCACCGCAGATCCCGCCGTACACCTTGCAAACACCGTTTGGTGGGACTCCGATGCCACCGTGGATTCCGGACTAGAGGTAGCGCGGAGACCGGGTGTCCAAGCAAGCATCAGCCAAGAGTATTTTCGACCGCGTCGCCGACCTGGACGAAGCACAGGACGTCCAAGATCGGGAACAATCCGGCGAGGCGGGTGACCCCGACGAATCGGGCGGAGACGACTGCGCACAATCCGGCACGCAGGCCTCCGACGGCCGAGATCCTGACCAGGCCGACGCCAGCGCTGACGCCGACGGCCAGGCCGAGTCCGACGCCGCTCTCGCCGGCACCTCCGGAGAGGATGCCGCCGCAGGGCCGCCGGGGCAGCGGCGGCGGCGCCTGCTGACCGTCGCCGTCGGCACGCTGCTGATCACGGCACTGGGACTGTCGAGCTTCCTGGGCTGGCGACTCATGGCGCTCAGAGACACCGCCGCGGCCGGCCAGGCCGCCATGGAGGCCGCGCGCAACTATGCGGTCGTCTTGACCACTCTGGATACCAAAGACATCGACAAGAACTACCGGGAGGCGCTCGACGGGGCCACCGGGGAGTTCAAGGATCAGTACAGCCAGGGCTCCGCGCAGCTGCGCCAGATCCTGATCGACAACGGTGCCGCGGGCAAGGGCATCGTCATCGACTCGGCGATCAAGTCCGCGACCAAGACCAAAGTCGAGGTGCTACTGTTCGTCGACCAATCGGTCACCAACGCGGTCCGGACCAGCCCGCGAATCGATCGCGACCGGGTGTTGATGACCATGGAACTGATCGACCATCGGTGGTTGGCAAGCAAAGTCGAGATGCTCTAGCGAGCACCGTAAAAGGTATGGGATCTGTGGAAGCGACGGTAGAGACCGACGAAGTTCCCGAGGCGGCCGAGCAGGACAGTGTCGGGGCCGAGCAGGACAGTGTCGGGGCCGAGCAGGACGACTCCGGTACTGATGGCGAGAGTGCCGCCGCCGAGCAGGACGACGCCGGTACTGATGGCGAGAGTGCCGCCGCCGAGCAGGACGACGCCGGCCGGGGGCGCCGGTGGCGTCGCGCCGCTCGGGCCGCCGCTGCTCCGCGCCGCGGGATCAATCACGCGATTCGCGGCGTCGTCGTACTCGCAGCCGGGGCCGTCGTCGCCTGGGCCGGCTACGCCGGCTGGCTGCAGTACCAGCAGCACCGTACCGACATGGCCGCCGCGCAGGCACTGGAGGCCGCAAAGGCATTCGCCGTCACACTCACCAGCACCGACCCCGGGGCGGTCGACAAGAACTTCGACGACATCCTCAACGGCGCAACCGGCGAGTTCAAGGACCAGTATTCCAAGGCCGGTTCAGTGCTGCGAAAAGCGATGATCGACAACAAGGTTGCGACGAAGGGCACCGTCCTGGAATCGGCGGTCAAATCGGCGAATCCCAGAAAGGTCGAGGTGCTGCTGTTCGTCGAGCAGACAGTCACCAACTCCACGACCCCGCAGCCGGGGGTCGACGTCAACGCAATAGCAATCACGATGGACAAAGTCGGCGGCCGATGGCTGGCCGGCAAGGTTGAACTACCCGGACAACGGCGGTGAACACCATGAAGTTGACAACGAATCTGATGGCGACGATAGCCGCGGCGGCCACCGCGGCGACACTGGTGGCGACCGCACCGGTCGCCGGCGCGTCACCGGACCAGTTCTGCGCCGAACTCGGCGGAAACTGGGACGGCACCTCGTGCACGACGGTGGTTGTCTCACACCTCAAGGCCGAGCGGTTGATATCCCTCGACCTACCACAACCGATGCTCGACAACCCCACATCGGGTCCCGTTGTCGGCGGCTTTTACCACAAACTGATGGACGGCTGGCGAAACAGCGGCACGCAGGCACCGCGCGACAGCAGTGCCACCGCCACCTACGAGCTGTTCACCGGGCCCGGCGCTGTACAGTCGCTGGTCGTTCACGAGGACTTCGAGCCGTTCGGCCTCCAGTCCAACAACGCCTACCGGACTTTCGTCTTCGACATGGCCCAGGGGCATCGACTCATGCTGGCCGACCTGTTCAAGCCGGGCGTCGACCCGATCGCCGCGATCGCAGAGGCCGCCGGACCGTTCCTGCCCGCGGCGCTCGATGCCGGAGCCCCGCCGCACGCACCCAACACCAATCCCTACATGATCGGCCAATGGACACCCGGCCCCGACGGCCCAGGCTTCACCGGAGGCTACCGGGCCTTCGCGTTGACCCAGGACGACCTGATCATCCACATGCCCGACGTCCCGTCGGCCCAAGACTCCCAAGCGGCCAATTACGCGTGGTCGATGGACGGCGGAGCGGTCACCCTCCAGGTGCCGCTGGCCGCGCTTGCCGGCCCGCTGCGCCCCGAATACGGCGGCGTGTAAGCGACTTCGCGACGCGGCCCAGCGCCACACGGACGGGCAACAGGCGGCTGGCAGGCGGCGGGAAGGCCGTCGGCGCCGCGTTTCAGCCTGAACTGTAGATCGACCACAAACAGTAACGCTGCGCCGCCAGCAGGTGACTGCGCGCCGCGGTGAGGTCCGCGGTCAGCCAGCGTTGGTCGGAGCCGATCTGAGCGTAGCGATTGTCGTGATCCAGTTTGGAGGCCAGGATGTCAGCCCAGTTCCGCAGGTCCACCGCCGTCGCGGTGCCCAGGTTGTACAACGGCGCGTTGGCCTGACGAATCTGATCTGCGACGCCCGGCGGTGTGAAACCATCCGGTTCGACCTGATCGAAAATGGGTCCGAGCTGATCACCCACCGGAAGGATGGTGTCACAGTCCGGGTCGTGGGCCGCAGCCACCGGCGCCGTCAACAAACACACAATTGCGCCGGCGACCACCTGGGCCACCAGCACACCACGCGCAGCCCTACTAAACATGCCAAGGACTCTACAAGGCCGGGTCCCCCGGTGAAAGAACTCCGCCGGCATCAACCGAGGCGGCGAGGGGAGATTTCCGTCCGCGGCGGGAGTCCTGTTATTGTCGGTAGCCGGCTTCTGGCCGGTGCGGCGCCGTTAGCTCAGTTGGTAGAGCAGCTGACTCTTAATCAGCGGGTCCGGGGTTCGAAACCCTGACGGCGCACAGTCTTCCGAGCGGCCTCCGTCACCGCCGGAGGCATTCTCCAGGCGGCTCACCGCCCGAGGAAACACCCTTCCGGACCACCCGGGACGTCAGCGACGCCTGATCCGGTGCACCGCCACCACGAAGGCGAGCACCGCAGCCCCGGTCAGCGACACCGTCACGATCGGACGGTTGAGTACCTCGATCGCCTTCGCCTTGACGTCATCGGCCAGCCGACGGGGATTGGCACGCTGCGTCAGCGAATCGACGGTCATCGCCAGTTCCTGGCGGGCTTGGTCGATCTCCTGCTTGATGGTGTCGGGATCGCGGTCCGCCACGTATCTGTCCTCCGAGTCAGGCTAGTGCGCTCACGAACTACCCTAGAGCAGCCGGTGCGGGCTCCGACGCCGCGGTGAACTGAAAGGAATCTCACGAATGACCCAGACACCCCGGCTGGCGCCGGGCGATACAGCGCCCGCTTTCCGCCTGCCCGACGCCGACGGCAACCAGGTGTCACTGTCGGACTATCGGGGACGCCGCGTCGTCGTGTACTTCTACCCGGCCGCCTCGACACCCGGCTGCACCAAGCAGGCCTGCGACTTCCGGGACAGCCTGGGCGAACTCAACGGCGCGGGTATCGACGTCGTCGGCATCTCCCCCGACAAACCGGAAAAGCTGGCGAAATTCCGCGACATCGAGAACCTGACGTTCCCGTTGCTGTCCGACCCCGACCGCGCCGTGTTGGCGGCCTACGGGGCCTTCGGCGAGAAAAAGCTGTACGGAAAGACGGTCACCGGAGTGATTCGCTCGACCTTCCTGATCGACGAGCAGGGCAGGATCGCGGTCGCGCAGTACAACGTGAAGGCGACCGGCCACGTCGCCAAGCTGCGCCGCGACCTGTCCGTATAGCCCCCGCGTTGACCCTGCGCTCACGGCGCGGCCTACCCGCACTTCCGCGCCACCGGCGCAGAGTCAACCTTCAGGGGGCCGGGCAGTGGCGTTGACCCTGCGCTCACGGCGCGGCCTACCCGCACTTCCGCGCCACAGGCGCAGAGTCAACACCGATCACGGCTACGGCGTCTCCAGGATCGCTACCGCGGCGGCCATGTCGCCCTCGTGCGTCAGCGACACGTGGATGGTCACCTCGGCCAGATGCCTGGCGATCTCACCGCTCAACCGGACCCGCGGCCGGCCCCACATATCGGTGACCACCTCGATGTCGCGGTGAATGCCCTCCGGCAGCACCGGTCGCTGCGCGAACCGGGAACCCGACCAGGCCTTGATCACGGCCTCCTTGGCCGCCCAGCGGGCGGCCAGGTGCCGCGCCGCGGACGAACTCTTGTCCGAGGCGTCGCGCCGTTCACCCGGGGTGAAGGTTTCGGCGAACACCGTTCCCGGTTGGTCCACCTGCTCGGCGAAATCGGGAATAGCGACGAGATCGATCCCGATTCCGACGATGCCCATGGCTGGCCAGGTTAACCGATGCGCGGACTCAACCCGCGGAGGCCTGGTAGGCGTCATCGCCACCCAGCCGGGCCTCGGGGCTCAGCAGCATCGACGCCTCCTGGGCCTTCTCCGGACCCTCATGGCCGAACCGGCGACCCGGCGGCCGCTGGTACATCGGCTCACCCCCGGCGATGGCCGAGGCCAGCCGGCGTTGGCCGGCCACCAGCCGGGCATCGGCGCGACGCCGGTAATCCTCCCGCTGACCAGGCTCCAGGGAGGCGATGAACGCCTGCGGGTGCACCAGTGCGACCAGCCCCGACACGTGGCCGAATCCCAGGCTGGTCAGCATTGCGGCCTTGAGGGGGAACTTCCCGCCCAGCCGCAGGGTGTCGCGGACCCACACGAAGTGGGTCGAGCCGGCCAATTCCTCGTCGACACAGTCCAGGCTCCGGTTCGGCGGGATCACGCCGTCGCGCAGCATCTGGCACAGCCCCATCATCTGGAACACCGCCGCGCCGCCCTTCGCGTGGCCGGTGAGGTTCTTCTGCGAGACCACGAACAGCGGGGCGCCGGCGGAGCGGCCCATCGAGTCGGCAAGCCGCTCGTGCAACTCGGTCTCGTTGGGATCGTTCGCCAGCGTAGAGGTGTCGTGCTTGGAGATCACCGCGATGTCGTCGGGGGCCACCCCGAGCGAGGCCAGCGCGCGCGACAGCGGCGAGCCGTCACCGCCACGGGCCGCACCGAGCGCACCCAGGCCGGGTGCCGGGATAGAGGTGTGCACCCCGTCCCCAAAGGACTGCGCGTAGGCGACGACGGCCAGCACCGGCAGCCCCATCTTCAGCGCCAGATCGCCGCGCGCCAGCAGAATGGTGCCGCCGCCCTGGGCCTCGACGAAGCCCAGCCGGCGCCGGTCGTTCGGCCGGGAGAACCTGGCATCGTCGATGCCGCGGCCACGCATCATGGCGGTGTCAGCCGTGGCCGCCATGTCACCGAAGCCGATGATGCCTTCCAGCGTCAGGTCGTCGATCCCGCCGGCCACCACCATCTCGGCCTTGCCGAGCCGGATCTTGTCGACGCCCTCCTCGACCGAGACCGCGGCCGTCGCACACGCCGCGACCGGGTGGATCATCGCTCCGTAGCTGCCGATATAGGACTGAACCACATGGGCGGCAACGATATTGGGCAGCACTTCCTGGAATATGTCGTTCGGCTTGTTGCGGCCCAACAGGTTTCCGTGGTACATCGTCTGCATCGAGGTCCCGCCGCCCATGCCGGTGCCCATGGTGTTGGCCACCAGACTCGGGTGCACGTAGCGCATCACTTCGGCAGGGCTGAAGCCGGCCGTCAGGAACGCATCCACCGTGGCCACGATGTTCCACACCGCCAGCCGGTCGATGGAGCCGGCCATGTCCGCGCTGATGCCCCACACCGTCGGATCGAATCCGGTCGGCACCTGCCCGCCGACGACGCGGGACAGCTTGGTCTTGCGCGGCACCCGGACCTCGGTGCCCGCCCTGCGGATGACCTGCCAGTCGCTGGAATCCGGGACCGGTGAGATGACGGTGTGCTCGGGATCGAATTCGGCGAACGAGCGGGCATCGGCCTCCGAGGACACCGCGAAGGAGAAGTCCCTGTCCAGGAACACCGACACCAGCAGCGGGGAGGCGTGTTCGGGATCGATGGCGCCGTCGTCGACGAACTCGCGGATCCCGCAGCGCTGGACCACCGCGTCGTGGTAGCGCTCGACCAGCTCGGCCTCGTCGACCAGGTCGCCGGATTGCGTGTCGTACCATCCCGGTTGCGGGTCGTCCTCCCAGCGGATCAGCCCGGTGGTCCAGGCCAGCTCGAGCACGCCGGCGGCGGACAGTTCGTTCTCGACTTCCATCTCGAAGCGGGTCCGCGAGGACCCGTACGGCCCGATTTCCGCGCCACCGACTATCACCACCAGGTCGGCGGGATCGACAGCGAGGTCGTCCCATTCCGGCGGTGGCGCCGGGGTATATCCGCGCGGCGGCGAGGGCAGCGCGGCGATCGCGTCTTCGGCCGCCTCCTCGTCGTCTTCGGTCGATTCCGCCGACATCTCCTCGCGGGCCTTGGCGGCCAATTCGGCCATGTCGAGTTCGGCCTCGCCGAGGCCGCCGGTGAGGTCCGCTTCGATCGGGGACGCGGCCGCGGCAACTTTGGATTCCACGTCGCACAGCCCGAGCAGCATCGCTGCCATCTCATCGGTCGAGTAGGTGGTGACGCCGGCTTCTTCGACGGCAGCCACTATCGCATCGTTGTGCCCCATCAGGCCGGTGCCCCGGGTCCAGCCGATCAGCGCGTGCGCCAGACTCACCCGTGCGGCCCACGACGATTCGGCCCGCCAGCGGCTCACCACGGCGTCCAGGGCGGACTTGGCTTCCCCGTAGGCGCCGTCTCCGCCGAAGGATCCGCGGTTGGGCGATCCCGGCAGGACCACGTGCAGTCGCGACGCGATGTCGCGCTCGGCACCGATCTTCGACAGTCCGCTGATGAGCCGTTCCGCGGCCCACAGCAGCACCTTCATCTCCATCTCCGAGCGGGCACCGACCTCGGAGAGGTCTCCGGCCACTCGCGGTGCCGCGAACGGGAACAGCAGTGTCGGGTTCTGCGCATCCTTGATGTGAATGGACTGTGGTCCAAGGCTTTCGGACTGTTCACTACCGATCCAGTCGACCAGTCCGTCGATGTCGGAGTAGGACGCCATATTGACGGGCACCACCCACAGCGTCGCGTCGTACCGGGCATTGTCGCGGTACAGTGCGCGATAGAACGCCAGACGTTCGCCATCGAGCTTCGAGGTGGTTGCGATCACGGTGCCGCCGCCGTCGAGCAGGCGTGCGGCCACCGACGCGGCTATCGAGCCTTTGGAGGCCCCCGTCACCACGGCGATTTCGCCGCTGAAAGGACCGGGGTTCGGGTTCTCGGCGCCGGCGGCGATCCTGCCGTACAGCGAGGCATGGATCTGCCGGCCGGCAGCCAGCGCCCTACCCTGCCACCAGCCGGCCTGTGTCGCGACGACGTGCCCGGCGCCCTCGAAGCGCTCCGAGTGCCGCAGCCAGTCGGCATCGATCTCACCCTCGTCGGTCAGCCACAGCTTGACGAGGTCTTCGCGGGCACTGGCCCACCGGTCGTCGAACACGACCGCCTTCTTGGCGTCGAACACCGGGGCCACCAAACGTGGCCATTCCGAACCCAATTCGGCCGTAACGAGGTCGACGAGCTCTGCGTCGGTCGCCGCCGGTATTGCCGAGACGGGATCGTCCAATCCCAGTTGCCCCAGCACCAAACGGGCTGCGGAGGCCAGGACGCCGTCGCGGCCGGTGATCGCATCGGTGAATTCGCTCAGCGCGGCCGCGTCGACGGTGGCACCACCGCCGCCACCGGCCGACGGCAGCGCAACGGCGACGCCGTGCCGATCTGCCACTGCGGCAACCGCCGCATCGATCACCTTGTCCACCGATGCGGCGTCGGCCAGGGCACCGTCGTGCAGGTGCCCCATGGCGTCTCCGCGAACACTGGTACCTTCCCGGGTGCCCAGCGCCACCTCGACGGTGACGTGCCGGACCCAACCCTCTCCGAGCTCCCAGGTCTTCTTCACCCGTTCGGCAATGCAACCGGGCCGCTTCCCCGATGGGCCCAGGACGGTGCGCAACTGGTCGTTGATCGCATCGGAAAGCACTGGACCGTACGGCTTGTAGGTTCGTGCGAGCTTGGTGACCTGTGCCCGCAAGCCGGAAAGGTCGGCTTCGGCCGCGCCGTCGATGGCACCGAGGTTCAACTCCGAGCCGAGGTCGACCAGCAGCTGGTTGCGTCGTGACGACGCGCCGTCGGTGATGGACTCGATGGAGTCCAGCTCCTCGATCTGATCGATGCGCATCTTCGCCGAGATCGCAATCAGCGCGAGGGTGGCGTCTGCCGCATCGAAGGTGAGGTCGTCCGGCCGCGGCGCGCCGGAGACAGCCGCGGCGGCAGCCGGCGCCGCAGCCGGTACCGGTGCTGCGTCCGCTCCGGTGGACTCACCGGCCGCCTCCTCGATCTCCGGTTCCGGTTCGGGGTCGGTGTCGGTGGCGAACAGCACCGCGGCGTCGCGCTCGATATTGAGTACTTCCACTGTGCTGTGGGCATATTCGGGCAACTTCAAGGTGTTGGTGGCCAGGCCCGCGACGGTCGGCGCCGTCTTCACGCCTATCTCGACGAACCGCTCCACCCCCAGCCCGCCTGCGGCCTCCTCGATGAACAGCAGGTCCTGCGTCTCGATCCAGCGGACCGGGCTGGCGAACTGCCACGCCAGCAGTTCGATGAACACCGTGCGGGTCATGTCCCGCGGGCGCTCGCGGCGCCAGGTGTCGTAGTCGGCCAGGATCTCGTCGAGCGGCTCGGCGGGTACCAGATCCCTGATCTCCTGGATGAAGTCTCGGTCCAGCGTGAACGGCCGGGGCACCAGGTTGGGGATGTAGCGTCCGATGATCAGGTCGGGGTCCTTGCCGTGCGGCATGAGCCGTTCCAGCGACCGCCGGAACTCGTTCACGCCGACGCGCAGCACCCTGGAGTGGAACGGCACGTCGATGCCCGGGACCAGGATGAAGGACCGCTTGCCGCCGGTGATCTCGCGGCGCCGTTCCACCTCCTCCTCCAGGGCTCGAAGGCCCCGCACCGTGCCGGCGATCGCATACTGCGAACCGCGCAGGTTGTAGTTGACGATCTCCAGAAACTCCCCGGTATCCGAAGCTATCCCTGCCACGAAGTCCTTGACCTCGTCGTCCGGCAGGTCTATCTGGGAGGGCCGGATTGCCGCCAGCCGGTAGTTGGACCGGCCCAGCTCGTCGCGCGGGACGATGTCGTGCATCTTCGATCCGCGGTGAAACACCGCCTCCAGCAGCGCGTCCAGTTCGAAGACGCCGCTGACACATGCCAGCGCGGTGTACTCACCCACGGAGTGACCGCAGGCGATGGCGTCTTCGACGAAGGCACCCTGCTCGCGCATCTCGGCGACCTGGGCAGCCGCCACCGTCGCCATCGCCACCTGGGTGAATTGCGTCAGGAACAGCACGCCGTCGGGATGCTGATAGTGCACACCGCTGGCGATGATGCTGGTCGGGTTGTCCCGCACCACATGCAGCACCGAGAACCCCAGGGTGTCGCGGGTGAACCTGTCCGCCTCGTCCCACACCTTGCGGGCCGCCTTCGACCGGGACCGGACGTCCATGCCCATGCCCTTGTGCTGAATGCCCTGGCCGGGGAACGCATAGGCGGTCTTCGGCGAGGCCAGTCGTGCCGTCGCCGACATGACCAGCTCCGAGCCGATCCGTGCGGCGACCTCGATGACCTCTGCGCCCCGGTCGATCCCCACGCGCTCGACGCGGAAATCGACCTCATCGCCGGGACGCACCATACCCAGGAAGCGGGCCGTCCAGCCGACGAGTCGCGCAGGCGGGCGGGCCCGGCCGTCGGTGGCGGTCGCCGCGTGCTGCGCAGCGGCCGACAACCACATGCCGTGCACGATCGGCGACGGCAGGCCGGCCAGCAGCGCGGCGGCCTTGTCGGTGTGAATGGGATTGTGGTCACCGGACACCACGGCGAACGGCCGCATGTCAGCCGGTGCGTCCACCGTCACGTCGCGCCGACGCCGGCGGGGCGTGTCGGTGGCGTTCTCCGATACCGCGCCACCGGCTCTTTCGGGATCCTCGAGGCCGGCGGTTCCGGTACGTCCGAGGATCGCGAACCGTTCGGTCATGGTGGCGACGAGGTCTCCGTCGGCTGTCGTCACCGTGACCGCAACCGGTACAACGCGGCCCATGTCGGTATCCGTCGCATCCGCGGCCGTTGCGACAACCGTCAATTCGGTGCGGATAGTGGGCAGCTGCCGGGACAGCCGGACCGCGTGGTCCAAGTGGACCAGACTGAGCAGGCCCTCCACCACGGGCACCCCGCCATCGGTTTCAGCGGCCCCAATCGCCGCGAAGACCGCCGGCCAGCAGCGCCCGACGAGCGCATCGGGAACGGTGGTGAGGCTGGGAGCCAGCGGCTCGCCGAAAATCGCTGTGACACCGGTGTGGTCGGCGACGCGCTCGGGATCCCAGTCCACGGTCACCGTCGCGGTTCCGTTGTGGACGGCCGGGAGCGCTTCGGGTCCGTCGACGCCCGCGGCAATCGCGAGCACCGTGCGCATGGCGGCGATGGCGTCCTCGGTAGCAACGACCGGCATACCGCCGTCCGCGGTGTTTACCGCCAGAGTCAGCGGGATGTCGATCCAGGAGCCGGAGATCGGCACGCTGAGCACCACGTTGCGGCCGTCGCGGGCGACCTGAAGCCTGGACCCGGTCGACGTGTGCGTGGCGGTGCGATTTTCGTTCACCTGCCAGTCGCCGGGCGCCGCGATCCGGTGCGCCGGGTTTTCCGTGGCCCGCCCGGCCCACAGCACATCGGGTGCGTCCAGCACGACGGCCAGCGGCCCCCGCACATCGGTTCGACCGACCCGGCGCGAGGTGACGTCCGCGGGCTCCGAACCGCCGCGGAGCACCTCGTCGACCGCTGCCTGTTCGAATCGGTCGAGCAGTTCGCCGACCGGTTCGTCGGCCCGGGTGATTCCGGCCACCGCCGCCGGACCGGGGATGATGCAGACCTGATCCGCGTCGTAGCGGGCATCGTGGGCCTGCCACAGCGAGTCGCTGCGCCACCAGCGCCGCACGTCCTTGTCGATCACCGGTACGAAGTTGACCGGCTTGCCCATGGTCTTGCACAGGGTGACGAAGAACGGCACATCCGCCGGATGCAGGTGCACGGTCTCGGCGTCAGGGTAGGACGCGAGCAGTGTCGCGATAGCTCGTTGCGGATCCTCCACCAGGCCGGTGTCGGCAAAGGCCGTCTGGATCCGACCGGATTCCCGGGTATGCAAACGCGCCTCGGCACGCATGAGCATCTTCTGGAACCGTTCCCGCCAGGTGTCCGCCAGCCAGGGGCTACCCGGTGCCGCCGTGTCGGCTGTGGTGTCCCCTTCGCCGATGGTCAATTCCACGTAGCGCTGCAGCCACTGCAGGTAGGTCATTTCCCCGGCGTCGCCGAAGTACGGCTTGGCGGTCCGGGCCATCGCGGCGATGATCTCGTCACGGCGCCGCGCGACCGCGTCGGCGTCGCCGGCCACTTCGTCGAGCAATTGCCCGCATCGCGAAGCGCTGTTGTCGATCTCGTGGATGTCCGCACCGAGCTGACTGCGGCTGGAGGCCATCCCGCCCTGCGCCTTTCCGGCGCTGATCCACTGGTCGGTGCCGCCGGTCTCGACCAGCATCTGTTTCACCGAGGGCGAGGTGGTCGATTCCAGTGTCGCCATGGCAGCGGTGCCGACCAGGATGCCGTCGATGGGCATCAGCGGGAAGCCGTGGTCCTGTGCCCAACGGCCGGAGAGGTACTCGGCTGCCCGCTCCGGCGTACCGATACCGCCGCCTACGCAGATGGTGATGTTGGAGCGTGCCCGTAACTCGGAGTAGGTGGCCAGCAGCAGGTCGTCGAGGTCCTCCCAGGAGTGGTGGCCACCGGCTCGCCCGCCCTCGACGTGCATGATCACCGGCTTGGTGGGCACCTCGGTGGCGATGCGAATCACCGAGCGGATCTGTTCGACGGTGCCGGGTTTGAACACCACGTGGCTGATCCCGAGGTCGTTGAGTTCGTCGATCAGTTCGACCGCTTCTTCGAGTTCGGGGATGCCGGCGCTGACCACCACGCCGTCGATTGCCGCGCCGGACTGGCGGGCCTTCTGCACCAGGCGCTTGGCACCAAGTTGCAGCTTCCACAGGTAGGGGTCCAGGAACAGGGCGTTGAACTGATAGGTCCGGCCCGGCTCGAGCAGGCCGGACAGCTCTGCGATGCGGGCGGCGAATACCTCCTCGGTGACCTGTCCGCCACCGGCCAGCTCGGCCCAGTGTCCGGCGTTGGCGGCCGCCGCAACGATCCCGGCGTCGACGGTGGTCGGGGTCATGCCCGCCAGCAGGATCGGCGACCGCCCGGTCAGCCGGGTGAATTTGGTCGACAACTTCACCCGGCCATCGGGCAGCCGGACGACGGTCGGCGCGTAGCTCGACCACGCTTGCGCCACCTCCGGGATGGCGCCGACGGTGAACAGATTGCGCTGCCCGCCGCGGGTGGCGGCCGGCACGATGCCGATCCCCAAGCCGCGGATCACCGGCCCGGTCACCCGGGTCAGGATGTCACCGGGCCCCAGATCCAGGATCCACCGCGCACCGGAGTCGTGCACCTTGGCGATCTCGTCCACCCAGTCGACCTTGGCCACCAGAATCGCTTCGGTCAGCGTGCGGGCCAGCGCCACGTCCAAGCCCACCTGCTGGGCCCATCGGCCCACGATGTCGATGCCGTCGGCCAGCCGAGGGGTATGGAATCCCACCTCGACCCGGACCGGATCGAAAACCGGCGCGAACACATCGCCGCCCCGCACCTTGCTCTTGCGCTCGGCCTCCTCCCGATCCGAGATCTGCTTGCAGTAGAGCTCGAACCGCGACAGCTGTTCGGGGGTGCCGGTGATGACCACCGACCGGCGGCCGTTGCGAATCGACAGCACCGGTGGCAGCACGGTGCGAACATCTTGGGCGAACTCGTCGAGCAATCGCCCGATCCGTTCCGGGTCGGCGTTGTTCACCGAGACCATCGGCGGCCGGTCGCCGAGGACGGAGATTCCGCGCCGGCGGGCGACCAGCGTCCCGGCGGCCCCGATCAGCTGGGCCAGCGCCAGCAAGTCCACATCGCGCGCGCCGGCGGACTTGAGCGCCTCTACGGCCAGCACGCCCTGAGAGTGTCCCGCAAGAGCCACCGGCGGGGTCTCGACCAGATCCATCCCCTGGCGCGCCAACGCGCGGATGGCCGCGATCTGGGTCAGCAGTACGCCCGGCAGCGAAACGGCCGCCGACGTCAGATGCCTTTCGGAGGGGACGGGGTCCTGCGCCGCCAGCTCCCGCACCCAACGCAGCGGTTCGAAACCGATCGGGCGCACCACGATCAGCTCTCGGGCAACCGGTTCGAGCAACAGCTCCACTTCGCCGACGAGCGTCGTCAGCTCGGATTCGATACCGGCCCCGGAAACCAGTTCCTCGAGCGTCTCCAGCCACGCACTGCCCTGCCCGCCGAACGCCACCGCGTACGGCTCGCCGGCGGTCAGGCGATCTACCAGCACATGGGCACTGGACGGGTCACCGCCGTCACGGTCTGCGGACACCCGGTCGTGCTCGTGGATGGTCACCCTAGATTCTCCCTGTATGCGTATGCGTTGTCTCGGTCCAATCGGTCGGCCCCAGGGCCGGTCCCCCGTTGCGGGATCGACTCCGCGGCGATTCTGCGTCGAACCGCAGCCGGAGCGCCTGTGGCCGGTGCCCGTCACCGTTCAATCGGGGTGGCAATCGCAAGTCGCGCGACGACCCCCGGAAGAACCGCTTTGGCCTGCATCGGTTGCACTAAGCGTGTCATAAGAATGGGTCCGGCATTGGCCTATCGATTGGTTACTGGCGAGTTCTACGCGCGGGTAACCGTGGCGCGGGTAACACCGCGGGAAACCGATGCCGCGGGCCAGCTCGACAAACGTCCTGCATGCAGGTGGTTACGGTCGAGTAGCTATAACGGCGCTGTTCAGCGCAGTACCGTTATCAAATCGTTATGTAAATAATTTTGACGTCAGCCTCCCCCGATTGACGCTTTCGCAGCGTTCGTACCGACGGGGAAACGGCGCCGGCAGCCGAATCTGAGCGAACGAGTGTTTGCTGGAGTCAGAGTTCCAGTGTCCTAATCCCTTCTCAGGATTCGGCCGGAACTCCGGGCCCCGAGGTTAGGCCCACTGGCCGAACTGCGGCTTGAGGATGTCGTTGATGTCCACACCCACCCCGCCGACCGAGCGTTTGTCTATCTCCACCTGGTGCAGATTCGCCGCCGGGTGCGCGTACCCGTTGGGCGATCCCCAGTTGTGCTGCCAGAAGTAACTGCCCAGACCGTCGTGCAGCGCCCAGTCGATGGTTTTCGAGTTGGCGTACACACCCGTTCGCTGGTGCCCGATGACCGCCTCCCAGGACCGCAGATACGGGGCTATCCGGTTCTTGTACTGCTCGTAGCTCGGGTTGTCGTCGATCGAGGCATAGATGGGGGCGCCCGGCGGGCCTCCGGCGGCCGCGTGCAACTCCATGCCGCGCCTGGCATGTTGCACACCCGCGGCAGCGCCGCCCAGCCAATCGGAGGTGCTGCCCTTGCCGAATTGGTAGCACGACACGATCTTCAGGCCGCTGCCGTAGAGATCGCGCGCCTCGGCGAGTTGGATCGGCTTGCCGAGCATCCAGGCACCCCCTGGCCGCCGGTCGGAAACGTACCGGATCGCACCGACGGCACCAGAGGCTCTGATATCGCCGGCGGGGATGACGCCGGCCGAGTAGTCCAGCAGCGTGCCCAGTGACCGCGCGGATGCCGGAGCAGCACTCAACGACGCCGCACCGAGACCCAGGCCCAGCAGGGCCGGCGTCGCCGCCGCGCATTTGAGCACGTCGCGCCGAGATACCCACATATGCCACAGGGTACGACACAAACCTCACCAGCCTCGTAAACAACGCACGTCACATCTACATCAGGGGTGTGGCGGCGGGGCCGTGCTGGCGGTGGTACCCGGACAGCGGGCGGCGGGGAACGTTCAGCGGGCGGCCGGGAGCAGTTGACGGGAGACGGGCAGCGTGCGGCCGGGGGCCGGGCCGATACCGGGGCCGAGGCTGCGGCCGGCTGCCGGCGGGCCGCGCGGATTCAGCGCTGGTCGTAGTTGTCGAAAAGGCTCAACTTCAGCCGCTTGACGACCTCGGCAACGCCGTACCACCCGCGCACACTGTTGCCCGCCTTGTTCAGGCGCGGAGAGAAAGCCGCCACCGCCAGCCGTCCGGGCACCACCGCCAGCACGGCCCCGGCGACACCGCTCTTGGCGGGCACTCCGACCGTGTAGGCCCAGTCGCCGGACTGTGTGTACATGCCTTCGGTCACCATTTCCGCCAGCAGGCAGGAGACGTTTGAATGCGTCATCACCCGAAGACCGGTGCGCGGATTGACCCCGCCGGCCGCCAGTGTGGCGCCCATAACGGCCAGGTCGACGGTGGTCAGCATCGTCGAACATTGCCGGGTGTACACCGCGCAGGCTTCCATCGGGTCGCAGGACAGTGTTCCGGCACTGTGCATCAGCCAGGCAATGGCCTTGTTGTGACCGTTGGTGGCCTGCTCGGAGGCGTTGATCTCCGCACTCATCGACAACGGCCGCCCAGCGAATGCGCTCTGTATGTCCATGATCTTCCGCCACCGCTCGGCCGCATCGGCGGCTCTCACCAGCCCGGTGGCGGCAATGGCGCCCGCGTTGACCATCGGCGACGTCGGTTTATCGTGATGGCGCTCCAGTGCCAGCACCGAATCGAAGGCGCCCCCGGTCGCATTGGCGCCGAGCGTGGCCCGCACCGCGCGCTGCCCCCGCTCCTCCAGGACCAGGGCCAGCGTGAAGACCTTCGATACGGACTCGATGGCGAACTCGTGCTCGACGTCTCCAGCGGTTGAGGCGTGCCCGTCGGGAGTCATCGCGCATACCGCGAACAGGTCCGGATCGGCGCCGGCAAGTGCCGGAATATAGCTGGCGTTGCGCCCCCGGGCGTTGTTTCGGTGCAGGGAATGCGCACGTGTCACGGCCGCATCGATAGCGGCCGGATCCAGCGGCGCAATTGCCATGTCGACGGCTCCGGGTCAGGCCGACTGCGCGGGCAGGCACGTACCAGCCAGGATCGCGCGTCGGCTGCCGTCGATCCCACGAACACGCCGCAGCGACGCGTCTTCGACGAGAAGCGCTTGCGTGTTCGCACCGAAGGGTATCTTTTCGGGAGAGTCGACAGCAATCGTGATCGCGGCGATGGATTGCCCCGGAGGGCTTTCCGTCGCCGCACCGTGGAAGCCGGGAGGATTACCCAGGTGGCGGACAAAGCGAAAGCCGATGCGCTCGCGCTCGAGGAGGCCGAAGCCGAGGTGGCCGAGGCCGAAGCGCTGGCCGCCGCGGCGCGGGCCAAGGCCCGCGCGGTCAGGCTGCGGCGCGAGGCGCTCGCCGCCGCGGCCGGCGACGACGAATCCGGCCGGGACGGCGATTACAGCGAGGACGACGGGGACTACAGCGATGACGACGAGGACGAGGACTACGAAGACGAGGCCTATGACGACGGGGACTACGAAGACGAGGACTAAGACGACGGGGACTACGAAGACGAGGACTATGACGACGGGGACTACGAGGACGGGGAGGGGGACTACGGCGAGACCGAGGGTATTGACGCAGCGGAGAAGTTAGACGCGACGGAAAAGTCGGACACGCCCGAAGATCTCGACGCGACCGAACACATCGAAGGCACCGGCGCCTCCGACCGGCCGCGCATCCGCAAACGGTTTCGGCGGGTTTCGCCGGGGAGACGCCCGCAATGGACCAGCTTGCGCAATTCGATCCGCGCGCCGAAACCGGCCACGATCGCCATGGCCGTCGCGGTACTTCTCATCGCCGCCTTCTCGGTGGCCAGCGGGCTTCTCCTGTGGTGGCACCACCAAGCCGTCCACAGGCAACAGCAGGAAGCGGCATTCATCGCCGGCGCCAAGACCGGCGTGGTCAACATGACATCCCTGGACTTCAACAACGCCAAAGAAGACGTCCAGCGGGTCATCGACAGTTCCACCGGTGATTTCCGGGCCGATTTCCAGCAGCGGGCAGCCGACTTCACCAAGGTGGTCGAGGAGTCGAAAGTGGTGACCGAGGGGACCGTGAACGCTGCTGCCCTCGAATCGATTGACGGGCACTCCGCGCAGGTATTGGTCTCGGCAACCTCGCACGTCACCAATTCGGAGAACACCAAGGACGCACCCCGCACCTGGCGGTTGCGGGTCACCGTCACCGAGGAGGACGGCCAGTACAAGATGTCCAAAGTCGAGTTCGTACCGTGAGCGCCGACGCGCTCGAAGATGACCCGACCGAGACGGACCCCGCCGAGCAATCCGAAACCGCCGAGATCGACGCCACCGGCGGCGAAACCACCGAGGCCGAATCGGATCACGACATCGGCGAAGACGCCGACGCACCCGACGAACCCGATGCACCCGATGCACCCGATGCACCCGATGCACCCGATGCACCCGACGCGGAATCCGGCGACGTAGAACCCCGTGATGCCGATTCCGGCGAGTCGACCGACGAGGTACCCCCGGACGAATCCGGCGAGGCGACCGACGAGGTATCCCCGGAGGGCTCCACCGACGCTTCCGGCGTTCCCGACCGCAATGGGCGAAGCAGGCTATGGCGCCGCCAATTCACGGTGAAACCCCTCCCGGCAATCCTGGTGACGCTGCTGCTGCTCAGCGCAGGGGTCGCGACCTGGCTGTACTTCCAGTACTACCGAACCGACCAGCAAACGGGCCCGAGCGTCGCCCGCGCCGCCATCGCCGCGGCCTCCGACGGAGCGGTCGCCGTGCTGTCGTACTCACCGGACACCCTCGACCAGGACCTCGCTGCCGCCAAATCCCACCTGTCCGGGGATTTCCTGTCCTATTACGAGCAGTTCACCGAGCAGTTCGTAACGCCGGCGGCCAAGGAGAAGGCGCTGACCACCACCGCCCACGTGGTGTGCGCGGGGCTAAGGGAGTTGCACCCGAGGTCGGCCGTCGTGCTGCTCTTCGTCGATCAGAGCACCACCAGCAAAGAACGCCCCGAGCCGGCGATGGCGGCCAGCAGCGTGCTGGTGAACCTAACTCTCATCGACGGCGAGTGGCTGATCACGAAGTTCACCCCCGTATAGGACGCGAGGAGTAAATAATCACTGCCACACCACAATTCACGGTCCCATCCGTCCTGGCTGCGGTCGCGGCCGTGGTACCGGACCGCGACCTGGTCATCCAGGGCGACCGGCGATTCAGCTACGCGCAGATCCACGATCGATCCAACCGCCTGGCCAACTACCTGCATTCCCGCGGCCTCGGATGTCACACCGAGCGCCCGGGATTGGCGGGCCACGCCGCCGGGCAGGATCTGCTCGGCATCTACGCCTACAACGGCAGCGAGTTCATCGAGACGCTGCTCGGCTCTTTCGCCGCCCGGGTGGCGCCGTTCAACGTCAACTACCGCTACGTCAAACAGGAGCTGCAGTACCTGCTGGCAGACGCCGGCGCCACCGCGCTGGTGTACCACGCCGTGTTCGCCCCCAGCGTCGCAGAAATCCTGCCCGGCCTCCCCCAGTTGCGAGTGCTGATCCAGATAGCCGACGACTCCGGCAACGAATTGCTTGACGGCGCCGTCGATTACGAAGACGCACTGGCCTCGGCCGGCCCCGAAGCGCCACCGGTGCAACCCTCACCCGATGACCTTTACGTCCTCTACACCGGCGGCACCACCGGCATGCCCAAGGGGGTGCTGTGGCGCCAGGCCGACATCTTCATGACATCCTTCGGCGGCCGCGATCTGGTCACCGGCAACCCGGTCGCATCCATCGACGACATATCGGCCCGGGTGACCGCCGGTCCGGGAGTCAAGCTGATGGTGCTGCCGCCGCTGATGCACGGCGCCGCGCAGTGGAGTGTGATGACCGCGCTCACCGGAGGACAAACGGTGGTGTTCCCGTCGGTCGTCGACCGGCTGGATGCCGATGAGGTGGTGCGCACCATCGAACGCG
Organism: Mycobacterium sp.; assembly: GCF_047975165.1. GTDB lineage: Bacteria > Actinomycetota > Actinomycetes > Mycobacteriales > Mycobacteriaceae > Mycobacterium. Next base: position 31,317 of record NZ_JBKECZ010000095.1, read on the forward strand.
AAAAAGTCATGGCGGTCACCGTGGTGGGCGACGCGATCGCCCGGCCCCTGGTCACCGCCATCGAGAAGGGCACCGCAGACGTGTCGTCGCTGGCCGTGGTCGCCAACGGCGGAGCACTGTTGACTCCCCACGTCAAGCAACGACTCGTCGACGCATTGCCCAACGCCATGATCGTCGACGCCGTCGGCTCCTCGGAGACCGGTGCGCAGATGCATCATCTGTCCACATCGGGCGCGGTGTCGACGGGCACCTTCAACCCCGGCCCGGACACCGTCGTGGCCGCCGAGGATCTTTCGGCGATCCACTCGCCGGGCCACGACGGGCTCGGGTGGCTGGCGCAACGGGGCTACGTTCCGCTGGGCTACAAGGGGGACGCGGCAAAAACCGCGGCTACCTTCCCGGTCATCGACGGCATCCGGTACGCGATCCCCGGTGACCGGGCCCGCCACCACGCCGCCGGCCACATCGAGTTGCTCGGCCGCGACTCGGCGACCATCAACTCCGGCGGCGAGAAGATCTTCGCCGAGGAAGTCGAGACCGCCCTGGCCTCCCACCCCGCAGTGGTCGACGTGGTGGTTGCCGGACGACCCAGCGACAGGTGGGGCCAGGAAGTCGTGGCCGTGGTCGCCCTCGACGACGGTGCCGTCGCCGAGGCCGATGACCTGATAGCGCACGCGGCGAATTCGCTTGCCCGCTATAAACTTCCGAAGGCCATCGTCTTTCGCGACGTCATCCAGCGCAGCCCGTCCGGCAAGGCGGACTATCGCTGGGCGCGGGCTCAGGCGGAAGCGGATTGACCGTCGGTGGACGGCGCATCGAGGACAACCCCGCGCGCGATGAGGTGTTCGATCAGCGGGATCGAACTCGCGGCGAGGTGTTGCGCCATCGCCGTGCGCGCCGACTTCTCGTCGTGCGCGGCAAGCGCGGTCAGAACGCGACGGTGGTCCCGGACGGCATGGTCGGGCCAGTGGGAGATCGTCGGGAACACCGATTCGGGTACGTACCGGGTGATCTGTGACATCACCTGAGCCAGCTTCGGTGAGTCCGCGACGATATTGATCGCGCGGTGGAACTCATGATTGAGCCGAACCGTCCGCTCGTCATCGTCCTCGGTATAGGCCTTGTCGAGCTTCGCCTGGATCTGTTCGAGTTCCGTCAGCTGCTCGTCGGTGATGTTCCGCGCGGCCCGCGCGGCGAGTTCACCGCCGACGTGGGCCTGCACATCGGCCACGTCGGTGAGGTCCCGCCGCGTCATCGGCAACACCACGAAGCCCCGACGGGGCTGCTGGGCAACCAGACCCTCGGCGCGCAACGCAAACAATGCCTCGCGCACCGGGGTGACGCTGATCCCCAACTCGGCAGCCAGCTGGTCGAGCCGAATGTACTCACCCGATGCGTAGGCGCCCTCGAAGATCCTCCTGCGCACCAGGGCCGCGACGTCCTCGGACAGTTGAGGGCGAACCGCGAAATCCGGACCCGTCATCGCCTCACATCCGATACTCGTCGAGCAGGCGCTTGCTGATGATCTGCTTCTGGATTTCGCTGGTGCCCTCGCCGATGAGCAGGAACGGCGCATCGCGCATCAGCCGTTCGACCTCGTATTCCTTGGAGTAGCCGTACCCGCCGTGAATCCGGAAGCTCTGCTGGGTCACTTCCGAACAGAATTCGCTGGCAAGATATTTCGCCATACCGGCGGCCACGTCGTTGCGCTCACCGGAGTCCTTCAGCCGCGCCGCGTTGACCATCATCAAGTGTGCGGCTTCGACCTTGGTGGCCATCTCGGCAAGCTGGAACGCGATGGCCTGATGCTCTGCTATCGGCTTGCCGAAGGTTCGACGCTGCTGGGCATAGCGCACCGCCAGCTCGAAAGCCCTGATTCCCACGCCGCAGGCACGCGCCGAAACGTTGACCCGGCCAACCTCGATACCGTCCATCATCTGGAAGAAGCCCTGCCCGGTCTTGCCGCCCAGGACGTCATCGGCGCTGGCCCGGTAGCCGTCGAAGATCAGCTCCGTGGTGTCGATCCCCTTGTAGCCCAGCTTGTCGATCTTGCCGGGGATAACCAGGCCCGGCACCACTTCGCCGAACCCGGTTGGCTTCTCGATCAGAAACGCGGTGAGGTTGCGGTGCGGCTTGTCGGCGCCTTCGTCGGTACGCACCAGAGCAGCCACCAACGTGGAGCTGCCGCCGTTGGTCACCCACATCTTCTGGCCGTCGATGGTGTAGGCGCCGTCGGTGCCACGGGTTGCCCGGGTACGTACCGCGGCCACATCGGAGCCCAGCTCCGGCTCCGACATCGAGAAGGCGCCACGGGTCGCACCGGTGGCCATTGCCGGCAGGAATCGCTGCTGCTGCTCGCCGGTACCGTGCTGGCGCACCATGTAGGCGACGATGAAATGGGTGTTGAGCACCCCCGAGACGCTCATCCAGCCGCGCGCGAGTTCCTCCACGCACAGCGCATAGGTCAGCAGCGATTCCCCCAACCCGCCGTACTCCTGCGGGATCATCAGGCCGAACAGACCCATCGCGCGCAGGCCGTCGACGATCTCTTGCGGGTAGGCGTCGGCCCGTTCCAGCTGGGCGGCGTTGGGAATGATCTCCTTGTCGACGAATTGCCGTACCGCCGCCACGATCTCGGTCTGGATCTCGGTCAGGCCGAGAGTTTGGGCGAGTCTGGTCATCGGATTTCCGTCGCTATCGTGTTCGCAGCTGCCAGCCGCGCGATGTCGTCCCGGGTCAGTCCCAGGTAGGCCATGAGCACGTCGACGGTGTCGGACCCCAGTGCCGGCGCCGCGACCGCCGCCGGGTGCACACCGTCTAGTGCCACCGGTAGTCCGGCTGCCAGGTATTCGCCGACGCCGGGCTGTGCCAACCGGGAAAATAGTTGGTTGTCAGTAACTTTCGGGCTGTCGGCAACCTGGGAGAAGGTGCGGTAGCGTTCGAACAGCACGGTGGTGGGCGACAGTGCCGCATCGATCTCGGCGGCGGAGTGGTCGGCGAACCAGGTGCCGAACAGCCCCGAGATGACGTCGCGGTACCGAAACCGCTCGCCCTCGGCGCCGAAGTCCGCGCCCAGCGCTTCGGCGAGCGCCGTCATCGCCGCACCCGTACCCGTCACCTCGACCAGGTCGCGAAAGTGGCGCCGCGTCAGGAGGACAACCATGAACTCGACGCCATCGGAGCTTTCGAAGTCCTGGCCGTACTGGCCGTAGACGGAGTTGCCCAGCCGTGCTCGCTGCGTCCCGTTCACCTGCGGCTCGGTCAGCAGGCCCAGGTTTCCCGCGGTGGCCAGCGCGACGTCTTCGAGAGCCAGGCTGACCCGCGTCCCGGCACCGGTTCGCCCGCGGCGCAGCACCGCGGCGACGACGCTGAGAGCGGCGTAGAGCCCACAACTGATGTCCCAGGCCGGCAGCACATGGTTGATCGGCCCCGCGTGGTCGGCCGGACCGGTCACGTAGGGAAATCCGACCGCGGCGTTGACGGTGTAGTCCACCCCGGTAGTGCCGTCACCGCGGCCGAGCAGCTGAACGTGAATGACGTCGGGCCGCCGGGCCGCCAGTTCCTCGTACCCGAGCCGGGGCAGACCGGCGGCGTTGGTGACCAGGATGCCGTCGCCTTCCAACACCAGTCGCTGAACCAGTTCCTGTCCCTGTGCTGACCGCAGATCGATGGCGATCGAGCGCTTTCCCTTGTTCAGGCCGGTCCAGTAGATGGACGTGCCGTCGCGGGCCAGCGGCCAGCGTCGGGTATCCGAAGCGCCGCCGAGAGGGTCGATCCGGATCACCTCCGCACCCAGTTGGCTCAGCGTCATGCCGCACAGCGGTGCGGCGACGAAACTGGACACCTCGACGATGCGGGTGCCCGCCAGCGGCAACGCGGAAACGCTCATCATCACCCGATCCGTTCGAAGACGGCCGCCAGTCCCTGGCCGCCGCCGATACACATGGTCAGCAGCCCGTAGCGGCCGCTTCGCCGGTTGAGTTCACGCGCCAGGGTGGCCAGCATCCGGCCGCCGGTCGCGGCCACCGGGTGGCCAAGGGAAATACCCGAACCCAGCACATTGGTCCGATCATGGTCGGCGGCACCGAAATTCCACTCCCTCATCACCGCCAGCGCCTGGGCGGCGAAGGCCTCGTTGAGCTCGATGAGGTCGACCTCGCTCAGGGTCAACCCCGCCTTGGCCAGGGCTGCCTCGGTCGCCGGCACCGGCCCGATCCCCATGACCTCCGGCGCCACGCCCGCAGACCCCCACGACACCAACCGCACCAGCGGTGTGAGTCCGAATTCGGCAGCCTTTTCCGGGGTGGTCACCACGCACATCGATGCCGCATCGTTCTGTCCGCTGGAGTTTCCGGCGGTGACGGTGGCCTCTGGATCATCCTTGCCCAGAATGGGTTTGAGCCTGCTCAGCGACTCCACCGTGGCGTCGGCACGCGGATGTTCGTCGGTGCCGATCAGTTCTTCGCCGTGCCGGGTGCCCACGGCAACGGGCACGATCTCGTCTGCCAGCAGTCCGTCGCTCTGCGCGGCCACCGCACGCCGGTGCGAGCGCACCGCGAGCTCATCCTGTTCGATCCGCGAAATGTCGTACCGGCGCCGCAAGTTCTCCGCCGTCTGCAGCATCCCGCCGGGCACCGGGTGATGACGACCACCGGCGGTGGTGCGGCCGCGGGCCAGGCCGTCGTGCACGCGGACACCGGTGCGCGCACCGCCCCAACGCATGTCGGTGGAATAGAAGGCGACGTTGCTCATGCTTTCGCAGCCACCGGCCACAACCAGATCATCGTTGCCGGTGCCGACTTGCAAACTCGCCTGGATCACCGCCTGCAGGCCCGACCCGCAGCGGCGGTCGACCTGCATCCCCGGAACCGTCACCGGCAGGCCGGCGTCCAGGGCGACCACCCGCCCGATCGCCGGCGCTTCGCTGTTGGGATAGCAGTGCCCGAGGATGACGTCCCCCACCGCGTCCGGCGCGATGCCGGTGCGGTCCAGCAGTCCCTTCAACGCCGCCACGCCGAGGTCAACCGCGCTCAGCGAGGTGAACATGCCGCCGTAGCGGCCGATCGGGGTCCGCACCGGTTCGCAGATCACCACCTGGCGGGTCACAGGTGCCGGCCTCCGGTGATCTCCATGACGGTGCCGGTCATGTACGACGCCAGGTCGGAGGCCAGGAACGCCGCCACGCCGGCCACCTCGCTCGGCTCACCGGCTCTCCCCATCGGGACCTCGGCGACCTTGGCATCCCAGATCCGCTGCGGCATCGCCTCGGTCATCGCCGACCGGATCAGCCCCGGTGCGATCGCGTTGACTCGGACACCAAGGTAGGCAAGCTCTTTGGCGGCGGCCTTGGTCATCCCCACGATGCCGGCCTTGGCGGCCGAGTAGTTGGTCTGGCCGATCATCCCGACCTTGCCCGAAATAGAGGACATATTGATGATCGCGCCACGCTTGTTCTCCCGCATGACCGCGGCCGCCAGTCGGGTGCCGTTCCAGGTGCCCTTCAGGTGCACGTCGATCACCTGATCGAACTGCTCTTCGGTCATCTTGCGCATGGTCGCGTCCCGGGTGATGCCGGCGTTGTTGACCATGATGTCCAGCCTGCCGAAACGCTCGATGGCGGTTTCTATCAGCTTCTGCACCTCGCCGGATCGCGTGACGTCGCAGCGCTGCGCAACAGCGATCCGCTCGCCGCCCAGCTTTTCGGCGGCCGCCCGCGTCGCGTCAAGATTCACATCGCCGAGGACCACCCGGGCCCCCTCGGCGACGAACCGCTCGGCAATGGCCAAGCCCAGACCCTGGGCCCCGCCGGTGATCACCGCCGTCTGACCGTCCAGCAATGGCATCTGCTCTCACGCATCCTTCCGGTCGAACCCGCGCAAGCCGCCACGACCGCGCCCAGTTTCGAATATGATATTTCATATATAATATTGGTCAATATTGCCATGGCCCCGATCCGGGCACTCCCTGCAACTGCAACGAGGAGCATCAACCGATGACCGCTGCCGAGGGCACCCACGATGCTCAGGTCACCGATGCCGATTTCCGCGAAATACTTTTGCAGACACGTCATTTCGTCCGCACCGCCGTCGTTCCTCGGGAACCGGAGATCCTCGACGACGATCGGGTCCCCGACGATCTGCGCGACCAGGCCAAGGCGATGGGCCTGTTCGGCTACGCCATCCCGCAGCAGTGGGGCGGACTCGGGCTGAACCTGATGCAGGACGTCGAGCTGGCGATGGAGCTGGGCTACACCTCGCTTGCCCTGCGGTCGATGTTCGGCACCAACAACGGCATCGCCGGTCAGGTTCTCGTCGGCTTCGGCACCGAAGAACAGAAATCGCGTTGGCTCGCCCCTATCGCCGCCGGAGATGTGGTTGCCTCCTTCGCGCTCACCGAGTCCGGCGCCGGATCCAACCCGGCCGGATTGAAGACCAAAGCCGTGCGCCGGGGGCAAACCTGGACGATCAACGGCCACAAGCGCTTCATCACCAACGCCCCGGTCGCGGGCCTGTTCATCGTCTTCGCCCGCACCCGCGCCGCCGATGACACCAGTTCCGACGGCCCCGGCATCGCCGTGTTCCTGGTCCCCGCCGACACACCGGGGGTCGAAGTAGGCCCCAAGGACGCCAAAATGGGCCAGGAAGGCGCCTGGACCGCCGACGTCGGCTTCACCGACGTTGTCGTCGATGACGGCACATTGATCGGTGGCAGCGAAGAGATCGGCTATCGCGCGGCCCTGACCTCGCTGGCCCGTGGCCGGGTGCACATTGCCGCACTGGCCGTGGGTGCGGCCCAGCGCGCCCTGGACGAATCGGTCGGCTACGCCGCGACGGCGACTCAGGGCGGCACCCCGATCGGGGACTTCCAGCTGGTGCAGGCGATGCTCGCCGAACAGCAGACCGCCGTGCTGGCCGGCAGGGCGCTGGTCCGCGACGCCGCGCGGCTGTGGGTCACCGATGAGGACCGGCGGATCGCCCCCTCGGCGGCTAAACTGTTCTGCACCGAAATGGCCGGCCGGGTGGCCGATCTGGCGGTCCAGGTGCACGGCGGCAGCGGCTATATGCGCGGCGTTCCCGTCGAACGCATCTATCGCGATGTCCGACTGCTGCGGCTCTACGAGGGCACCAGCGAGATCCAGAAACTGATCATCGGTTCGAACCTGGTGAAGGCCGCGCGGCGCTGAGCCGATAGCCGGCGGGCGGCCGAATATCCCCATCCGCGACGGTCACCCACGGGAATATCGTGAGCCATCGCGGCCAACCTCGTTCACCCCAGCAGCTCCAATGTGCCCAGCTCCCGGATCGCCCGGCAGCCCCGGGCCAGCATGGTCAGCACCATGTCGTCGCCCCGCTCTGTAGAGGCGGCGAAGGCGAACCCCAGCGCGGAGATCAGCGGCGCCTGCACCACCCCGAGCCGGTAGTCACGTCGGCACGTTTCGCGGTCGTATCCGGTGACGCCATAGCCCAGCAGCGTCCGGTGGTATTCATCGACCAGGTCTTGCTCGAGCGCCGCCCGCAGTGCCGGGTCCAGGCTGGTCGCGGTGAAGTACGCCAGATCCCTGGCCGGCAGGCCCACGCCGAGCGTCTGCCAGTCCACGATGCTGATTCGAGTCCGCCCCGGATCGAACAGCATGTTGTCCAGCCGGTAGTCACCGTGCAGCAAGGCAAAGCGATCGTGCTCGGCCATCAGCCAGGGTGCGACCACACCCATTGCCGCGCTGAAGGTGTCGCGGTCTTCGGCGCTCATCCGGTCGCCGAGCCGCGCCAGGGTGACATCGGCGCTCCTCGCGGCAACCTCGGCCATGCCCCGGGCGCCGGCCTCGTCCGGGCGCGCGAACACGATCCCGGGAAAGTCCAGCCACATCGGATCGCACCAACTGGGTGCGTGCAGGCCGGCCAATGCGGTAGCGGCCAGTCGCGCTTCCCGGTCGCCGCAACCGGCAAGCTGATCGCCCTGCTCCGCTGGCGCCTGATCAGCTAGCAGCAGCGCGAAATTCATTGCGTCATCGCTTATTTCACAGTAAAAACACTGCGGCGTCGGCACCCGCACGCGGGTGACAACCGAAGCATAGAAGGCGCATTCGCTTCGATAGCTCAGAGCCACGCGATCGCGAACAGCCTCGTCTCCGGCCGGTAGTTTGATCACGAAGCTCCGCGGCAGATCGCCCCGATCCGGGGCGTAGCCGGCCGTCACCCGATACGTAGCACCGGTCTGGCCGGTACCGACCGGCCGCACATCGACATCGGACACCCGCACAGGTGTGCCCCGTCGGCTCAATACCGTCGACAACCACTGCGAGGTCACGTCGGCCGGATACCGCGGAATCGGCGGCACAGCACCCAAAGCACGCCTCCGCCCGCCGGTGGGACAACAAGACTCCCCCGACTGTAGCGATACCGGATCGCCTGGTGCGGGCGGAGGGATTCGAACCCACACGCTCTTTCGAGCAATGGCACCTAAAGCCATCGCGTCTGCCATTTCGCCACGCCCGCGCGCCTAGCGATCCTACGCCGCACCGGCGTAGGAACCGGGCGGCGGTGACGCTCCCCGAAAATCACCCGCGGTGCCCTCCGTCAATGCGGGAAGCACCCGCATCCCGACCCGGCGACCACAAGAAAGACCGGTGCGCGCGGTACCGTCGAAGGGTGTCCACCGATGCCCGCCCCAGGCGCCGTCACCGGCCCGCCCTGATCGCGCTGGTGATCGTCGCGGCCGGCGGGTGCCTGGCGCTGGGCTGGTGGCAGTGGACGAGGTTCGAGTCGCTGTCGGGGGGCTACCAGAATCTCGGCTATGCGCTGCAGTGGCCGGCGTTCGCCTGGTTCTGCGTCTACGCCTACCGCAACTTCGTCCGCTACGAGGAGACCCCGCCGCAGCCGCGCCATCACGGCGCCCCCACCGAAATACCCGCCGGGCTGCTGCCCGAACGGCCCAAACCGGCGCCGGCGCCACCGCAGGACCCGGCCCTGCGCGAATACAACGCCTACCTTGCCGAACTCGCAGGCAACGACGCCCGGCAACGCGATACCCCGGACCGCGACGCCCAGGACAGCGGCGCCCGACAACAGAACAGGACAACCGCATGAGCAACCCCCAGACACCCGAGGCCGAGCGCACCGCGGCGGTGTTCAGCGTCGAAAAGATCCGAACCGCGTTGCTCGCCTACCGGATCATGGCGTGGGCCACGGGCATCTGGCTCATCGCGTTGTGCGGCGAGGTCATCTCGCATCTGGTCTATCACCACGAGATCCGGTGGATCGAGGTTGTGCACGGCTGGATGTACTTCGTCTACCTGCTGGCCGCGTTCAATCTGGCGATCAAGGTCCGCTGGCCGATCGGCAAGACCGTCGGCGTGCTGCTGGCCGGCACCATCCCGCTGCTGGGCATCATCGTCGAGCACCGGCAGACCCAGCAGGTCAAGGCGCAATTCCCGGTCTGACGGGCCCCCGCGCCGGCTGCTACCCCCGCTGGACCAGCGACCGAAACGCCGGCAGCAGCAGCGTCAGCGCGCGTCCGCGGTGCGACACCGCATCCTTCTCGGCCGGGCTCAACTGTGCCGCGGTGCGGCCGCGCAAGCCGGCATCGTCCGGGATGAACACCGGGTCGTAGCCGAACCCGCCGTCACCGCGGGACTCCCGGGCGATCGTGCCGGTCCATTCCCCCCGCACGACGGCCTCGTCGGCCCCATCGACCAGGGCGCACGCCGACACGAACGCCGCCGTGCGGCGGCCGTCGGGCACATCGCGCAACTGCGCGAGCAGCAGTGCCGTGTTGGCGGCGTCGTCGCCGTGGGTTCCCGACCACCTGGCCGACAACACCCCGGGCATGCCGTTGAGTGCGGCAACCCGCAGGCCGGAGTCGTCGGCGACACTGGGCAGCCCGGTCGCGGCAGCCGCATCCCGGGCCTTGGCCAGTGCGTTCTCCTCGAACGTCGCACCGTCCTCCGGCGCTTCGTCGAACGGCGCGACGTCGGCCAGCGACACCAGGGTGAGGCCGGTCAGGCTCGCGCCATCGAGCACCCGCTGAAGTTCGGCCAGCTTCTTGCGGTTGCGGCTGGCCACCAGCAGCCGGGTCAGCTTCCGAACGCCTTCGGCTGGGCCGGACCTTCCGGCAATTCGCCCGGATAGGGCAGCGCCAGCGCCTCACGCTGCATGGCGAACAGGGTGTCGCAGGCTCCCAGCGCCATGTCGAGAAGCTTGTCCAGCGTGGACCGCGGGAACGTCGCGCCCTCGCCGGTTCCCTGCACTTCGACCAGGGTTCCGGTGTCGGTGGCGACGACGTTCATGTCGACTTCGGCGCGCGAATCCTCCTCGTACGGCAGATCCGCGCGAATCCTGCCGTCGACCACTCCGACGCTGATCCCGGCGATGGCACACGACAGCGGCCGCGGGTCGGACAACTTGCCGTGCGCGGACAGGTAGGTCACCGCATCGGCCAGCGCCACGTAGGCTCCGGTGATCGCCGCGGTGCGGGTTCCGCCGTCGGCCTGCAGCACGTCGCAGTCGATGGCGATGGTGTTCTCTCCCAGCGCACCCAGGTCGATACACGCCCGCAGCGACCGGCCGACCAGCCGGCTGATCTCCTGGGTGCGGCCGCTGGGCCGCCCCTTGACCGAGTCGCGGCCGGATCTGGTGTGGGTCGCCGAAGGCAGCATGGCGTATTCGGCCGTGAGCCAGCCCAGCCCGGATCCCTTGCGCCAGCGGGGAACGCCTTCGGTGACGCTGGCGGTGCACAGCACCTTGGTTCGCCCGAATTCGATGAGCACCGAACCGGCTGGGTTCTCGGTGAATCCCCTGGTGATGACTACCGGGCGAAGTTCGTCGTCCGCGCGGCCGTCTTCTCGTTTGGACACCAGGCCACCCTAGCCGCACCGATCGGACATGCGTCGCGAGCGTAACCTCACGGCGATTTTCGCCGCACTTCTTCGCCGTGACGTTACGGTCGCGACTACGCGCAACGGATTTCGAAGGTCTCGCCCGGTACCACCGCGCGCACGGGGCCGTCGAACTCGGCCTTGGCCTCCCGCAACACATCTTCGCGCGAGGTCCACGGCGGGATGTGGGTCAGGGCCAACTCCCGCACGCCGGCCGCAGCCGCGGCCCTGCCCGCTTCGGTGCCCGACAGGTGCAACGCGGGCGGATTGTCCGGCGAGTGCGTCCAGGATGCTTCGCAGAGGAAGACGTCGGCTCCGCGGGCCAGGTCGACAAGCTGGTCGCACTCAGCGGTATCGCCGCTGTAGACCAGCGTCGCCCCGCTGGGGTCGGTGAAGCGCATGCCGAACGATTCGGTCGGATGCTGCACCGCCCGCGGCACCACCGTGAGTGCGCCGATGGTGACCGGCTCGCCGTCGGCCCAGTGGTGGACGTCGAAGATGTCGCAGCAGTCGTCGATCTCGCCGCCGTGCGGTGACGACGCCGCACCCAGCCGCGACCAGGTGTCGCTGGGGCCGTAGATCGTCGCCTTGCCGGTAGGCCGGGCTGTCGGGTGGTACCGGCGCCACACGAAAAGCCCCGGCAGATCCAGGCAGTGGTCGGCGTGCAGATGTGACAGCAACACATGCACCGCGCCGGGGTCGACGTAACGCTGCAGCGCTCCGAGCACTCCCCCGCCGAAGTCGATGACGAGCGGCACGGTGTCCGGAGCCTCTAACAGATACCCCGACGCCGGCGAGTCCGGCCCCGTGACGCTGCCGGAGCATCCGAGCACGGTTAGTCGCACGAACTCCACTGTGCCATGCCCGGCACTGCAGTGGGGAACACAACACCGCATTGCCCGAGTCGAAACCTCGGCCCGGCTAGCCGACGCTGCCGTGGCGAGCGGGTTGGACTCCTGTTACGACCGGCCCCAGAAAACGTGCCGCCAGTCGGGTGAACGCCTCGGGGTCGCCGGTGGCTTCGAAGACACGGGACGGCGGCTCCGCGCCGGGGCCGTCCGGATGCGGTCGCAGCAGATCCGACTCCGTCAGCACGCGCAACACCTGTTTCGCGGTCTCTTCGGCGCTGGACACCAGGGTCACGCTCTGACCCATCACCAATTGGATGAGTCCGGACAGCAACGGATAGTGCGTACATCCGAGCACCAGGGTGTCGACGCCGGCGCGCTGCAGCGGCTCCAGGTAGCCCTCTGCCAGGCCGAGCACCTGGCGTCCGTTGGTGACGCCGCGCTCAACGAAGTCCACGAAGCGGGGGCACGCGACGGCGGTGATCTCGGTGTCGCGGGCAGCGGCGAACGCATCCTGGTAGGCGTGCGAGGCGATGGTCGCCCGGGTGCCGATCACGCCGATCCGACCGTTGCGCGTGGCGGCGACGGCACGGCGCACGGCCGGCAGGATCACTTCGACCACCGGTACGCCGTACCGTTCACGCGCATCGCGCAGGCAGGCCGCGGACGCCGAGTTGCAGGCGATGACCAACACCTTGACGCCCCGGGCGACCAGGTCGTCGCCGATGGCCAGCGCGTGTGCGCGGATGTCGGGAATCGGCAGCGGCCCGTACGGACCGTTGGCGGTGTCCCCGACGTAGATGACGTCTTCGTCGGGCAGCTGGTCGATGATCGCCCGGGTCACCGTCAGTCCTCCGACGCCGGAGTCGAAAATTCCGACGGGCGCCAGCGCTGAACTCATCCGGCGGTCCGCCGGGCATAGCCCTTTTTGGACGCCTTCCTGGACGCCTTCCTGGACGCACGGTCCCTGCGCTCCGGACCGGACAGCACGTAGGCCGCCAGCACGCCGGCCACCGCCCCGCACAGATGCCCCTGCCAGGACACCTGTCCGCACTGGTCCAGGACGGGCACGGCATTGAGCAGAAGGCCGCCGTAGGCGAACAGCACCACCAGGCCGGTGACGATATCCCAGAACCTGCGCACGAATATCCCGAAGACCAGCAGGAACGTCAGCCAGCCGAAGATCAGGCCGGACGCGCCGATGTGGTCGGACTCCATGTGACAGCCGCCCCAGTTGCCGATGATCCAGGTCCCGAAGCCTCCCACCACCCACACGATCACCGTCGCCCAGACGAACCGGGACATGCCCGCCAGGGTCACCAGGTACCCCAGCACCAGGGCGGGCACGGTGTTGGCGAGCAGGTGTGTCCAGCTGGCGTGCAGGACGGGCGCCCAGATGATGCCCCACAGTCCGGGGGCTTCCAGCGGCCTGATGCCGTGCTGGTCCAGCGAATGGCCGGTCAGCTGGTCGATGAGCTCGATGAGGTACAGCAGCGCCACGAAGGTGAGGATCGTGGCTCCGCCGACCATCCACCGGGGCCGCTCCTTGGCCTCCGTCGTCCGCGTCGATTCCTCACCCGAGCGCGTCATACCCATAGCTGCCCTGTGCCCTTCCCGAGCGATTTCGGCGTCGTCCAGGCTACCCGAGCGCATTGCCGGCCGCCCCGACCAGCCACGAGTCGGCCGTCGTCACCCGAACGCGCCGGGCACCACGTCCCGGTACCCCGGTATTCCGGCCACCGGCTCGGCGGCGATCACCCCGCCGATCACCGCACGGGCCAGGCAGTCGGCTGCGGCCGCGCCCATCTCGGTGAGCAACGCGGTCTCCGGGGACAGCGCATCCGGGACGCCCGGGAACGGCGGCACCTCGACCGCACCGGTGGCCAGTGCGAACACCGTGTCGCCGTCCAGCGGGGTGTGTGCCGGCCGAAGGGTGCGAGCCAGGCCGTCGTGGGCGGCGATAGCCACGCGCCGGCATGCCGCCGGGCTCAGCGCGGCGTCGGTGGCCACCACGGCGATCGTGGTATTCAGGGCACTCAGTGGCGACGGCAGCTGCCGCAGCGCGTCGATCTGGTCCGGCGGGGGCGGCCGCAGCTCGAATTCACCGATCAACTTCGCCATCCACGGCAGGCCGGTCGCCGGGTCGACGGCTTCGCCGGACGCGTTGACCACCACCAGCGCACCGACGGTCACCCCGGACGGCAAGGTTGCCGACGCCGTTCCCACCCCACCTTTGAGCCTGCCGACACGCGCCCCCACTCCGGCACCGGCCGTCCCCGTCTCCACCGCCGCCGCGTCGCCCGAGGCATCGGCCGCCGCACAGGCGGCGTAGCCGAAGTCCGCGGTCGGCCGGCAGTCCCACCCGCCGACCGGCAGGTCGAACACCACCGCACCCGGCACGATCGGAACCACACCCGCGCCCATGTCCACCCCGCGCCGGTGTTCCTCCAGCCACGCCATGACGCCGTCGGCGGCAGCCAGGCCGTAGGCGCTGCCACCGGAGAGCAGCACCGCGTCCACGTAGCGCACACTGTTGACCGGGTCCAGCAGGTCGGTCTCCCGTGTTCCGGGTGCGCCGCCGCGGCAGTCGACGGCGCCAACGGTTCCCGGCGGCGTCAGGACCACCGTGGCGCCGCTGGCCCATCCGCTGCCCAGCGAGGCATTGGCATCCAGCCGGTGGTGGTGGCCGACGCGGATCCCGGCAATGTCGGTTATCGCGTTCAGCCGGTCGCCACCGGAACTCACGTGGATCCCATGAGGGCCAGGACCAGATATTCCTGCAGCACGGTCAGCCACTGGTAGACATCGGAGTGCGGGGCCAGCGGATTATCGGCCGGCAACCGTTCCGGGCCCTCCGGGCCGACATCGAGCATGACGCCCAGCGTCAGCCGCAGGTCGTTGACGGCCGCCACCCAGGCGTTGGCGGCGTCGGCGGACAATTCCAACCGGCCCCCCGCGGCGGGAAGAGTGTCCAGCAGCGTCTGTGCGGCAGCGCGTTTGGCGTCGATGATCGCCGGTTCATGCACGCTTCGCAGCGCCGAGTTGAGGGATTCGGCGGCATCGTCGGCCAGCGGATCGGCATCGTCGGGACGGTAGAAATCCGGCAGCAGCCGGCCCAACGTCGGGTCTCCGGGGCGTTGTGAATGTCCGGTCTGGATGCCGGTGATCGCTTCGAGTTCGTCGGTCGGCGAGGTGGATTGACGATCGTCGAGCAGGCTGATCATCGCGCCGATCATGTTCTTGAGCAGTGCCACCTCGTGCGGGGCCAGCGACGACCGGAAGCGGGGGCCGCTGCGGGTGTCGACCCGCTTCCATCTGCGCACGATGTGGTCCGGATACCCTCGGAGCTCACCGGTCCTGCTGCAGCGTCGCCCACAAACCGGCGGCATGCAGCTTGGACACGTCGACTTCCATGGATTCTCTGCTGCCGGCAGACACCACGGCCTTGCCTTCGTTGTGTACCTGCAGCATCAGTTTGGTGGCGTGCGGTTCGCTGTATCCGAACAACTTCTGGAACACATAGGTCACGTAGGTCATCAGGTTCACCGGGTCGTCCCAGACGATGGTCACCCACGGACTCGTCGTAGCCTCGACCGGCGCCGCCTCCTTCAGCCCGGTGCTGCCCGGCTTGGCCGACGCCATCGCTACAACCATGACCCAAGGATACCGAGAACGGGGCCGGGCCCATAGCCGACAACGTTCCTCACCGCGATGTCGACGGTGTCGACTTTCGTTTCGGCGAGGCCCGCGCGGCCAAGGTCGGCTACGTCGACAGGTCGGCCACGAAGTCCCCCGACGCCGTCGTCCACTTGTCGGCGATGCTGAATGTGCCGCACACCCGATTGCCATCTACGACAAGCCGGGCCGTGCCCTTCGGGTTCGATAGCTGCACGGTGGTTCGGTCCGTCACTTTGATGGCCAGTTTGACGTTGTTGGGGTCTTTGGCCCGCGGCGAGGCTGTGTAGTCACCGGACTCCGCGTTCTGGGAGCCGTTGGTGAACTTGAGCCTCAAGGCCGCCTCCCCGGGAGCCAGCTCGAGTTTGCGGCTGGACAGCTCCGACACCGGCCGATTCGTGGTGCTGATGAACACCACAATCGACCTGCCGTCGCCGCCGAGGCCAGCGATTTGCCGCTTCGCCACCGAGTAGACGGTGGACCAGTTTAGGTCGTCGGGGTAGCCACCGTTCGTGGACTCGACAGTTGCCGAGGGGGACGCGGGGCAGTCTCCGCCACCGGCCTGAGCCGTCGCCGAGGTGGAGCTTTGGCCCGACGTGGTCTGAGCTGTCGAGGATCCGGGAGAGCTGGGCTCATCCGACCCGCATCCAACCGCGGCGGCACCCGGGATCAACAGCAATGCGGCCGTCGCGGCCCGCGTCAACACAGAACGCATATCTTCTCCTCACACCGGGCACCCCCGATGGCATGTCGAACAGTGGCATATCTGCCGACGAATCGGCCGATCATCGGGTCGACCACTCCCCTGGCCGGAGATGTAAAGCACGGCGGGCGTCGCACGGTGTAAACGTGCAGGCGTCTCCCATCGCTGCCTCAACGAAAGCGCTGCGGCCGAAACCGCAGCGGGGCGCGGCCAAGTCGGCGTGCGCGCACCTGGCCCAGCCTCAACGAAAGCGCTGCGGCCGAAACCCCACGTGTGTAGGGCCCGCGAGCCCGTCGCATACCAGCGCCTTCCATGGAACCCTGCCGCTTCGCTCGACTTTCATCGCAGACAACGCGGCCGCTACCGTGACACCGTGACCGACTCCGCATTGGCCGGCCTGCTGACCGACAGATACGAGCTGACGATGCTGTCGGCGGCACTGCGCGACGGCACCGCCCACCGCCGCACCACCTGGGACGTGTTCGCTCGCGAGCTGCCGCCGGGGCGGCGGTACGGGGTGGTGGCCGGAACGGGCCGGCTGCTGGAAACCTTGCCGCAGTTCAGGTTCGACGACAGCGCGTGCGACCTGCTGGCCGGATTCCTGGACGCCGACACGGTGGATTTTCTGCGCGATTTCCAGTTCACCGGCGACATCGACGGCTATCCGGAGGGCGAGCTCTACTTCCCCGACTCCCCGGTGCTGTCGGTGCACGGCAGCTTCGCCGAATGCATGCTGCTCGAAACCCTGGTGCTGTCGATCTTCAACCACGACACCGCGATCGCCTCGGGAGCCGCGCGCATGGTCAGCGCCGCGGGAGGCCGCCGGTTGATCGACATGGGTTCGCGGCGTACCCACGAGCGCGCCGCGGTGGCGGCGGCCCGGGCCGCCTACCTCGCCGGTTTCGCCGGTACGTCCAACCTTCAGGCCCAGTGGCAATACGGTGTCCCGGCCGAGGGCACCGCGGCCCATTCCTTCACCATGGTGCACACCACCGAGGACCGCCCCGACGAGCTGTCCGCGTTCTGCGCGCAGGTCACCGCGTTCGGCCCGGGCACCACCCTGCTGGTGGACACCTACGACGTGCCGACGGGCGTGGCCCACGCCGTGTCGGCCGCCGGTCCGACCCTCGGTGCGGTCCGGATCGACTCCGGCGATCTCGGCGTGCTGGCCAAACAGGTACGCCACCAACTCGACGAACTGGGGATGACCGAGACGGCCATCCTGGCCTCGGGAGACCTCGACGAGTTCGCCATCGCCCGACTCGCCAAGGCGCCGATCGACACCTACGGTGTGGGCACGTCACTGGTCACCGGATCGGGTGCACCGACGGCCGGCATGGTCTACAAACTGGTGGAGGTGGACGGTATCCCCGTGCGGAAGGACAGCGTCAACAAGGAATCCCACGGCGGGCGCAAGGCCGCTACCCGGTTGGCGCGCCCCAACGGAACCATCATCGAGGAGCTCGTGCACCCCTTCGGCCGCACGCCGGCCCACGACATCTCCTACCGGGTGCTGACGACGCCGCTGGTGCGCAAGGGTGAGGTCCTGTCCGACGCCGACACCGACACCGACACCGACGCCGACGCCGACCCGGACACCGACACCGGCTCCGACACCCGCTCCAGCACCGGCGCCGGCTCCAACGCCCCGAACGACCTGGTCGCCGCCCGGGAACGGGTGGCTGCGGGACTGCGGAGCCTCCCCCAGCATGGATTGAATCTGGCGCCCGGCGAACCGGCCATCCCGACCCGGATCGTCCGAGGCTGACAGCCGGCGCGGTGTCCGATCCCGAATCCCGGTCGCAATCCGTCGAGGCATTGCTGGCCACAGCGGTGGCCGCGCTCGGCGGCAGCCGGCGCGATGGCCAGGTGCAGATGGCGGCCGCTGTCGCGCGGGCATTCGACACCGGCGAGCACCTGGTGGTGCAGGCCGGCACCGGCACCGGCAAGTCGCTGGCATATTTGATCCCGTCGATCCTGCACGCGATCGAAGACGACCACCCGGTCGTGGTCTCCACCGCCACCATCGCTCTGCAACGGCAGCTGGTCGACCGCGACCTGCCCCGGCTGACCGAGGCGATCACCGGCGCCCTGCCCCGCAGCCCGGAGTTCGCATTGCTCAAAGGCCGCCGAAACTATCTGTGCCTGAACAAAATCCACGGTTCCACCCCCGAAGACTCCGACGAACCCCCACCGGAAGCGCTCTTCGACCCGATGGCGGTCAGCGCACTGGGTCGCGACGTGCAACGGCTCACCGAGTGGGCGTCGACGACGGATTCCGGCGACCGCGACGACCTCAAACCCGGTGTGCCGGACCGATCCTGGTCCCAGGTCAGCGTCTCCGCGCGGGAGTGCATCGGGGTGGCCCGCTGCCCGTTCGGCGCCGAATGCTTCTCCGAACTGGCCCGCGCACGGGCCGGCAACGCCGACGTCGTCGTCACCAACCACGCGTTGCTGGCCATCGACGCGGTAGCCGATTCGGCGGTGCTGCCCGAGCACGAGTTGCTGGTCATCGACGAAGCCCACGAGCTGGCCGACCGGGTCACCTCGGTGGCCACCGCCGAATTGACCTCCGCGGCCCTGGGAGTCGCCGCGCGAAGGATCACCCGCCTGGTCGGCCCGGAACTCCTACAGCGAATGGAGGCGGCCTCGGCCACCTTCGCCTCGGCGATCCACGATGGTCGGCCCGGCCGGATGGATTACCTGGACGACGAACTCGCGACCTACCTCGCGGCGTTGCGCGACGCCGCCGGGGCAGCCCGCTCGGCGATCGAGGCCACCGGCGATGCGCACGCGGCCGCGGCACGCGCGGAGGCCGGCTCCGCTCTGGCCGAGATCGCCGACACCGCGGCACGTATTCTCGCATCGTTCGGCCCCGCCATCCCGGACCGCACCGACATCGTCTGGCTGGATCACGAGGACAACCGCGGTTCACCCAGAGCGGTACTGCGGGTGGCGCCGCTGGCGGTGGCCGAGCTGCTGGCCACCCACGTTTTCTCCCGTTCGACCACCGTGCTGACCTCGGCCACACTGACCGTCGGCGGCACGTTCGAGGCGATGGCCACCGCCTGGGGCCTGTCCGGCACAGCGGAGCCCGACCCCGCACAAAGCTGGCGCGGCCTCGACGTGGGATCGCCGTTCCACCACGAGAAGTCCGGAATCCTTTATGTCGCAGCGCATCTGCCGGCACCCGGGCGCGACGGTTCCGGCTCGGCCGAGCAGTTGACCGAGATCGCCGAGCTCATAACCGCGGCCGGCGGGCGGACACTGGGCCTGTTCTCGTCGATGCGAGCGGCCCGTGCCGCCACCGAGGAGATGCGCGAGCGGCTCGACACCCCGATGCTGTGCCAGGGCGAGGACGGCACCGCCGCGCTGGTGGAGCAATTCCGCGAGGATCCGGCGGCCTCGCTGTTCGGCACACTGTCGCTGTGGCAGGGGGTGGATGTTCCCGGGCCCTCGCTGTCACTGGTGCTGATCGACCGAATCCCGTTCCCGCGGCCCGACGATCCGCTGCTCAGTGCCCGCCAGCGCGCCGTGGCCGCGCGCGGCGGCAACGGCTTCATGACGGTCGCGGCCGGCCACGCGGCCCTGCTGCTTGCCCAGGGGGCGGGCCGGCTGCTGCGACGCGCCGACGATCGCGGTGTGGTTGCCGTGCTGGACTCGCGCATGGCCACCGCCCGGTACGGCCGGTACCTGCGCGCCTCGCTGCCGCCGTTCTGGCCGACCACCGACCCCGCGCAGGTCCGCGGAGCGTTGCAGCGTCTGGCGGCCGACGTCGGCGAGCCGGTCAAGCCAGGGTGACCAGTCCGAGTTCACCGTCTCCGGCCAGCATCGGGTGGCGCGGCAGCACCCGCAGGGTGTATCCGAGGGTGCCCGCCAGCGGAAGCGGCATCGTCGTCGAGAACACCTGATCGCCGCCGGCGGCGCCCCCGGTGTGGGTCATCTCGACGGTATGGGGATCCATCAGTTCGTCGCCGGAATCGAGCCTGCCCAACACCGCCTGCACCACCACGTCGTCCGGTGTCAGCCCCGCGAGCCCGACGGTAGCGCTCAGGGTGAGCTTCGAGCCGAGGATCGGGACGTCCGGCAATCCGGTGCTGTCGACATCGCCGATGCGGACTGCCGGCCAGGCCTCGACCACCCGGCGGCGGTAGGCGGCCAGCTCACGGGCCGCGTCGAAGGCCGCGCCGCCTTCCGGCGCCGCGACAATTGCGCGTCGCGATCGCGCCGCCGGGATGTAGTACTGCTCGACGTAGTCGGTCACCATCCGCGATGCCAGCACTTTCGGGCCCAGCGTCTGCAGGGTGTGGCGCACCATCTCGATCCAGCGCGGCGGTGTGCCGTGTTCGTCCCGCTCGTAGAACGTCGGCGCCACCGAGTCCTCCAGCAGGCCGTAGAGCGCGGTGGCCTCCAGGTCGTCGCGACGGTCCTCATCGGCCACCCCGTCGGCCGACGGTATCTCCCAGCCGTTCTGACCGTCGTACCATTCGTCCCACCAACCGTCGCGGATCGACAGGTTCAGGCCGCCGTTGAGGGCGCTCTTCATTCCCGAGGTGCCGCAGGCCTCCAGTGGACGCAGCGGATTGTTGAGCCACACATCGCAACCCCAGTACAGCAACCGGGCCATCGACATGTCGTAGTTGGGCAGGAAAGCGATCCGGTGGCGCACCTCCGGGCGGTCCGCAAAACGCACGATCTGCTGAATCAGCGCCTTGCCACCGTCGTCGGCCGGGTGCGACTTGCCCGCGACGATCAGCTGGATCGGCCGCCGCTGGTCGAGCAGCAACCGCTCCAGCCGGTCCGGGTCGCGCAGCATCAGGGTCAGCCGCTTGTAGGTCGGCACTCGCCGGGCAAATCCCATGGTGAGCACGGTTGGATCGAATGCCGTTGCAATCCAGCCTAATTCAGCCTCGGAAGCACCGCGTTCCAGCCATGACGCACGTAGCCGGGCCCGGATGTCCTCGATGAGCAGCGCCCGCAGTTGCGAACGGATCGACCACAGCTTGGCGGCGTCCACCTGCTGCACCCGCAGCCATACCGCGGGCATGCTGAACGAATCGGAGCCGGCCAGCTCACGTCCCAGTTGCAGCCAGGGCGGCGCGGCCCAGGTGCGGGCGTGAACTCCGTTGGTGATCGAGCCGATCGGCACCTCGTTCGAGTCGAATCCGGGCCACAGCCCGTTGAACATCGCGCGGCTGACCCGGCCGTGCAACTGCGAGACACCGTTGGCCCGCTGAGCCAGCCGCAGCCCCATGTGGGCCATGTTGAACGTGGCCGGATCCTCCTCAGCGCCCAGCGCCAGCACCCGGTCGACGGCCACCCCGGGAAGCAATCTCGATGAGTCGTCGCCGGCGCCCTCGAGGTACTCGCGCACCAACTCCAGCGGGAACCGGTCGATGCCCGCCGGCACCGGGGTGTGCGTGGTGAACACGGTGCTGGAGCGAACCACCGCCAGCGCGGTGTCGAAGTCCAGTCCCGCATCGGTGACCAGCTCCCGGATGCGTTCGATTCCGAGGAACCCGGCGTGCCCCTCGTTCATGTGGAACACCTCGGGCGCCGGACAGCTTTCGATGGCGGTGAAGGCACGGATGGCACGCACCCCGCCGATTCCGGCCAGCAGCTCTTGCCTGATGCGGTGTTCCTGGTCCCCGCCGTAGAGCCGGTCGGTCACGCGGCGCAGGTCGTGCCGATTCTCCGGGACGTCGGCGTCCAGCAGCAGCAACGGCACCCTGCCGACCTGCGCGACCCAGATCCGCGCCCGCAGCCGTACGGAATCCGACAGCGTCAGCTCGACGACCGCCGGATCGCCCGCGGCGTCGGCGAGCAGTCGCAACGGCAAGCCCTGCGGGTCGAGCGACGGGTACGTCTCGTGCTGCCAGCCGTCGGCGGTCAGCGACTGCCGAAAGTAGCCGGAGCGGTAGTACAGCCCGACGCCGATCAACGGCAATCCCAGATCCGAGGCGGCCTTGAGATGATCGCCCGCCAGGATCCCGAGCCCGCCCGAATAGTTGGGAATGGCCTGGGTGACACCGAATTCCATGGAGAAGTACGCGATCCCGGCGGGCATCGCTACACCGGCGCCTTCCTGCTGCTGATACCACATCGGCCGGCTCAGGTAGTCGTCCAAGTCGGCGGCACGTTCGTCGAGCCGGTGCAGAAACTCCTCATCGAGCGCCAACTCGTCGAGCCGCAGCGGTGTCACCGCCCCCAGCAGCGCGACCGGATCCTGGCCGCAGGTAGACCACAGGTCTGAGTCGATGCTGGCAAACAGGTCCCGTGTCGGGGTATCCCACGACCATCGAAGGTTGGCCGACAGCCGATCCAGCGCACTCAGACGAGCGGGTAGCTGGGCACGCACGGTAAAGCGGCGGAGGGCCTTCACACGTCGGTAGCCTACTGGGGTCCGGGCCGGCCGTGCCGTTGCCCGGACCCGGTTCGGCAACACCGGAATCGCCACGAGTCGGGCGCCCGGGGGGACGGCCGGCCACTAGGGTGAGGACGGGCCGCAGCGAACCGGAGAGGACGGAGGATCGGTGCCCGGTCGTATCGAGATCGATGATGTCTCACCCGTCGTATCCTGCGGTAGGTATCCAGCCAAAGCCGTGGTCGGCGAGGTGATCCCGGTCCGGGCATCGGTGTGGCGCGAGGGGCACGAGGCGGTGGCAGCCACCCTGGCGGTCCGGTACATCGGGAGGCAGTATCCGCGGGCGGCAGGGGCCGAATCGACCCCCGCCCCATCGACCCCGGCCGCATCGACCCCCGAGCAGGGCCGGGACATCCGCCACGAGGGTTCCGAAGAGTTGCGTCTTCCGATGACGATGGGCCCGGAACCATACGTCTTCCACGGCCGGTTCGCACCGGACCGGGTCGGCCTGTGGATGCTTCGCATCGACGGCTGGGGCGACCCGGTACACACCTGGCGCCACGGCCTGGTCGCCAAACTCGATGCGGGACAGGGCGAGCAGGAGCTGTCCAACGACCTGCTCATCGGCGCAGACCTGTTCGACCGCGCGGCGGCGGGGGCGCCGCGCCGCCGCCGCCGGACATTGCTCGAAGCCGCTGCGGCGCTGCGCACTCCGGGCGATCCGGCACCCCGCTGCGCGCTCGCACTGGCACCCGGTATCGAGCGGTTGCTCGCGGAGTTTCCCTTGCGGGAACTGGTCACCCAGGGCGAACCGTTCACTGTCTGGGCGGATCGTCCTGCGGCCCACTTCGGTTCCTGGTACGAGCTGTTTCCCCGGTCGACCGGCGGTTGGGACGCCAACGGGAACCCGGCGCACGGCACGTTCGCCACCGCAGCCGCGGCGCTACCCAGGATCGCCGGGATGGGCTTCGACGTGGTCTATCTGCCGCCGATCCATCCGATCGGCAGGCTGCACCGCAAGGGCCGCAACAACAACCCCGTCGCCACCGTCTCCGATGTCGGGTCGCCGTGGGCGATCGGCAGCGACGACGGCGGCCACGACGCCGTCCACCCGCGGCTGGGCACCATCGACGACTTCGACGACTTCGTTGCCACCGCCCGCGGCCTCGGGATGGAGGTGGCCCTGGATCTGGCACTGCAGTGCGCCCCGGATCACCCCTGGGCCCGCAAACACCGCAACTGGTTCACCGAGCTGCCCGACGGCACCATCGCCTACGCGGAGAACCCACCCAAGAAATACCAGGACATATATCCGCTCAACTTCGACCGCGATCCCGCCGGCCTCTACGCCGAAGTGCTGCGGGTGGTGCTTCATTGGGTCGGCCACGGCGTTCGGTTTTTCCGGGTCGACAATCCGCACACCAAACCCCCCGATTTCTGGGTCTGGCTGATCGGCGCGGTGAAGTCCATCGACCCCGATGTGCTGTTCCTGGCCGAGGCATTCACGCCACCGGTGCGGCAGTACGGGCTTGCCAAACTGGGTTTCACCCAGTCCTACAGCTACTTCACCTGGCGCACGGCCAAATGGGAGCTCACCGAATTCGGCCGGGAAATAGCACGATTCGCCGACTTTCGCACGCCGAACCTGTTCGTCAACACACCCGACATCCTGCACGCGATCCTGCAGCACAACGGCCCGGCGATGTTCGCCGTCCGCGCGGTCCTGGCGGCCACCATGAGCCCGTCCTGGGGTATGTACTCCGGCTACGAGCTGTTCGAAAGGCGCGCGGTCGGCGACGGGAGCGAGGAATACCTGAATTCGGAGAAATACGAACTGCGCCCCCGCGACTTCGCCGGCGCACTCGCCGCAGGGGAGTCCCTGGAGCCGTTCATCGCGGCGCTCAACACCATTCGACGGCTGCACCCGGCATTGCGGCAGCTGCGCACCATCGAGTTCCACCATGTGGACAACGATGCCCTGCTGGCCTACAGCAAGTTCGACCCGGAAACCGGCGACTGTGTGCTCATCGTGGTGACGCTCAACGTGTCCGATGCCCAGGAAGCAACGCTGCGGCTGGACATGGCTGCGTTGGGCATGCAGGACGAGGACCGGTTCTGGGTCCGCGACGAAATCACCGGCGAGGAGTACCAATGGGGGCAGGCCAACTATGTCCGCATCGACCCGGACCGTGCCGTCGCGCACATCGTCAATATGCCGTTGATACCCGAAGAATCCCGAATCGGCCTGCTGTGCGGGCAATGAGCGCCGATGAATCACTCTGACCGCCGCAGCACCGGAAACCTGCTACCTCCCGCCGCCGATGTGGCGCTGCTGATCTGCGGCACCCATCGCGATCCGCACGCCGTTCTGGGAGCCCACGAGTACGGCGACCATACGGTCATCCGGGTGTTCCGTCCGAAGGCGAACAGGGTGGTCGCGCTCGTAGGCGACGAACGATTTCCGCTGCGGCACTTGGATTCCGGCCTGTTTGCCGTTGCACTACCGTTCGTCGACCTCGTCGACTACCGGCTCGAAATATGTACCGACGGCACCGGGCCCCAGGTTGTCGCCGACGGCTACCGGTTCCTGCCCACGCTGGGCGAGATCGACCTGCACCTGTTCGCCGAGGGCCGCCATGAACAACTCTGGGATGTCCTGGGCGCCCACCGACGTAGCTTCACCACACCCGACGGCACGGTCACCGGGGTGTCATTCGCCGTGTGGGCACCCAACGCGACCGGCGTCGGCCTGATCGGTGAGTTCAATGGGTGGAACGGCAACGACGCTCCGATGCGCATGCTCGGTTCCTCGGGGGTGTGGGAGTTGTTCCGGCCCGGCTTTCCCACCGACGGTCTCTACAAATTCCAGGTGCACGGCGCCGACGGGTCGGTTTCAGACCGAGCCGACCCGTTCGCGTTCGCCACCCAGATACCGCCGCAGACGGCGTCGAGGGTGACGGTCAGCGACTACGACTGGGGCGACTCCGCCTGGATCGCCCAACGCGGGCAGCGTAACCCGGTGTTGGAGCCGATGAGCACCTACGAGGTGCACCTGGGCTCCTGGCGACCCGGGCTCAGCTATCTGCAACTGGCCGAAGAGTTGACCGAATACGTTGTCGAACAAGGATTCACCCATGTCGAACTGCTACCGGTCGCTGAGCACCCCTTCGGCGGCTCGTGGGGATACCAGGTCACCTCCTACTACGCACCGTCCTCCCGGTTCGGCACACCGGATGAGTTCCGCGCGCTGGTGGACGCCCTGCACCGAGGGGGAATCGGCGTGATCGCCGACTGGGTTCCCGCGCACTTCCCCAAAGACGCCTGGGCCCTGGGCCGCTTTGACGGCACACCGCTGTACGAACATGCCGACCCCAATCGAGGAGAGCAACCCGATTGGGGCACATACGTATTCGACTTCGGACGACCGGAGGTAAGGAACTTCCTGGTGGCCAACGCACTGTATTGGATCCTGGAATTCCACATCGACGGCCTGCGGGTGGACGCGGTGGCATCGATGCTCTACCTGGACTATTCGCGGCCGGAAGGCGGCTGGACACCGAACGTCCACGGCGGGCGGGAAAACCTGGAAGCCGTTGAGTTCCTTCAGGAGATGAACGCGACCGCCCACAAAGCCGCACCCGGCATCGTCACCATCGCCGAGGAATCGACCTCGTGGCCGGGAGTCACCCGGCCGACGAACCTCGGCGGCCTAGGTTTTTCGATGAAATGGAATATGGGCTGGATGCACGACACCCTCGACTACATCGGCCGCGATCCCATCTACCGCAGCTACCACCATCACGAGATGACGTTCTCGGTGGTCTACGCCTTCAGCGAGAACTACGTGCTGCCGCTGAGCCACGACGAGGTCGTGCACGGCAAAGGCACGCTGTGGAGCCGGCTGCCCGGCGACGACCACACCAGGGCGGCCGGGCTGCGCAGCCTGCTTGCCTACCAGTGGGCGCACCCGGGGAAGCAACTGCTGTTCATGGGGCAGGAATTCGGCCAGCGTGCCGAATGGTCGGAGGAACGCGGCCTGGACTGGTGGCAGCTCGATGAGGACGGCTTCTCCACCGGAATGCTGCGACTGGTGCGCGACATCAACGACATCTATCGCAGCCGCCCGGCATTGTGGAGCCAGGACACCACGCCCGAGGGCTATTCCTGGATCGACGCCAACGATTCGGCGAACAACGTCTTGAGCTTCCTGCGGGTGGGCAGCGACGGCTCGGTCATGGCCTGCGTCTTCAATTTCGCCGGCTGCGAGCACAGCAACTACCGCCTCGGCCTGCCGGTTGCCGGCCGCTGGCGCGAGGTGCTCAACAGCGACGCGGCGGTCTACGAAGGTTCTGGCATAGGCAATCTCGGCGGCGTCGACGCATCCGAGGAACCCTGGCACGGCCGGCCGGCATCCGCGGTGGTCGTGCTGCCACCCCTGTCGGCGCTATGGCTGGAGCCCGCATAGCGCCGGTCGCCGACGTTGTGCCCCGGCGGCACGGTTCAGTAGAGCGCGCTGGCCAGATTACGCCGGCCCGCAACCACCTCGGGATCGGCCGGGTCGAAGAGTTCGAACAACTCGATCAGCCGCGTCCGCACCGTGCTGCGCTCATCACCAAAGGTGCTGCTCACCAGGGCAATCAGCCGTCCGAAAGCCCCCCCAACATCCTGATTCAGGATCTGCACGTCGGCCGCGGCGAACGCCGCCTCGATATCCTCGGGCGCCGCGTCGGCGACCTGGACGGCATCGGGGCGCTGCGCCGTTGCGCGAGTGAGGAAATCGATCTGGCGGATCGCACCCTTGGCTTCCGCGCTGGACTGGTCGGCGTCCAGGATCGCCTGATACGAAGCCCTGGCCGCCTCCAGGTCTCCGGATTCGAGCTCCTCGCGGGCCCGGGCCAACGCCGGGTCGACACCGGCCGGCTCACCGGAACCTCCACGACCCCGCAATTTTCCGTCGGTCGCCTCGAGGATCTTGTCGATCCACTGCTGCAGCTGGTCGGCGGGCTGAGCACCCTGGAAGCTCGAAATCGGCTGTCCGGCAGCCAAAGCCACCACCGTGGGTACCGCCTGCACCCCGAAGACCTGGGCCATCCCCGGCAACTCGTCGACGTCGGCCTCCGCCATTGCCCACTTGCCGTCACTGATCGCGACCATGCCGGCCAGTGTGTCGAACAACTCGACGCACACGTCGCTGCGCGACGACCACAACAACACCACTACCGGAACCTCGTCGGACCGGTTGATCACCGCGTCTTCGAAATTGGCCTCGGTGAGCCGGGTGACCCCGGGACCGGCGGCCCCGCCCGGGGCGGGGACGGCGCCCCTGGCCGGAGCGGAACCCGCGGCGGCATTCTGTTGAGCACGTTGTTTGAGACCGGACAGGTCGACCGCACCGGCCAACGCTGGCCCGATCGGGGGCCGGGGACGTGTCACAGCGTCGATCTTGTCACGCCGGTCGCCGCACCGCTCGACCCGGTGGCACAGAACCACCACCCGCCGATATGAGCAATCTCACACCGACGGCCAACCCCACCGGACCAGGGGCGGTCAGCAAACTCCGGCGGGCCGCCGAAGGTTAGCCGGCCCGCAGGATCAACGCGTCTCCCTGGCCGCCGGCCCCGCACAGCGCAGCAACGCCGTAGCCGGTCCCACGGCGCGCCAATTCCAGGGCCACGTGCAGTGTGATCCGGGCGCCCGACATCCCGATCGGGTGTCCGACGGCGATCGCGCCGCCGTCGACGTTGACGATTGCCGGGTCCACCCCGAGTTCCCTTGTCGAGGCCAGCGCCACCGCGGCGAACGCCTCGTTGATCTCCACCACGTCGAGCTGGTCCACCGAGATGCCCTCCCGGCCCAACGCCTTTTTGATCGCGTTGGCCGGCTGCGACTGCAGTGTCGAATCCGGTCCGGCCACCACGCCGTGGGCGCCGATTTCTGCCAGCCAGGAAAGCCCCAGGGCCTGGGCCTTCTCCTTGTTCATCACCACCGCCGCGGCCGCACCGTCGGATATCTGCGACGCCGAACCCGCGGTGATCGTGCCCTCGCGGCGGAACGCCGGCTTGAGGCCGGCCAGCGAGTCCGCGGTGGTGTTGGCGCGAATGCCCTCGTCTTCGCGGAACTGCACGGGATCTCCCTTGCGCTGCGGGATTTCCACCGCGACGACTTCGTCGGCGAATACGCCGTCCTTCCAGCTCGCGGCCGCCTTGCGGTGCGAGGCGGCGGCGTATTCGTCCTGTTCCCGGCGGGTGAACTTGTCGATGTCGTTGCGCTGCTCGGTCAGTGCCCCCATCGGCTGATCGGTGAAGACGTCGTGCAGCCCGTCGTAGGCCAGATGGTCCAGGACGGTGACGTCGCCGTACCGGTAGCCCGACCGGCTGTCCATCAGCAGATGCGGCGCCCTGGTCATGGATTCCTGGCCGCCGGCCACCACGACGTCGAATTCGCCGGCTCGAATGAGCTGGTCGGCCAGGGCGATCGCGTCGATGCCGGACAGGCACATCTTGTTGATGGTCAGCGCCGGCACATCCCATCCGATACCGGCCCCGACTGCCGACTGACGGGCGGGCATCTGCCCGGCTCCGGCGGTCAGAACCTGGCCCATGATCACGTACTCGACAGTCGAGGCCGGCACGTTGGCCTTTTCCAAAGCGGCCTTGATCGCGATGGAACCCAGATCGCTGGCGCTGAAGTCCTTCAGCGATCCCATCAGTCTGCCGATGGGAGTTCGTGCCCCAGCAACGATCACCGACGTGGTCATCACACCTCCTACGAGCGCACCGCCAGGCTGGTCCGGCCAACCCGGGGAAGCGGCTTCTCTGCCAAGAGGTTACCGTTGTGTTGTGACCACCGATCAAGCTGAGGCCCGCTCGGTACTGGCTAACTCGCTGGTAACCGGACTCGATCACGTCGGAATCGCCGTTGCCGATCTGGATGCCGCCATCGAGTGGTACCACGACCACCTCGGCATGATCCTGGTGCACGAGGAAGTCAACGACGATCAGGGCATTCGCGAAGCAATGCTGGCGGTCCCGGGAACCACCGCCCAGATCCAGCTGATGGCTCCGCTCGACGAATCCTCGGTGATCGCCAAGTTCATCGACAAGCGCGGGCCGGGCATCCAGCAGCTCGCCTGCCGGATCAGCGACTTGGACGCCATGTGCGAGCAGCTGCGATCGCAGGGCGTCCGACTGGTCTACGACGCCCCGCGGCGCGGGACCGCGAACTCGCGGATCAACTTCATCCACCCGAAGGATGCCGGCGGAGTTCTGATCGAGCTGGTCGAACCGGCTTCGCGCGCAATCGGCTAGGACCACCTGCGGGTCGGACCGCGGTTGGTCCGGTTTCCCCAGCACGGCGTGTGCCAGTGCCGTCGCTCATCGACCCCTGCCGCTGCCCCTGCCCCGACTGCCGCCTCGGTCTGCCACACCACCACATGCGCGGTCCCAGGGCGGATTTCGTGATCGCACCCGGGACAGCGGTAGGTCTTGACCGCCCGTGCCCCCGGGATCGGACGCACTTCGTACTCGTAGCCGTCCGGCCCGGTTTCCACCCGACGCGGCATCGCCGGCCAGGAGTCCGGCCGCCCGCGTGACCGTGATCCGCGAGACTGCTTGCGACGGCGAGGCATCCGAGGTTCCCGGGCCTCAGAACAGCCGGTATTCGTCGTTGTCCAACCCACGCATCTGGTCGTAATCCAATGTCAGACAACGGATACCGCGATCGGTGGCCAAGGTGCGGGCCTGCGGTTTGATCTGCTGAGCGGCGAAGACCCCCTTGACCGGGGCCAGCACCGTGTCACGATTGAGCAGGTCCAGGTAGCGAGTGAGCTGCTCCACACCGTCGATCTCGCCACGTCGCTTGATCTCCACGGCGACCGACCCGCCCGTCTCGTCGCGGCACAGCAAATCGACCGGACCGATCGGGGTCATATACTCCCGGCGCACCAGGGTGTACCCCTGGCCCAGCAGCTGGACATGCTCGGCCAGCAGCGCCTGCAGGTGGGCTTCCACTCCGTCCTTCACCAGCCCCGGATCGACACCCAGTTCATGGATGGAGTCGTGCTCGATTTCCTCGACGGTGATCCGCAGCTGTTCGCCGGCTTTGTTCTCGACCACCCAAACCCCACCGGGCACTTCGGTCAGCCAACACGGCGGGCTCATCCAGTTCAGCGGCTTGTAGGCGCGGTCGTCTGCATGCACGCTGACCGAACCGTCGGCTTTGACCAGCAGCAACCGGCGTGCCGACGGCAGATGCGCGGTGAGCCGGCCCACGTAGTCGACGGTGCACTGGGCGATGACGAGACGCACCCGACTTACCTTAGAGCCCCTGCCGGCGGCCCCGGGAAGCAGCGCACCCGGCCGGCCTCATCGGACACCCCGGCCGCAACCGGCCCGCGGCGGGGCAACCGGCGCTGACCGGCCCACAGACCACAATGTCGGATTTCCGCTAGTCATCGCGACCCGGGGGTGTCATTGTCGGAGTGTGCACGAGGATTTCCAGCGGTGTTACCGGGCGGTGCGGGCCAGAGACCGGCGGTTCGACGGCTGGTTCGTCACCGCGGTCCTGACCACGCGGATCTACTGCCGGCCGAGCTGCCCGGCCCGGCTGCCGCTGGCCCGGAATGTGCGATTCCTACCGTCGGCGGCCGCCGCGCAACGTGCGGGCTTTCGCGCCTGCAAGCGGTGCTGTCCCGACACCTCCCCGGGGTCACCCGAATGGAACACCCGCGGTGACGTCGTCGCGCGCGCAATGCGCCTGATCGCCGACGGAGTGGTGGACCGCGACGGGGTCACCGGCTTGGCTACCCGCCTCGGCTACACCGCCCGCCAGATCGAACGGTTGTTGCAGGCCGAGCTCGGCGCCGGCCCGATCACGTTGGCACGTGCCCAACGCCTGCAGACCGCCCGGGTACTGATCGAAACCACCGATCTGCCGTTCGGCGACGTCGCCTTCGCCGCGGGGTTCTCCAGTATCCGCCAGTTCAACGACACCGTGCAGCTGGTCTGCGCCAGTACCCCAACCGCATTGCGCAAGCGAGCCACCACCCGATTCGGCGCCCCCCCGGCCTCGGCGGGGGTGGTTTCGCTGCGACTGGCAGTCCGGACACCGTTCGCCTACGAAGGTGTGTTCGGCCATCTGGCCGCCACCGCGGTGCCCGGCTGCGAGGAAGTCCGCGACGGCGCCTTCCGCCGGACGCTGCGCCTTTCGGCCGGCGCCGGCCTGGCCACGCTGACGCCGGCATCCGATCATGTGCGCTGCCTGCTGGTGCTCGACGATCTGTCGGACCTGACCGCGGCAATCGCCCGGTGCCGCCGCCTGCTGGATCTCGACGCCGACCCAACGGCGGTGGCCGAGGCGCTCGCCGCAGACCCTGCGATGGCGCCCCTGGTTGCCAAAGCACCCGGGCAGCGCATTCCCCGCTGCGTCGACGAAGCCGAACTGGCCGTGCGGGTGGTCCTGGGTCAACAGGTGTCGACCAAGGCCGCCCGCACCCACACCCACCGGCTGGTCGCAGCCTACGGTGATCCCCTGGCAGATCCCACGGGCGGGCTGACGCACGTCTTTCCGTCGATCGAACAACTCGCCGAGATCGATCCCGCCCGGCTGGCCCTCCCGAAGACACGCCAAGAAGCGCTGCGGGCACTGATCAGCGGCATCGCCGGTGGCCGCGTCGTCCTCGACGCCGGATGTGACTGGGTGCGCGCGAGACGGCAGCTCCTCGATCTGCCCGGAATCGGCCCCTGGACCGCGGAGATGATCGCCATGCGCGGGCTGGGCGACCCGGACGCATTCCCCGCCGGCGATCTCGGCGTCAAGCTGGCCGCCGAGCGATTCGGGTTGATCGGCCGGCGAGGTGGTCTGGCCGAATACAGCAACCGTTGGCGACCGTGGCGGTCCTACGCCGCCCAGCACCTCTGGAGCACCCTCGACCACCCTGTCAACCGGTGGCCCACTGCCACCCGACTTCCCCTGGAGATCCCATGATCGGCTTCCGCACCATCGACAGCCCGATAGGCCCGCTGACACTGGCGGGACGCGGCGACACGCTGACCAATCTCCGGATGGTCGACCAAACCTACGAGCCCAGCCGCGCCGAATGGAGGCTGGACAACAGCGCGTTCTCCGACGTCGCCAGACAACTCGACACCTATTTTTCAGGCCGGCTGACGGAATTCGACATCAAACTCGAATTGCGCGGCACCGATTTCCAGCAACGGGTGTGGCGGGCGCTGCTGACCATTCCCTACGGCCAGACTCGTACGTACGGCGAGATCGCCGAGCAGATCGGGTCCCCCGGGGCCGCACGTGCCGTCGGATCGGCCAACGGGCACAATCCGGTATCGATCATCGTCCCCTGCCACCGGGTAATAGGGGCCGGCGGAAAACTGACCGGATACGGAGGCGGCCTGCGCCGCAAACAAACTCTGCTCGACTTGGAAAGCGGGGTGATTCAGCTCGCTTACTCGCGAGCGTAACGCCACAGCCAAATCCGGAGCCCGAAACCGCAACCACGTTACGCTCGCGAGCGTAACGCCACAGCCAAATCCGGAGCCCGAAACCGCAACCACGTTACGCTCGCGAGCGATTCGCAAGATGCGCGGCGCCTGCTGCCCGGGTGACCGCATACACAAAAACACCCCCAACTGAATGGGGGTGTTTTTGTGTATGTTCGGCGGTGTCCTACTTTTCCACCCGAGAAGGGCAGTATCATCGGCGCTGACAGGCTTAGCTTCCGGGTTCGGGATGGGACCGGGCGTTTCCCTGTCGCTGTGGCCGCCGTAACTCTATTTATTTGATGCGAACAAGTTGTTCTGGTGGCAGGGTGTGGTGTCCACGGCCGTGAAGCCGGGGAACAGATAGTGGTTGCGATTTGATTTGTGTTGGTAAGTTTTCGGCCGGTTAGTGCCAGTTCCCTACGCCCATTACTGGTGCTTACAGGTCTGGCCTATCAATCCCGTAGTCTGCGGGGGGCCTTATCCCTCTAAAAGGGTGAGAAGCCTGGTCTTGGAGAAGGTTTCCCGCTTAGATGCTTTCAGCGGTTATCCTGTCCGAACGTAGCTATCCAGCGGTGCTCCTGGTGGAACAACTGGTGCACTAGAGGTTCGTCCGTCCCGGTCCTCTCGTACTAGGGACAGGTTTCCTCAAGCTTCTGACGCGCGCGGCGGATAGAGACCGAACTGTCTCACGACGTTCTAAACCCAGCTCGCGTGCCGCTTTAATGGGCGAACAGCCCAACCCTTGGGACCTGCTCCAGCCCCAGGATGCGACGAGCCGACATCGAGGTGCCAAACCATCCCGTCGATATGGACTCTTGGGGAAGATCAGCCTGTTATCCCCGGGGTACCTTTTATCCGTTGAGCGACACCCCTTCCACTCGGGGGTGCCGGATCACTAATCCCGACTTTCGTCCCTGCTTGACTTGTAGGTCTCGCAGTAAAGCTCCCTTGTGCATTTACACTCAAC
>NZ_JBKECZ010000096.1:0-10215 GCF_047975165.1 Mycobacterium sp.
CCGCGCCGCCGACGGCCCGGCGTCCGGGCCGCGGGATCCGGAAGCGTCCAGCCGCCACCCGGCGTCGCGGCGGGCCCCGGCGGACCCGCGTGCGCGGCCGGTTGCCACGTGGCTGGCGGCGGCTCCGCTGGCGGCGGCGGGGGCGGCACCTGCACCGGCTGCGGCGGGGGCGCCGGCGGGGGCCGCACCTGCACCGGCTGCGGGTGACTCGGCGTGGACAGCGGTTCTTCGGGCACATCGATGATCGCGCTGTCGTCGGTGCCGACAACCCCCTCCACTCGGCGTGCTGTCGTAATCCGGTCGCTGTCGACCCAGTCCGCCGCCGGACGCCCACCGGTCTGGACACCGGGGCCGGCCCGGTTGGTCAATGCTCGCGCCGCATCGCCAGCCGGTGTCTCCAGGGCCGGACGGTGGTCGAGATCGGCGTCGAACAAAATCTCCAAGCTGGTTCGCAGCGCGGACAATTCAGTCCGCAGAGCGGCGATCTCGTCGGCCGACTCCGCCCGGATCTCGGCGCTCAACTCGCGGCGCAGCTGCGACTCCACCGTCAACTCGTACTCGCGACGGGCCGAGATCTCCCGATCCAGCTGAAGGTCGTAGACCAGTTTCATGTCCCGGGCCCGCGACTGGTCGGAGTCAGCCTGGCGGCGGTAAAGCACCGACACGAAGGCGCCGGCCACCGCAGCCCACAACGCCAGGATCACAGCGAGCTTGAGTAGCTCTACCCGATCGGTGAAAACCAGTGCCGAGCTGGCCCCGATCGCCAGCACCAGCAACGTCGTCAACAGCGTCCACCCCGGCCTGCGGCCGCCGCGCCGGACCCGGGCGCCGCGGGGCAGAACGGTCATGGGCCGACTGTACCCGGGCGAGGTCAATCAACGTGTTGTGCCGGCCCGGCGATTCGCGTCCCCCCGGCGACGGTCGTCAGGTCTTTGCACCTTCGTCGCCTTCGGTCGGTTCCCACGGGGACTTACAGCAATGTTGCAGCCACAGGGCGGCTGCCACCAGGGCAAGCGCACTGACGGCGGCCACCACCGCACCGGGGGTGTCCCCGGCGGCGGCCTGCATCCAGGACCGGCGCGGAAGAAAATACGCCAGCGCACCCAGCCACCACCCCAGCATCAACGACCCCACCCAGGCCGATGCCTTCGCCACCATCACGCTGCGTGCGACCGCCAGCGGGTGCAGCCGGCCCGCCCCGTCACCGATCTCGTCGTCTTTGATCTTGGTGCGTACGTAACGCGCCCACAGCGCTTCGGCCACCGCGACCAGCAGAAGCGATATCCCGGTCCACAACGTGATCGGGGGAAACCACCGGTACACCGCGTTCATGAGCAGGTACCCCAACCCGGCGACAACTATCGTCGCAGCGGCAAGATCACGCGTGCGGGTCGGCCCCATCAGCGGTCCAGCGTCAACGGCGTCAGCCGCACGCTCGCCCGGTCGGCGGGACTCAGCCCGGCCAGCAGCGTGTCGACGGGCTGCGCCGCACCCTCCACCGTCAGGGCGGCATGCGGTTCGACGTCCAGCCAGGGTGTCAGGACGAACGCCCGCAGGTGTGCCCGGGGGTGCGGCAAGGTCAGCTCGACGTCGTCACAGACGATCTCGCGCCGACCGTCATAACACGAGATCAGGTCGACATCGAGGGTGCGCGGTCCCCAGCGCTGTTCGCGGACCCGGCCTCCGGCCCGCTCCAACTCGTGCCCCCGGGCCAACCAGGACCGGGCATCGCCGGCCGGATCGTCGGCGACCAGAACCGCGTTGAGAAACGGGCCCTGCTCCACCCCGCCCCACGGATCGGCCTCGTACACCGGCGATATCGCCACCACAGCACCCCCGAGCCCATCGACCACAGATTGCAGCAGGGCCAGCCGGTCACCGAGATTGGATCCGATGGACAACACCACTTTCGTCATATCGACCTGCCCGCGGGAATCACCGACCCCCGGCCTCCCCGGCCGCCGCGCCGCGATCGCCTGGTCACCACGGCGACGTCGGCGAAGTCGTGCGGGATGGGCGCCTGCGGCTTGTGCACGGTGACCTCGACGGCATGCACCCTTTCGTCCCGGATCACCGTTGCGGCGATCTCGGCCCCGACCGTTTCGATCAGGTTTCGCGGCGTGCCACCGACCACGTCGGCAGCCAGCGCGGCGAGCGCGCCGTAGTCATAGGTATCGGCCAAGTCGTCGCTGGCCGCGGCCCGCGCCAGGTCGATCCACACCGTGATGTCGACGACGAAATCCTGGCCAGCGCGCCGTTCGTCGTCGAAAACACCATGATGACCACGAAAGACCATTCCGCGCAATTCGATTCGATCAGCCACTACATCCGTCACCTTTCCCGTCGCGCCACGCATCGACAACCTTGAGGGCATCGATCGACGCGCGCACGTCGTGTACCCGCACCCCCCAGACCCCGGCCAGGGCTGCCAGGGCCGAGATCACCGCGGTCGCCGTCTCACGTCCCTCGGGTGGCCGCACCGCACCGTCGTGTCCGGCCAGCAACGTCCCGAGGAATCGCTTGCGGGAAGCCCCTACCAGTACGGGGACACCGCTGGAAACCAGCTCGGCCAAGCGCCGCAACAGGATCCAATTGTGTTGTGCGGTCTTGGCGAATCCCAGCCCGGGATCGATCAGCAGCCGGGCCGGGTCCACACCCGCGGCCACTGCCGCGTCGACACCGGCCAGCAGGTCAGCCCGCACCTCGGAGAACACATCGCCGTAGTGCGGAATCCGGTGCGGATCCTCCGCCGAGACCCGCCGCCAATGCATCAAGACCCAGGGCACCTTGGCCTCGGCCACCAGAGGTGTCATCGCCGGATCTGCCCGCCCGCCGGACACGTCGTTGACCATCCGCGCGCCACTTTCCAGCGCCGCATCGGCGACCGGGGCGCGCGTGGTGTCAATGCTCACGGTAATCCCCTGCGCGGCTAGTTCTTTGACGACTGGTATAACGCGTCGCAGCTCGACTTCGACATCCACCCGGACCGCACCCGGCCGCGTCGATTCGCCGCCGACATCGATGATGTCCGCGCCGTGGGCCGCCAGCGCACAACCGTGCTCCACGGCACCGGCGACATCGAGATATCGCCGTCCATCGGAGAACGAGTCGTCGGTGACGTTGAGCACCCCCACTACCCGCACGGGCGCTGAACTCACTTGCGCAGAATGAGATCGAGCGCCTCGGCTCGAGAGGCGGAATCGGTCTTGAACTGACCCCGCACCGCAGAGGTCGTGGTAACCGAACCCGGCTTGCGGACACCGCGCATGGCCATGCACAGGTGCTCGGCCTCGACCACCACGATCACCCCGCGCGGATTCAGCCTGTTTACCAGCGCGTCGGCAATTTGACTGGTGAGCCGCTCCTGCACCTGCGGGCGTTTCGCGTAGAGATCGACCAGCCGGGCGATCTTCGACAGCCCGGTCACCCTACCGTCGACACCCGGGATGTAGCCCACATGGGCCACCCCGTGAAACGACACCAGGTGGTGTTCGCAGGTGGAGTACATCGGTATCTCTTTGACGATCACCAGCTCGTTGTGGTCTTCGTCGAACATGGTGTTGAGCACCGAGCTCGGATCGGTGTACAGGCCGGCGAATATCTCCCGGTATGCGCGCACGACACGAGCGGGGGTTTCCCGCAGGCCATTCCGGTCGGGATCCTCGCCGATGGCCAGAAGCAGTTCCCGCACCGCCGCCTCCGCGCGGGGTTGGTCGAACGTGGGCACCACGGCGTCTCTGGAATCCAGTTGCGTCATCGAAGCCTCCGTCGTTCAGCCATGGGCCGGAGGGTTGGACCGTGTCGCATCCTCGTAGTGCTGAACAGACTCGTCTCCGACGTCCGGACCGGGAACATTGGCGACCGGATGCGGGCCGTCGGCAGCCCTGGGGGGCCAGCCCGGGGCGTGCCAGCCGGCCGGGGCCCCGTAGTCGGGCTGGGTGGTGGCTGAACCGTTGGTGGGCCCGGCGCCGCTGTCTCCATTTCCAGTGGACTCCGCACCGGCATTCTCGGCGATCTTGCCAGCCGCGGCGATAGCCGCCTTGAAGGCCGGCTCGGGGGCCGGCTGCGGCCACGGCTCGCCGCGCTCGATCGCGAGCTCGCCGGGCGTCTTGATCGGCGGCTTGTCCGACGGGGTCCGGCCGCCGAAATCGTCGAACATCGTCAGCCGGGGCCGCTTTTCGACGGCGGCGAAGATCGTCTCCAGCTCCGGCCGATGCAGCGTCTCCTTCTCCAACAGCTCACCGGCCAACGAGTCCAGTACGTCGCGGTATTCGGAGAGGATCTCCCATGCCTCGGTGTGCGCGGCCTCGATGAGCTTGCGGACCTCCTCGTCGATTTCGCGGGCGACCTCGTGCGAGTAGTCCGGCTGGCTGCCCATCGTGCGACCGAGAAACGGGTCGCCGTGCTCGGTGCCGTATTTCACCGCACCCAGCCGCGCGCTCATGCCGTACTCGGTGACCATCGCCCGAGCAATCTTCGTCGCCTGCTCGATGTCGGACACCGCACCCGTCGTGGGCTCGCGGAACACCAGGTCCTCGGCTGCGCGCCCACCCATTGCGAAGACCAGCTGGGCGATCATTTCCGATCTGGTACGCAGACTCTTGTCTTCTTCGGGAACGGCGACGGCGTGTCCGCCGGTCCGTCCGCGGGCGAGGATCGTCACCTTGTAGACGGGGTCGATGTCCGGCATCGCCCACGCGGCCAGGGTGTGTCCACCCTCGTGGTAGGCGGTGATCTTCTTCTCCTGCTCGCTGATGATGCGGCCCTTGCGGCGCGGACCGCCGATCACACGGTCGACCGCTTCTTCCAGGGCCGGCCCGGTGATCACGGTGCCGTTCTCCCGGGCCGTCAGCAGCGCGGCCTCGTTGATGACGTTGGCCAAATCGGCACCGGTCATGCCGACCGTCCGCTTGGCCAGCCCGTCGAGGTCGGAGTCCTCGGCAATGGGTTTGCCCTTGGAGTGCACCCGCAACACTGCGCGACGACCGGCCAGGTCGGGGTTGGAGACCGGGATCTGCCGGTCGAAGCGACCGGGCCGCAGCAGCGCCGGATCCAGGATGTCGGGTCGGTTGGTCGCCGCGATCAGGATGACGCCCGCGCGTTCGCCGAACCCGTCCATCTCCACCAGCAGCTGGTTGAGGGTCTGCTCGCGCTCGTCGTGGCCACCGCCCAGGCCGGCGCCACGCTGACGGCCGACCGCGTCGATCTCGTCGACGAAGATGATGCACGGGCTGTTCTGCTTGGCCTGCTCGAAAAGATCCCGGACCCGCGATGCCCCGACGCCGACGAACATCTCGACGAAGTCCGAGCCCGAGATGGTGAAGAACGGCACGCCCGCCTCCCCCGCTACAGCACGGGCCAGCAACGTCTTTCCGGTACCCGGCGGGCCGTACAGCAGCACACCCTTGGGGATCTTGGCCCCCAGCGCCTGGTACCTGCTGGGGTTCTGCAGGAAGTCCTTGATCTCGTAGAGTTCCTCGACCGCCTCGTCGACACCGGCGACGTCGGCGAAGGTGACCTTGGGCATGTCCTTGGACAGCTGCTTGGCGCGCGACTTGCCGAATCCGAAGCCCATCCGGGCGCCGCCCTGCATGCGCGAGAACATCACGAACAAACCGACCAGCACCAACAGCGGCAGGGTGTAGACGAGCAGCTCACCGAGCAGGCTGCCCTGGTTGACAACCGTGCTGACCTTGGCCTTCTTCGCCGTGAGCGCGTTGAACAGATCGACGGCGTAGCCGGTCGGGTACTTGGTGATGACCTTGTCGGAGTTCTCGGTGTCGGCGCTGCTCTTCTTCAGGGTCAGCCGCAGCTGCTGTTCGCGGTCGTCGATCTGGGCACTCTCGACGTTGTCGCCGGTGATCTGCGCCATTGCCACCGAGGTGTCGACGGCCCGGTATCCGCGAGTGTCATCGCTGAAGTAGAGGAACGACCACCCGAGCAGCACCACGATGGCGATTGCCGCCATGGTGCGCAACACACCTTTACGCTTCATCGATCATCGGCCGTCTCGGCCAGGCCCTTCTCTACGTCCGCCGTCTGCACGCAACTAGAAATGTCCAGGTTACATCCCGATCTGTTCACCTCACTCCTGACAAACTCCTCACAGGGAATGACAGTTCCCGCGCCCGGGTCTGGGCCGCGCCTGGGTCTTCGCCGCCGGCCGCCAGTCAACGCTCCGCCAGTGGTCCCGGCCCCGCCCGGTGGGCCCCTGAAGTTCCCGGCCGCCCTTCTCAGCTCCGGAACGCTGTGATTTGGTGAGATCATGGCTGTCCCCACCCAACGTTTAGTCGACACCAACGGCGTGCAGTTACGTGTGGTCGAGGCCGGCGAGCGGGGCGCGCCCGTGGTCGTGCTGTGTCACGGCTTCCCGGAACTGGCCTATTCGTGGCGGCATCAGATTCCCGCCCTGGCCGCGGCCGGCTACCACGTGCTGGCACCCGATCAGCGCGGATACGGCGGTTCGTCGCGCCCGGAGCCCATCGACGCCTACGACATCCATGCGTTGACCGGCGACATCGTCGGCCTGCTCGACGACGTCGGGGCCGAGCGCGCCGCATGGATCGGGCACGACTGGGGCGCGGCGGTGGTGTGGAACGCACCGCTGCTGCACCCTGACCGGGTCGCCGCGGTCGCCGCGTTGAGCGTCCCGGTGACACCCAGGCCGAAGGTCGCGCCGACGCGGACGTGGCGGCGTGTTTTCGGAGACAACTTCTTCTACATCCTGCACTTCCAGGAGCCCGGCGTCGCCGACGCCGAACTCGCCGCCGACCCGGCACGCACGATGCGCCGCATGATGGGTGGCCTGCGGATGTCCGAGGATCGCGGAGCGGCGCTGCGGATGGTCGCCCCCGGATCCGAAGGCTTCATCGATCGGCTTCCGGAACCCGACGGGTTGCCCGACTGGCTCACCGCGGACGAACTCGACCAC
Source organism: Mycobacterium sp. (assembly GCF_047975165.1). Taxonomy (GTDB): domain Bacteria; phylum Actinomycetota; class Actinomycetes; order Mycobacteriales; family Mycobacteriaceae; genus Mycobacterium. Next base: position 6,932 of record NZ_JBKECZ010000096.1, read on the forward strand.
TACGTCGCGGAGTTCACCCGCACCGGGTTCACCGGTGGCCTGAACTGGTACCGCAACTTCGACCGGAATTGGGAGACCACCCCGGAACTCACCGACGCCACCATCGCGGTTCCCTGCCTGTTCGTCGGCGGGACGGCCGATCCGGTGTTGACGTTCACCCGGGCCGACCGGGCTTCCGAGGTGATCAAGGGCCCCTACCGCGAAGTGATGCTCGACGGTGCCGGCCACTGGCTGCAGCAGGAACGGCCCGCCGAGGTAAACGACGCACTTATCCAATTCCTCCAGGGAGTTGACTGGTGAGACACCCGCTGCGATTCGGTGTTTTTATCACACCATTTCATCCGACCGGCCAATCTCCCACGGTGGCACTGGAATACGACCTGGATCGGGTAGTCGCGCTGGATCGGTTGGGCTACGACGAGGCCTGGTTCGGCGAACACCATTCGGGAGGCTATGAACTGATCGCGTGTCCCGAGGTCTTCATCGCGACCGCAGCTGAACGCACGAAACATATCCGGCTGGGTACCGGCGTCGTGTCGCTGCCGTATCACCACCCGCTGATGGTGGCGGATCGCTGGGTGCTGCTGGACCACTTGACCCGCGGTCGCGTCATGTTCGGCACCGGCCCCGGGGCGTTGCCCTCGGATGCCTACATGATGGGTATCGACCCGATCGACCAGCGCCGGATGATGCAGGAGTCGCTCGACGCGATCCTGGCGCTGTTCCGGGCGGCGCCGGATGAACGCGTCGACCGGCACACCGATTGGTTCACCCTGCGCGAGGCCCAGCTGCACATCCGTCCGTACACGTGGCCCCACCCGGAAATATCCACTGCGGCAATGATTTCTCCGTCGGGTCCCCGGTTGGCCGGAGCCCTGGGAACGTCGCTGCTGTCGCTATCGATGTCGGTGCCGGGTGGCTACGCGGCGCTTGACAACGCCTGGGAGGTGGTCCGCGAACAGGCCGCCAAGGCGGGTCGCGATGAGCCCGACCGGCGCAACTGGCGTGTCTTGAGCATCATGCACCTGGCGGATACTCGCGATCAAGCCATCGAAGACTGCACCTACGGATTGATGGACTTCGCGAAATACTTCGGCGCAGCCGGCTTTGTGCCGCTGTCCAACACTGTCGAAGGGGCGGATTCACCGCGCAAATTCGTCGAAGACTACGCAGCCAAAGGGAATTGCTGTATTGGAACCCCCGAAGATGCGATCGCACACATCGAAGACCTGCTGGAGCGCTCCGGCGGGTTCGGCACGCTGCTCTTGCTCGGTCACGACTGGGCGTCCCCGCAGGCGACTTTTCATTCCTACGACTTGTTCGCCCGCAAGGTGATTCCGCACTTCACCGGTCAACTCCAGGCAGCGCGCGAATCGCATGAATGGGCCAAAGGCAAGCGCGACGAGCTGATCGGCCGGGCGGGGCAGGCGGTCGTGCAGGCTATCGGAAAGCACGTCGCCGAGCGCGATACCGATACCCCGGGCAACTGATGCGCGGATCGGTACTTCGCGACGGTCGCATGGTGTACCGCGACGACATCCCGGATCCGGTACCCGGACCCGGCCAAGTGCTGGTTGCGGTGCGCAGTTGCGGAATTTGCGGCTCCGACCTGCATTTCGCCGCGCATGGCAGCCAGGTTCTGCAGATGACCCGGGCAATGACCGGTGATGCGGCCGATACGACCATCGACCTCGGCCGGGACATTTTCATGGGCCACGAGTTCAGCGCCGAAGTACTCGAGGCCGGACCCGATACCCGCACCCACCGGCCAGGCACACCGGTCACATCACTACCGGCACTGCTGCACGGAAACGGTATCGAGCCGATCGTGTACAGCAACAGCACGATTGGCGGCTACGCCGAGCGGATGCTGCTTTCGGCACCGATGTTGCTACCCATTCCCAACGGCCTGGACGCCAAACACGCCGCCCTGACCGAGCCGATGGCGGTGGGACTGCACGCCGTCAACAAATCCGGCATCGACGCCGAAGAACCCGCCCTGGTTCTCGGCTGCGGCCCGATCGGCCTCGCGATCATCGGTGCGCTCCACATGCGCGGCGTCGAAACCATTGTGGCGGCTGATTTTTCACCCAAGCGGCGCGAATTGGCCGTTGCAATGGGTGCCCATGAGTCAGTTGATCCAGCACAGGATTCGCCGTTTGACCGTGTCAAGGCCGCGGTGGTTTTCGAGGCGGTCGGAGTGCCGGGAATCATTGACGACATGCTGCTACGTGCCCGGCGCGGTACGCGGCTGGTGGTCGCCGGGGTGTGCATGGAACCAGATACCGTCCATCCGTTTTTCGCGGCGGCCAAAGAAATCACCGTGACATTCTCGATGGCCTACGACCCGGATGAGTTCGGCATGTCGCTGCGGGCGATCGCCGAGGGTGCTATCGACGTCGCCCCACTGATCACCGGCGAGGTGGGATTGGACGGCGTCGGGGCGGCATTCGAGGATTTGGCGGACCCCGAGCGACACTGCAAGATCCTGGTGATCCCCTGATCCTGCAGCTGCGGATCGGGTCCAGTGGTGATCCGGCCAGCGTCGATAGTGGTGTTGGCCGACGGTGGCGTGGTGTTTCCTTCGCCCGCGCTGGCGATACCCGGACCATAGCGAAGGTGGCTGTTCTTAGCAGCGGACGTCCTGACGTAGTACGCGTCCATGGTGGTGTTCCCCGGGCGTAGCCGCTATTCAATGCGGCCGGCCGGCTTCGAGGGTTTCGTTGGTCTGGCGTGCCTGCCGTTCCGGTGATTGTCAAGGGGGTGAACGGATTTTGTGGATAAATCCGGGTCTGTGGATGAAAGTGACCGAATATGGCTGCGGCAACGGATTTTCGGGCTTTGGGGCCCGGAGTTGTCGGTGGGTGTCTCTAGCATTTGAACCATGGCAGCCAGCACCCGTGAAGAGATCGTCGAGGTCTTCGACGCACTCGACACGATCCAGGATCGCCTGCTGGAGTTGAACTTCGATGTGCTCACCACACCCGAACGGCTGACGATGCTCGACCGCCTGGAAACCATCGCCCGCCGCATACCCACCCCCCGCCACGCCCTGATCAACAACCTGCGCGCCACCGCGGACAAAAAGGAGCTCGGCGGCACCCTGAGTGAAACCCTGGCCAACCGGCTGCGCATCACCAAACCCGACGCCAGCCGCCGCATCGCCGAAGCCGCCGACCTCGGGTACCGCCGCACCCTGGGCGGTGAACCCCTGGAACCCGTACGGGAAAACGCCGCCGCCGCCCAACGCCAGGGACTCATCGGCGACGGCCACATCAAAGTCG
>NZ_JBKECZ010000097.1:0-1804 GCF_047975165.1 Mycobacterium sp.
CGCGGCTGTATTTTATCGCAATCCATTTGTGAATCGCCGTACTGATTTTCGGAAAGGAACTCAACGGCGCAACAGCATGGTTTAACTTTGGTGTCGTCAGTGTCCAACCGGCGGAAGTTGCAAAGTTAGCGTCAGGCTTGCTTTTAGCGAATTTCATTAGTTCACCGTCGGTAGAAATGGGAACAAGACGAACGATTTTGACGGCTTTTGCCATCATTGGAATACCGGTAAGCCTCATACTTTTACAACCCGATTTGGGTTCGGTACTGGTTTTTAGTGCCTTCATCGTTGCATTGTACCGCGAAGGATTTTCTGCATGGTACATCTTTATTCCTGCGATCGGCGGATATTTATAGTTAGTCTCCATTTCCTATCCGGCTAATTATGTATAGACCGCCATAGGTTTATTGACCACCATCATTTGTCTTTTGTACCTTGCCTTTACCTATAACCGTTCAACGCTGAAAACCGTCATGGGTGTACAGTACGGTCTGGTTTTCTACTTTGTCGGATTGATTTTATTGGTAAGTTTTTTACCGGAATTGGGCGCAATAACCGATAAAACTGCGCGGGAATACGCCCCGCTTAATGTCCTCGAGTTCAATGTCCTTTTTTATTCGTCAATCGGATTGGCTTTGGCATTAATTTCCGGTATTTCTGTTTCTTATTTTATAATCCGCGACAATTCCCAATCACCGTACAAAATGTTTAGTCCCGAGTTTGGTGCAAACCGTTCGACTGAAACTGCCATCATCTCTATCGTTATTTTAACCATGGTCAGTAGCATTTCACTCTTTTCGCCAAAAATTTATTCGGAACTTCCAAAGCACCAGCAAGAACGAATTATGGTATTGTTTGAGGGTGAAAAAAAATACCGCGACACATCGGGCTATAATTTGCTCTATTCCAAAACTGCAATCGGTTCAGGTGATTTATTGGGAAAAGGTTATTTGCAAGGAACGGTAAAAATGGGAAAATTCGTTCCCGAGCAATCTACCGATTATATTTTTTGTACCGTTGGTGAAGAATGGGGCTTTCTGGGAAGTTCCATTTTGGTACTCTTTTATGGACTATTTATTATCCGGATTTATTATCTCGCCGAGTCGCAGCGCAACGTGTTTTCGCGTTTTTTCGGCTATTCCGTAGCAACCATTTTTTTAATTCATTTCTTTATCAATATCGCCATGGTCATGGGGTTGTTTCCAACGGTGGGAATTCCGCTGCCGTTCTTTAGCTACGGCGGAAGTTCTCTTTGGGCATTTATCACCTTGGTAACCATCTTCTTAATTCTGAATTATCGAGATAAACAGAGTTTGATTTAAGAAGTTCACTATTTACAGAACCCATTCTATTTTAGTTGGAAAGCTTTGGCAAGGTTCAATATTTCCAATTTCGCACCAACATCGTCATCAAGTTCGTTTTTTATTTACCATTGTTTTTAACAGTAGAAAATAAACGGAAATCATTTCTTTTCGTAATTTAGACCGGATGAAGAACGGAATTTTTCTACTATTGGTTTTGTTTAATTTCTTGTCGAATGACTTGGTCGGACAAGAGTTCAAAATTGAAAAAGACCGAAAGAAATTTACGGTTCCCATTTCCACCGTTGACGGAATTGTCGTCGTCCCCGTTTCCATCAACGGTTCCATTCCGCTCAACTTTATTCTCGACACCGGTTCACCCTATACGGTCATCACCAATTTCAATGCGATTAAATATTTCCAACTTCGCAAAGGGAAAGCAGTAACCATTTCGGGTTTGGGAAAGGACACCCAAACTTTAGAAGCCTATCTTTCCAACGAGA